>NZ_AUSW01000034.1 GCF_000471625.1 Psychrobacter aquaticus CMS 56
CTTTTTTATGTTATAGAACTGGCCTAAAACAGGTGTTAAGCCTTTAATACCGTATAAACTGGTACCGGAAACTCGCCATGCAAATCGACCAAATCCAGCAGTACCAAAACACCGACCACGGTATGACTTGCTGATTGGCAAAGCTCGTAAGCAGTTGTCAATGTACCGCCAGTAGCCAAAATATCATCAACCAACAATACGCGCTCAGGTGGTAAATTGTTTTGCATCTCAAGCGTGTCTTTACCATACTCTAATGCATAGGATTTATTAGCGACAGGTGGGGGCAGCTTACCGGGCTTACGCAGCAAAATCATGCCCTTACCCAATCGACCTGCCAGCAAACTGGCAAATACAAACCCGCGCGCTTCTACAGCTCCTAGGCAGTCTACCTCATCCATCAACCCGTCTGGCAATGCAGCAAGCAATGCATCAATCACCTCATTAATATGACTGCGCAGTAACGGAGTAATATCATAAAAATCAATGCCGACTTTTGGGAAGTCTGGTACTGTACGAATAATTTGCCAAAACCGATGATCTGTATTGAGTATATGAGACGGTTCGGCGGCGTTGTTAGCGGATATGGTGGCATTGCTGCTCATAATAACCCTTAGTTTATATGGCTTAGATAACAGTGTATAGATAATAACATAACGGTCGTGAGTCACGATGATGATAAAGATTCATGAATGTCACTATGGATTTTGCGTTGGCAATTATATCATAGCTAACAGAAATGTTGTGTTTTGCGAGATAAGAATGGCGTTACTCATTGCAAAATGCAGCCTAGACTGACCTTGATAAAAGCCAATCAATCTCAATATACAAGTGTAAACTTAACTATGAAAATCATGGTTATATGCTAAACTACGTGCGCTTTTGCAGTCGAATATACGGACTGTGACTCTAAATATAGGCGTTAACCCCTTACTGCAACACTGGTAATGATCGATAGGATTATTTATGAAACGTTATGAATGTATCGTCTGTGGCTGGATATATGACGAAGAGCTCGGCTGTCCTGAAGAAGGCATCGCTCCTGGCACCAAGTGGGAAGACATTCCTGATGATTGGACTTGTCCAGAGTGCGGTGTCGGCAAGCTTGATTTTGAAATGCTTGAAATTTAGTAGCCGACCCTCTAATTAGGACACTTCATGACAAAATCAACTGACATCAATGACTCCGAACTGTCTGAGAGCTTGGCTGCAAACTCAAGTAACTCTCCAGCATCCGACTCCAGTCATTATCCAACACCTGAGTGGCAAAAATTCGGTGAACATCAATGGTGTGACTCTGACCTTAGTGAACACCTCTACCAAGCCATGATCGATATTGGTGATGGTATTGAGCTTTGTGTTGAGGCTGGCGGTAATCCCAATCATCCACCCTTGCTGATGGTAATGGGGCTTGGCTCGCAAATGGTGTTTTGGCCAAATAATTTTGTTAAACGCCTTATTGATGCAGGGTTTTTTGTGATTCGCTTCGACAATCGCGATATTGGTTTGTCCTCTAAGGTTCAGATTGATGGTCTGCCGCGCATCAGCCAACTCAAAATGATGATGCGTTTACAGACTGGACTCTCAAATAAAGGCGCGCCCGTCGCTTATAATCTGACCGATATGGCAGAAGACACCGCGCGTTTGATCAAAGCCCTTAACCTTGGTAAAACACATCTGCTTGGTGCCTCTATGGGCGGGATGATTACACAAATTGTAGCAGCCCGTTATCCCAGCCTTGTGCAGCGCATGGCACTGATGTTTACCACAACCAACCGTGCGTTTTTAAGACCGCCAAAGCCTAAGCAGTTGTACACACTGATCAATCGTCCAGAAAGCCATTCTGAACGCGATATTGTGCGGCATAGCGTCTGGTTTATGAAGACGGTTGGTACACCAGGGCATGTAAACGTACGCATGGTGCGTGAGATTGCCAAACTTCGTTATCAGCGCAACTTTCACCCACTTGGTACTGTACAACAGCTCAATGCTATTTTGGCATCAGGTTCTATTAGCCGGTTTAGCAAACAAGTAAAAGCCCCCACTATCGTGCTGCACGGTAGCGCAGATGGACTATTGCCTGCCTCTCAAGGGCGTGTGGTTGCCAAGACCATTCCGAATGCGACGTTTCACTTAATCGAAGGCATGGCCCATGATATTCCTGAGTACTATCAACCTTATATGGTCGACTTGATTCGCAATCATTTATCAGACCAGTAATTTTGCCACTCTCATTACTTGGCTGACTGGCAATAAAAAAATGTAAACCCTGCGATAGGGTTTACATTTTTTTCTTATGTTAAATATCAATTTTTGTCTTAAATGCTAGATTTAAATAATAGGTTCAATCACAACCAACACCAGCGCCTTCTTTATCGATACACATCTTATCCCCATTTTGTAAATTACCGATCCAAGCCTTACCATCTGTAAATACAAACGCTGACTTGCCTTGATAATCACCATCAGCTGACACACCGCTATTAGAAAAACGAAAAGGAATCACAAGCTCACCGCCAAGATTGACAAAACCCCAGTCTGTACCAATACGTACGCCCGCCAGCCCTTCAGAAAATGCGCTCACTTCGTCAAAAGAATAGGTAATCATGGTCACATTGTTGTCATCAACAAACCCCCATTTACCATCTTGCTGACGTGGTGATAACGTTGTAAAACGACTGGGCGCTGTTTGTCTTGATGCTGTTTGTCTTGAAGAGTCTGATGCGTTGGCGCTGTCATTAGCAGCAGACTGTGCTACGGTTTTGTCATTGTTCTTACTGTTTGGATCATTTGTCGTTTTACCGTTTGTATCCAGCCAGCTGATCGCGTTATTTTTACGAACACGTGTGACGCCATTTTGATAATTATCGATGTCACTGATCGTAGATGAGAATGGCACGATGGTTTGATTGGAGGGGCTAATCACTCCGTAGTTACCGTCTTTTTTTACTACGATACGCCCGTTAGATACTGGACGCGCCCAGCCCTGACTTCCGGTTAGTGTGTCATACATCGTAGGGACGGTTTCTTGACCTTGCATGTTGAGATAACCGACTTTGCTATAGCGTTGCACAGGGAGCAAACCACCTGATAACTTGCTGACATCGACTTTTTGATAGCGTAATAAATCAACAACGATTTTGCCTTTACTGTTGATCAAAGCCACGGGCGCGCCAAAATCTTTCGTTGCCAAAAAATAGCTGCTGTTTGCCGTACAAGCCACATTTTTATAATAACTTTTGGGAATTTTACAGCTGGCGGCTTGTGCCGTTGGCATCACAAACCATGCACCAAATAACATGCCAATAGCCAAACCGTATCGAGGCACTGTCGGTGATAATTCACCCATTAAGAATCGTTGTCGTTTTGATAATGAGCGTCGAAACATAAGTAAACCTAAGCCAGTCACATTGAGATTTTTAATCTAAGAATATAATGATGTATATGAGTTGACCATTATAAGTCGCTAGAGTAGCAGACAGGTTTATCGCCGCCAATATCATTCCTGTAAGAGTGTAACGCAACTATGTAGGCATGCCATAATTCGTGAATAATAATGAGAATAAATTGTGGCATAGCCATTTCTTTTTAGTCTTAAAACCTTGACAATATGGCCTGTGCTAGCATCAACGTTAATATATAGCCAGTTCAGTTTAAAAAAATACAGTGCTGCTGAGATGAATTTTCCGAAGCCTCTGGCGTGCAAAGCACACAGCAAGCGAGGAAAATTTATCACAGCAAAGTACGATTCAAAACGTATGTCGTTTATGTTGAATTGACTATAATCAAATAAAAAATAATACTGCTATAAGGGTCATTTATGGCTATCGCTTCTTCACGCTCTGCACCTATTGGCTTAGTCATTGGTTGTGTCATATTCGGTTTAGGTAGCTTGATTGTCGCTCACGTTGATGTCGGTGGATGGGCAATGTCATTTTGGCGATTGGCTATTTCAGGTATCGTCTTTGCTGTCTTAGCCAGATTCATGGGGCAGCGTTTACCCCGCTCAAGACGCGCGATCTTTTATAGCTTATTGTCAGGCGCGTTTTTAGGTTTAGATTTGGCGCTTTGGCATGAGAGTATTTATGCTGTCGGCCCTGGTATTTCAACCTTGCTAAATAGCCTCCAGATTTTCTTTTTAGCGGCGATTGGCTTTTTATATTTTAATGAACGCCAATCTATTTTGCAGCTCATCAGTTTGTTTTTGGCCATGTTTGGTGTGGCAATGATTGGCAGTCCTGAGTTTGCTCACAATACTGCTGCTACGTGGGGCTTTGTCACTGGGATTATATCGGGTGCGATGCTGGCCGCATCCATGACTTTTATTCGTAAAACGCATGATACAGAACCGACGCCGATATTTATGCTGATGCAGCTGATTAGTATTGGCGGAGTTTTGGCGATGATTATTCCGATGCTCGTGTTTGATATGGGCAATATTTTACCTAATACGTGGTCTGAGATTGGCTGGATACTGGTTTATGGCACAGTGATGCAGTGCTTGGCATGGGGTCTAATCGCCTACTCTATACCTAAGCTGTCTTTGGCGTTGACTGGATTGTTACTGTTGACAGAACCCATTGCCGCGTTGATCATTGACTATAGCTGGCTGGACAAACCAATTGATACTTTACAATGGAGCGGCGCGCTACTCACTATGTTTGCCATTTATTTGGGTTCATTAAAGCCTAAACCTCGTGCCCTACGCCGTTATCGGTTTTTTGCACGATTCTATAAACGCAAATACAAGTAAGCTTGATATATGGTCAATACTGCATAAGATAGATACACAACCTTATAGGGCAAGACGGGTACAAATTTTTCTTGCTTATTGTGCCGTTGCTGCCAGAGGCTACAAAAAATTTATACCAGTCTCGCTGACTTTTTATGTTGACCTAACTACAGTTGGCTAATAAAAAGCGCCCTTTCTACACAGTGATAGAATGGGCGCTTTTTAAGATGTAAAAACTCAATCGAACTTGATTATTTAACCAATGAATTTTTGGCCGCCTTTGCCTCAGCGCCTTGATTAAATAAGGCATTTAGTACGATAGCTGCCAAAGTAGCCGTACCGATACCGCCCAAATCAAAACCACCTAAGTGCAAGCTAAAGTTACCCGTACCCATGATAACGGTTACAGCAGCGATAATTAAATTGCTGTTTTTGCTAAAATCGATATGGCTGTCTATCCAGATTTTTATCCCAGCCACAGTGATGAGACCGAATACTACGATAGAGGCGCCGCCCAATAGTGCCGCTGGTATCGTTTGAATGATCGCACCAAATTTTGGTGATAGACCCAATAAGATAGCAACCAAACCAGCAACCACAAAGATCGTTGTACTATAGACCTTGGTAACGGCCATCACGCCAATATTTTCGGCATAAGTGGTGACACCCGTACCGCCGAAACCTGCTGAAAAAGTCGTCGCCAAACCATCAGCAAAAAATGCTCGCCCCATATAAGGGGTCACACGTGCCTTGGTCATGCCTTCGACCGCCTTAAAATGCCCTAAGTTTTCAGCAACCAAAATAAAGGCCACAGGTGCAATTAAGACAATCGCGCTCATCTCAAAAGTTGGAGTGTGAATACTTGGCAAGCCAAACCATGACGCCGCTGCCACACTACTAAAATCAATGGCTGACCCAAAGCCCATAATATTTGTCATCACAAAATAGGCAATGTATGATAGTACCAAGCCCACCAGTAATAGTAGACGACGTAGCATACCGCGTGTAAAAACTGCCACACCACTGATAAGTAGTACTGTCAATGTCGCCATCCAAGCATCGAACTGATTGGCAGACACCCCTTGGATGGTCACAGGCGCTAAATTCAGACCGATAATCATGACGATAGCACCAGTCACGATGGGCGGCATTAATCGCTCTATCCAGCCCGTGCCAGTCTTCATCACTAGCAGGCCAATCAATGCATAGATAATGCCACAAGCCATAATGCCACCTAATGCGACATTTAAATTATCGTTGAATCCTGCACCTGCATAGGCTGTCACAGCGATGACTGGGCCAATAAAAGCAAAGCTTGAACCCAAATAACTAGGCATACGCCCACCAGTGATCATAAAGAACATCACGGTACAAATACCTGACATTAAGATGGCCAAGTTAGGGTCAAATCCCATCAATAACGGCGCAAGCACGGTAGCACCAAACATTGCAAATGTATGCTGCACACCCAATAATATACTTTTTGATGGTGGTAAATATTCGTTGATACCGACCGGATCACGATCTAAGTCACCCTTATATGGTCGCCATGTCGGAAACCAGTGACCATTTTCAAAGTCTGGATTGTGCGGATAATTGATAGCTGCCGAATGAACCCCTGCCGTCTCTAAAGTGTTTTGAGCTGGCTGATTGTTGGCGCTGTTTTCTGAATGTGAGGAGTGATCGTTTTGAGCTGGCATGCGCGCTTGTCCTATGTGAGCTGAGCTAAAATAACGAATAAAATAAAAAATTGATTCAAGCAGGAAGTCAGTGAATAGGAATGTATGACGAGAGATTTTTATAAATAGCCACTCTAATTTTCCCCATTTATAATATGTCGTTTCAATTCATTCATTTATGTTGTAATGTGGCAAACCGAAAGTGTTATTTGGTATGATGCTTAGGTTTTGCTGGCTGTATTGAAACAGATATGTTTTACTAAAAACAGTGATGGCTATCTATGCTTTGACGTGATATATAGTGACAACAAACTTACAGGATGT
Source organism: Psychrobacter aquaticus CMS 56 (assembly GCF_000471625.1). Taxonomy (GTDB): domain Bacteria; phylum Pseudomonadota; class Gammaproteobacteria; order Pseudomonadales; family Moraxellaceae; genus Psychrobacter; species Psychrobacter aquaticus. The sequence continues at coordinate 6,733 of NZ_AUSW01000034.1, forward strand.
TACATAGTCACTGGCTTTGAGCATGATAGCGGAGTTTCAAAATAAATAAAAGTTATTATTCAGTCACCGTTTGTACACCTTTACCTTAATACTTTGGACAATCATGCTTTATATGCCCGTTTTTTGGCATCATGAGTAATGGCTGTCTATTATATTCTCAGTCATAGCGCCTAGAGCAGTTCAGATAACATGCTAGAGCGCTTAAAATTTTCGGTAGCTTATTATGATTAGTGTTTTTGATTTATTTAAAATTGGCATTGGCCCATCAAGCTCGCATACGGTAGGACCGATGGTGGCTGCCAATTTATTTTTAGCGTCATTAACCAAACAGTCAGCATTGACGGCTGTTGACAGAGTAGAAATTGAGCTTTATGGCTCTTTGGCAGCGACAGGCAAAGGGCACGCAACAGACACCGCCATATTACTAGGATTGCTAGGACACACGCCAAGCACCATCGATACGCGATTGACCAGCGACTATCTGTCTCCTATTTTTGCGGATAAACAGCTCAATATCTCAGGCACTCATGTGATTGAATTTGACACAGAGCGAGATATTCATTGGTATGATGATACCGTTCTTCCCTATCACCCTAATGCATTGACGCTTCGAGCCATATTGACAGACGATACTCGTTATCAGCAAACCTACTACTCAATTGGTGGCGGCTTTGTGATTAATGAAGAAGATGCCACTGATCCAGACGAAGATCATGCCAGCCCAACCATTGATAAGGTTCCTTATCCATTCAATAATGCGGCAGAGCTGCTTGAGCAATGTCATCAGCATGAACTGAGTATCAGTGATTTGGTTTTGGCCAATGAATGCCATTTTCATGATAAAGAAGAGGTGTTTGCTTACTTAGATAGTATTTGGGATGTGATGCAGGACTGTGTCAAACAAGGCTGTGAAAATGGCGGAATTTTGCCTGGTGGCCTAGATGTCAAACGCCGTGCGCAAGATTTGCACCAACAGCTTTCGGCTGAAAAAGATCAGCCAATATCACAAACTGATAAATTAGCAGCCATGGATTGGGTTGATTTATACGCGCTCGCCGTCAATGAAGAAAATGCCAATGGCGGAAAAGTGGTTACAGCCCCGACCAATGGTGCTGCGGGTATCATTCCGGCAGTATTGCATTATTATCGTGACTTTTTACCCCATTATAGCCAAGACGGCGTGCGTAAATTTTTATTAAATGCCACCGCAATTGGTAGCCTCATCAAACAAAATGCCTCAATCTCTGGTGCTGAAGTTGGCTGTCAAGGTGAGGTCGGTTCTGCTTGCGCTATGGCAGGCTCTGCATTAGCAGAAATCATGAATGGCACTCCCGCCAAATGTTTGAATGCAGCTGAAATTGGTATCGAGCACAATTTAGGGCTTACCTGTGACCCTATTGGTGGGTTGGTACAAGTGCCTTGTATCGAACGTAACGCCATGGGCGCGGTAAAAGCCATTAATGCCGCGCGTCTCGCCTGCCGAGGCAATGGTCAGCATTTTGTTTCTTTAGACAAAGCGATAGAGACCATGAAACAAACCGGTGCAGACATGTCCGACAAATACAAAGAAACGGCTCGTGGTGGTCTTGCCGTCTATGCTGACAATCGTATTCCAACGGCGACTCACGGCGTTAGTGTCAATTATAGTCAGTGTTGATTTAATGGATTGGCTTCGTTGTTCAAAGTAGCTAAAGCAAAAAGGCCTCTAACGAATTAGAGGCCTTTTTTATGCGATTATTTTTAGGTGACTACTGTTAGGCAATTATGAGCAACTTATAAATATAAGCCTATAAAACTGACATTATTCAGCCGTTTTTGAAATCACTTCATTTAGAATCCAAATTGGTTGTACCATGTTAGAACCCTCAGCCGTTACTGCTTCTTGACGTACATCAAGCACATAGCGGTAGTTTGGCTCATAAGTAAAGCCTTGGATATTACCATTTAAGGTATTATAGTTTTTTTGATACGTCTGACGATACTGTAGGCACTGTGATTCGACTTTGGTGCCATCCGTTGCTGTAAGATCACAAACCGCCTTGCGTGGGGCAATCTCTACTTCAAAGCTTGGAATGTTAACCACTTTAACGTTCATGGTCTGCCCTTCAACGACCATCGTACGCTCGTTATCCATACCCATCGTAGAACAACCTGACAAGGCGAAAGTCGTCATTAATGCTGCAAGTGCTAATTTTTTCATTATTCAATCCTCAGTTAATTGGTATTCATTGTGTAGTGCTTGCTTAAATTTATTGTTGTAAACGACCTGCAATAGTTAATGAATATTCAAGGCATATTTGGCAACTGTCGTGATATTACCACCAATACAAAACTTGTAACTCATTCATTAGCACGAGATGAGGTCAAAGTTCTGAATAGCTTTAAACTTAAGACATTCATTAGGATATCTACAATGTCGTCTATTGTTTACTGGAACTAGTATAGGTCGTCTACCTCCTGCTTCTCTATGACTGCTTTGTAAAGTAACGTCAGATTTTGCAACTGATGTTAATAAAACGTATTGAATGCGAGACTAAATTGATAATCACTGAAGGCTAAATAGCAAAAAGCCAGAACGATATATGCTCTGGCTTTTTGCTATAAATGAATACATCTCGAACAATTATGAGAGCCAAAAATACTTAACTGCGGTAATCGGCATTAATCTTGACGTAGTCATAGGATAAGTCACAGGTATAAACCGTGTCGCTGGCGTCCCCACGGGCAAGATCGATATGAATGGTAATCTCAGCACGACTCATGACCGTTTTGCCTGCCTCTTCCGTATAATCTGGGGCAACGCCACCATTATGGCAAATCATCACTTCATCCAAATACACATCGACTTGTTCTGTGTCGAGATCCTCGATACCAGCGTAGCCTACTGCCGCTAAGATACGACCCCAATTGGCATCACTGGCAAAAAACGCTGTCTTCACTAAAGGCGACTGCGCGACTGCATAGGCCACATCGCAGCATTCTTGCGTCGTCTTACCGCCCGTGACTTTCACTGTCATAAACTTGGTGGCACCTTCTCCATCACGTACAATCAATTGCGCCAAACGGACAAAGACTGCCGTTAAAGCCGTAAAGACTGGCTGATAATGCGGATGAGATGGGCTGTCGATAATATCTGAGCTGGCCGCACCTGTCGCTATTAACACGCAGCAATCATTGGTCGATGTATCCCCATCGACAGTGATACGGTTAAAAGACTGCTCATTGATAGCAATAAGCATCTCTTGTAATAAATCAGCAGCGATATTGGCATCCGTTGCCACATAGCCCAGCATGGTCGCCATATTTGGGCGTATCATACCTGAGCCTTTTGACATACCCGTAATATGATAGCTGCTATTGTCCACATCGATTTTTTGGCTGGCAAGCTTGGGAACGGTATCAGTGGTACGAATACCATTAGCCGCTGCCAGCCAATTGTCAGCAGCAAGGTTCGCTAACGCCGCATCTAAACCCGCAATCACCGCGTCACTGTTTAATGGCTCACCAATGACGCCAGTAGAAAACGGCAATATGCTATTGACATCTACGCCTGTTTTATCTGCCAAAGCGTTACAGATCTCGACAGCACGGCGCTTACCATCAGCGCCCGTACCTGCATTGGCATTGCCCGTATTGGTAACTAAATAGCGTGGACTGGCCTTGACAAAATGCTCACGCAGTACGCGTACAGGCGCGGCACAAAAGGTATTTTTGGTCGTTACCACCGCAGTGGTGGCCGTCTCCACTATCTCAATCACCACCAAATCATCGCGATCTTTGTAGCGTACGCCTGCCGCAGTCGCACTTAGTTTGATACCTTCGATAGGGTAAATAGTGTTGGGTACTGCAATATTTCCGACAGCCATAGATAAATCCTTATTTTTTAGCATTTTTATAGAACATCATTTAATACAATCATTTCAAGATAAAAGAGCGTCAGCAAAAATAGCGCTCTGCTGGTATAAATATTCCTCGCTTGCTGTGCGCTTTGCATGCCAGAGGCATCGAAAAATTCATCCCAGCAGTACTGTATTCTTTTTAAAGTGCATCGACTATAAATACTATCTGAATCTTACAATTTACTTAAATCAAATGCCGACCAAATGGGTGCATGGTCAGAGGGTTTTTCCATGGCACGCAGCTCATAACTGATCCCTGCATCGACACACGCCTCAACCAAGTCAGAGGTACACAAAATATGATCGATACGTAAGCCCCGCTTAGGATCATCATTGAAGCCGCGACTGCGATAATCAAACCAGCTAAACAACTCTGTACTCTCTGGATAGTGCAAACGGTAAGTATCGGTCAACTCACGTCCCATTAAATCACTATACCATTCGCGCTCTTCTGGCAAAAATGACGTCTTTCTATTTTTTAGCCAACGCTTAGCATTGACTTCACCAATGCCAATATCGATATCTTCTGGAGCGATATTCATATCGCCCATCACAACGAGCGAGCGCCCTTCTGCTTTTAAGGTATCGATATAAGCCATTAAGTCCGCATAATACGCCCGCTTCATCGGAAATTTGGTCGGATGATCTTGACTTTCCCCTTGTGGAAAATACCCATTAAGCACATCGATTTCGCGACCTTCAAACTCGTAGCGCGCATGAATAAAACGCTTTTGCGCCTCCACGTCTTCACTAGGAAAGCCTTTTTGGACAAATATAGGTGCAACCTTAGACAATAGTGCCACACCGTAATGTGCTTTTTGGCCAAAGTACTCTACGTGATAGCCCAAACTTTCTATATCTGTGAGTGGGAACTGCTCATCATGAACTTTGGTTTCTTGTAGACCCATGACATCAGGATCGATGACCTCTCGTATGGCCTCAAGCTGATGCTGACGGGCGCGAATACCATTGATATTAAAACTGACAAAGCGGGACATAAACCATCCTATACTGATTGATTAAACTAATTGATGAAAATATGGTGCTGATAAAAAACGATGATAACAGACGTCAGTCCGTCCTATGTGTTGCGTGCTTTTGTATCTTAAGATAGAGTAACGCTTATGATCACATACATCGTTTTTTATTGAGTATCACTATGACAACAGCCATGAGTAAAAATACAAACGCAGTAACTATCTCTACTAAAGCAAAGTCTAATAAGGCAAAATCTGATCAAAAGCCTACGCCACTGTTTGCGACTGATTATAACGTTTATATTAATCATACTGACGCCGGTGGCATAGTTTATCATGCCAACCATTTGGTATTCTTCGAAAACTGCCGTCGCGACTGGTTTGGGCAGCTTGGGTTAAACGGTTATTTTCTCAAAGATGATGATGGTGACGTACAGCATTTTGTCGTGAGTCAGGCAGACTTGCAATACAAAAGAGCCATTTTGTTGGATGAAGTCATCAATGTGCGCATCGATAAAGTCGAGCTAAAGCCTGCCAGCATTATATTTTATCAAAGTATTCATCGTCGTACACCAGATAGCAGCTCTAGCGATTCTGATGATAACACCAAAGCGAATAATCATTTATTCAATCAGACATTGTTAAGTAATGCCAAAATTGTTATTGCCTGCGTGAAAAACCAAGTCACATCAGAACGGGTATCTGATAATAAGCCCGATACTAATACCGCACCCATGCGACCTATTCGTGTTCCTCAAGCACTACGCAACGCAATCCAGCAGGTAATCACCCAAAACGCTGATGAGTCGTAACATTATCAGGATTATACGGCTTGTATTTAGGATCAATCATACATTGGCACTCATAAGAAGAACGTTATGCTAGAGTTCAAAAATATCTGGGTGCACAGTAACCGTTCTATCATAAACCCAAGTCAAAACTTACCTTCTACTACTACACCGCTTTTATCTAGCACGGCCCATAAATGGCTCAAAAGAATAAAGAAAGATGACATTAAAGACAACGATTTATCTCTCTCTAAAAACGCATTAATAAAAGGTATCAATGGCAAATTGTTATCCGGACAAATCACGGTTTTGACGGGTGCATCTGGCAGTGGTAAGTCGTTATTATTACGTGTGCTGGCGGGTTTATTACCCATGAGCAGTGGCGATGTCTGTTTGCAAAGTGCTGGCGAGCCAAATAGTCGTACCTATCATGATACTTATCATAGTATTCATAATACTGCACCCATACAATGGCGCACCCAAGTCGCTCTACTCGCACAGCATCCACAATTGCTAGAAGGCAGTGTGCTAGACAATTTACAAATGCCATATCGTTTGCAAGCGCATCAGCAGCGTCGTTTCGATAGGGAGTGGCATATTGCACAGCTTGCTCATTTAGAGCGTGGTGCTGACTTTTTACATCAAGCGGCCACTCACCTATCTGGTGGTGAGCGGCAGTTGGTCAATACTTTACGTCTTTTACAGCTGAGGCCGCGCGTATTACTATTGGATGAACCTACCGCTGCTTTAGACGGTGAAACCTCAGCCCAATTGGTACAGTTGCTTATTAATTGGTTGCGAGCAGATACGCCGCGCACATTATTATGGGTGACTCATGATACACAAGACATCATGCCATTAGCTGATAACCATTGGCATATGCAAGCAGGCGTATTAACCGAATTGTCTTAATACCAAACATAATAAAATCCTTAACACAGTCTCGTTAAACCCTACCTGACAGTCACGATTATAATGAGCACTTATGAGTGGTATGGATGATATGCAAGTATTTTTAACTTACGGTGATATTGCCCTCGCCAGCAGCCTAATCGTCATCGTCCTTATCGTCTCTTGGAAATTGCGCTTGCAACTGACTAAGACACTGTTGATCGCTGCTATTCGTACAGTCGTCCAACTGAGTTTTATCGGTTTGATACTGGCATGGATTTTTGCACGTGAACAGTGGTACGAAGTGCTATTGATTTTAACCATTATGACGCTGATTGCAGGGAGTGCTGCCAAAAACCGAGTCAAACGCACTTATAAAGGCTTATTGACTGACACCCTTCTCGCAGTCAGTGCTTCAGCTGTATTGGTCACAGCGATAGCAATCGTCATGATTTTAAAAGTGCAGCCTTGGTATACGCCGCAATTTATTATTCCTATATTGGGTCTGATACTAGGTAACTCTTTGACTGCCATCTCCTTGACGAGCAACCAGCTGATTGAAACCTTTCATGAGCAGCAAGGCCGTATTGAAATGATGCTAAGCCTAGCTGCCAGACCGTTTGAGGCGGTACACGAGCCTATACGTACCGCCATCGTTAATGGCATGACCCCTACACTAAATTCTATGCTAGTCGTTGGTATTGTCAGCTTACCCGGCATGATGACGGGTCAAATACTGGCTGGCGCAGATCCCACTCAAGCAGTCCGCTATCAGATAATAACCATGTTCTTGATCTGTGTAAGCAGCACCCTCGGCTGCACGATAAGCGCCTTGCTTATCTATCGACGTTTCTTTAACAAAAAAAAGCAATTAATCCTACCTCAATGACGGTTAAGAAAAATCTATCGTCAGAGTATTTTAAAAAAGAAGATTCTAAAAACGCGACGTCGATAAAGACCACCCTTCACCAAAACAACCATTATCTCATCAAACGGTAGATGCATGATGGCTTTGTTACTTTTGCATCATAGATATACTCTATTTTTCAGCTTTATTTATGCACTGCTCAGTGTTGCATACTAGTATTACATTCTATGAGATTCATGCTAAGGTATTGCTCAAATGTATCGATTTTTTGATAATTTAATGGTAAATAACTGATATCGCTTATTTAATAGCAAGCATGCTTTTATGGTTGAGCCATCTATTTATTTACTCTGCTTAATTATTCTCATTAATAGTAGTTAAGAATAATTGTATAAAGCAGCAAAAAATTAGCAGCCAGTCAATAGATAAAGATGTTCAGCGATACAGGATCTACGTCAGCGCTGAAGTATTTTCTTGACAAGGATATGACTGCTCTACTAACAAATCCCAACCTATTTTAAACTTCAAGGACGCTGACTATGACGCTGAATAAACCTTGGCTCAACCATTATCCTAATGGTGTACCTAAGACAATCAATCCCGACAAATATAGCAGCATCATGGAGCTATATGAAGAGTGTTTTGAGCGTTTTCGTATGCACCCAATGACTATCTGTATGGGCGTTACTCATACTTATGGTGATGTTGATAAAGCCTCACTTGCCGTGGCGGCATGGTTACAAGCACAAGACATTCCTAAAGGCAGCGTCGTCGCACTCATGATGCCAAACGTCCCTCAATACTTGCCAACGATGATTGGTATTTTGCGAGCAGGCTACGTCTGTACCCCAGTCAATCCATTGTATACCGGTCGTGAACTGCGTCATCAATTGAATGATTCGGGTGCTCAGGTTATTTTTGTGGTTGATAACTTTGCTCAAGCACTTGAGCAAGTAGTGGATGAGACCGCTATTAAGCGAATTGTATTGTCCAAATTGGGCGATATAATGGGATTAAAAGGAATGCTGGTAAACACCATTGTTCGCCAAGTCAAACGCTTGATACCTAAATATAAGCTCGACGACCCACGGCATGAAGTGACTAAGTTTCCTGATGTCCTAAAAAAAGGTAAAAACCTGCCCTTCCATCCGCCAAAAATGAGCTTAGATCAGTTGGCCATCTTGCAATATACTGGCGGCACGACTGGGTTGTCTAAGGGCACTATACTCACTCAGCGCAATATCGTGTCAGCGGCCTTGATGGCAGAAGCGTGGTATCGTCCTGTGACCTCAGAGATTAATGAGGTCTACATCAATATGGTCATGGCACTACCGCTTTATCATATCTTTGCGTTTTCGCTCAGTTTACTGGGTATGCGCTCGGGCTATACATTTATATTAGTGCCAAACCCACGTGATATGCCGGGCTTTGTCAAAACCTTATCCAAACAGCCGTTCCATATTTTCCCAGCGGTCAATACTTTGTTTAAAGCCTTACTTGAGCAACCAAGCTTCAAGTCTTTGGACTTTAGTCCACTACGTATCACGCAGGCAGGCGGTATGGCGGCAACTGAGCAAACTGCGACCCGTTGGTTAGAAGTCACTGGCTGCCCAATGGTGGAAGGTTGGGGCATGACTGAAGGCGTGGCTGGTGGTACAGCTAACCTTATTACTGATCGCAAGTTCAACGGTACGATTGGTATTCCAGTACCAAGTGTTGACATCATTCTCATTGATGAAGATGGTGAACGCGTGGGCTTAAATCAAGCGGGTGAGATGTGTATCAAAGGGCCAAACGTAACCTCTGGTTACCTAAACAGAGATAGTAATGAGGACTTTACCAGCGAGGGCTACTTCCGTACTGGTGATATCGCCAGCATGGACGAAAAAGGCTACTTTACTTTATTAGACCGTAAAAAAGACATGATATTAGTTTCAGGCTTTAATGTTTTCCCCAATGAGATCGAATCGGTCATGCTGGATTGTGATGGTATTATCGATTGTGCGGTGATTGGTATCCCAGATGAACGCCAAGGTGAAGCCGTTAAAATCTATATCGTCCCTGCTGACAACAATGTGACAAAAGAAGTCATTAGTGAATTTGCCTTAGACAATTTGACGGGTTATAAATGCCCACGTCATATCGAATTTGTTAGTGAGTTACCCAAGAGTAATGTGGGTAAAGTATTGCGTCAAAAACTACGTGAAAAGCATCAATTAGACCACTCTTAATACTGGATCAAACATTGATGATTAAAAAATCTTTGGATTAAATATCATTGCTATATTTATGAGTCTTTTCTTAAAAAAATCGGTTCATATCTTCATATACACTATTAATTGCCTTGTTACTTACACCATATATTCTCTGATTTATCAATTTGAATTATGAACTCCCAAGTTCTTGTATATGATTAACTAAATAAATCATACTTATGCTAATGTACCGCAAAACGTGTTACGACAATTTTTCTTGATGTAAATTACTAATACTTTTAGTTAACTAACATCGTTTAAAAGTAACAATTCTTAGGCATTAATACTATTGAACCAACCGTTTAATCTACTTATGTGTTCGCTTCTTTGTGGTCAAATTAAAGTGGTTAAATTAAATCTTATAAAGGCTTCTGTATTTAAGCAGTATGTGGATAGACAGGATAGCACTCGACAATTCCTTGCTCACAAAGCAACGATTCTTATTGTTGACATGGATGTGACTAACTTTTTATAGACCCTTAACTTATCTCAATTTAAGGACGCTACACATGACAGTAGATAAACCTTGGCTCGCTCAATATCCAAAAAACGTACCCAAGACCATTAATCCCGATCAATACAAAAGCCTTATAGAGTTGTATGAAGAGTGCTTTGAGCGTTTTCGTATGCACCCAATGACTATCTGTATGGGCGTTACTCATACTTATGGTGATGTTGATAAAGCCTCACTTGCCGTGGCAGCATGGCTGCAAGCTCAGAGCCTACCTAAAGGCAGCGTGGTGGCACTCATGATGCCAAACGTCCCTCAATACTTGCCAACGATGATTGGTATTTTGCGAGCAGGCTATATCTGTACGCCTATCAACCCGCTATACACGGGTCGTGAGCTGCGTCATCAATTAAATGACTCGGGTGCTCAGGCAATTTTTGTGGTTGATAACTTCGCTCAAGCCCTAGAGCAGGTCATTGAAGAGACAAGTATTAAGCGTATCGTTTTATCAAAAATGGGCGATATGATGGGCTTAAAAGGCATCTTGGTCAATACGGTTATCCGTCAGGTCAAACGCTTAGTACCTAAATATAATCTTAATGACCCTAAGTATCATGTCACTAAGTTCCCTGATGTGCTCAAAAAAGGCAAAAACTTACCTTTCACTACCCCAGCAATGAACTTAGATCAAATAGGCATATTGCAATATACTGGTGGTACAACAGGTCTATCTCAGGGCACGATATTAACTCAGCGTAATATAGCGGCTTCTGCAATGATGGCAGAAGCGTGGTATCGACCTATTACCTCAGAAATTAATGAGGTATATATCAATATGGTCATGGCCTTGCCGCTTTATCATATCTTTGCTTTTTCACTTAGCCTACTAGGTATGCGCTCGGGCTATACTTTTATATTGGTACCAAACCCACGCGATATGCCAGGCTTTGTCAAAACCTTATCCAAACAGCCATTCCATATTTTTCCAGGGGTGAATACCTTATTTAAAGCCTTACTGGAACAGCCAAACTTTAAATCCTTAGACTTTAGCTCGCTAAGCATCACACAAGCGGGCGGTATGGCAGCAACTGAGCAAACAGCGGCACGTTGGTTAGAGGTGACTGGCTGTCCTATGATTGAAGGTTGGGGTATGACCGAAGGAGTCGCGGCTGGTACTGCCAACGTCGTTACCAATCGCAAGTTCAATGGTACTATTGGCATACCAGTCCCTAGTGTCGATATTATTACTGTCGATGAACATGGCAAGCGTGTTGGATTCAACCAAGCGGGTGAGATGTGTATTAAAGGACCGAATGTCATGTCAGGTTACTTTAATAAAGACAATTCGAACATCTTTACCAGCGATGGTTATTTCCGTACTGGTGATATTGTTAGTATGGATGAAAAAGGCTACTTTACGTTACTAGATCGTAAAAAAGACATGATATTGGTATCAGGTTTTAATGTGTTCCCCAATGAGATCGAGTCTGTGATGCTTGATTGTGATGGAGTCATTGATTGTGCAGTGATTGGTATCCCTGACGACAATCAAGGCGAGGCCGTCAAAATCTATATCATTCCTGCTGATAACAATGTCACCAAAGAAGCGGTTAAAGAGTTTGCATTGGATAATTTGACAGGTTACAAATGTCCGCGCCATATCGAATTTGTCAGCGAGCTACCAAAGAGTAACGTGGGTAAAGTACTGCGTCAAAAGCTGCGTGAACAACACCTATCAGATAATCCTCAAACAATGTAATACATGTATCATTATTTTAAAATAAGCACCAAAAGTAAAAGCCCACTATATTAAATATAGTGGGCTTTTTGTTCATTCGTTTTCATCAAGTTGATCGTATTAACTGAATTTATTTATCATTTGCAATGGCAAGTGCTTCATTGCCCGACCGACCATTGACCACGGTAGACTCGGTACACATGCTTCATCTACCCTAGCCTCAATCGCCGCAACAATTGCTTTGGTGCCAGTATCGGTATCTACTTCGAATGGTAGTGGTTTTGCGTTTTCATTAATCTCAGTGCGAATATACCCTGGAAAAATCGTAGAGACCTGAATCGGCAGTTTGGTTAAAAGCATATCCGCACGAATGCCTTCTGCTAAATGCGCCAATCCTGCTTTACTCGCACCATAGGCAGTCAGATGCTTGGGCAGTCCGCGCATGGCTGACATGCTGGATATCACAACCAAATGACCGCTATTCTGGGCGCGAAATATATTCATCGCCGCTTCACATTGTGCCAATGCTGATATAAAGTTGATTTCAACAGTACGGCGATTGGTATCGAAACGTCCTTTACCGATACGCCGACTATCGCCAACCCCAGCATTGACCACCACTCTATCGATATGACCGAAATCTTCGACAAAAGCGTCAAATACTTCAAATATCGCCTCATAATCGCTAACATCGAGCATACGGTACTCGACACGAATACTAGGGTATTGCGCCATAAGCTCTGACTGTAGACGTTCCAAACGATCGGTGCGGCGCGCACATATGGCAAGATTGTAGCCAAGCTTGGCAAAAAGCCTTGCCATCCCCTCACCCAAACCCGAGCTTGCACCTGTAATCAATACGGTTTTGTCTCGTCCAGCCTGCTGTTTATTTAAATCCTGCAAGTAGCGTGATGGCTGAATGGCACTAAATATTTGATTTTTACCTTGACGGGCATTTTTGGTTACCAAATGTATCAATTTACGTTGCATGGACAGTCCTTTTTTATCAATATTGGCTAGAGTCGGTAGTCTATGATATCGCAAATCTGTAGATTGAGTTTGATAGTTATGAAAATACACCAAAAGCACACAAGAGAAATTCATAGCAGTAGCACTGCTTTTTTGTGCTACTCTTTTATTTTAAACTCGCTACATCCTTAGGGCGTGTTTGATAATTCGACCATGACACTGACAGAAACTATTTTTTAGGCGATTCGATGGTAAAAATAGTGAGTATAGTCATTCTATACGCCTATTTTTAGCAATCAGCAGTGTCTATTTGTGAATATCAAACACGCCCTATTATTAATTGCCAGCTTATCGCCAAGTGACAAAACGCTTTCCCTCAGAAAACAAATGGCTATATTCATTTAAAGATATCAAACGGGTGCTTTGATCTTTTAGTGTAATAGAGGTGACACCCGTATTGACTAAGCTTTTATTCAATTGATAGGCAATTTGGCTGCCTTGTTTTAATAACTGCGCTGTAATAGCAGCAATCACACCGCCTGAGGTAAAAACCAGTACCGTACTGTCTTGATCGAAGTTCAGATTGACCACTTTTGTACGTACCTGTTCAAGCGCTTGCTGCGCCCGATTATTAAATGTTGGCCAGCTCTCGATATAATCTTGGTCATTGTCGCCACCATGCCAGCGCTGCATCGCTTGATCAAACAATTCAGCCAAACGTGTATCTGGCACGTCTGACTTAGCAATTTCAGCCACAATCGCCGCTCGACTGCTAAAAGCCGGATCAGACTTCACAAATACGTCTTTATGATTGAATTCATCAAACTGTGGCAAAACGTAGCTGTCAGGCTCATTTAGATTGATGATAGGCGTGCCATTACTATTCTCAGTAGCGACAGATGATTGATAACGCGCCCAGAAATGCTGGGCAGAGTCGCGTTGCCTGACCAAACTACCTGTAAAAATGGCATCGATTCGACGCTGCGTACTGGCATAATGCTGACCGAGCATTTGTGCCTGAATGCCGCCCAGCTCTGATAGCTGATCGTAGTTTTCTTGTCCAAAGGACGCCTGACCATGACGCGCCAACAGTATGGTTGTCATAATATATTACCTTTTATCGTAGTTTCTAAAATGCGGTTTGTTCGATATTTACTGTTCAGTATTCACGCTTTACAGATTTCTGAGAATTTTGCACAAAATAGCTTTTTGGCAAAATACCTTTAATAACAGCTTGTACAGGACTTGGTAATTGCTCAATGGTGGCGGCATCGACACCCATATCCTGTAAGTGTGGCTGCACACGGCTAATAAATAACGCCTCACCTTCGTACTGAGCAATCAACTTAAGACACTTAGCATGCAGGACATGCACGATAATCCAAAAGTTCTTAAAAGTGGGATTGGTCGTTTGTTTATTATAATAACGGTAGTAAATTTGCTGGACAATACCGGCTAAGCGAAACAGGCCAAACACTTCATAAAAAGTCCAGTTATCTATCTTTAAGTCAGTTTGTTCAAGGTAGTAAGTGACTACTTCTTCACGAGTCATCATGCCTTTTAGGTGTGTGGGCTGACGACGTGATTGTTGCATAATAATGTTGTCATCTTCTTCAATCCAATATGCCAAGGCGCTACCCAAATCCATCAATGGATCACCTAGAGTTGCCATTTCCCAATCGAGAACGCCAATCACTTTAGTCGGGTCATTCGCCGCCAAAATCACGTTATCAAAGCGCCAATCATTATGAATGAGGCAAGTTTTGCTATCAGCCGGTGCGTGCTTACCAAGCCACTGCCGCACCAGTGCAAAGCTTGGTACATTGGGTGTTTTTGCTTTGACATAACGCTTATCCCAGCCACTAACCTGACGGGCGCAATAGCCTTCACCGCGACCCAAATTAACCAAATCAGGATGCTTCTTATAATCCACTTGGTGCAATTCGATCAAAGCATCGATGACATTGGTACACAATGCACGCGTTTGCGCTGTGTCTAAATTAACGCCTTTTGGTAGATTGGCACGAGGAATGATGCCTTCCATGCGTTCCATCACATAAAAATCAGCGCCAATTATGTCTTCATCCGTACAGAGTGCCACCATCTTCGGCACATAAGGATAAGCATCTTTTAATGCGTCTTGCACGGTATACTCGCGTACCATATCATGTGCGGACTTGGCTTTGGTGCCTTTTGGCGGGCGACGCAAAATTAAATCTTGGCTTTTATCTCCACCTTCATATTGCAAGCGATACGTCCAATTTGAGGCGCCCCCTGAAAACTGAGTAACAGTGGGTTCGCCTTGTATGTCGATCCCTTGATCACGCAACCATGTGCTCACTGCTTTGGTATCAAGCGCTTCACCATCACGGACCTCACCGCCTTTATCTAATATTTTATGATTAATTTCCGTATTTTCGCCGTCGGTATGGCTGGCATGCTTGTCAGTTGCCATAAGATGTTCCTTATCATGTGGTCATTTATTACTATAAATTTATTGTTATAAAATTTGATGAAAAATTCACTACTAAATCATTAATAGTGAATTTTTATTAGGGCGTGTTGAACACTCAAAAATAGATACTGTTGATTGCTAAAACTATTCGTTAACAGTCGCGGTGACATTATGAATGATCCGCATAATCAATCATTGAGATTAAGCTTTTGTAGGTTTAGACGGACGACTGAACCCTTGACGCTTTAATTCTAATTTGGCGATCATGGTTTTATGCACTTCATCGGGACCATCCGCCAGACGTAATGCTCGTGCTTGCGCAAAGAAGTTTGGCAGCATTGTATCTTGACACACCCCCATGCCACCATGAATCTGAATCGCCATATCGACCACTTCTTGCAATACTGTTGGGGCAACGACTTTGATAGCGGAAATTTCGGTCAAGGCAGCTTTTGTTCCTTGCGCATCCATTTTTTGTGCGGCGTACAAGGTCAGCAGCCGTGCTTGGTCAATTTTAATACGGGCATCGGCGATACGCTCAAAATTACCACCCAATTGTAGCAAAGGCTTACCAAAAGCGGTGCGCTCCATACCGCGTTTAACCGCCAACTCTAAAGACTTTTCGGCAGCACCAATGCAGCGCATACAATGGTGAATACGACCGGGCCCTAGGCGACCTTGAGCAATCTCAAAACCCATACCCGGCCCGCCAATAAAATGACTCACTGGTACGCGTACATCATTGAAGCTGACTTCGCCATGGCCGTGCGGTGCATCATAATCACCGAACACTTTGAGCATACGCTCGATTTCGACACCTGCTGTTTTTGCTGGCACCAGCACCATGGAATGCTGATGATGGCGATCTTTATTTTCATCAGGGGTATACGCCATAACGATTAAGACATCCACAGCCGGATCACCAAGACCCGATGACCACCACTTACTGCCATTGATGATGATCTCATCACCATCCACCACAGCCGTCGCTTGCATATTGGTCGCGTCACTTGATGCCACATCCGGTTCAGTCATACAAAACACAGAACGCGTTTTGCCTTCTAAAATAGGCATCATCCATTTATCTTGCTGTTCTTTGGAGCCGTAACGCCACAACAGCTCCATATTGCCACTATCAGGCGCGTTACAGTTGAACACGTAAGGTGCCAGCAAACTGCGACCTGTCAACTCTGCAATTGGCGCATAGTCAGTGACCGAAAGCCCAGCACCCAAGGTATCATCGGGCAAAAATAAATTCCACAATCCAGCTTCGCGGGCTTGTTTACGCAGGCTCTCGTATTTTTCTGGCCACTGCCAGTTCTTCCAATTGCCATCGGGGTTTTGCTCATGACAATCTTGCCAAAACTGGGCTTCGATTGGCTCAATATCCGTCTCGATGAACGCTTTAACTTTTGCGTGCATGGCTTGACCATGTTCTGTTGCGGTAAACATCAGTATATTGTTAGACATAAATGACTTCCTTTTCTATGTTGATTATTTTAATCAATTTCCAATTAAACACTGCCAATAAAAAGCTGATAGTATCAATACTAAATAAAATGAATACATTACAACGCTGAACTGGTATAAATTTTTCTTGCTTGCTGTGCCTTCGCAGACAGAGGCTGCAAAAAATTTATGCCAGTTCTGCTGTATTCCTTTTATATTGACCTGACTATAGTGTACGTGCGTATACTGTTTTTCATATCCTATATTTATAACACAGCAGTTATCAATAAACAGCAAAAAGGCGCGACCCGTTAGGGCACGCCTTTTACAAAATACAAACAATGGATAGATTAAGCGCAAAATGCTCAGCGATTTTAGATAAAGAACTACTTTAAAATGTTTAAACGACTATTCAAATCAAAACGCGCCAGCGCATCCGGTAGCTTGTCAACTGCCATACTCAGGGTCGCTTCTGCTGCTTGTGCCAATCCCAGCTTTTCTGCTAATGTCGGCTTCTGACGGGAATGTAGCGCATAGACCTCACTCTCTTCCATTAGATTTAAAATATAACTATCAGACGTTTGTAGGCTATCAATTAACTGAAGTTTTAAGGCATCTTCACCATACCAATGCTCACCCGTTGCTACTTTAGCAACCTCTAATTCTGGACGATATTTATTGACAAAATGTTTAAATAGCGCATGCGTCTGCTCCAGCTCTTCTTGATATTTAGCGCGATCCGCTTCATCATTTTCACCAAATACCGTTACCGTACGCTTATAATCACCAGCGGTAAACATCTCATAGTCTACGTCGTGGTTTTTGAGCCATTTATGAAAGTTAGGCAATTGTGACACCACACCGATTGAGCCAATAATGGCGAATGGCGCAGCGACAATATTGTCCGCGACACAGGCCATCATATAACCACCGCTCGCAGCCACCTTGTCGACACAAACGGTCAGTTTCAAACCCGCTTCTTTTAAACGAACCAATTGCGCTGCTGCTAAGCCATAGCCATGCACCAAACCACCACCTGACTCAAGGCGCACGACGACTTCATCGCCTTTATTCGCAGTACTGATTAGCGTGCTGATTTCTTCACGTAAATGCTTAACAGCCGTGGCTTTGATATCACCATCAAAATCCAAAACGAAAACTTGTGATTTGTTATCAGTATTTTTTTTCTTGTTTTTAGACTTTGATTTTAGTGCTTGTTTGGCTTTTTTGGCCATGGTCTTTTGGAATTGCTTGAGGGCAGCTTTGCCTTGGGTCGCTTCCATCAAATCTTCGCGGCGCTGCTTTTGTGTTTCGTTAAGGTGTATTACTCTTAGCTCAACAGGGTTTTTAGGGGGATGAAATAGCATGATTACAAATCCTCAAGTCAGTAAATATATCAATATAGCTGGTTTTATTAGCGTGACGTTGATATGCGCACGCTTTGCCACATTTTCAAGCAGAATAATAATATTTAACCCAATACAAATGTTACTGAATAAATACGGCGATACCGGAGTGATCCGATACTCTGATTGAACTCAGCTGGTTGTATAATAATGGCAGATTAGGCATAATATGCGTTTATATCAAATTCTCTGTAGCCAACGTGATGACTGTTTGTCTTAATCGCGTTATTTGTGCTTTTTTTTGCAAATCACTTGAATCGCACGATTATGGCTGCATTATTGTATTTCGAATTGGGCTGACAACTGGATAACTATATTATGACGCATAGCGAATACCGAGACGAATATTGCGGAGCCGTAACCGAAAGCTTACTTGAGCAAACCATTAGCATCGTAGGCTGGGTACATCGTCGTCGCGATCACGGTGGCGTGATTTTTTTGGACATGCGTGACCGCGCTGGTATCTTGCAGGTAGTCGTTGATCCTGATACGCCAGAAGCCTTCGCCACTGCTGACGCGGTACGTCCTGAATACGTACTAAAAATCACTGGTTGTGTACGTCGCCGTTATGAAGGTACTGAAAACAACAATATGACCAGTGGTCAAATTGAGTTATTGGGCAAAGAGATTGAAGTACTAGCCAAATCTGAAACACCGCCATTCCCATTGAATGATGAAAAAACCACCGTATCAGAAGACTTGCGTCTAAAGTATCGCTACCTTGATATGCGCCGTCCACAAATGCAAGAGCGTATGGTGTTCCGTGCCAAAGCCACATCAGCGATTCGTCGTTACTTAGACGATCATGGTTTCTTGGACGTTGAGACGCCTATTTTGACTCGTGCCACGCCAGAAGGTGCGCGTGATTATCTTGTGCCATCACGCACACGCCCAGGTAACTTTTTCGCATTGCCGCAGTCACCGCAGCTATTTAAACAGTTACTGATGGTATCAGGTTTTGACCGTTATTATCAAATCGCCAAATGCTTCCGTGATGAAGATTTACGTGCCGATCGTCAGCCTGAATTTACTCAAGTGGATATTGAGACTTCTTTCTTAAATGAAGAAGAAATCATGAACATCAACGAAGGTCTAATCAAGCATTTGTTTAAGACCATGATGGATGTTGAGTTTGAGCAATTTCCGCGCATGACTTACGCTGAAGCAATGCGTGACTATGCATCAGACAAGCCTGACTTACGTATTCCACTAAAACTGGTTGACGTTGCAGACTTGATGAAGGATGTTGACTTCAAAGTGTTCGCAGGTCCTGCTAATGACCCTAAAGGTCGCGTTGCTGCCTTACGCATCCCTGGTGGTGCTTCATTAAGTCGTAAGCAAATCGATGCCTATACCAAATTTGTTGGCATTTATGGCGCGCGCGGTTTGGCTTATATCAAAGTCAATGACGCCAGCAACATCAATAACGGCGTTGACCAAGAGTCTGGCCTACAGTCTCCCATTATCAAGAACATGACTGATGATGTACTTGTTAGCCTGATCGAACGTACTGCAGCAGAAGATGGCGATATTATCTTCTTTGGTGCGGATAAAGCCAGTATCGTGAACGATGCAATCGGCGCACTACGTCAGAAAATTGGTCTAGACCTTGAGATGACTACATGTCAGTGGGCGCCACTTTGGGTGACTGACTTCCCAATGTTTGAGCAAACTGACGATGGTCGCTGGACATCAATGCATCATCCGTTTACTAAGCCTAAAGGCTCGGTCGATGAGTTAAAAAACAATCCAGAATCTGCCCTATCTATCGCTTATGACATGGTATTGAATGGTACAGAAGTCGGCGGTGGTAGCTTACGTATCAATACGTTTGATATGCAGCAAGCGGTACTTGATGCTCTAGGTATTGGTGAGCAAGAGGCTGAAGACAAGTTTGGCTTCCTACTTGATGCCCTAAAATTCGGTGCACCTCCGCATGGTGGTTTGGCCTTTGGTTTGGATCGCCTGATTATGCTCATGGTAGGCGCAGACTCTATCCGTGATGTCATCGCTTTCCCAAAAACCAAAACTGCTGAGTGTCCGTTGACACAAGCACCTGCTGAAGTCGACAGCAAGCAGTTACGTGATCTTGGTATTCGTGTGCGTGAAAAAGCACAAGCCGACACCAACAAACCTGCTCAATAAATGATCTGATGATGCACAGGTATTTTTTATCTTGCTTATTATGTGATTCATACCCATGCGAGTGGTCATGAATCCGTATCATATTTTCAAAGTCGTGCCATTGTCTGTACTACAGATGCTGGCACGTTTTGTCGCTTGGATAATCGTTAAAATGCCAAGCTTAAGTATCATGCGTACTATTCGTATTAATATGGCGCTGATTGCTCCTAACCTGTCTGACATTCAAAAAAAAGTACTAACCAAAGACATTATTTATCATCAATGTTTAACCAGTATTGAGTCTATCAAAAGCTGGGCAATGCCACCTGAATGGAGCATTGGTCAGATTCGTGACGTTCATAATAAAGATGTTTTATTAGCAGGACTTGCCAATCCTAATGGCATGCTCGCAATCGTACCGCATTTGGGTACGTGGGAGATGATGAACGCGTGGCTGAATCAGTTTGGCTCACCAACTATTATGTACAAACCGGTGGAAGGCAAATTTGCTAATGAATTTATTCTTCAAGGTCGTGCGCGTCTCAATGCGACTTTAGTTCCAACGGATGGTAGCGGCGTCAAAGCCGTGTTCAAAACGCTCAAACAAGGCGGCTTTAGCATTGTGCTGCCTGACCATGTTCCTGACCCTTCAGGGGGTGTGGTGGTGCCTTTTTTTGGAGTTAAAACCTTAACCAGTACCCTTGCTTCTAAACTTGCTAGCAAAACCAAATGTGCGTTGGTCGGTTTGTCTTGTATTCGCCGTGACGATAATTGCGGTTTTGATATTTATTGTTATAAACTTGATGATTCAGCTTTGTATGATCGGAATGCTGAAACAGCGGCTTATGCGCTCAACCAAGCCATGGAACAGATGATTAAAGATCATTGCAGTCACTATATGTGGGGCTATCGTCGTTTTAAGCATATACCAAATCTAGGCAATCCTTACCGAAAAAGCAAAGCGGCTTTAAAAGCCTTTATTCAAGCCCACAATTCTACAGCTTCTGATCGTACTGATAATCCCGTTAACGATCATGCTAAGCCATAATCTTGCGTGATAACCATACCATTGATTAACTATTAATGGCATATCATCAGTCACAGTTATGCTAACATTGACTAAATTTTGCATCCGCTAGTTTTTTATCACAATTCCTTCATTCTCTCAATATGAGTGTATTATGACATCTGACGTAACTAAAACCGTACCTATAGACCCAGCACAAACGAACACTGCTGAACAGCGTTATATTATTTGTATGAAATGGGGTGATAAATACGGTGCTGAATACGTCAACCGTCTTTATAATATGGTCAGCCGCCATCTAACTCTAGACTTTCAGATGGTTTGCTTGACTGATGACATCACCGGTATTGATACTGCTATTACTTGTTATCCCATACCTGAGATGAACCTACCGGCTGGCCCTGAGCGTGGCTGGAAGAAGCTCACTACTTTTAAACCTGAGCTTTATGACTTAAAAGGTGTCGCGTTATTTTTAGATATAGATATTGTGATTGTCGATAATATCGATGCCTTTTTTACCTACAAAGCTGCGCATAAAGATAGCGTCGTAATTATTCGTGATTGGAAAAAGCCATGGCGGATGATTGGCAATAGCTCGGTATATCGCTTTCATATTGGTATGAACACCTACCCTGATTTATTGGCAAACTTTGAGCGTAACTTTGACACCATTCGTCAGCAGGTTCGTCATGAACAAGCCTACTTATCTAACTATTTACACCAGCATCACCATTTAGAGTATTGGGACAAGACATGGTGTGTCAGTTTCAAATACCAATGTATCGCGCCTATTCCATTTAACTTAGTACGTGCACCAACGCTACCTGATGGCGCAAAAATTGTTATTTTTCATGGTGAGATAAACCCACCAGATGCTATTATTGGTGGCGGCGGTAAATGGTATCGTCACGTTAAACCCAGTCCATGGCTGAAAAATTATTGGCAGTAAATCTGTCTAAACATTTTTTTAAACTCTTTAGCTCATAAAAAATTAAATAACAGTCAATCCACTATACAAAAAAAACAATCGGATGCAATGATTAAAATTGGTGGTTAAAAGCAAAAGTGGAAGCAACTAACGGACATCCATATGGTATTAAATTTACGATTACCTTCTACCGTTGAGTTCGATATTGAAACCCAAATTATTAGTATCAATGCTTTTAATGCTAATGAAACAGAACAGCATTTGCATAAAAAATCGGTCAATATTATTGCCTCTGGCCCTTCTATTGCTCGGGTAGATTTTGCCGCACTGCAAGATACTCCCACTATTTTTGTTAATGGCAGCATTAGTCTCACGGAGCAGCATCACTTTACTGATATCGCCGGTTACGTCATTAGTGATGCTCAATTTATCAATCATCAGCCTGAAATTTTAAAACGGCATTATACGGGTCAACCCCTATATGCCACGTTGGCTGTTTTTGAAGCAATGGCGCGAACACATCCTGATATTATGCGCACTTATCACTATGCGATGCGTGTGTTATATCCAGTAGATAGACCATGGGGCGTGAAGTCAAACAAGCTATTTTTCAGTAAATTAATGCTCAAAAAAAAATTCCTGAATAAAAAAAAGCCCTTGTCGTATTTTATAAATCACCCATATTTTATTGTCGAAGACAGTCATAAGTTTGCCCATATCGGTGTGTCTCTTAATATTACCTATGGGTTTGTAGAAGCAGGTACGGTCGCTTATGTGGCAGCACAATTGGCTTTTTCGCGCCATGCTGCCACCATTCATTTATACGGAATCGATTTACTCAACAGCGATCAGCCGCGGTTCTATGAACACAAAAACAACAGCGCCCCAAGTACTCTTAATACTGTCATCAGCGACCGTATTGTGCCGTCGTTCAATTTATTGAGTAAAGTCTATAAAGAGCATGGGGTCTGTGTTATAAACCACTCTCCTATATCCAAAGCATTATTTGAAAACCTTTAATGCTCATTATTTTTTAACTCTAACACCGAACCAAATGATAAGTATTGCTGTGCAATGTGATTAGGCAGAAGTTGCTGATTTAGCGGTACTGTATAATGTGTTAGATTTTCTATTGCTCGGTCAATAAGTAGTGCAAGCCCATCAATATCACCTACGGATATCAAATTTTTTGCAGGTAATAACTCTCTTGGACCAAACGGACAATCGGTGCTAATTACCGGAACTCCCAATGCTTGCGCTTCGACGATAACGTAACCAAACCCTTCAAATTTAGACGTCAGTACCATCAACGCGGCAGATGCGATCAGCGGATAAGGATTGGTCTGAAATCCCAAAAATTTAACACACTTGTCAATACTGAGCTGAATCGCCAACTGTTTAATCTCACTTTCAAGCTTGCCTTTACCTACCAATATTAGCGGTAGTTTTCGTGCTGTTTTGGCATACGCTTGTAATAAGTCATGATGTCCTTTCATCGTATCAAATGATCCTACATGAATCATATAGCCTTTATCGGTCAGACCAAATTTCTCGATATCTACTCGCTCCACGGCGGCCTGTTTAATGGCTGTAACATCACACGGATTGTATATCGTTGTTGTTTTATTTAGCCCTTGTCCGATCAGTGCTAGTAAGTCCTGATGGGCACCAGCACTGACGCAGCTACAAGGATGAGCACCATATACCATTTTTAGATGGGCTATGGTTTGTACTGCGTCGTCTGACAACTGATGTTGAAATTGTCTAGATACTGCCGTATGCAACACATTCACGATATTAGGTAGCTTGCTATAAGCCATTATCCAATTTACTTTATAGATATTAGCCAGTATTAGATCCGGCACTCCTATTTGATTAAGAACATAATAATCAATACGCTCAGCAACTGCCTTATAAGCACTGGCTTGCTCAGAGGCTGTAGCAAGTTGCTGCTGAGCAAAAACCTCATAATATGGAACAATATGTTTTTTTATTCGAGGATCCAATGGCATTTCTTGGCTATCTTCTAAGCACAGCACATGAACGCTATAGTCCATTGTTATATAAGCCTGCGCTAACGTCGTTACCATACGCTCGGCACCGCGGCCTTCTAACGCTTTTAATATCAATAAAATAATGGGTTGAGTCATAGCTGCCTTGGTGTCATTTTTTATATTGTTGGTTCATACATACACGTAGTCAATATATTAAGTAGATTTATCATTAATAAACTACTCTGTTAGTTATTGCAGCAATCTTGATTTATATGATAGTCTCATCTACTTTCACAATGACGCAGAAAATCCGTCCGAAGTATATGTGCGCACACTTATCAGCCAATACAAACATGCGTATTTCCATAACAAACCAAGCTATAGTCAATTCATTGTAAAAAATAGTGCTGCTAGGGTAAGAAAATGATAGGGAAAATCATGCAACATCATGGTGAAAAGAAAATAGATATCGTCATCGCTTGGGTAGATGGTGCCAGTCCAACACTCAAATTAAAAAGAGAGCAGTATAAAAGTACAGAAAGCACGGCTTCAGATGCAATAGCCTCCACACGTTTCGCAAGCAATGATGAAATATATTACAATATTGCTTCTATAATAAAGTACGTGCCATTCTGTCGATACATATATATTGTCACTGATCAACAGCAGCCAGAATTTATCAGCGAGTTTGCTACTCAAAATATTTGTCCAGAAAATAAAATTCGTATTGTCGATCATAAAGACATTTTTACTGGCTATGAGACGTTCTTACCGACATTCAACACCCGATCGATTGAAACCATGCTATGGAATATCCCAAAATTATCTGATTACTTTATTTACATGAATGACGACTTCTTTTTTAATCAGCCTGCAAACATCGAAGATTTTTTGGATGAAGATAATATTATTATTCATGGTCATTGGAGAAAAAATATCATTCTACATGCCAAACTTAAATATCGACAATCTTTACAAAAATTATCAGGCAAACCCGTTCAACCCAAGCATACCATTGCTCAAATGCTCAGCGCAAAAATCCTTGGTATGAATCAGTTTTTTGAGATTCATCATTATCCTCATATCGCAGATAAAAATATTTTAAAAAACTATTTATTAAATAACCCTAATTTTTTGACAGAGCAAATCAAATATAAGTTCAGGGATGTCGCACAAATAAATCCCATCACGCTAATGAATCATTTGAAAATTCAAAAAAATGAAGTGCATTTAGAGCCTGATATAGCCATTAATTATTTAAAAAATGAAAAGAGTGTTACGCATTTTGTAACTGCTCTAGAAGATGTCACCATAAAATATGGTTGTATTCAAAGCTTGGATCTTCTTGAACCAAACTTGCGTAAAAGAATTAGCCAAGCCATGAATCATAAACTCGCAGCTTATCTACCCAAATCAGTAATAGAAAACACCAATCAGCTGAACTAAACTAACGCTCTAATTATAACTTGAACTATTCTCAGCATTACGCAATTTTAATGCAGATCAATTACAGTATACCGCTTAAAATTACTTGGATTTTTTATGAAAATAACAGTAGTCGGCACAGGCTATGTAGGTCTATCCAATGCGATGTTGCTTGCTCAGCATAATACCGTCATAGCAGTTGATATCGTAGCAGAAAGGGTTGAGCTACTAAACTCAGGGAAGTCTCCTATTGAAGACCCAGATATTGAAGATTTTTTATTAAATAAACACATTGATTTTACCGCCACCTTGGATGCCGAATCTGCCTACAAGGACGCTGACTTCATTATTGTCGCCACCCCTACTGATTACGACTCAAAGACCAATTATTTCAATACCTCAACGGTAGAAACGGTGATTGAGCAAGTACTTTTAGTCAATCAGCAAGCAACTATTATCATAAAATCTACAGTCCCAGTGGGATATACAGCAGGCTTAAGACAACGTTATTTGACTGATCATATTATTTTTTCGCCTGAATTTTTACGAGAAGGTAAAGCACTACATGACAATTTACATCCTTCACGCATCATTATAGGTGAACAATCTGAACAGGCTCAATTGTTTGCCAATCTGCTAATTGAAGGCGCTATTAAAAAAGAAGTTCCGTTGCTGTTTGTAAAGCCGACAGAAGCTGAAGCCATTAAATTGTTTTCTAACACTTACTTAGCGATGCGTGTGGCCTATTTTAATGAGCTGGATACTTATGCACAGACATTTGGACTTGAAACCAAACAGATTATAGAAGGTATTGGTCTAGATCCCAGAATTGGCAACCATTATAACAATCCATCCTTTGGTTATGGTGGCTACTGCCTCCCTAAAGATACCAAGCAATTATTGGCAAATTATGATGAAGTACCAAGCAATCTAATAAAAGCTATTGTTGACTCCAACAGAACTCGTAAAGATTTTATTGCAGAAAAAATTATTGATAAAAACCCTAAAATAGTTGGCATACATAGGTTAGTCATGAAAAGTGGCTCAGACAATTTTAGAGCATCTGCTATTCAAGGAATTATGAAACGCATCAAAGCAAAAGGTATCGAAGTGGTTGTCTACGAACCTGTCTTAAAAGAAAAACACTTCTTTCATTCGCGCGTTATTCAAGACTTAGAAGAATTTAAAGCCATAAGTAATATTATTGTCGCGAATCGTTTATCTGCTGATATACAGGATGTCTCTCATAAAGTGTTTACTCGAGATTTATTTGGAAGTGATTAATGAAAATTTTAATGACTGGTGTAGCAGGTTTCATTGGTTTTCATTTGATCAAAGCATTATTAGGTACAAGCATGTTTGATAAAATCTACTTTGTTGTTGGTATTGAATATTACAGCCATTGCAGATGAGTTCGGCAAAAAATCCAAAGAAAATTTACTGCCGACACCCACAGATGATGTATGTATTACTTATACAGATATAGAATAGTTGGTAGTACTTGCTGTGCTGGCACCGATAGAGGCTGCTTAAATTTATCCTAACAGCACTGTATTTTTTTATAGTGGATTGACTATAGTATTTATTGATAGGAATTTATCGAAATGACAACACTTTCAAAATGGCAACGAAAACTCGTTTTACTGGTTAAAAGTGAAAGAAGGTTAAACGCTGGTAAAATTATTAAGACTTTTAATAATAAAAGTATTGACGAAATGAAGTCAACAATAATCACAGAATCTATGTGCAATCTTGAAACGTTGACAGATAAACGTAAAACTAAGGACTTAGAATGTCATTTAAACAATTTAAAATATCAAATGCGAGGGCATTCAGAACTTTATTACTACCACAATACCTTAATCATCTTATTGCGGCGCAAGTATAAAATAATCGAAACGTTTGCTGAATTTAAAAGGTTATGGGACGCAGAGAGCGATTATTTGTTAGAGCATATTTCATTACGCTGGATTGTTTCTGCTTGTGACACTTTTATCGATCACTCAGATGACAATAATAAAATTGCCATATTGATGAATGTCGTTACCTTAATAAATACTTTAAGAGCTTATGAAACCAAAAACTTTTTACAGCTCCCTACTCAAGTAAAATGTATACCGTTAGTTGATGATAAAGTCGCCATGCTATACCAAGGAGATTTGCCTTTGTATGACGATCTGACTTATTTTCGTATTGGGGGCGATGATAGTTTAAAAAATATGCGCAGACGCTATGAGAAATTTTATGAGGTCGACTATTTAGCTACCACTATACTCTTGTCTGTATTTGACAAATTACAAACCCATGACAATGCCTTCCATACCCTACGTTTACTGCATAAAGATGAGCGGTCAAGATGGTGGCTAGATTAAACACGGCACCAAATCTACTTAGTACGATCTATAAATTCAGCATATTTTCCGGCTATTTTTACAGGAAGTATTGCTTCATCAAAAGGTGCATAAAAATGCTGTGAATCACTCATAGCTTGACTTATTTTTTCAGAAATAGCGTTAATATCATTGGTTGGCATTAAACAATGTGCTGGCAACAACTCTTTTGGTCCTGATTGGCAATCAGTACTAATAACTGGAACATCGAGCGCTAATGCTTCTGCGATTACTAAAGCGAAGCCTTCTCTATCAGAAGTCAATACTTTAAATTGTGCATGTTTTATAAATGGGAATGGATTCTCCTGAAAACCGAGAAAGACTACTTTGTCTTCTAAGCTGAGCTCTATCACCAACTGCTCGATATCATTTTTAAGCTTACCTTTACCTAAAAGCAATAAAGGCATAGATTGATCTGTTTTTGCGTAGGCTCTTAACAATATGTCGTGTCGTTTCGCTTCTTTAAAACTGCCCACATGGATGATATAATTTTGATATTCAGGAACGAAAGCATCAGCCAGCTTTTGAATACCTTTCTTATCAATTGGGTTATGTATGGCTGTTATAGGAGTAATGTCGCCAAGATGATGCGTAAAATCCATCTTAACCCCATCACTAACGCATATGCAAGGGTGATTAGAGTACATATTGGTTAACTTTAACTTTAGCCTATCTACATTATCTGCCTTGTTAAATTTATGGTATAACGATAATGTACTATGAATCACATAAGCAATATTTTTTAGCTTACTATGACAGAGAATACTGTCTGCCCGATATAGATTTGATAGAATGATGTCAGGCTGACCAATTTTATTTAAAACATATCTATCAACCGCCTTAACAAACAATTTATCACGACGTTCTGACCCTGGTATAAGCTTATATGGTTTAAATTTAAGTACATGGTAATTAAGGTTTGGACTCAGATCATACTCTACTAACGGTTTAAACCTTAAAATATGTACCTCGTAGTCCAACTCATAAAATCCTTGACCTAAAGTAAGTACAAAACGCTCTCCACCACCACCTTGAAGACAATTGATTACAAGTAACACTACTTTCTTATGCTGCGTCATAAAGGCTGACCTATGTATAAATTATTGCTCATTTAATACAAAAACGATGCTTACTATATTAAACTCACTAACGTTTAAATAATTTTGAAAAAAATGACCTAGAAACAGTGGGACGAGTAACGTTATTGCCATTAT
Source organism: Psychrobacter aquaticus CMS 56 (assembly GCF_000471625.1). Lineage (GTDB taxonomy): Bacteria > Pseudomonadota > Gammaproteobacteria > Pseudomonadales > Moraxellaceae > Psychrobacter > Psychrobacter aquaticus. The sequence goes on from NZ_AUSW01000034.1 coordinate 35,981, forward strand.
AGCCTTGTTGAGATTTTTTCGGAAAATTTCCGAAAGCTTCAACTCGATAATTATCTAAACAGTATCCTTCGACAAGTGCTTCGTTATAATACCTATCAAAAAGCTTAATTAAATCCTGTCTAGGATGCGACATTATCTCACCATCAAACCAATGCTCAAAACCTTCTTCATTCACTCTAGGAATTGAATGTTTATGACTAAACTGTGTGCTCTTATCTGAATAATGTAGAATTCTGATATTTGCTATCGCTAAGTCTTCACCATCTATACAGTTATAGCTGTCCTGATATGGCTCAATAAGCTTTTTACTTTCTTTAAACAGTTTCATCATTTTTTTATGACTATCAGGGTTTTTTCTGAGCTGGGCAATGGAGGGAATAACCTCTTTCGCTTTATTACAATCCCAAACGCAAGTGCACAGCCGATTTATATCAGTATTTGTCTTAGCTGCTACTACAGCCTGCTTGTCAATAGGGTGCTGCCATAATTTTGCTAAATCATCTAAAATAACAACATCAGCATCCATATAAATTGCGCGTCCTGAATGATTGCAATATTCTGGAATCGCCCAGCGAAATCCTGAAAAAGGCGTTGACCACTTACTAGTATCCCATCCTTCCCCAGTTTCAGGGTTAGAATACCAATAGCTCTCAGGGTCATGCGATAATTGCATCCATACTATTTTAACTGGCACGCTGGTATGTTTGTGAATACTATAATCTAATACCATCATCTGTTCTAGATCACAATTATTAGGGTCACAACCGACAAAGACTCTAATGATATCGTTGTTTTTCATAGCTCCATCCGTTAACTGATTGATGCTTTAAGCCTTATACTCATGGAGCTTATAGCAATAATGACTTATCTTGATGCTATAAGCTAATCAATAACACTCACATTGAAACCATTATTTAATATTGAACTTACTCTTTCCAGTACTTTTCAATCCATCCTACTGGCAAAATAAAATGACGCAAATGACGTAGAGGACGTTTTAAGTTTTTTGGTTCAGTGATTCTCTTTAAATGATCTTTGGCATTGTTAGCAGCGTTTTTGTTGTATCTACCTTCAATAGCATGTGTAGGGTATAAATCGCCGGGAAATATAACAATACGAGCTCCTTTAGGAATTTTTGGTTCTTTAATATAGTTAAGTGGGAATGGTTGACGGCACTTACGTCTAAAGTGAGCGACCCATGCTTTTGGAAATAGCTTTACGCCACCAGGTGCATTACGAGTTACAAATCGTTGCTCAAAACGATATTTATCAGCGATACCTTGTGGATTAGCTTTAAATTTTTCTTGTAACGAGACAAGCGCACCTACCTGAAACCTAAAGCAAGAGGTCTGACCTAAACGCTCCAAGGGATTACTTGGGTTATAAGATAAAACAACATCATCTGGCTTGCCATACTCAAAGAAAGGGTCAAGGCTGTCTACTATAATCACATCCAAATCCACAAACAATACTGTGCCAGTCAAGTCCCCCAACCTCTCTCCCCACAAACGCGATTTTGGCCACTTCCCTAACGTATTCGTAGGCATGGTGACATCTAATGGCGGCAACTCTTGGCATTCTATTTCTGGCCTTACACCTGTGGTGTCATCTGTAAAACAGACAAAGCGAAATGGTGGTGTGATATTACGAGATACCATGCCATATAATTTATTGGCATAATCAGCCCCATACTTTGTACCCCATTTGATACAAATGATTTGTTTGATATTTTTATTATCTGCTGCACTAGAATCTATTGGCATCGGCTGCTCACTTTAATCGCATGAATAAATATGACAAATATATTAGCATAAAAAAGCTGAACGATTACGCTCAGCTTTTTTGATAGGTGTAAATAATGTTATTTTTAATCAATGAAGCTTAACCAGTCCATATACTGCTCATTGCGACCATGAACAACGTCGAAATACAAGGTTTGTAACTTTTCTGTCAGCTCACCGCGGCCACCGTTACCGATAATACGGTCATCATATTCACGAATAGGTGTGACTTCAGCAGCAGTACCCGTCATAAAGATTTCATCTGCCAAGTAAAACTCATCACGAGTGATACGGCGTTCAACCACTTTAATATCTAAATCAGCAGCAAATTGGATAATAGTGCGACGAGTGATACCGTCAAGTGCGCCGCCTGCTAAGTCAGGTGTGTGTAGTACACCGTCTTTTACTAAGAATAAATTTTCGCCTGCGCCTTGGCAGACGTAGCCTTGTGGATCCATCAAGATGGCTTCATCATAACCATTGCGAGTGACTTCTTGGTTGGCCATGATAGACACAGGATAGTTGCTTGAGGCTTTTGCCTTGCACATAGTGACATTGGTCATGTGATGTGTAAATGAAGATGTTTTTACGCGGATACCGTTTTTAATACCTTCTTCACCAAGATAAGCGCCCCAATGCCAAGCGGCAACCATGGCATTGATACTGTTATCACGCGAAGATAAGCCAAGTTTCTCGGCGCCTACCCAAATCAGTGGACGAATATAGGCTTCTGCCAAGTTGTTTTGTTTGACCACATCCTTGTGCGCCTGCTCAAGCGTGGCAGCATCAAAAGGTACGTCCATTTGAAAGATTTTTGCAGAACCCAATAAGCGCTCAGTATGCTCTTTTAGGCGAAAAATTGCCGTGCGCTTATCAGCGGTTTGATAAGCACGTACTCCTTCAAACACCGCCATGCCATAATGCAGGCTATGTGTCAGTACGTGTACCTTGGCATCTGGCTGTTCAATCATCGTGCCATTCATCCAAAGCTTGCCATCTTGTGTTGCCATGTTCATTTTATAATCCTTATGTTAGCGCTGACGTCTAACTTTTTTAGGTAGGTTGTTTTTGATAGTATGTATCAACATCGTATGATAACATCGCCGCGTCATTTTTTTATTAAAAATATAACGTCATTATTACTCACAGGCCACAGTAATATTATGAGGTGTGGCCGATTATATCACTGGCTGTACAGGTAAATAAAATATTTCGATTTTTGCTTAGAGTGCTTTTATTTATAATAAAATATTACTCATTTTCTGCTAAATCCACACCCATTAAATGTCGCCACTGAGCTTGCACTAACGCTCGCGTTTCTTTCCAGAGTGACTCATCAACCAGTAATGACTGCTCTGATAATGCCAACTGATGGGTGGCCGCACGTATTCTTAGATAGGCGTCAGTCAACGCTTGACAGACTTGCGCCTCCCAAATGCCCAATAAAGCGACCTCTTCAAAAATACGCACATTGTCGCTCCATTTGGTCAAACTTGGATACTCGTGCGAATATGCCAACACGGCAAATTGCGCCAAAAACTCAATATCGACGATGCCGCCTGCATCTTGTTTGAGATGAAATTTACCCGCTTGTTGTTGCCATTGATTGGTACCCAGATGTTTTTGCATTTTTATACGCATGCTGGTGACTTCACTGCGGACCTGCTCGATTGTACGCGGCAGCGCCAACACCTCTCGGCGAATATCACAAAAACGCGCAGTCACTCGTCTGTCTCCACAAATCGCTCGTGCTCGAACCAACGCCTGATGCTCCCAAGACCACGCTTTATCAAACTGATAAGTCTCAAAAGCATGACACGACACGACCATCATCCCAGCATTACCTGAGGGGCGTAGGCGCATATCAATCTCATAAACACGGCCATCTCGGGTTTGGGTATTGAGGTAATTCATTAGCTTTTGTACCAAGCGCGCAGCAAACTTCATACCACTCACCGATTTTTCACCGGTGGTCATGCCTTGCTCTTTTATCTTATGCAAAAACACCAAATCCAAGTCTGAAGAATAGGACAATTCTAGCCCGCCAAGTTTGCCATAACCGATGATCGCAAAACCGCAATCAGCCTCCGTAACCGGATCGCCATCTTGACCGATGGGATAGCCATAGCGTTTGACAATCTCTGCAAAAGCGCGCTCCAATGCGGCCTCTAATACCACTGCCGCAATATAAGTTAAGGAGTCAGACACCTTCATAATGGGGCGTTCAGCCAAGACATCACTGGCAGCAACAGCCAATACTTGATTCTTTTTAAACAGTCTCAGTACGCTGAGCAACTCCTCTTCGTCATCAGGCTCGACACGCAGTAACTGTTGGCGCAAGATGTCATGTAGTTCAAGCTTGTCAGGCAAATGACGGTAGCGCTGCTGTAAAAAAGTATCTAGTAGCACAGGATACTGTGCCAGCTCTTTTGCAATCCACGGACTGGCTGATAGCATCGGAATCAGCTCAATCATGGCATTGGGGTTTTCTGCAATCATGACCAAATATATCGAGCGGCGACAGATAGCTTCCAGTAATGCAATGAGACGTGGCAAAGCCGTATTGGCCAGTTGCTGCTGGTCTTGATGCGCCAGTAATGCATGCACAATGACAGGATACGCGTCATCCAGGCGCTCGCGGGCTTCCTCACTTAGGTTGGCAACCATTTTTGACTGCCAAAAATTTTGTAATAACTCACGATTTTCTTCTACGAGCACTTTATTTAACCGCGCAATCTGCTCGTCCAGATGTTCTGGCTCAAGATTGGTGTCTTCCTGATCTGGCACTTGGCGCTCGGTGACCATCCGCCCGAACGGTACATTGACAGTGTTTCGATGATGATTGAGCGTGTTTAGCAGGGCTTTCCAGTCGTCAAATCCAAGTGTGATGGCTAGATTATGCTGCCAGCTTGGATCATGAGGTAAGCGCTGAGTTTGCTGGTCGTTGATGGCCTGAATGCCATGCTCCAGCCGACGTAAAAATCGATAGGCCGCTTGTAATTGCTCATAAGTTGACAACTCCAAGTACCCAAGTTCGCGCAATACCTGCATCGCTTGCAAACAAGATTTGACCTGTAACTGTGGGTGTCGTCCACCATAGATCAACTGAAAGGCTTGGACGATAAACTCAATATCTCTAATACCGCCTGCCCCAAGTTTGATATTGTCCAAGTCTTCACGCTGAGCCACTTGGTTTTGGATGAGAGACTTCATTTCTCTAAGTGCTGAAAAGGCACTGTAATCCACATAATAACGAAAGACAAATGGCTTAATGAGTGCTTGCAGTGCATCATAAAACGGCTGCTCTATTTGTCCCACGACTCGTGCTTTTAACCAAGCAAAACGCTCCCATGCGCGGCCATGCAACGAAAAATACTTTTGGAGCGCTGACAGATGAATGGCCAAATCGCTGCCGTCGCCCCACGGACGCAGACGCATATCCACTCGAAAGACAAAGCCATCGGCAGTTTTATTATCCAATAACTTAATCACGCCCTGACCAAGTCGGGTCATAAAGCGCTTATTGTCTATGCTGCGGGTACCTTTGGTTTTATCTCCATTGGTTTCGCCACGTGCCTGATGGACAAGGATGAGATCAATATCGCTCGATAGATTCAGCTCTTGCGCACCAAGCTTCCCCATGGCCATAATCGCCATATCATCAATTTGCACGTTACCTTGATCATTAATAAAGGTCGGTTCACCGTATTTTTTAATCAAATGCTGATACGTATAATCTTTGGCAAATGAGAGGCAGCCATCAGCAAACTCAGACAGCTCATCAGTCAACTGTTCAAGCGCTATCATCTGTAAAGCATCTTGCCAAATCCAGCGCATCATCAATAAGGTACGTAGATGTCGCAGACCGCTCATCACCTTAGGCTCATCAGCAAGTTGGTAGTTTTCGTCTAACGTATAGTCTTGAATCAGATCATCGATTTGCTGACGCGTTAAGGTCTGATCCAGTGGATAACTACGTAAAAACGTCTGACAAGAAACCGTCCGGCTCTCCCAAATCTGATACGCAAATTCGCTTGCCGTTTGCAATACTTGCAACTGCTCGGCTGTCGGCTGATCATCTGTACCATGGTTCATACTTGAAGGCATAGCAGGTAACATAGGGATATAAACTCCTTGCATAGAATAATAAGACTACGTGAAGCTAGCGCATAAGTTTATTGTTTTTTCTTACGAGGCAGTCACCAGATTTCACAACAGCAGTTAATATTAAGGTATTCAGTATAAAACCACGTTTAATAACAGTGCATCTAGTTGCTTTGAGTGGCTTTATGGTAGCATAAACGACTTTAGTATGAATCAATGATAAGAATTCCTATGACAACCATCACGCCACTACTTCTGATAACTGCTGATCCCAGTCACCCGCTTGCGCATTTGGCGCTACGTTATACTCGCGCATACCTCCAAAGCGCCACCACTGAGGGCGAGAGCAACAATGCCCCATTAAATGTATTTTTTTATGGCGATGCGGCTCATATCGCCAATCGCTTACGCTGGCAATCTGCCGATCAAGTTAACATAACCAAAGAATGGCAAAGTCTTGCTGAGCAGTATAAGTTACCGCTGCCCGTCTGCGTCAGCACCGCCCTCAGTCGCGGTGTCAGCGATACTGACAATAGCACACGCCATCAGCTTGATGGAAGTAACCTTGCTACAGGTTTTACCTTGGTTGGACTGAGCGAGCTTGCGATGATGATGCAAGACAATAGTCGTTTAATGCAGTTTTGATAAAATATAACTTCGATAAGTAGCAGATTGGATAAATGCCAGTCAATGACCAATCCGATTAGGAATCAACCATGAAATTATTAATTCAGCTGCATACGCCAACTGAGATGGCTAGCTATGAAGGCTGTGCGCTTGCGCTGACGCTGGCGACCTTTGGTCATGAAGTACAGCTGTATCTAGACGCACCAGTCTTTGGCTTATTGATGCAATCTGAGTCACGTTTGCACGGCATGATTCAATCACTTGAGCTATACGACATGCCAGCTGCTTGGCTGCCTAACGATGTCTTTAGTGGCTGGGTCACAGGTATGGTGCCAACTGATTTGGCTTCACAACTAACGTTGATACCAGAAGTTGTGAGCTCACAGGACTTTGAGCAAATACTACGATTTTAACAGTCTATGCTCTTTATTAAATAAGCTATCAAACAAATTATTAAACAGACACATATTCGCTTAAACGCTTAAAACTAGAATAATTACCGCAATTGGACACTGTTATGGCAACGTTATATCAATTACATAGTACGATGGATACGCTCAAACGCAGTATCGAAGAGATGTCGCGCACGTGGCGTGCAGGTGATAGTATTGTCTTACTTGGTACAACGGCCGCTTTTATTGACTGGTTCAATGCCTACATCGCTGATAGTGAGATTCAAGATATTGCAGGTATCTATGCTCTAGCTGATGATGTAGCGCAGTTAACACCCAACACCAGTGCCAAGCTAAATCTCAACGCTAAATTAGGTGGCGTTTTGACAGACGTAGAATGGGTCCATCTGACTCAAGACAATCAATTTGATAAAGTAGTGACGATTGCCTTATGAGTAACGACAATGTGAGTAAAAACAATGTAACTACCAATTTTATACCAGCAGTGACTATTGAATTGGATCGAGACGGCCATCTCTGTGATTACACTGTTTGGACACCTGATATCGCTCAGCAACTGGCCAATACTTTAGACGTAAATTTAGATACTGAGCACCTACAAATTTTGCAACAAGTACGAGCATTTTTTACTAAGTTTAATCACGCGCCAGCGACGCGGCCACTGATAAAATGGTTGCAAAAAACCTTACCTGAGCATGATATTAGCAATCAAAAGTTGCAGCAATTATTTAATACGGGTTTGGTCGCCCGTCATGTGAATCGCTTGGCTGGTCTACCAAAGCCGCCCAATTGTTTATAGGATGCTATTGACTGCTATTTTTATTCAGGCTTTTGACATTTAGCATACAGCCAGAAAGTCTATGAACAATTATTTTGGGTCATAGACCGTCAATGTCTCATAACCAATACTGCGTCCTTCATCACCCATAAAACCTTGCTGACGCCATATCTCATATAGGCAGATTGCCACGCTATTGGACAAATTTAAACTGCGTGAATCAGCCAGCATTGGCAGTCTCAACCAATTATCCGCACCAATATCTTCGCGTATGTCATCGGCCAACCCTGCGGTTTCAGAACCAAAAACCAGCGCAATATTAGGCATCAAAGTGTCGCCTGTCGTTTCAACGTCTTGCTGATCGCTAAAATCATAATCATAAAAGGGCTTACTAAGCTTAGTCGTCAGCGCGGTAATAACATGGCAATCAGCGGCTTGTAACGCCTGTCTTGCCGCTGTCCAATCATCATGTACTTGTAAATGGGCATATTCGTGATAATCCAAGCCTGCTCGGCGTAACTTTTTGTCATCCAGCTCAAACCCTAAAGGTCTGATTAAATGCAGCTGCGCGCCTGTGTTGGCACATAAGCGGATGATATTACCGGTATTACTGGGCATTTTTGGGGCTACCAACACGATATGAATGGTCATACTGATTCCTTAAATAATTGGGACTGGCTATATGTAGATTTATGAATTATTTGTAATGAAAAGTTACAGTTTAACGCTCATAATTACACTTTGATACTGTGCAGCGTTTTTAACTTTCACTATGATGTCGGTAACGGATAGCAAGATAATATGTATACCTTATTATTTTATCCAATACCTTCAGTGAAGCTTGAGCTTATCGCTTGGCATCACTGTTATTATTTATAACCACCTATTTATTTTTGAGGATACTATTATGAAAAAAGTAATCATCGCATCTTTAACTGCTATGTTTGTTCTAACTGGTTGCAATACTTTTAAAGGTTTAGGCCAAGACGTATCTGGCGCTGGTGATGCAGTAACTGGCACAGCACAAGAAGTTCAAAACAAAATCTAAGTATCAATTTCTTAGGTAGTTTAAAGGGCTTATCATTATTTGATAAGCCCTTTTTTGGTTCACTAAAAAGAAGATATTTCTCAACTACAAAAACGCTCGCAATATCTGATTAAGATAACGTTGTCCCAGCGCCGTTGGCTGTAGCCGCTCAGCACTGTATATCAGCAATCTTTGTGCTACCAATTTATCTACTTGTACCGCAATGTCGCCATAACTCAGTCCCGTTCTTGCTTCAAACAATGACCAATCAACCCCGCCATGCAAACGTAAAGCATTGAGCATAAACTCACTAACCAGCTCATCACTTGCCACCTTTTGCCAACCAACCATTTTTGGTGCATTTTGGTGAATGTCAACATGCTCAGCATCTTGACAATCCTGACCGTTTTTAGGCAAACAATCTGAAGATATGTCATTTTTAGACATAGAATCTTTAGACATATAATCTTTAGGCAAACGTGACTTACTAAAGCGATAAATACCTGCCTCTGTTAAATATTCATTTTCTAGTACTTCACCATCTTCTAATGGTTTCCATATCTTTTCATCTGCTTTCGATAGCTGATTGCCAATTGTGACTTTGCCATGCGCACCAGCGCCAATCGCTAAATAATCACCAAACTGCCAATAATTGACATTGTGGCGGCAAGGCTTATCTGCTGCACCTACCCAAGCGGAGACTTCGTAATTGTGATAACCCAATTGCTGCAATAGCGCCTGACCTGCTTGCTCAATATTCGCCAAACTGTCCTCATCTGGCAAAATAGGCTGGCTACGGTAAAACACGGTATTGGGCTCAATCGTCAGCTGATACCAAGAAATATGCGTCGCGCCAGCATCATGCGCCATTTGAATGTCATCCAGCGCCTCGCTCATGGTTTGCTGCGGTAAGCCATGCATCAAATCCACATTGATTCGCTCAAAGCCAGCCGCACGAGCGGCATAAATCGCCGATATTGCCTGAGCAGGATTGTGTATGCGGCCGAGCGTTGTTAACTTATCGGCGGCAAAGCTTTGTACGCCAATTGACAAACGATTGATACCCACGTCCAAATATTGCGCAAAAGGTGCGTGCTCTAGCGTGCCAGGATTGGCCTCCATCGTCACTTCGATGTCATCAGCGAACCTAAAAATATGGCGCAAACCAGAAAATAGACGCTGATACTGGACAATGGGCAGCAATGATGGCGTACCCCCGCCTATAAATATTGAACCAATCTCACGCCCTTGAGTGAATGACTGCTGCATAGTGGCATCTAACAATAGCGCGTCTACGTACTCATCATACATAGACACCTGCATATCTATCGGTAGCTCATGCGAATTAAAGTCGCAATACGGACACTTTTTTACACACCATGGGATATGAATGTAGAGCGCCAGTGGAATATCTCTCACCGCCATCACACTCTCAGCAGAATGAGTAAAGGCGCTCGGTGTTTTTGAAAAGTTAACATCTTTAGTATTTGGCATAAACGAATTTTCTATCAGTGGATAACTGCTGGCATAGCAGAAAGTAGCGCTAGGATAACGGCTAGACGGCATAAAGAAAAGCATAGCGGCGATAAAATTACCAATAAATCCATTTACAAAAATGGATGTTAAAGCTGATGGCTTACAGGCAATATATCAGCAGCGTATTGAATATACATTTATTATATCGTTGATGAAAAGTCATATCGATACAACACATCTGCTGGTGCAACTTTAAAGTATTTCAACTATAACAGCGAATAACACAAGGGTAAAAATATATGGCTTACTGGTTGATAAAATCTAACCCCAAATTTTTTAGTATTAAAGATTTAGAGCGTTTGGGAACGGAAAATTGGGATGGTGTTCGCAATTACCGTGCCCGCAATTTTATGCGCGATAATATGCAGGTTGGGGATAAGGTTTTCTTTTACCACTCTAGCGCCAAGCCCTCTGGTGTTGCTGGCATCATGACTGTCAGCAAGGCTAGCTACCCTGACCCTAGTCAGTTTCACCCTGAACATCGTCATTATGATCCACTCGCAACTGAAGGTGAACCGCGATGGTATATGGTAGACGTGACTTTTGAGCAAGCCTTTAACCATGTTTTACCTTTATCAGAACTTAAGTTTCTGCCAGCTCTTGAAGACTCACTGTTACTTAAAAAAGGCTGTGAGCAGCTCACTGTTATTCCACTTGAACCCAAACATTGGCACGCTATCATAGATATGGCAGAGATACTTGATCTGTTGCCAAACGAGGAAAGGCTATAATAGTAATGATTCAGACCACGGCAATATGACTTACGACCCTCTTAATAAATGAAGGGGTTTAACGGTATTAAACGTGTGTAAAGCGTTGACATCATGACCTAGCTTCTTTACCATCTTATTTACTTATGACCTGTCAATCCTCCGCTTGGATTGACGGGTTATTTTCATTTTTGTGCCTTTTATTTTTTATACTCTGTCTATATAGGCTTGCCCATATTCTTTATCAGAGTATGATCATCGGCACTACTTCTCTCTTATCGTCTCGCTATTAACTTACTGATGGCAGTATTTGCTCATCAGTAATAATTACTGCAAAGAATAAAAAGTTGCTCATTATGGTTTTTCCATTATCTTTTAGAGATTTCAAAAGTTACAGTTTTCGCTTAGGCGTGCTCGCGCTTCCTATTTTAATCACTCAATTTTGCCAAGCAGCACTAGGGGTTGTCGATGCCATCATGGCAGGTCAAGTTTCCGCGCTTGACTTGGCTGCCGTGGCGGTCGGCTCCGGTATTTGGCTTCCCCTATTTTTATTAGCCACAGGGATTTTGATTGCAACCACACCGCTCATTGGTGAGGCTATCGGTCAAGACCAACATGACAAAGTGCCGCATATCACGCAGCAGTCTTTATGGACGGCAGGCGTGCTTGGTATTATTGGTTTTGTTGTGGTTAATTTAGCCCCAAATGTACTTGGTTTAATGGGTGTGCCTGAAAACATCCAACCAATAGCCACGCAGTATTTGTATGGTGTATCATTTGGCTTCCCAGCTCTGGCTGTCTATGCCGTGCTACGCAGTTATTGTGAAGCACTTGGGCGACCGGAGCCCGTGACAGTTATTAGTATTATTGGCTTAATTGCCGACATCCCTCTCAATTATATCTTTATACACGGTCTATTCGGTATGCCGGAGATGGGCGGCGCAGGCTGCGGTGTTGCAACCGCCTTGGTGTTATGGATAAACGTGCTATTATTGGCCGCTTATACCAGCTTCACTAAGCGCCAACAATTTGCTCGCACGCGCTTTTTTTATGCTTTTGCCCGCCCAAATCGTGCACAGATCAAAAAACTTCTTAAGCTTGGTATTCCTATTGGCATATCTATCTTTTTTGAGGCCAGTCTATTTAGCTTAGGGGCGCTGGTTATCAGTCCATTGGGTGAATTGGCAACCGCGTCGCATCAGGTCGCATTAGCAGTAACCTCACAGCTGTTCATGATACCCATATCGGTCGCTATGGCGCTGACAATCATGATATCCAATCGCTTTGGCGAAAAGAACCTTATGGCGCTGCGTCAAGTACAAGCCACTGGTTTAATCTGGACTGTATTGATTGCCATCATCTGTATGCTTGGCATATGGCTCTTCAGACCCGAACTAGCAGCCGCATTCACTGATAATCCAGCCGTTATCGCTCAGTCGATGCATCTACTGATATTTGCACTTGCTTATCAGCTGTTTGATGGCTGGCAAGTGAATGTAGCGGGTATATTACGTGGTATGCAAGATACTGCCGTACCGATGTGGGTCACATTCTTCTGTTATTGGCTGGTAGCTTTACCACTGGGTATTTATTTAGTGCGCTTTACCGACGTCGGTGCACAAGGGTTTTGGATGGCATTAATCACAGGGCTATTTTTGTCTTCTATCCTTCTGACATTGCGACTACGCTATCAACAGAAGCGCTTACTGGCGATGTGGGGCTAATATGGCTTTATCTAAACGCCATATCTGATGATATTTACTGGCACTAGACGGTCACATAGACTATGATAAATCATTTAGCATTTCCTACTCGCAAGATAGCTTACGTCATAATATGTAAAAAAATTCAGTTAACAACTGTACATCGATTGCTCATTGCCATGAATATAGGTATCATTAGCAATTATCTACACAATATTTAGTTACACTATTTCTCGAATTTGGTACAAGGCAAAATTAAAACTATGGATATTGAAAAAATACGCACCCTGATCGCACTCATGGAAGAAAGTGAACTGGTTAATTTAGAAATCAGCTCGGATGATGAACATATCAGTTTAACTCGTCACTATGATGCCCCAGCCCCAACGATGATGGCTGCTCCTTCTGTAGGCGCGGCTCCCATTGCTGCTGATGCAACACCAGCGGTAAAAGCTGGTAGTGTTGAGACATCTCCAATGGTTGGTGTCTTCTACTCAGCGCCAACTCCTAACGACCCACCATTTGTAAAGGTTGGACAAAAAGTTCAAGCGGGTGATACGTTAGGCATCATTGAAGCCATGAAAATCATGAATCCCCTTGAGGCGACTCAAAGTGGCATCGTTGACGAAATCTTGGTAGATAATTCTGAAGTTGTACAGTTTGGCCAACCTGTCATACGCTACAAAGCGTAACGATATTTGCCACACCCTACTTCATTATGACTGATGTCTTTTGATATTTATGCCCTGTAACGTTTAATCTTGCAATGCTATCTATCAGGACTCAGTCGATGACTGCCGCTTCGACAAGGATGACCCCATGATAAAAAAATTGCTCATCGCCAATAGAGGCGAGATTGCTTTACGTATCGTTCGCGCCTGCAAAGCCCTTGGTATAGAAACCGTAGGCGTCTATTCTACGGCGGATGCAAACTTAATGCATTTGCGCTTTGTTGATGAGGCAATCTGTATTGGCAAACCCAATGCCAATCAAAGCTATCTTGATATCAATACTATTTTAACCGCTGCTGAAATCACTGGTGCTGATGCCATTCATCCCGGCTATGGTTTTTTGTCAGAGAATGCTGAATTTGCTGAACGAGTAGAAGAAGCCGGTTTGACTTTCGTTGGCCCTAACGCTGACCACATTCGCTTAATGGGCAATAAAGTCTCAGCCATTAATGCGATGAAAAAAGCTGGTGTACCGACCGTGCCAGGCTCGGTGGGTGCAGTAACATTACATAATGCCGAAGACCAAGCACGTAATATCGGTTTTCCACTGTTGATTAAAGCAGCTTCTGGTGGCGGTGGCCGCGGTATGCGCGTGGTCGAGCGCTTCGAAGAAGTTATCGGACAAGTACAAGCAGCCAAGCAAGAAGCTGAACTGTGGTTCGGTGATGATACTGTCTATATGGAACGCTATCTACAAAACCCGCGTCACGTAGAAGTACAAGTGCTTGGTGACGGTAATGGCAATGCCATTCATTTATACGACCGTGATTGCTCGCTGCAGCGTCGTCACCAAAAGGTGCTAGAAGAAGCCCCTGCGCCTGACATTCCTGATGATGTGCGTGAACCTATCTTAAGAGCGTGCGTGAAAGCGTGCGAGCTTGTAAAATATCGCGGTGCAGGTACTTTCGAATTCTTATTTGAAAACAACGAGTTTTTCTTTATTGAAATGAACACTCGTGTACAGGTAGAACATCCCGTCACTGAAATGATTACCGGTATTGATGTGGTCGTTGAACAACTTAAAATCGCTGCTGGCTATGGCTTGTCTTATCGTCAAAGCGAGATTGAGATTCAAGGTCATGCGATTGAATGTCGTATCAATGCCGAAGATCCCGCGACTTTTATGCCGTGTCCTGGTACCGTCAGCCAACTCTTTGCTCCAAGTGGCGCAGGCGTTCGCTTTGACTCACATTTGTACCCTGGCTATGAGATACCGACATATTACGATTCATTGATCGGTAAGCTGATCTGTCATGGGCAAACTCGTCAGCAAGCAATCTCTAAAACATTGCATGCGCTTGATGAATTGGTGATTGAAGGTATCAAAACCAACATACCTCTGCATCGTGATGTGATTTTGGCGGATGACAACTTTGTCAATGAAGCCCAAAATATTCATTATTTGGAAAGAGAGCTTTTGACTGCAAATAAAGCTAAAAAACCCTCTTAAGAATAAAGCAACTCCCATAAAAGAACCGCTATCAGATGGCGGTTTTTTTATGGGAGTTTATTAAATTTTAAACGACCAAGGTATAGTGAGTTCAGTATAAAAATAAGTCAACGCGACTGGAATGAATTTTTTGCAGCCTCTGTCTGCGCAGGCACAGCAAGCAAGAAAAACTTATTCCAGTTCAGCGTCGGAATATAATGTATCTACTTTATTTAGAGTCGACTATAATTTGGTTAACACAATATCTTAAGGTAAAACTCTATTAAAAGTCATGAAGCATTCTTTTCCATCAGGATCAGCACACCACTGCATTTGGTTATTATCATGGCTTAAAAACGCAATCAACGCTTCATCAGTTTGGTCAATCTGGTTACCTGAGCAATCTACTTCATTATTGTCATAAATCGTCTTGAGAGCGATAATAGGCAGTCCTTCTTCACGGTGCGTGATTAAGTAGCGACCGTACGTCCATTCTTTGCCACTGACCGCCCACATCTCATTGTCGGCACTAAAATTATATAATTCACGGCACTGGTTAGATGGTTTCGTAGATGCCATTAATTGCTTATTGGTATTTGGCTGAATATTAATATTAAGAACGCGCTTTTCAGTTTGAGTAAGGACACCGCCCTCTGTGCCAACAGTCACTTTCGGCTCGTCAACCTTTATCTGTGGGCCATCTTTTAATGTGGCTTGTGCAGCGGCCGCTTCTTTTGTCATCGTTATACCACTATCTAACTCTATCTCCCATTGACCAGCAATAGCGGGACTAATATGGGTGGTAATAGTTGGCTTACTAATGACTTCACCATTCGCTGGCAATGAAGCCAAAAGCGCTGCCAATGAAAATGAAGCAAATGATATAGGTTCCATAATTAACCTTTTATTTATAATGATATGCGTTATATACATTAGCGTAAGTCTTAGACACTAAAAACACAAGTAACATTATGCTATTGGTCGTGATGCTATAAAAAACCACATGGTAGATTATGGGCTTTATAACGATACAGCAGGACTGGGATAAATTTTTTGCAGCCTCAAATGAGTTTTTCTTTACTCAAGAAATAACGCCATCGCTTTGCTTACTAAAAGCAAGAAGCGATGGCGTTATAAATAAACGCTATTCACACTATAGTCAATACACTATAAAATGCGTACAGCGCTGCTAGAACAAATTACATTAGGGCGTGTTCTAAATTTAAGCGGCGGTTTTGCCGACTGCCTGAGCAAAAGCTGATAGCGCGCCTTTTAGCATCGCTGATACGGTGCTGCTACAAGTACCAATACCTGAGTAGACCTCACCATCAATATTCAACTGAATGTAAGCCGCTGCGTTAGCATTGGTTTTGTTATCATTATTGGTATCATCATCGATACCGTTACCGCTGTTATGATGCGGATTAATCGCATGCTCAGCATAGTTAATAACGTGTAATGACTTACCGGTATGCTGCGCAAGACCATCGATAAACGATGATAACGGCCCATTGCCCGTACCATCAATATCGATGATGTCACCATGCATTTGCACCTGCCCATTAAAATAGACGTCACCGCCTTTATTATTGACACTATAATCTAATAGCTCAAACTTGCCTTGCTGTAGATAGGTAGTCTCAAAGGTCTGTAAAATTTCATCATTCTGCAATTCACGTGCAGCCGTTTCCGCTTGCTTCTGTACCACACCGCTAAAGTCGATCTGCATCCAGCGCGGTAAGTTAAAACCATAATTGCGCTGCAAAATATAAGCGACGCCACCTTTACCGGATTGGCTATTGATCCGTACCACATCTTGATAGCTACGACCAATGTGCGCCGGATCAATTGGTAGATATGCCACATCCCACACATTGTCAGTCTCGTCTTGATGCTTCTCATTATAGTCGAGCGATTTTTTGATGGCATCTTGATGCGAGCCACTAAAGGCGGTAAAGACCAACTCGCCCACATAAGGATGACGCGGATGCAAAGGTAGATTATTGCATTCACTCACCACCTGTACAATTTCGCTCATGTTACTAAAATCAAGTTCAGGATCGATACCTTGACTAAACAGATTCATGGCCATGACCATAATATCCATGTTGCCCGTACGTTCACCATTACCCAATAACGTACCTTCGATACGATCAGCACCAGCAAGCACACCAAGTTCAGCGGCAGCCACGGCACAGCCGCGGTCATTATGTGTATGTAAGCTGATAATCACATGCTCACGGTGGGCAAGATTGCGGCAGAAATACTCAACCTGATCAGCAAACACATTGGGCATAGAGGCTTCAACAGTCGCTGGTAAGTTCAGAATCACCTCTTGCCCCTGCTGCGGTTGCCATACCTCACAAACTGCATCACAGACTTCTACGGCATAATCCGTTTCTGTTTGGCTAAAGCTTTCGGGCGAATATTGAAACACCCAATCGGTCTCAGGGTATTTTGCTGCATACTGCTGTAACAGCTTGGCACCAGTGATTGCGATTTCTTTAATTTCAGCTTTGTCTTTCGCATAGACCTTTTCACGTTGTACACGGCTGGTTGAATTATAGACATGGACAACCGCACGTTTTACGCCTTTTAATGACTCAAAGGTACGGGCGATCAAATGCTCACGAGCTTGTACCAAAACTTGCAAAGTTACATCATCAGGCACATGGTTTTCTTCAATAAGTTTACGAGCAAAGTCAAATTCAACTTGTGCTGCTGATGGAAAGCCAATTTCAATCTCTTTAAAACCTACGTCTACCAAAGTGTTAAAAAAACGCATCTTTTGTTCAATAGTCATCGGATCAATCAGCGCCTGATTGCCATCACGCAGATCCACACTTGCCCATATTGGCGACTTCTCAATCGTTTTGCTCGGCCAAGTGCGATCTGGCAGCGATGGCGCAAATGCAAATGGGCGATACTTACGGAAATCAAAAGCGGCACTTTTTGGTGTCATCTTTGCCGTCGTTGCGGCTACAGGGCTTGTGGCTTGGTCAGACATAATCAATCCTTAGATGATATGAGAATTTATATTTTTAGCTGGTGGCGGGCGATTAGATCATCTATTTATCATACGAGATAACCCATGTTTATACCATTATAATAGCAAAGTTTATAGTAGAGAAATCAGCTTTATTCCATTAAATTTAACATTATTTTAGTGAAAAAACTTGCATAAACAACTATAATTAGATGAATTCACCAATAAGATAACAAATCATGTCCAGCGGTCATTTTGATAGCGCATCTTTAGCCGATATAGATGAGACCGATAGACAGTTATTACGTTTATTACAAACGCAGGCGCGTATGAGTATTACCGAGCTTGCCGAACGCGTTAATCTGTCAGCCACTCCTTGCGCGCGCCGCATTAAGCGTTTAGAAGATGCAGGCATTATCACCGGCTACCATACCAAAACGGATGCACAAAAACTGGGCTACCCATTGGCAGTATTTATTGCTATTAGTATGGATCGTCACACTGCCGAGCGTTTTGAACAATTTGAAACAAAGGTTCAAAGCTTTGATGAAGTCGTGAGCTGTAGTATTGTCACTGGTCGCACAGAAGACTATCTCATTAAAGTGCGGGTGCGCGATATGGCGCATTATGAGGAGTTTTTATTACACAGACTAAATCGTATCGAAGGCGTCGCGCAAGTACATACCAGCTTTGAGTTGCGAGAAGTGTTCAGTCGTAGTGTGATTTAGGCAGGTTAAGCAGTTGTCGTTGATTGTCGCCGAAATAGTAACAGTAATATTAAACCAATAATTAATCCAATAGCAGCAACCAATAGCCCTGCATTAAAATTGCCGTCCTCCCCTGCTAATGCCACTGTTACCAATGGCCCCAAAAACTGCCCTAACGCATAGGCCAATGTGGCAAGTCCCATCAGCAAGTTCGAGTAAGCGGGATTGATATTTTTGATCAAGGTCAGAGTCATTGATACCATACCAACGAAAGTCAGTCCTAATATGGCGGCATTGCCGTATAGGCCTACAGCACCATCGAACCATATAGGCAAGCACATCCCCAATGCTTGTAATACGGTCAAGCCCATTAAGGTTTTTATTTCACCAATTCGTTTGGCAAGAGCGCCCCACAAAGGATTAGAGAGCGTCGCAAAAATACCAACAACCAACCAAATTATTAACCCAGCATAAGTCTGCATCGTGAGCCGCTGGGCTGCCATGACTGGCAAAAAAGTCGCCGACGTAATATAACCAAAACCTGCCAGCACATAACTCGCTGACAACAAAGCAATGGCTTTATAATGACCCGCTATGGCTTCATATAAGGCCTGTTTAAAGCTCAGATAGGTTTGATATATTGATAGGCGCGGGCTGGGATGATTTGAATCAGCAAGATAAGGATCTTTTGGCTTTATAGCCCAGAGTAACCATAAAAGCGGTAGACTACTTAGCCCTGCCACCAGCCAGATAACATCGAAATGATAGCCTAATACCAGCAGCCACCAAGTCAAGATAGCAGAGGCACTGATCCCAACACCGATACCGGCATAGTGTACTGCTGAGAGCACAGATCGGCGAGCAGGACTTAAGCTTTGAATGACAAAGGATGAACTTAAAATCATCGCCACCCCGCTTGCAATACCTGCCAGCAGACGAATAACATACCACACATTTAATGACATATCGGGCACAACCAGCAGCATCGTTGTTACGACACTCACTATCGTCCACAGCATCATTGCTTGCCATGTCGAGCGCTGAGGCACGAACATAGCAATGAGTGCGCCGATAAAATAACCAATATAGTTGATCGAAGCGAGCCAGCCTGCAATCGTCGTCGAAAGCGACAGTTGCACCATAATGTCAGGCAAGGTAGCGGTAAACAAAAAGCGCCCATAGCCCATGACCACTGCCATGCAGTAAAGACCTATACAAGCAATCGCAACTTCGTTGGTAATAGTAGGAAGCGCACGGCTTTTGAAAGCAGTCATCATGACAGAGCCATTTTGTGGCAGTTAGGGGGTGCCATCAATTAGCACATTGCTGACACCCCCTAGCACACAATCCTTTGTGTTAAAACAGTCGAAAGCAATAACAAGTAGATCATTTAAAACATTATTAAAAATTAGGAAACATGCAACGTTCGCGCTGTATTCGTCTCAGCCTCTGTTTGTCCGAGCATTTGAACGCGCTGATCGCTGAACATATCCATATCAGGTGCAAGCGTACGCATGAACCGATCAAAATATAACATCTGCTTGGTCAATAAAGCAAAATCACGTGGAAAATGAATACCATGACGCTTACCAACATCGACAATTTCGAGCATCATGGTATTAAGCTCATCGGCTTGCTCTTTGCTATTAAAAGGCACACCGCTGGTAAAGGCTTTGTCTTCTGCCATGATGGTCTTCATCATACGCTGCAAATCATTTCCCAACGCCACCACATCGACATGATTTCCACCATGGGTCATTTCCATATCAACCATGTGACGCGCCATCGCTTGATAGTCATTATCTTGCATCGCTTGCATCATACCCATACACGCGCGCCAGCTTTCTGCTTTTAATTTACCGACAATACCAAAGTCTAAAAAACCAATACGGCCATCGGTGAGCAGCATTAAATTACCAGCGTGCAAATCGGCGTGAAAACTATTGCACAGCATGAGACTGGCAAACCATGTATTCAGAGTATCGGCCATGACTTGAGCCGGATCAGCACAGTACTGACGCATCGACGACTCATCTACCATAGAGACACCGTATAAGCGACTCATCGTTAAAACCCGCTTCGTCGTTAGCGCCTCATATACTTCTGGTGCCACCACACGAGTGTTGCCTGATACGGCCAAAAACTGCTGAAAATCACGAATATTTTGTGCCTCAGCGATAAAGTCCGTTTCCGCAAGCATACGCAGACGAATCTCATCAATAATCGGTGCAATACTGGCAAACTTCATCGATGGCATCAACAGCTCAAGCAATTTAGTGACGCCATGCAATACGCCCAAATCCGTCTGCATGATGGTCTCGACACCAGGCTTCTGCACTTTTAGCACAATCTCATCACCGTTGTGTAGACGTGCCGCATGAACTTGGGCGATAGAGGCCGATGCTAGCGGTTTTGAGTCGATATGCGCAAACACATCATCAAGCGTCATGCCATCAATCGCCAACTCTTCTGTTAATACTTGCTCAATATAAGCGTAAGATAATGGTGTGGTTTGATCCAAACAGCTCTGGAATGCGGTAACATAATCACGCGGAAACAGTGACGGCGTACTGGCTATAAACTGACCAATTTTGATATAAGTCGTCCCTAATTGCTCAAAAGTCTCTTTGAGCAGTATCGCATCAGGCTTTTCACCTCTTGCGACTCTTAGTGCCGAGAGACCAGCAACGCTAGCCGTTTGGCGAACACGATTGACAACATTAAATGTATGCTTTAATAAATGCGGACGATGAATCTTCATAAAAAACAACTATGGTAATAAAAAGGAAGGTTGGGAATAGCTAAAAATGCGTTAAACAGTCAGGGACTAATAAAGATCAATGACCATTACAGACAGGACACTGGGGATCTTTGCGATAGCCCATTAGCCGTTGCTGCATCTGCTTACCATCCCATAATAGCAGCTTGTTTGTCAGTGGATTTTTGGTTAATCCCAAATACTGCAAAGCGGCATTGGCTTGTAGATTACCCATGACTGCGGTAGTGCTGGCAAGCACACCTGAATTGGCACAAGTGCGCTCATCTGCTGCTTCGTCAATGACTACTGAGCCAAACACACAGTGATAACATCCCGTATTTAGATGGGGTTCAAACAATGCTAATTGACCTTGCATCGCAATTGCCGATGCCGACAATAATGGAATCTGATAGCGCACACTAATGCGATTAATAACGTCACGCGTGGCAAAATTGTCCGTACAATCTAATATCAAGTTTGGCTTACCAGAAGCGATATCGAGCAACTCATAAGCGTTGTCTTCACTCAATCGTGCCACCGTACCGCGCGCTGCTATCAAGGGATTAATACGCTCTAATATGGTCGCAGCTGTCAAGGCTTTAGGTTTGCCAATATCTTCAGGCAAAAACAGCGTTTGCCGCTGTAAGTTGCTCGCCTCAATCACATCATCATCAAGCAAATGAACTTGCCCAAGTCCTGCACGTACTAAGGTCTCAGATGCTGGACATCCAAGGCCGCCTGCGCCAATGATGACCACACGAGACGACTTGAGTCTTAACTGAGCATCCATATCCCAGCCATCAAGTAATATTTGCCGCGCATAACACAGCAGCTCACTGTCTAATAGTTGCTCTGTATCCGACGATTGCGCCATATTCATTCAAAACCTATGATTAAAAAGCTCATTGTTGCAAAATCTGACTGCTAGAGAGCTTGCCTATAAACAGAAAGTTTGCCTATATATCTTGCTATTGCCTTTGACCAAGCGTCACACGATCATTACCACCATAATCTTGCACTGTCGTTACGGATTCAAAGCCATTGTCTGCAAAAAGTTGACGGACAGCAGCGCCTTGATCAAAACCATGCTCAATCGCTAGCAGTCCTCCCGCGCTCAGATAAGGCGCAGCCTGCCGAACGATATGCTCGATATCAGCCAAACCTTGATTGGGCGCACTCAATGCACTAATAGGTTCAGCGACTAGCCGTGCTAGATGTTCGTCTGCTTCATCTATATAGGGAGGATTGGAGACAATCACATCAAATGACTGTGGCTCATGAGTAGAGAGCTTGTCATACCAGCTGCTTTGTATAAATTCAATATGAGCGACATCATTCATAACAGCATTATGCCGAGCGATTGTGAGCGCTTCTAGCGATAAATCGACAGCGACCACTTGCCAATTGTCATGTTTCAACTCATGTTTTAATTCATGCGCCAGACTGATGGCAATACAACCTGAGCCTGTGCCCAAATCCAATAAGCGCTTAGTACTGGCGTGGGTTGACTGGGTATTTATCCAATTTAATACTTGCTCAATCAGCACCTCAGTATCAGGTCTCGGAATCAGAGTATGCTCATTGACCGTAAAGCTAAGCGACCAAAATGCTTGCTGACCTGTTAAATAGGCCAACGGCGTACCCTGCTGCATCTGACTCACACCTGCATTGAATTGCGCCAGCTCACTGTCCGTCAGCTCATAGCTTTCATCAGTAATCAAAAATAGCGCTGGCTTATCAATAACATACAACAACCAATCTGTTAGCCAAAATGACGGTAGCATAGCTGTATCACTGCTCGTCATCTGCTGAATTTGCTGCTTTATTTGCCGAATGGTCAATGCTGTCATAACTTGCTTTTGCTCTTGCTTTTAGAATATTTGGAATTTGGAATACATAAAAAAATACCGATTAATTTACTCTGACGCTCGCGGTGGTTCTTTGGTATCCGTCAGATTTGGATTAGCTTTGGTTAACTTGTCATCACTGTCACCGTAGATATCATCGTTATCACCAATGACGATATGTTTATCCACCAAATAAATCAGCACTAAAATTGGAATACCAATAGCAAAGGTGAAGATAAAGAAAAACGGATAGCCCATATTATCAACAATGGTGCCCGAATAGCCGCCCAAAACCTTGGGCAATAAGGTCATAAGTGAAGAAAATATGGCGTATTGTACCGCCGTAAAACGAATAGAAGTCAGTGCTGATAAGAAAGCGATAAACACCGCACTGGCCAGACCTGCGGCTAGATTATCAAAAATCACAGCTACGTACATCACTGGCAAGCTGCCTTGATGATAGGTCAATAGCACAAACAATAAGTTGGTCACACAGGCCAAAATCGCACCAACCATCATCGCCTGCATCATACGCAGCTTTTGTGCCATCAGACCGCCCAAAAACCCACCGGCAATCACCATAATGACCCCAACCAATTTCACAGCATTGGCAATATCGGTTTTGGTAAAGCCCATATCGAGATAAAAGACGTTAGAAATCACGCCAGCGACGATATCAGAGATACGGTAAAGACCAATCAACGCCAGTAATAACAGCGCTTTTTTGCCATAACGGCGGAAAAAATCTGCAATAGGCTCAACCCAAGTCGCCTTTGCTACCTCTTCTTTGACCAATCCGACTTTTACTAGCGCATAACCAATGACTAACGCTGTAATCAAACTCAACGCCAAATGTACAATTTCAATCAAGAAGCCCCATAGCGCGCTCTCAGTTTCAGGCAGTATGGCACCAACATTGGCAAATACCATGACAAAACCAACCACTGACAAGGCAAATACCAAGACCAAACGCGTATAATCTGATGTTTGTCGTGGCACACGTACCTGTTCACTCACTGGCTCATGAATAACTAGAGTAGTCACCACACCAATACCCATAACCCCTGCCATGATCCAGTAGGTATTGCGCCATGCTTCATAGCTATAAAGCGTTTCTGTAGAGCCAAAATAGTCAGCCAAATACAGTGCACCCGCGCCCGCAACAATCATACCCAAACGATAGCCAGCCGTATACATCGCTGATAGTACCGATTGCAGACTTGGCGGTGCCAGCTCAATACGATATGCATCGATGACGATGTCTTGGGTGGCAGAAGAAAAACCAAGCAGTACAGCGCCAACTGCCATCCAAACCAGACTGCTTTCATCGATTGGATTGACACTAGCCATCAGACAGATGGCGAGAATAATCAATAACTGAGCGACCAATATCCAGCTGCGACGACGACCCAATAGTTTGGTCAATATGGGCAACGGTACAGCATCGACTAAAGGCGCCCAAATAAACTTAAACGAGTAGCCCAAAGCCGCCCAGCTGAACATGGTCACCACGCTGCGATCAATGCCTGCTTCACGTAGCCATAATGAGAGACTCGAAAAAATAAGCAGAATTGGAATGCCAGCAACAAAACCCAAAAACAACATGATAATAGCACGCCGATCGAGATAGGCTTTTGCCGCATCTCCCCACGATTTTTTGGCAACGGGTTGATTGGGTGGCACAGATTTGACAGCAGACATAATAACTCACCAACACTTGAGACAAAGAACACAACTGCGCACAATTTTTATCAATCATTCAGATCAACTGTCGATAAAAGGGATCGATAAAAATTGCTTAACGTTGCACAAATACGACCGTTACAACAAAATTCAATTATGGTACTTGAGAACGTCTACCTTGACTAGATATTTTTGCATTAACTGCTTGATTGTAAATCTCAGAGAGGGCTTATTTTTTGCCATGTAACGCAGCGTAGACTAGTGTTTCATCGAAGTTAAATTGACCCTTATTTTTCTTGCTCTTTTCTTTCTTTATTACTCTCATTAAAGGTATATGGTAATTCATTTATTTCCGTGTAATATTGTAATATGTAGGTAGACACAAAAGTCGTGCGAGTTTCATTATCATTATCGAGAGTGAAGAATGGCATCAATAATACGCTGGATAAGGCAACCCCTCACATCTTTATGATTGGTAATTTAAAACTTATAATCCTTATATATTAGTTTTATGAATTCATAGCACTTAGTTATGCTGTGTATGTAAGCAATGGTTACCACGATTGACTATTTATTATCCCTATTACCACAGCCTAGGAGTTATATTATGTCCGACTCAACCCCCACCCCAGCTGACAAAGACGCGACGCCAGATGCGGGACGTTGCCCAGTAAATCACGACAGTAATAACAATAATGATGCGCCGACCAACACAACCTACGATCAAGGTGACGATAAAGGACCGACGATTCATAGTGAAAACGTTGATCAAACGCACGCACCGCAGCGCCCTAGTATGGGTGGCTGTCCTGTTATGCATCAAGCACATACCACCACTGCATCTGCCGCCACCGATTGGTGGCCAAACAGCTTAAATTTAGATATCTTGCATCAGCAAGACCAAAAAACGAACCCGATGGGTGCAGACTTTGATTATTCTGAAGCCTTTAAGCAGCTCGATCTAGAAGCTGTTAAACAAGACCTAAAAGACTTTATGACTGAGTCACAAGTGTGGTGGCCAGCAGATTGGGGTCATTATGGCGGTTTGATGATCCGCATGGCATGGCATTCGGCTGGTACTTATCGTAATGCTGACGGACGCGGTGGCTCTAATACGGGCAATCAACGCTTTGCGCCACTAAATAGCTGGCCAGACAATGTCAACCTTGACAAAGCACGCCGTTTATTATGGCCTATCAAGAAAAAATACGGCAACAAATTGTCGTGGGCTGACTTGATGATTTTGGCAGGTAATATGGCCTATGAGTCAATGGGCTTTAAAACTTTAGGGTTTGCGGGTGGTCGCGCTGATATTTGGCACCCAGAAAAAGACATCTACTGGGGCTCTGAGCGTGAATGGCTTGCCCCCACCGAAAACCGCTATGAAAATGATGAAGACCGCACGTCACTCGAAAACCCACTGGCAGCGGTGCAAATGGGCTTGATTTATGTCAATCCTGAAGGTGTCGATGGCAACCCTGATCCGCTAAAAACTGCCCAAGATATGCGTACTACCTTTGCCCGTATGTCCATGAATGATGAAGAAACCGTAGCATTAACAGCAGGTGGACATACCGTGGGTAAGTGTCATGGCAATGGCGATGCAACTATATTAGAAGATGAGCCAGAAGCCGCCGATGTGCATGAGCAAGGTTTAGGCTGGCGTAATCCTAAAGGTCGTGGCAACGCAGGTGATACCGTTTCGAGCGGCATTGAAGGCGCATGGACAACCAATCCCACTCAATGGGATCACGGCTATTTTGAGCTACTCTTAGGGCACAACTGGGCATTGGCTAAGAGTCCAGCAGGTGCTTGGCAGTGGGAACCGACCGATATCAAAGAAGAAGATCGTCCATTAGATGCACACGATCCAAATGTACGCCGCAACCCAATCATGACCGATGCGGATATGGCCTTGATTAAAGACCCTATCTATCGTGAGATTTCAGAGAAATTTCATCAAGAGCCAGCGTATTTTGATGAAGTATTTGCTAAGGCTTGGTTCAAGCTGACGCACCGCGATCTGGGCCCGAAATCTCGCTACTTAGGGGCAGACGTACCAAGCGAAGACTTTATATGGCAAGATCCTATTCCTACAGGCAATGCTGATCTGACGGCTGATGATATTGCGAGGCTAAAATCGAAAGTATTAGACAGCGACATTAGCCGCCGTGAATGGATCATCACTGCATGGGATAGCGCACGTACTTTCCGTGCTTCAGACTATCGTGGTGGCGCTAATGGTGGACGCATTCGTCTTGCACCGCAAAAAGACTGGGCAGGTAATGAGCCAGAACAGCTGCAACGTGTACTTGAGACATTGACAGGCATTCAAACTGCATTTGACAAAGACATTAGCTTGGCAGATCTCATTGTGTTGGCTGGTAATACCGCCATTGAGCAAGCAGCAATCGATGCTGGCGTAGACATCACTGTACCATTTAGAGCTGGCCGCGGTGATGCTGAAGCAGCAATGACCGATACAGAGTCTTTTGGCGATTTGGAGCCTTTACACGACGGTTATCGCAACTGGGTCAAAGAAGACTACGCCGTCTCCCCCGAAGAGATGCTACTTGATCGCACGCAATTGATGGGATTGACCGCGCCTGAGATGGTGGTACTAATCGGTGGTATGCGCGTCCTAGATACCAATCATGGTCAGAGCCAACATGGTGTCTTTACTGAGCGTGCTGGCATCCTTACCAATGACTTTTTCGTTAATCTAACGGACATGAATTACACGTGGCATCCAGTAAAAACAAACGACACAGGCAGTAACGCAAACACTTATGAAGTACGTGAGCGCAGTACCGGAAACACCAAATGGCAAGCCAGCCGTGTAGACTTGGTGTTCGGTTCTAACTCTATATTGCGTGCTTACGCTGAGCTATATGCACAAAACGACAATTTAGAAAAATTCGTTCATGATTTCGTTAATGCTTGGAGCAAAGTGATGAATGCGGATCGCTTTGATCATGCCTAATACCCCTAATATCTCTTTTTATTAGGTCAAATAGCGCTGGT
Organism: Psychrobacter aquaticus CMS 56; assembly: GCF_000471625.1. Lineage (GTDB taxonomy): Bacteria > Pseudomonadota > Gammaproteobacteria > Pseudomonadales > Moraxellaceae > Psychrobacter > Psychrobacter aquaticus. Next base: position 63,825 of record NZ_AUSW01000034.1, read on the forward strand.
TAGATATGGTCAGGTGAACATAAAAAATGGTCAGTGAGACTAGGATAAATTTTTTGCAGCATCGAGCTGCGAAGGCATAGCAAGCAAGAAAAATTTGTACCAGTTTCGCGTCATAATATTGTGTATCCATTCTATTTAATATCAACTATACAAAACTTACGAACAGCTATCTTTTAGAAGGTAGCTGTTTTTTTGTTTAATGATGTATCCCTATTTCAAAGCATTAGTGAGTATATTTCAAATAAAAGACTCTATATTCCTAAATATTATAAATTGATAGCTATTTATTATATACAAGAATAATAGCTTTGTTTTACACTACGCTCTTACAGCATATTCGTACATTTTTACTTTCACATACAGACAGGGTCTGTATACCTATACAATAGGATTAAGTTATGGCAATCGACGTAGTAGTCAATCAGCGGCATTTACAAATTCAGCTTAAACAGCTGGAAACAGTATGGCATACGGTGATCAATGGCTATAACTTAAGTCAAGCCGCAACCGTACTACACACCAGTCAATCGAGCTTGTCCAAGCACATTGCTGCCCTCGAAAATCAACTCAAAACCGAAGTTTTTATTCGTCAAGGCAAACGACTGACGGGTCTTACGACCATGGGTACGGCTCTTATGCCGCATATCGAATCTATCTTCGCTGAAATACGCACCATTGAAAACCTTAGCCTCGACTTTAACAACCCAAATATCGGCACGCTGACGATTGCGACCACTCACACACAAGCGCGGTATGTGTTGCCACAAGTGGTGAAAGAATTTAAAGCGCGTTTTCCTAAGGTCAATTTAATTCTACAACAGGCAGATCCTGAGACTATCGCACAAATGGTGATTCGTGGTCAGGCTGATATCGGTATTGCCACTGAGTCCTTACTACACAATAATTATCTCAGATGCTACCGTTATTATGATTGGACGCATCGCGTCATTGTACCCAGCGATCATGAACTTGCGAATCAAGAAAGTGTTGACTTGCCAACCCTTGCCAGCTATCCAATTGTCACCTATCACGGCGGCTTTACGGGGCGCGGCGCGATTGATAAAACCTTTGAAGAGGCAGGTTTAGAGCCTGACATCGTATTGGCCGCGCTTGATGCTGATGTCATCAGTACGTACGTGGGTCTTGGTTTGGGCATTGGTATCATCGCAGAAATGGCATTTGAGCCGAGTCATTATCAAAACTTAACAGCGATTCCAGTGGATCATTTTGGACGCTTTACCAGTTGGATGGCGGTACGTGATGATGCGGAAATTCGACAATACGGTCGTGCCTTTATGGAGCTGTGTCAGAAACAATTTGACAACTAAATAGGGCTGCTAAACCGCTGGCCCTACCTTACCCTACCTTTACCGAGCTTATGTATAAGTGATAAAATACAATCTAGAACGTTATTCAACGTTTGATTTGTTTTTTATTTATGCATGTATTGCTGGACGCCTAGACAGTTAATTGTTACTGGGTGTCGATCACTGCATGTCCATTTGCTTTTATGTAATAGGTTATACCGCTCATGGAAAAACTCGTAGCGATTATTATGGCAGTTTTTGCCGCCCCTCTGCTTATCGGCGGCGCTTATCTGCTCTCTTTAGGCGGTAGTCCATACTATCTCTTTGCTGGCATCGTCATGCTAGCGACAGCATTTTTATTGTTCAAAAAACATTGGAGTGCTTACGGGCTCTACGCTATTTTTATAGTAGCGACCATTGTCTGGGCTCTTTGGGAGTCCGGCTTTTATTGGTGGGCGCTAGCACCTCGTGTTGGCTTCCCACTCATTTTTGGTTTATTGATGCTATTGCCTTGGGTACCTAATAAGATGCGTGGGCAGCGCGCTCAAGTAGCGACAAGCACTGATACTACAAGCACTGATACTAATAGTGCAATAACCGCAAACACAGTTAAAAAGAATCCTCTTTATTATTGGGGATTGCTCGCTAGTGTGGTTGTAGGCGCACTCCTTTCTTTTGGGAGCTTAGCAAACAATGCCACAGACAAGTTAGGCGAACTCGATTTAAGCGCCACTTCAACGGATACTTCTGCAAATCTTGGTGACCCACTATCAAATGGTGCACAAACGGCTGATGGTGAGTGGAGCGCATATGGTCGTACTGACTATGGGCAACGCTACTCTCCTCTGACTCAAATCACCACTGACAACGTCAAAGATTTAGAGCTGGCTTGGCAAATCCAAACTGGTGATGTTAAAGGCCCTAACGATATTGGTGAGACCACTTATCAGGCAACGCCATTAAAAATCGGCAACGCTCTTTATATGTGTACGCCTCATAACTGGGCACTGGCACTAGATGCAGACTCTGGCGAGACACTGTGGAAGTTTGATCCTAAAGTTGGGGAAAACCTTCAACGTCAGCATCAGACCTGTCGCGGTGTGTCTTATTATGCTGGTCAAGCTGGCACGGATAGTACTTCTCCAGCAGTTAATGATCAGGCAAGCAATAATAGCGCCAGTAATGTAGCTGTTGCCAACCAAGCGACTACGACCAGTAATGTGATGGCACAAAAAGTGGCTGGTAATACCTTTGAAAGCGCATCTAAACAATGCGATGCTAAAATATTTATCCCAACCTCTGATGCCAAACTATATGCACTCGATCCAAATACTGGACAACGCTGTCAAGATTTTGGTGAAGATGGTTCGTTAGATTTGATGCACAATATGCCATTTCAACAAGCAGGCTACTACTATTCTACTTCTCCACCGATTGTAGCTGGTGATGTTATTATTGTAGCTGGTTCCGTTAATGACAATTATGACGTTAACTCTCCTTCTGGTGTTATCCGTGCTTATGATGTCAATACTGGCGAGCTCATGTGGAATTGGGATTCAGGCGATCCTGATAATACAGCACCTTTCGATGTCAATGATCCCACTCAAACCTACAAGACCAGCTCCCCAAATTCATGGTCGATAGCCAGTGCTGATGAAGAGCTTGGATTGGTTTATTTCCCTATGGGCAATCGCACGCCCGATCAATTGGGAAGCTATCGAAACGCAGCTGAAGAAAAATATGCAACCTCTGTTGTCGCGCTAGATCTTGAAACAGGTGAAGCGCGCTGGGTACAACAGTTTGTCCATCATGATCTTTGGGATATGGATACACCTGCTCAGCCAACGTTGCTTGACTTAGATACCGCTGATGGTGTCCAACCTGCTTTGGTTATACCGACCAAACAAGGGGATGTCTATGTCTTGAACCGCGCAACAGGCGAGCCTATTGTGCCAATCAAAGAACGTGATGCACCGCAAGGCTATCTCATTGCAGGTGAACACGCCGCACCCACTCAGCCTTATTCTGGTTTGAGTTTTGAGCCACCGATGTTGAAAGAAAAAGACATGTGGGGTGCCAGCCTGATTGATCAGATGATGTGCCGGATTGAATTTAACCAGCTTAATTATGATGGTCGTTATACACCACCATCAACGAATGGCAGCATAGTCTATCCTGGTAACTTTGGTACCTTTAACTGGGGCGGAATCGCAGTCGATCCTGAAAATGGCGTGATGTTTGGTATGCCAACTTACCTTGCCTTTACCTCGAAACTTATTCCCAAAGAAACACTTGGAGATGTTGAAACCAATAAAGGTGAGCAAGGGGTTAATGCCAATGAAGGCGCAGATTATGCGGTAGAAATGGGACCGTTTTTATCACCGCTCGGCGTACCTTGTCAGCAGCCACCATGGGGCACGATAGCAGGTGCTGATCTGGCTACAGGCGAGATTGCTTATCAACGCAAAAATGGTACCGTACAAGACTTATCTCCTATTCCATTAAAATTGGAGTTGGGTGTCCCTGGTATCGGTGGACCTATCATCACTAAAGGCGGCTTAGCATTCTTATCAGCGGCGACCGAAAACAACTTCCGTGCTTATGATTTGAAAAATGGCGATGTGCTATGGAATGTGCGTATTCCAGCAGGTGGTCAAGCCACGCCTATGACTTACTTGAACTCTAAAGGCGAGCAGATGGTAGTACTTGTTGCTGGTGGACATGGTTCAGTGGGTACCACCATTGGCGATTATGTCATGGCCTATAAGCTTAGTGACCAATCTAAATAAAACCATATTGATAAAGCATTAATGATTTGATTCATTGCCGCTTTAGTAATAGCCAATCGAAAAAGCAGGTAACTTAGGTTGCCTGCTTTTTTTATGAAATACCAACAATCAACCTCGGTTTTTTTATCCATTAGAGTGCTTAAAAGCAACTCATGCTAATTTGTTATGAATTATTACTACTCAGTAACACGACTTGAAATCGATATTGATAATGAGCATATCAAGAGAAAATAATTAATAACTCTATTGGATGCTTTATGAATAACACAATCCCTTTATCTTTTTTAGACCTCGCCCCTGTTCCTGAAGGCAGAACCATTGCTGAAGGCATTGCCCAAACCGTAGAAACCGCTCAGCAAGCAGAAAAATCTGGCTTAAACCGTTATTGGATGGCAGAGCATCATAATATGCCCGGCATCGCTAGCGCAGCAACCTCAGTACTGCTATCGTATATAGGTAGCCAAACCAAGCGCATACGTATTGGTGCTGGTGGCGTGATGCTACCCAACCATGCCCCACTTGTCATCGCTGAGCAATTTGGCACATTGCAGGCATTATATGGCGACCGTGTTGATTTGGGCTTGGGCCGTGCGCCTGGTACGGATGGAGCAACCTTTCAGGCACTACGTCGTCAAATGAAAGATGCTGAGCGTTTTCCACAAGACGTACAAGAGTTAATGTATTTCTTAGGCAATAACACTGATGATAGCCCTGTACAGGCATTCCCTGGGGCAAAATCAAACATTCCTATTTGGATATTAGGCTCTTCGCTTTTTGGGGCCACTTTAGCAGCACATTTAGGATTGCCATATGTTTTTGCCTCGCACTTTGCCCCGCAAATGCTTACTCAAGCAATTACTGCCTATCGTGAGCAGTTCAGACCATCCGTCTATTTAGACAAGCCTTATGTGATGCTGGCAGCAAACTTGCTACTTGCTGATGACGATGCTACTGCTCATTATCACTTTACTTCCGCTCAACAAAGCTTTGTACGTTTGCGCCGTGGTGAAACGGGTCAAATGCCAAAGCCAACTCACGATATGGATAGTATCTGGAGTCAAGCAGAGAAAATGATGGTAGACAATGCCTTATCAGTCTCATTTATCGGTTCTGTTGAGACCGTCAAGCCCAGACTGGCTGCATTTCTAGCCACACATGAGCCTGATGAGCTCATCGTTACAGCCAATATATATGATCAAACGGCACGTTTACGTTCACTTGAGCTTACATCTCAACTAAACTTATTTACTTTACAACCTCAAACAGAGACCGCATAATTATTGATAAACAACAATGAGAAAAAGGTCATGGAACCCTCTACTTTTATCGGTTCATCGATATTTCTATACATTGCAGCGTTTATCGTCGTGATGGCTATTGCTGGTTATGTAACATATCGTACTAGCCCAAAGCGCAAACAGCGCCGAGAAGACAAGCGCAATCATGATAATGTAAGATAATAAAAGCCCTCTTCTTCAATTGGAGAAAAGGGCTTTTTTAGTGCTATAAGAACATGCCGACATTTAATTCTTATATCGAGTTAAAATTATTAAATCACCTTACTAAAACTATTATTACATTAAACCAAGCGCCCGCAACGCTGCGGCACCAAACGCCATTCCAAACATCCCTACCACAGTGGTAAATGCTAAAATATTTGCCGCAAGCACGTCATTACCACCCATAGCCTTTGCCATGACATAACTGGCTGCTGCGGCTGGTGATGCCACCATCAAGAATAGTACGCCCATATGTACACCTGATAAGCCAAACGCTAACCCAATCGCAATAGCTACCAATGGTGCAACCACGATACGACCGATACTGGCCTGCATGGACAGCCCTGATGCATTCAACATTGACTTCAAATCAATACTAGCACCAGCGCAAATCAGTGCTAAAGGCAACGCTACCGCTGCCAATAAATCACCAGTAGTGTGAATCACACCCGTCAGCGGTGGCAATGGCAGCGCCTTATAGGCAAATGCTGCTAATAATGCCAGTATGAGCGGGTTTGTAAATACTTTTTTGATAATCATAGTACTGCGACTGACCCAAGTATCATCCGCACTTTTGGATACGCGGCTTAGGGTAATGACAGCTAAAATATTAAACAGTATCGTGACTATTCCCATATAGACAGCACCGATACTTAAACCTGCGTCTCCGTAAGCATTGTAAACGGTCGCTAGACCTATAATAGCCATGTTGCTACGGAAAATACCTTGTACAAAAACCCCTTGGTCAGCAGGTCGTTTGACATAACGCTTGGCATAAAGCTCTGCCCCAATAAACAGAACGAACGTGACTAAGATACCAACCAAGATTAGTGTGATTTGCTTACCATAGTCGACGTCGCTATCGACCACACTAAAGAATAGTAAACACGGTAAGCAATAGTTGAATACAAAGCTTGATGACTGATCAATAAAAGTTTGGCTTGCCTCACCGCGCCTCTGCATAAAAAACCCCAACCCCATTAAAGCAAGGTTGGGAAATACAATAGTAATGGCAAAAATAATAGCTTCAATCATAAATAAACTCGATTCGGTGACAAGCCCATAATAATATGAGCATCAGCGAAATAAATTAATAAATAGCAACAAAATTTTCTGACCCAGTATAAAGACAAAGTGACAAGTAAGACAAGGTCGTATGTTATTTTCTTTTGATGAGCGCTATCTCTCTTGATAAATATAGTACTCTATCATAAACAAAAGCCCGCAACGAGACATCGTTGCGGGCTTTGTTACAGGCTTTTTTATCATAAATCTTTATCAGTTTGCCATTATGAGTCTAGCGCTGCCTTCGCTTTTTTCTGTTTTTTAACGGTCATCGCTAATAACTGTATCGCAGCAGGCGTCACACCACTGACGCGTCCTGCTTGCGCGAGCGTGGCTGGACGTACTTGCGTCAGCTTTTGTACAATCTCATTTGATAGCCCAGACACCACGCTATAATCAAAATCCATTGGCAGCGCCGTGTTTTCTAGACGCTTCATTTGATCAATCTCTTCTTGCTGGCGATCAATGTATCCTGCGTATTTGACAGAAATCTCTATCTGCTCTCCCACTTGTGCATCAACTTTTGAGTCAGTGATAGCAGCGATATCAGCAAAATGTATTTGCGGACGCTTTAGCAAATCAAAGGCGGTTGATTCTTTAGAAAGCACCTCGCCAGTTTGCTCAGTCACTTGCTTTCCTAAGGCATTAACAGGCGTTGCCCACATGTCTTTCAAGCGTGACGTTTCTGTCGTAATCGCATCCATTTTCTCTTGGTAAGCCTGCCAGCGTACGTCATCCACCAAGCCCAATTTACGACCAGTCTCTGTTAGGCGTTGATCCGCATTGTCTTCACGTAGCAATAGACGATACTCAGCGCGGCTCGTAAACATACGGTATGGCTCGGTGGTACCATGCGTAATCAAGTCGTCAACAAGCACGCCAAGATACGCTTCATCACGACGCGGTGTCCACGTTTCAAACTCACTATTGTTAGTAGTGACCAATGCGGCATTGGTACCTGCTAGCAACCCTTGTACACCCGCTTCTTCGTAGCCCGTCGTGCCGTTAATTTGACCTGCAAAGTACAAACGATCGATAGATTTGGTCTCAAGTGTCGGTTTTAAATTTTGTGGATCAAAGTAATCATACTCAATCGCATAACCTGGACGGGTAATATGGGCATTCTCTAACCCTTTCATACTATGGATAAATTCTAGCTGCACATCAAATGGCAAGCTGGTTGAGATACCATTTGGATATAGCTCGTGTGTCGTCAAGCCTTCTGGCTCGATAAATATCTGATGACTGTCTTTGTCCGCAAAACGATGTATCTTATCTTCAATAGACGGGCAATAACGGGGGCCAACACCTTCGATCTTGCCAGAGAACATCGGTGAACGATCAAGATTCTCACGAATAATGTCATGAGTACGCGCATTGGTATGAGTGATATAACAGTTAACTTGCTCTGGATGCATGGACACATCACCCATATAGCTCATGACTGGTAGCGGTGTATCACCCGGCTGTACCGCCATCACACTAAAATCCACGCTACGCGCATCGATCCGCGCTGGCGTACCTGTCTTGAGACGCCCAACTGGCAGCTTAAGCTCACGCAAACGGTCAGCGAGCTTGATAGAGGGCTGATCCCCTGCACGTCCACCATTTGAGTTTTCAAGACCAATATGAATAACCCCGCCTAAGAAAGTTCCTGAGGTCAACACAACCGTTTCGGTCTTAAAGATAATCCCCGTAGAAGTCACAACTGCCGCGGCACGTCCATTCTCTACCAAGATATCATCAGCGGCTTGCTGAAATAAATCCAAATTTGGCTGGTTCTCTAACGTATGACGAATAGCCGCTTTATAAAGAATGCGATCTGCTTGGGCACGAGTGGCTCGCACTGCCGCCCCTTTACGACTGTTCAAGACACGAAACTGTATACCTGCCTTATCTGTCGCTAATGCCATCGCACCGCCTAACGCATCAATCTCACGTACTAAATGTGATTTACCGATGCCACCAATCGCCGGATTACAGCTCATCTGCCCCAGCGTTTCGATGTTATGCGTCAATAGCAAGGTCTGCGCGCCCATACGTGCAGCAGCCAAAGCCGCTTCTGTGCCAGCATGACCACCACCGATCACTATCACGTCGTAATGTTTTGGGTATTGCATGTATGCCTCACTTGACTCATAACGCTGCCGATTCCTATATTCTATTTCAAAGAACATTGCCATCAGCAAATAAACGTCAGTCGAATTTATAAAAAAGATAACGACCAGATAAGTCGTTCATAGTTGGTTGAATAACTCATCATTATAACAATTTTTTAACGCTTAAAAGACGTTAGGACAAAAACTATTAGAATTAAGCGAAAAGACACCTACATCAATAACGATAAGTTCGATTAAACCTTAACAGCATTGTTAATTAATGTCGTGCTCGACGCTATTTTAGCCACCATTATCTTGGTTGCTATTTTAATTATTACGGTTGCCGGGGCTTAGCGGTACGATCTGATCTGAATGACCACTCGTCACCATATGATGACTCCCATAGCCTTCTGGATTGATCTGTAGATACGCATTCATTTGACCAATCGCATCGCCATCATCACTCGCTAAAATTTGCTCTTTAATCATATCAACTGGCGGTAATGGTAAGTTTTTGAGCAAGGCCAAACGCTGTTGGTTGTCACCTTTATTGACCACCAACTCAATAAGCTGACGTGCATCAACTGGCAAATCTGGCGTGCTTTGTGCCAGTAATGCCAAATGATAAGCGCCCGCAGGATCTTGGTCGGCAACAATACGCTGCTCAATCGCAACATAAGTCGCTTCCGTTGCGCCGCCTGCCACACTAAGCTGGTGAATGCATTTAAGTGCTGAGTTTGCCTCACTGCTTGCAATCTCAATGATACGTAAAGATTCACTTTTTAAGCGCTCACGACGTGTTTCGATAAGCGCTTGCTCGGCAGCTTGTTTTTGCGCTTTTTGCTGGTCAGATTCTTGAGTATTCATAAGACTCTCTTTTTGATAATTGTACTTATCATTCTGTTTATATTGAACACTGTATGGGGTCAAAACCTATAAAAACAATCAAGTATAAAGACCACAAAAAAACCCAAATAGCCAATTAAGACCACTTGGGTTCGTTGTGCGTTAATAGTAAAACTTATTTATGTATTACTCACTCATTACAACGTCAGAGGAATTCCGAAAACCGTCTTCACTATTAAGCAGCAGGGCTATTGTCTTCGACCAGTGGCTTTAGCTCACCTGATTGATACATCTGCAAAATAATATCCGATCCACCCATCAATTCACCGTTGATCCATAATTGCGGGAATGTTGGCCAGTTAGCGATTTTTGGTAACGTTGCACGAATTTCTGGGTTTTCTAAGATGTTTACAAAGGCAAATGGACGACCAATCTGAGTCAACACTTCAATTGAACGTGCAGAAAAACCACACTGCGGAAATTGCGGCGTGCCTTTCATATAGATAATAACTTTATTGTCTTTGATTTGATCACGAATCAGCTGTTCGACATCATTTGCAGCGGTATTTGGGGTTTGCTCACTCATAAAAGCTCCTATTAATAATAGCGGTTCGTTAAAATATTATTTGTATTGCAAAATAATTAAGTAAAGATATGACTGATACATGGGGCAATTGCCACTGTATTACAAGCACTATTTTATATTGTTTTAGCAGACGGCGTCGTAGCGAATCTATTTGGGTTAGGCAACATTAGGCACTAATAATACCACGGCATTGGCCATGATGCCCTCTTGTCGACCCGTAAATCCCAGTTTTTCCGTCGTGGTGGCTTTAACGCTAATATTACTAACATCCGTTTGTAAGTCACTAGCGATGTTGTCACGCATGGCCTGACTGTGGGATGCCAATTTTGGACGCTCACACATCACGGTAATATCTGCATTACCTAAACTATAACCCGCTTCTTGTACTTTACTATAAACGTAACGTAACAATATCCGCGAGTCCAAACCTGCATGCGCGGCATCTGTGTCAGGGAAATGCTGACCAATATCACCAAGCGCCAGTGCCCCAAGTAGCGCATCTGCCAGCGCGTGTAGCACCACATCGCCATCTGAATGCGCCAGTAAGCTATGAGTGTGTTCAATAGGCACACCCGCTAATACGACATATTGCTGCTGCTGACCATTATTATGAAAAGCATGAACGTCGATACCTTGACCAATTTTTATCATTATCATTCCAAATTAATTAAGCTTGATTAAAATAATTCAAAACTACTCTCTGAATTTTTAAAGCAGTTTTGCTTACAGTAAAATGCCATCGGTCGCCACCAGTTTCAATTAACTGGTATAATATGACGCTTATTTTATCATAATACCAAATCCAAAAGAAAAACGGGAACTGTCAGCTTGCTGAGATTGTCAATTGTCATTGTATTGATTTTCAGAACCATTATAACTTTTGGACAAAGTATAAATAGTTGAGCCACTCTATGTCAGCCATCGTACCAAACTCAAATTCTTTTACTGCCCATCGCCCTTTGACACTTGCCGATATCGACAATCCTAGCGCCAAGCATATGATTGTTGGTATGTCAGGTGGTGTCGATTCTTCTGTATCAGCCGTTTTGCTCCAGCAGGCCGGGTTTAAGGTGGAAGGCCTATTTATGAAAAACTGGGAAGAAGATGACGGTACTGAATACTGTACAGCGATGGATGATCTAGCAGACGCACAAGCGGTATGTGACAAAATCGGTATCAAATTGCATACAGCCAACTTTGCAATGGAATACTGGGATCGGGTTTTTGAGCACTTCTTGGCCGAATATAAAGCGGGTCGCACCCCCAATCCTGATATTTTGTGCAATAAAGAAATTAAGTTTAAGGCATTTTTGGATTATGCTTTGACCCTTGGCGCCGATTATATCGCCACTGGCCACTACACACGCCGCAGCGTAAATTATAAAAATGAAAATGGCACTGAGGTTGCGCAGTTATTACGCGGCCTTGATAACAATAAAGACCAAAGTTACTTTTTACATGCGGTTGGCGGCGATAAAATTGCTAAGACGCTATTCCCAGTTGGTGAGCTTGAAAAACCTGTTGTACGTCAAATAGCTGAAGAGCATGATTTGGCTACCGCAAAAAAGAAAGACTCTACCGGCATTTGCTTCATTGGTGAGCGCCGTTTTAAAGACTTTTTGCAGCAGTACTTGCCTGCTCAAAAAGGCGATATCGTCACGGATGATAACAACATTATTGGCACTCATGACGGATTGATGTACTACACATTAGGTCAACGCGGCGGCATTGGTATTGGCGGCGTCAAAGACCGTCCTGAAGAGCCATGGTTTGTACTGGCAAAAGACTTAGATAAAAATCGCTTAATCGTCGGTCAAGGGCATGAGCATCCTATGATGATGAGCAACGAGCTAAAAGCTTATAAGCTTGATTGGATAGATGGTTTGCCACCAAAAGCCATTTTTAGCGATGAAGGTCTACGCTGCATGGCAAAATCTCGCTATCGCCAGCCCGATCAAGCTTGCCATGTGTTTGCGACGAATGCCAATGGTAGCGAAGTTCGTGTGGTATTTGATGAGCCACAGCGCGCTGTAACCCCAGGTCAATCGGCGGTATTCTATATCGATGAGGTATGTTTGGGCGGTGGCGTGATTGAGTCTATCGACGCGCCATGTGGATTTTAAAGATGGTTTAGTTTTTGACCGCGGCGGTAGTAGCGGTTACTGCTCCGCTCGTCCTACCGTTACTTGGATTGGCATCATCAACGTTATAAATCTGATAAGTCAACTGCGCAACAGGCTGTAGTTCTGATGTAAATTGATAAAATCGAATATCATAGCTACCCTGCGTCCAACCATCATACGGCTCAAAACTTACCCAGTTTTGATTGCTGTTGGCAACGATGTCTTTTTCTCAAATAACAGCACTTGTCCCGTTTGATTATTAACCCACTTAACAAACACATAAGGACTTTCAGGCACTTTGCCGCCTGTGTCCAAGTGAGCATATAACTTTGTATTTTTACTCAAAGTTGAGGTATCAAGTAACACTGCAGGCATAACTGCATCTAGTGATAGCTTCACAGTACCTGCCAAAGGCTGGTTGTCGTTTTCCTTATACAGCTCTAAAGTATTTTTACATTAAAAAACAATACTGTTACAAATATAAATTGCTTATTTTATAAGAAAATTTCAAAAAGTCCTATTGCCTAACGATTCAATGATACCTTGAATACTTCATTTACCTTATCCCTCATGAGTAATCAATGGATGCAGGTATTAAGGCTGACTTTTTTATGTCAACTTTTGCTATAATTGCGCGACCAAAATTTTCCTGCTGTAGTAAGCATTCATTTACTTTCTGTTCATCAAAAGGCGATATCATGACTCCACTTACCGCGCTATCCCCCATCGACGGTCGCTATGCGTCCAAAGCCGACAGCTTGCGCCCTTATCTCTCTGAATTCGGTCTGATTAAGGCGCGCGTCACCGTTGAAATTCGCTGGTTACAGTCATTAGCGGATAACGAGGCAATTGGTGAGTTGGCAGCGTTTGATGCAGATACCAATGCTTTTTTAAACAGTATCGTTGATGACTTTAGTGAAGCGGATGCGCAATCCATTAAAGACATTGAAGCGACGACCAATCATGATGTCAAAGCGGTCGAGTATTTTATTAAAGATAAATTCCGTGGTCAGGATGCACTCATTGAGTCACTAGAATTCATTCATTTTGCTTGTACCAGTGAAGACATTAATAATCTATCATATGCTCTTATGCTCAAAGACAGCCGCGAAATTGTAGTGGCTAAAATGCAGCAACTGACCGATAGTATCGTAGACTTGGCCATTGCGCACGCTGACCAACCTATGTTGTCGCGCACGCACGGTCAAACGGCCAGCCCAACGACCCTGGGTAAAGAGATGGCAAACGTGGCTTACCGCCTTGCCCGTCAAATCAAGCAAATCAGTCAAGTGGAACTACTGGGTAAAATCAATGGCGCGGTCGGTAACTATAACGCTCATTTTTCAGCGTATCCTGACGTTGATTGGCAGATCCATGCAGAACAGTTCATTGAGCAGCGTCTGGAGCTGACCTTTAACCCGTACACTACGCAAATTGAGCCACACGATTATATCGCTGAACTGTTTGATGCCGTCAAGCGTTTTAATACTATTTTAATCGATTTTAATCGTGATATTTGGCAATATATTAGCTTAGGCTATTTTAAACAGCGCCTAAAAGACGGTGAAGTTGGTTCTTCTACCATGCCGCATAAAGTCAATCCAATTGATTTTGAAAACTCTGAAGGTAACTTGGGCGTAGCTAATGCGATGTTGGCACACTTGGGTGAAAAGCTACCGATTTCACGTATGCAGCGCGATCTATCAGATTCAACGGTTCTACGTAATATCGGTGTTGGTTTGGCACAAAGCATGATTGCTTTTGATGCCTGCCTAAAAGGGGTTGGCAAGCTTGAGTTGAATGCACAGCGCTTAAACGATGATTTGGATCAAGCGCAAGAAGTGTTGGCAGAACCCATTCAAACCGTCATGCGTCGCTACCGTGTGGAAAATCCATACGAAAAACTAAAAGCCTTGACGCGTGGCAATGCCATGACTCGTGCAGCCATGCTGACCTTCGTTGAAAGTGATGAGTTGTCTGCTGTTAGCGATGCTGATAAAACGCGCTTACGTGAAATGACTCCTGCTACCTATATCGGTAATGCTGCTGAACAAGCACGTACGATTAAAGAGTGGATAGCTAAGCTTTAATAGCGAATGAATAAGTAGGTGCTCACAATGCATTGCCATGTATATGTATAGTCGCTTTAATGCTATTACTGTCAGTACTATCACGATATTCATCGTTATGGTGCTGGCAAGTATTGAGCCTTTAGAGTGGTCAAGCTACCTGCTACATCAGCTCGGCACGTTGCTTTTTTTAGCGTTGATGCTGAGCGCTTACCACTATCGTTATATTAGTTCGCGCTCTTATGTGTTCGCTTCGTTGTTTTTAATCATTCATGTTATAGGCGCACGGTATTTATATTCGTATGTGCCTTACGATGATTGGACGCAGCAGCTAGTTGGTGTACGCTTAAATGAGCTATTTGGTTGGCAGCGCAATATGTACGACCGTCTCGTACATTTTAGCTACGGGCTTTTGCTATTTATTGCTATGGTTGAAAGCGCAAAATCTATCTTCACCATTCAATCAACAAAGCTGTTGGTAGCTGTCGCACTTATGATGAATATGTCGTCAATTCTGCTCTACGAGCTACTTGAATGGGGCATTGCAACAACTTTATCGCCAGAAGCGGCGGAGGCTTATAATGGTCAACAAGGTGATGTTTGGGATACCCACAAAGACATGGCTTTAGCACTACTCGGTGGGCTGATTGCAGCAGGGATTGTTTTATTTCAGACACGTAAAATTAAATGACAGTCAAACCATAGATTAGTTGTCTTTTTTATCATCATCACTATCACCCGGTATAATAGCTTTGCCCACAGCGACTGTACCTTTGACCACACCTTTGGTGGTTTTATAAGCGACTTTAACTGGTACTGTCACGATCTTGTGGACACAGGCTTGTAGTAAAAACATGCTAGCGATAATGACGATAAAATGCAGCTTTTTCATAAACTTCCTAAGAGTGATTGGATGCTCTGATAGTCATCACATAGGTGATAATCATAAACTATTAAACCCTTCCTATAAAGTATCCATTTTTATTAATCTCATACCCATTTCAAAATATGGATTTATCAATGACTTCTCTACCTCTTTGTTTACCCGATTCCTTGACTCCTGAGCAGTTTTTGGCAGAATATTGGCAAAAAAAACCCCTACTTATCAAGCAAGGTTTACCGCAATTAATCGATATGTTTGAGCCAGAAGACATGCTTGGTCTGGCACTAGAAGAAGATGCATCAGCGCGCCTATTAACCCAAGCAGCAAGTAAGCAAAATGGTCAACCGCAGTGGCAACTTAAAAAAAGTCCATTAACTGAAGCGGACTTTGCTAACCTGCCAGAACAGTGGACAGTGCTGGTGCAAAACCTCGAACAATGGTCGCCTGAGCTTGGGCAATTGTGGCAAGCGTTTGATTTTATTCCGCAGTGGCAACGTGATGACATTATGGTTTCCTATGCGCCTAAAGGTGGCTCGGTTGGCAAGCATTATGACGATTATGATGTATTTTTGGCGCAAGGGTATGGACAACGCCGTTGGCAATTGGGCAAATTCTGTGATAAAGACACGGAGTTTGTCGCTGACGAGCCGATTCGGCTTTTTGATGATATGGGTGAGATTATTTTTGATGAGATACTAGAAGCGGGTGACGTACTTTATGTACCGCCAAAACTGTCCCACTTTGGTGTTGCACAAGATGATTGCCTAACCTTTTCATTTGGTTGTCGTCGCCCGAACTTAATGCAAATCATTGATAGTATGGCTGATATCGCCACCAATGATAGCGATTTGTTTGTCCCAATGCTGCTACCGCAAGCGTTGCAAGCGTCAGGTGAGTTGCAAACAGACAGTATCGATGCAATTAAAACCCAATTATTACAAATGCTACAGTCTGAGCGTGGTGACCACATTATTCGCCAAGCCGTATCTGAAGTGGTAAGCAAACGTCAATACGATGCACTTATGCCAGAAGAGACATTAGATACTGATGAGTTGATGAAAGCCTTGGCAGAAGGTGCAACGCTGCAAGCGGATTATAGTAATCGTCTACTCTATAGCAAAACGAGCGATGGTTTTGTGTTATATGCAAATGGTCAGCGCATCGATGGTCTTGATGAAACGGCAATGGCTGTACTGATACGTTTGGCAAATGGAGAAAAATTGTACAGCGCAGATGTCAAAGAGATTGATTCAGATGATTTAAGTGAATGGTTAGAAAATGGTTGGGTATGGATTGATTTTGCAGAGTAAGCGTTAATCCACTTGCTTAAACCAATTTTTCGCACAAACAAAAAAACCGATATCTGATTGTTAGTCAGATATCGGTTTTTTTGGCTATACTTAAACGCTTATATTCGGCATTTATAGTTGAAATACTTTAAAGTCGCTACAGTATTGCTGGTGTAAATTTTTTGCAGCCTCTGTCTGCGTAGGCACAGCAAGCAAGAAAAATTTGCACCAGCAGTAAGTGTTGTATCGATATTACTTTTCACCGACTATATACTTGTGCCAGATACCACTTAGCTTTTATAAAAACCAAGTGGCACTATAATTAAAATACTTACTCCGTACCAAGCTCAAGCAGACTGGCGTTACCACCAATAGCGGTGGTATTGATCGTCTTAACGCGCTCAGTCACAAAGCGATGCAAATAATCAGGCGTCAACATCTCTGACAAGCCTTCCATATCAGTCACACTGATAACCTGCGTTAAGATACCATCAGTATTGGCAAGCTCTTGGCTGATGGCTTGAACTTCGCTACGACTACCAGCGACGGCAACTTGCGCAAGACGGTCAATATACAATAGCGTGATGGTTTGAGAATCATTAGCCACGCTCAACACATCATCACTGATTCCTGCTTGATAAAGTATTTTTGCTGCTTCGTTACACATCTCGTCTTGGCTCGGGCAATGTAAGATTACTTCGTTGCCTGTCAATAAGGCAGCGATCAGTTGCCCTAGTACTGCCATTGCTCTAGCAGACTCACCGCCGATGACCATGGTTTTACCACGGCCTGTGACATACAAATCATTAGATTCGCCAGTCGCACCAGTCATCCGGTGCACCTCATCCAAGCTAGGCGCAGCACTCAATAAATGATTGAATAGACGCTTTGCTTTATTGGCATCACCTGTAAGCAAAGCCAGTTTTGCAACGGCTGCCTGTAGATAAGCGGCACGATTGACTGCGCCAAGTAGTCGCCAAGACTCACAAACCTGGGCATGATTTTTTTTGAATTCAGTCGCCATGTTGCTACTCCTTATGCGATTTCTGTTTGGGTGATTGAGGTTGCTGTATTACTATTAATCAGTGTTTGCTCAGTCGCTAACAGCTCATTTACTGATGATTCCGTACTTAATTGCATCAGACGTGCAACATAGTGCGGGCCACCTGCTTTTGGACCTGTACCAGACAGACCACAACCACCAAACGGCTGTACATTCACAACCGCGCCAATTTGGTTACGGTTGATATAAGTATTACCGACAAAAGCACGACGCTCAATGTGCTCAGCAGTATTTTCGATACGGCTATGAATTCCTAGAGTCAAACCAAAACCTGTACCATTAATCGCATCAATCAGCTTATCTAAATCGCGGGCTTGATAACGTAGTACATGTAAGATTGGACCAAAATGCTCACCACCGATGACTTCAATGCTTTTTACCTCAATTGCGGTTGGCAATACAAAGGTAGACTGCTCTTCACTCACAACCGAGCTTGAGCTCATTGGTGTTTGTGCCAAAATAGTCGCTGTCGGCTCAACTCTCATGCGCTCGATATGCGCCTCAAGGCCTTGCTTGGCATCGCCATCAATCACTGGCCCCACGTCCGTGGCTGCATACAGCGGGTTGCCTACCGATAGTTCAGCCATATTCCCTTGCAACAGTTCAATCAAATCATCAGCCATTTCTTCTTGCACGCATAATATGCGGCAAGCTGAACAACGCTGACCCGCTGAACCAAAGGCAGACAATACAGCATCTCTAACCACTTGCTCAGGCAAGGCAGTTGAGTCAACAATCATGGCGTTTTGACCACCAGTTTCAGCGATAAATACCGGTAGCTCGCCGCTGACTTGTGCATGATCGTTTAGACTTTGATTAATACGTTGCGCGGTCTGGGTTGAACCAGTGAAAATAACACCTGCGATATTGTCAGCGGCGGTTAGTGCACCGCCAACGTCCCCTGCTCCAAGCACTAGCTGCAACGCTTCTACTGGTACGCCTGCCTGATACATCAGTTGTGCCCCAAAATGGGCAATTAAACTGGTTTGTTCGGCAGGTTTGGCTACGACAGTATTTCCAGCTGCCAATGCCGCCATGATTTGACCGGTATAAATGGCCAATGGAAAGTTCCACGGGCTAATACAAACAAAAGTACCGCGCGCTTTATAAACTTGGCGCGATTGTTTGCCACTTAGATCTGTAAACTCATGCACAGTCTCATCGAGACGCTCTGCTTCATCAGCATAAAAGCGACAGAAATCAACGGCTTCTTTGATTTCATCGATACTGTCTTGCATGGTTTTACCCGCTTCGACTTGGCATAGCGCCATCAATTCAGCATAATTTTCTTCAAAAATATCCGCTGTTTTGCGCAATATAGCCGCGCGTTTGGCAACTGGCACTGCTTGCCACATGCTTTGTCCTGCCACTGCGGCATCGATGGCTTGGCGCGCCAATGCGGCATTGGCGTAGGTGACATCACCTGCGCTAACGTCATGATTCCAAGGCGCACGAACGGTTTGACTGTCAAGTTGCTGGGTTGCGCCATCAGCCTCATAGTCATTAATTGTTTTACCATTAATAACAGAGGTCGCGGACCATGTTTTGTGCAAATGGCTGTCAATAGCCGACTTAAACGGAAGCCATTGCGACTCTACAAATATATTGGGACCAAAGCTGGCACGTCTTGCACCATAGATTTCTAATGGCAATGGAATATCTGGATTGTGCAACGTAGCATTGGTCAGCAGCTTGTCATAAGGATGCACCGTCAGTTTATCAATTGGATACGATTTATCTAATAGCTGATGGACAAATGAGCTATTGGCACCATTTTCTAGCAAACGGCGTACCAAGTATGGCAGTAAGTCTTTGTGTGCACCCACTGGCGCGTAGATGCGTACAGGAATTTGATAAGCTTGTAAGATATGATCATAAAGCGCATCACCCATGCCGTGCAGACGCTGAAACTCAAAGTCTCTGTGTTTACTCATGGTCATAATTGACGCAAGTGTGTGCGCATTATGAGTAGCAAACTGCGGCCAAATCAATCCACGCAAATGGTCTGACAATAAGAAGCGCGCGCACGCCAGATAAGCAGTATCCGTGCCCTCTTTACGCGTCCAAACAGGATAACCTGACAAACCTTTTTGCTGGGCAAGCTTAATTTCAGTGTCCCAATACGCGCCTTTTACCAAACGGACTGGAATACGGTCACCCACTTCGGTCGCTAAACGAGCAAGCCAAGCCAAAACAGCAATAGCGCGCTTAGAATAACCCTGCACAACGATACCCAAACCGTCCCAGTCAGCCGTCAAATTGTCACGGTACAGAGATTCAAATAACTTCAAAGAAATCTCAAGACGGTCGGCTTCTTCCGCATCGATACTGAGATCAACGTTGACTTCACGCGCCGCTTCGATAAGCAACATGCAGCGTTGACGTAATAACCCCATCACTTGTGCTTCTTGCGTGGCTTCATAACGAGGATGTAGTGCAGATAACTTGATAGATACTGAAGGCTTCGGCATGCCTTCTTTGACTTTGATGCTGGCAGTAGCTCTAATGGCGTGCAGATAGTCATTGAAATATTTCTCAGCGTCCCTATGGGTAATCGCTGCCTCGCCTAGCATATCAAACGAATAGGTATAGCCTCTATTACGATATGGCTGGCTGTTTTTATTGGCGTCTTCAATGGTCTCACCCAATACAAACTGATGCCCCATGATACGCATGGCTTTTTGCATCGCACTACGAATGACCGGTTCACCCATTTTTTTGGTCATGCGATCCAAGAAGCCTGTCGCGGTGGTGTTACTATCAATACTGACGACGCGACCCGTCATCATCATGCCCCACGACGACGCATTGACCATAAAGCCATTGTCATTCTTGATGTGCTTTTTCCAGTCAGCCACACTCATCTTGTCATGAATCAGCGCATCAGCTGTATAATTGTCTGGCACTCGAATCAAAGCTTCTGCCAAACTCATAAGCAAGATACCTTCTTGGGTATCAAGGCTGTATTCGAGTAATAATGAGTCAACCATCTTGACCGCTTTGCCATCATTACGCACATGCTCAACCAACTGGCGCGTTTGCTCAGCAGCTGCATTGCGCTCTTCATTACTGGGTTTGGCAAGTGATAATAATTCAGACAACCAGCTGGTTTCATCGACGCTATACAATGGTGAAATACGCGCGTGCAATGTTTCTGACGACTGGGTAATATATTCTGGCGACAACAAATCAACGGGATTAAATAAAATCGGCGTCTTCGGGGTAAACTGATCTACT
Organism: Psychrobacter aquaticus CMS 56; assembly: GCF_000471625.1. Lineage (GTDB taxonomy): Bacteria > Pseudomonadota > Gammaproteobacteria > Pseudomonadales > Moraxellaceae > Psychrobacter > Psychrobacter aquaticus. The sequence continues at coordinate 84,680 of NZ_AUSW01000034.1, forward strand.
GGGTTCATAACAACTCCATAACTATCGTTTAAAAACCATAATAAATGGTGCTTTAGGAAGTTTGATCGTTCTGTTTGACCGACTATGACTACCATTATCTGAAATAGTGGTCATGAATGGATACTCACAGCAATAATCAAAACGCCAAACAGCGCCATCACAAAACGGGAAAATCCAGCACAGGCTGGAAATCGTTAGATAAATCGTTCGAGTGTTAAACGGGCTACGTTAACAATACAAAGGCAACAACAAACAGTTAAGCGGCATTAGTGCCTTCTTCTTGTCAGTAGTGAAAGGAGTGAGATGGTCAGATATGTCTACCGCTTGATCAAAACAATGCTAATTAAAAAATCATTTTGACTGAGCCTAAATCTGTCATCTTATATAACGCAAATTCACTGTAAGAAAAACCTCTACGGCGTTGATTGAGGTGATGCGCTTAACTTGGGCATGTTAGCATGAAAAAAATTTTCAAACTAACGATATTTACCATTTTCACAAATTAATATCATTCTAAAAAACAACCAGTTATAAGCACTTTATCAACTGTGACGCTATGGTTATATTTTTCTATTTACTACAGCAGATTAATTATTTTTAAATCAAATACTTGAGAAAATCAGAAGTCATTGAGTCACGCTCTATACCCAAAAAACCCCCTTTATCAGTTCAGAATAAAAGGGGTTAAAAGTAGCAATAACTGCCTAAACAATGACGTTAAAAGCTTACAAAAGCACCAGCTTGGCCAATAAAATAATCGTCAACACCCATACTGGAATGGTAATCTCTGAGAATTTACCAGTCATCAGTTTTACCGCAGTAAAAGTAATAAAACCAAGCGCAATACCGTCAGCAATAGAATAAGTAAGCGGCGTTAGTAATAGCACCACAGCCACTGGCGCAGCCTCGGTTAAATCTTCCCAATTGATGTCTTTTAAGGTAAATAGCATTAGTACAGATACATAAAAAATCGCCCCTGCCGTGGCGTAAGCCGGAATCATACCAGCCAACGGTGCGAAGAAAATACTCAATAAGAACAATATGCCGACCGTCACAGCCATCAGACCCGTGCGGCCACCAGAGGCAACACCAGAAGCACTTTCGATATAGCTGGTCGTCGATGATGTACCCAGCATAGCGCCCGTAACCGTGGCCGTTGAGTCAGCCAGTAATGCCTTGTCCATATTGGGAATATTGCCATTTTTATCGATTAGACCTGCTTTACTAGCAATGCCTACTAGGCTACCCGTCGTATCAAACAAGTCAACGAATAAAAAGGCAAAGATAACGCTGATCATCCCAACGTCGAATGCACCCGCAATATCAAGCTGCATTAGCGTTGGTGCGATAGATGGCGGCGCGGACATGATGCCAGCAAATTGGGTATGACCTGTAAACAAGCTAATCAAAGTAATGATTAAAATACCAATCGTGACAGCACCTGGCACTTTTTTATAAACCAAACCAATGATAATAAAGAAACCCAAAGCGGCCATCATAGGCGCAAATGAGCTCATATCACCAAGCATCACCAATGTTGCGTCACGACCAATAATAATGCCAGAGCTTTGCAACGCAATAAATGCTAAGAACGCTCCAATACCTGCCACAATACCCTGCTTAAGGCTTGTTGGAATAGCATCGATAATCCACTCACGAATCTTAAATAAGCTTAAAATGATAAACAAACAACCTGATAGGAAAACCGCTCCTAGTGCCGTTTGCCATGCATAACCCATGCCTAGTACAACGCCATAAGTAAAAAAAGCATTCAAACCCATGCCAGGTGCCAACGCCACAGGCAGTCTGGCATAAATACCCATGATAAAGCAGCCTATTGCGGCAGCTAAACAGGTGGCAACAAACACTGCCCCTTTATCCATACCAGCTTCAGCCAATACGTTTGGGTTTACAAAGATTATATAAACCATGGTCAAAAAGGTGGTAATACCAGCAAGAATTTCCGTTTTGATCGTGGTGTTTTCACCATTAATCCCAAAATAGCGTTCAATTGCATTCATAAGTATCGCGCCCAGCTTGCTAGTGAAAGAACAAATTTATTGCTGCCAAAAATAAAGATGACGCCAGCAAAAAATTGCGACGTCATTATCAAACGGCAGGGGTGACAAAGTGCAACATTCTAGAGAAATTACGGTATAAATTCAATCATTACCAGTGCCGCATGGGTATAAATGTACTATTCATACTGGCTCAATCAATATTGGCCTAACGATATCTCAGCGATAGTCGATTCATTGTCACAAAACAGTGATAGTGACTGAATGGTTCTCTTAGTAAACAACTCAGTCAGCGACATACCATTAATAACATGAATCGCAAAGATCCTATTTGATATTTAACACTTTAATAAATGATATTTTCTGCATTTAACAGTACACTAAGCGGCTAATATAGATGTGCTAATTGATGACACGCCCTAGCACAACTCTTATCTGGTTTTTGTGTCGCGCCATACCAGTGATTATCCATTATCCATGAGTCTCATACATGCCTGAATCCTTAAATATTATCGACCTTATTACCCAAGCCAGCCTCTTAGTTCAGATTGTGATGGCATTATTGTTATTGGCTTCCCTGCTGAGCTGGGTGATTATTTTTCGTATGAGTGCGCGGCTCGGTACGGCCAAAAACTTCGATCAACAGTTTGAGACGTGGTTTTGGTCGGGTGAAGATTTGGCCAAACTGTATCAAGGTGTACAAGGCTCGCCTGAACGCCAAGGACTTGAGCAAATTTTTTATGTTGGGTTTTCTGAATATTTGAGAATGCATAAAAAACGCCAACCCAAAGATGACATCATCGATGGTGTGGAGCGTAAGCTGCGAGTCGGTCTAGGACGTCAGCAGCAATTATTGGAATCAGGACTGACAACACTAGCAAGTATCGGCTCAGTTGCGCCTTATATCGGTTTGTTTGGCACCGTGTGGGGCATCATGAATGCTTTTTTGGGACTGTCTCAAACGGAGCAAGCAACGCTGGCCTCTGTCGCTCCGGGTATCGCTGAAGCCCTAATCGCGACCGCTATGGGTTTGTTTGCCGCTATTCCTGCGGTACTCGCCTATAATCATTTTACAGCCAAGTCGAGTCGCTTATATGATTCACGTGCATTGTTTTGCGATGAGATGACAGGCATGCTCCAGCGTGAGACCAGTGCAGAAAACATTATTAACAGAGAAACTCAAGTCAATGCTAATCAGGTTAAAGGGCTATGAAACAAAGTCCCTATCGCCGTGAAAAAAAGGCACTGAATGCGGAGATGAACGTCGTTCCTTATATCGACGTCATGTTGGTATTACTCGTGATATTTATGGTCACCGCACCGATGCTGATTACGGGCGTCGATGTTGATTTGCCAAAAGAGCAGACCAATACCATGAGCCAAAGCCAGCTGCCCGTCATCGTATCATTAACCGATAGCGGTGATATTTTTATCAGTTATGAAGATAATGTCGACTTGCCAATTAGTGAGCCAGAATTGATTGATACCTTAACCACGCTACAAAACCAAAGTAGCGATGCGGGTGCGCAGCCTTTACAAGTCATGATTAATGCTGACCAAAACAATCAGTATGGTGCCATCATGACACTTATGGCAACCTTGCAACAAGCAGGTATTCAAAAGGTCGGCCTATTGACAGGTGCCCCTTTGCCCACACCATCGTTGTAATTAACTCTGTTCCTATAATCAGTTCAGGATAAAAGAGCGTCAACAGAAATAGCGCTCTGCTGGTATAGATTTTCATCGCTTGCTGTGCGCTTCGCACGCCAAAAGCATCGAAAAATCCATCCCAGCCGTACTGTTTTCTTTTTAAAGTAAATTTACTATAGTTCTGCTTGTTATAATAGAGTAGAAAATCTGATGAACGTCGTCATTGAGTATCCTTATCATGCATAATGCTCCTACCGTCTATGTGCCAACCCAACCTGAAGGTAATGGGCTAACGTTGCCGACGTTACTCAGCTTGCTGGCACACGGCCTTGTGGTTGGGTTACTCGTTTATAACTACTATAATAGCGAAACAGAGCCTGTTGGCACTATCGAAACGGTCATGGTCTCACCTGAACAACTTGCTGAAATGCAAGGACAAATCTTGGCCAATCGTGCAGCGGCTGCCAGTGCCATGCAAGCTGAAAGTAGTGCCAGTAGCTCAACAAGCACGATGCAAGCAGAAACCTTTGATGGTAGCGTTAGTAGCCAAAACTCCAGCCAAACAAACTCTCAGCGCGTGCCTGTTTTTACACGTTCTGACGAACCTGCCAGTCGCCCTATGCTCATGAGTGAAGAACAGCATCAGCGCTTGCTTGAGCAAAATCAAGAATATGAGCAGCGGATGGCTGAATGGGCAGCACAGCTAGATGAATCCGTAACAGAAGAGCATAATCAAATTGAACAGGACAAAAGAGAGCAGCGCATAGAAGACCAGCAAAGGCTTGGAGATTTCCGTAGCAAACAAAATAACCCTCCTAAGATTACACGTCCTACCGCGAATGATCGTAATATAGAAATCAATACTGGTAGCTCGGGTAAGAACTTTAGCCTATCAGATGGCCAGTCTAGTATTTCTGGCGACACAGCCACGACTAGCCTCTCTAAAGGCAGCAGCCGATCTGCTGCAGGTGGCAATCGCGGTGCCAGCAATAGTGAAATCATTGGCTTAATTAAACGCAACTACAATCCGCCTACCGCAGCGAAAGGCTCGACTCAAAGCGCCACTTTAACCATTACTGTCAATGCCAGCGGCAATATTGTCAATGTCTCTGCCTCAGGGCCTGATAGTGCCGTCAACGAAGCAGCCAAAAAAGCCGTGTTAGATACTGGCAGACTACCAATCGATGCTGACGACCCAAAATACCCCACTTTTACCGTACAGTTTAGAGGCAGCAATTAATCAGTTGCTCACGCCTTATATTATTGATAATGTTATATTAAACGGCTTATATCACACCATTTTAGGAGCTCAATCAACTCATGCATACCCACAAGAAACTATTCCTCTCTTTGCTTGGTAGTGCCACAGCTCTCCTTGCCTCTCCTAGCTTACTTGCAGCACCTGTTGTCTTAGAACTGGATTATGAAATTCCTGTCCAAAAGAACCAAGTCGCTTTTGTACCATTCGCTGGTGATTCTGTTTTATCGCCTATAATCTTAAACAATTTAAGCAAAACAGAGCTGACCGTCACCAGCCAAAACCTACCACAGCAACCACGTAGTAGCAGTGAGTTGGCAGGCACTCTCCCCGTTTGGCAAAGTATGGGGATTCCTTATCTGGTCGTTGGTAGTACGCGCAGTAATCGCGGCAAAATAGTGACCGACTATGAAGTGATTGATGTCAAATCTGGTCGAGTTATCGAAGGTAAGCAAAGCTTGACGGCTGACAATAACAAAGAAAGCATGCGTTACGCAGGTCATGTCATCTCCGACAAAGTATATGAGCTGATTACAGGTATTCCAGGTGATTTTTCGGGACGTATTGCCTATATAGAAGAAACTGGCGTTGGGAAAGAAAAAGTATCTCGCTTAAAAGTCATGGATGCTGATGGCGAAAACGCCAAAACCATTACTGAAGTTGCAGGCTCGATATTCTCGCCAACATGGTCACCAGACGGTAACCGTATTGCCTATTCGGTACAACGCGATAAATCATATCCTGTAATTTATGTACAAAATGTTGGCGGTGGCGGTGCCACATCTTTGACGCCTTTTGCCGGAAATAACTTGAGCCCTTCATTCTCACCTGATGGCAGCAAAATCCTATTTTCCAGCAGCTTTGAGGGCAGTGCTGATATTTATGAGATGAGCGCCAGCGGTGGCCAACCTAGAAAAATCACCAGCTGGCCAAGTAGTGAAGTACAGCCAAGCTACGCCCCTGACGGTAAATCCTTTGTGTTCGTCAGTGATCGAGCAGGATTCAATAAACCGCAAATTTATCGTTACGAGTTTGGCTCAGGACGTACGACCAAGGTATCTAATAGCGGTTATGCCACCAGCCCGCAGTTTAATAGCGATGGCTCACAAATTGCTTTTTTAAGTGGTCGCTCAGCCGCCATCATGAATAGCAGCGGTGCGGTAACTGCCAATTTAGGCAATACCGGTATTGATGAAGCACCAAGTTTTTCTCCAAATGGTAAGCGTGTGGTATACGCATCGAAGCAAGGTGGTAAAGGCGTTCTGACCATCAAATCGCTTAATGGTGGCGAATCGTTCGGTAAATCTGGGCAAGGTGTTATCCGTTCTCCAGTATGGTCTTCGGGTTCTCAATAGACGCTTTATCTTATAAGATTTATAAATGAATAAAACGTCAGACTGTAAGAAGCGTTTGATAAATAGTCAGGCGCTTTTTATTAAGGTATGTTTGATATTCACAAATAGGCACTACTGATTGCGAAAACTGTTCCACACAAGGCGCAATTCAACGATAATGTTAATACCTTAGCGAGACTTGCAATACACCGTTTTTATGATGAACGCTGCTTTAATTTCGCCGACTGTCTCGAGATACCACTATGAAGTCATTAACCTTCGTCTATTTACTGACAACAGCACTGTTATCTACAGGTTGTCAATCGTTTCAATTTGTTGAAAGTCCCATTCCTGTTACAGCCCATCCCGCGCCAATGGTTATCAATCAAAATACCACTCCATAAGACAAACAAAAAAACAGACATCAATTTGATGTCTGTTTTTTGGCGTTCCATAAACAATGTTTAGTGATTGAATATCCGCTTATTCTAGCTTCTTAACACAGTCGGTTGATGTTTGATGATGGTTTTAGCGAGATGATCCCCAAACCATATGGCCGTATCGATATCACCAGATCCTGGCGTTTCTTCAGGTGGCCCATCAAGCGACTGCGTCATCAAACCCAAAAAACTGGATAGACGGTTCAAATCATGTTGCTCATGACCCGTTGGCATCAAGGGTAATCCTATCCAGTTCATACCATGCTGCATCGCATATAGAGAAATCTGCTGTAGCACCGCCAGCTTATCACCGCTTAGACCACCAGAGTTGGCAAAAGCAGCTGCCCACTTACCTTCCCATGTGCGCTGATACCAACGCTTAGAGGTCTCATCCATAAAGGTCTTAAATTCAGCAGTCACGCTACCCATGTATACGGCACTACCAAAAACCAACAAGTCGGCCTGATCCAAATATTCCCAATCAACATCGTGAACATCAACAGCTTTGGCCTGTGATTTTGGAAGTTGCTGATGAGCACCTTGGACGATGGCTTCGGCAACCCGCTTCGTATGACCATAATTGCTATGAAAAATAACGGCAATGGACACATTAGGCATGTTATCAGTAAGTGTGGGTGTTAAAGACGATTTGGCAGATATATTCATACAAACTCTAATAATGGCTGTAAATGGTTGAATAACGGTAACAAGAATGAAGAATGAATCATGTGTGATATTTCCCGCTGGTCGATAGCGAATTCTTATGTAGCAGCACCGCGCACGATAACCAGTGCCATGCGCCCTGTTGCTGGCTGCTGCAAATGCGTCTGACGCCGATAAGAATAATAATGTTCATCAGCATAACTACAGCTTATGGGTAATGGATTGCCTAACATCACGCCAGCGGCGCTTAACTGGTCTACGGCTAATTTCGGTAAGTTTAGCTTAATTTTATCCGAGGTTAATGTAGCACAACTTGATGGTTTATCAACTGTCTTATGTAAATGCTGAGCATTGTCATCATGGTTTAGAGGTATATCAGAATCCACTACATACAAGCGATCAAAACTGTCGATACCGTCTGGTGTCAATGATTTATTGTCTATACAACCTTTGAGTAGTTGGTCGCGAACATGCATGCCAACTTCATAATTGTCTTGACTGATACAAACGCCTATCCAAGCTTTAACAGATCCAGATTGGGTAAAGCGCTGAACAGTCGATTGTATTACACCACACGCCAGCCCCTGCCAACCTGCATGAATCGCTGCTATCTGACCGCTTGCTGGTTGGTACAAGACAATGGGCACACAATCCGCTGTCATTATCGCAAGTCCAAGACCGTCTTGTTGACTGATCATCGCATCAGCAGCCATGGGTTTCATATTCAGCGCAGTGATATCAATATCATGAATCTGCTTACCGTGAACTTGATTGACCCAATGCAAGCTTTTAATCCATAAAGGCGGTTTACTTTCTGATGACCAGTGTGCTAATTTTTCATTGATGGCAGCCAGCAGACGCATGCGGTTGTCCAATACTTTTGCCGGCTCATCATTGACATGCAAGCCCAGATTTAGCGCCCCATAAATGGCCTGACTTTGGGGTTTTATACAGTCATGCTTTGCGTCAGGCTCATTAATACTATCACTAATAAAAGCAGCCGTTTGAAAAATAGCCACATCATCAATTTGTGCGAGCAATGTCATAGGAAGCGTGTTAATCATGGCTGATCTACCCTATTAAGGATTCGTCGTCGTAACCGTCACTTAGCACTGCAATTAGTTGCTGCATATCTTCAGGCAGTGGTGTTGTAACTTCAATGTCTTCGCCAGTCGTTGGATGAACGAAGCCCAATGTATAAGCATGCAAGGCTTGACGCGGAAAGTTACTGATCGCTTGGCGCTGTGCTTCTGTTAGACCTGAGCGTAATTGACGACGACCACCATAGATACGGTCACCGACTATCGGATAAGTAATATGGCTTAAATGCACACGGATTTGATGGGTTCGCCCAGTTTCAAGTCCCACATCTAATAAACAATAATTGCCATTAAGAGGAGTGACATTTAACAAATGCGTGACCGCCTCACGTCCTGCCGTCATGACAGTCATTTTGGTACGCTGGGTGCGATGGCGACCAATCGGTGCATCAATGCGGCGATGGCGCATCAAGCTTGCCTGATCGCCTGCCACCACACACTGATAGTGGCGATAGACTGATTTATCTTTTAGTTGCTCCATCAATGCCATTTGGGCGGGCTTGGTTTTACCAATCAGCAACAGCCCAGAGGTGTCTTTATCAATCCGGTGTACTAGACCCGCACGCGGCAGATGGTGCTGCTGTGGATAGTGATACAGTAATGCATTGACCAAAGTGCCTGTCTGATTGCCCGCGCCAGGATGAACCACCATACCCACAGGCTTGTTGATGACCAATACTTCATCATCTTCATAAACCACTTCAATCGCTATGTCTTCTGGCTGATCTTCGCTATGCTGTTGCAACGTCGTTGATAACTGCAAAACATCATCGGCCTTAACGCGAACTTTTGGTCGTTGCACACTGCCGTTGTAGAGCAAGCTGCCATCGCTGATCCAGCCTTGTAACTGAACCCGCGAAAAATCCGTGAATATCAATGATGCTAACTTATCGATACGCAGACCTGCCTGATCTTCTGTGACTGTATGCGTCATATCAATAACCACTGGCACTGCTTGACCAGCGATGGATACTTCATCATCGTCTATATCAGCAATGTCATCACTATCACCATCATCATCTTCATCGACTGTACTTTCGTCAAACTCATCACTCTCTTTTAGCATCGCAGCTTTTGACACCGCTTCTTTTGAAAGGACATCGTCATATGCTTGTTCATCGAGCGCTGATTGATTGTCGTCAGGTAATTCATTATTATTTAAAACGTCATTTGGCATTGGTGACTCTTGTGCTGATGAATCAGTATCTAGCGATTGATTCGGTGATGAATTGGTGGTCATAGTATTATTATTCATAGCGGATTTATACATGGTGAAACTTCTAACAGAATTTTGTAAGGCAGCTCTAAAGGGCAACTTTAAAAAGTAGTATTATAAAAAAGACTGCCGTTCGCTGATTCATGGCGTATTATAAAATAATCGTCGGCAAAAAACGGAGGCAATATCGCGATAGTGTACCATGCCGAGCGCTTAAGCCCTATAGAAGGTGTCTGTTATCTGTCGTTTTTTGATGATAAAGCACTGCGCCAAACGTCAAACCCTAACTCTCTAAAACATGACATTGCTGTAATTTACTGTATATTTGCCAATACCAGCGACATTCTGTATCGCTCACAACAGCTGCCCATGCTAAAATGCCAAGCTGAAATAAGTTATTTATGCGTGTTTAACATATCCTAACTACAATATAGATGGCGAAAAAATAGACGAAGCAAACGTTATTCTATAAAGTATAGCCATATTTTACTGTATGCTATGGCACTACATCTTTAAAATAACTGTATTTTATTAGTATTGGCCATGGTTTTATTGGTATTAGATGTGATTTTTACTGAATGCCCAAGTAAAGCACAGCGGCATTTGGCAAAGATTATGTTGATGATGAGTCCGCTTATAACGATAAGCACACTAGACAGTTACCTGATGCCATAAGCATCATTTTTTATTATTAATATATAGCATAATAGCGCTGCTGCTATTATGCGACTTGTGTCGGAGAAGAAGTATGCAAGCTGTTGGCAATACATTTATCAAACTGTCCTCTATCACCCTACTGGCGCTAAGCATAAACCTAGTGGGCTGTCAGACTTTCAGTAATCTGACTGGCGGTAAAGATGTCGATGCGGTGGAAACTGCCGAAAAGTCAGAGCAAGGCTATTATAACGACGCCATCGCCCAGATTGATAAAAGTCGCTATACACAAGCCATCGAAGATCTGACCAATCTACGCACTTTTTATCCTACTGGACAGTATGCTGAACAAGCACTGCTCGATATGATGTATGCCCAATACGCCAGTGGTAAATTTGAAACCGCTGCTGCCAGCGCTGAGCAATTTATTAGCCTCTATCCTTCTAATCCGCAAGTCAGTTACGCCTATTATGTGCGCGGTGTGGCCAATATGGAAGGGTCGTCTGAAGGTTTGAAACTGTTTAAGTTAAACCAAGCCGAGCGTGATACAGCCTATTTACGAATTGCCTTTGCCAATTTCCAAGAACTTATTAATAAATATCCTAACAGCCCTTATACACCCGATGCTGCTCAGCGCATGACTTTTATTTACAATCAGTTTGCTGAAAGCGAGATGAGTGCGGCCAATTGGTACATCGAGCGCGAAGCTTATGTTGCCGCTGCAAACCGTGCCAAATGGGTATTTCAGTACTATCCACTTAGCGAATCTATCCCTGATGCTCTCGCCGTCCTCGCGTATAGCAATGAAAAACTGGGTCTGACGGACTTGGCAAATGAGTATAAAACACTATTGCAGATCAACTATCCAAACATGCTGACCAGTAACGGTAGCGTAAAACTGAGTACCAAACGTGATAGCTCTTGGCTCAATAGAATCACCTTTGGTAAATTGGGTCGCTCAAGCATGGAAGACACGTCGGTTGCGACTGGTGAGTACAATGGCGCAACCAAGACACAAATAATTCGCAACGCTGGTCAATTAAGATTGCCTAGCACGAACGCTGCGCCTACAGCCAATAACTTTACCGCTCCTAATACTGGTGTCAATATCGGTCTAGGCCTGCCTGAAGCTTCAGCGGAAAGAATCACTAGCCAATCGAGCACTGGCTCTACGGCTAGAGAAGCCAACGTTGATCCACAAAATATCAACCCAACACGCCGCACGACGCTGCCTGAATCTGACCGTGATAGCATCTTGCTCACACCCTCTGATACCGATATGAATGATGATTAATTAACTCAGATTCAATCACGTTAATGGACTTTACACCGTCTATCGCACGCCATAAATAATAAGGTCAACGCTCTGTTGGCCTTATTTTTCTGTCTCTACTTTGTGCCCCAACATAATTGACCTATGGTAAACTGTTTTTTGTATGAGCATCCCCAACCATATCCTCGAGCAATTAAATAGCCAAGCTGATTTAATCAGTATTATTGGGCGTCATACCACGCTTAAACGTGCGGGAAATGAGTACAAAGGCTGTTGCCCGTTTCATGGTGAAAAGTCACCATCCTTTTATGTCAACCCACAAAAAAACATTTATCATTGTTTTGGCTGTAGTGTCGGTGGCAATGCCATCAGCTTTTTGCGTGACTATGAAAACTTAACGTTTATCGAAGCGGTCAATGAGCTATCAAAGCAGACTGGTATCGAAGTGCCAAAAGAAGAACAGCAAAACGTCAGTTACCAACGCAGTGCACCCAAACCTGTTGCACCGCCGCCTGTACCTAGTCCAACTATAGCTCACAGCAATGCAAATCGCAGCAACATAGATCAGCACGAGATACATCAGAATCCGCAAGCGTATGCAGACTCGCCTCCCTATAATGACGATAACAGCTATGATAACTATCCACCACTAGACGCTTATGATTCAGCGCCTTATCTAACCGACTCGTATGGCTCAGACTATCAAAACGGCAGTAACGATAGTAGTAACAGCAATGACAATGGGTATCCGCCCCCGTGGCTGATCAATACTGATGAGAACACAGATTCGCACAGTATGAACAACCATGCTGATGAAGATGGCAATCTGTACGAGCTATTAGAACAAATACAGCAATTCTATCAACGCAATCTCACCATCCATCCTCACGCCAAGCATTATTTTTTGTCACGCGGCGTTACTGAAGAGATTTTTGAGACTTTTGGCTTGGGCTATGCGCCTTTTGGCTGGCAGCACCTTGAGCATCAGTTTCCGCAAGATATCGCAGGACTAAAGGCGCTCGGTTTGGTACGTAGTTCAGAGTCTGGGCGCGATTATGATCTATTGCGTGATCGAGTGATTTTTCCTATTCGAGACAATCAAGGTCGCACTATTGGTTTTGGTGGTCGGGCGCTTGATGACGAAGTAAAACCCAAGTATATCAACTCGTCCGACTCGCCAGTGTTTCATAAGCAGCATGTATTGTATGGCTATTATGAGTCACGCCAGCAGCGCGCCAATAGCTGGCTGGTAGTCGAAGGTTATATGGATGTGATCGCCCTTTATCAAGCGGGCATCTACGGCGCGATTGCTTCTATGGGTACTGCGATTAACGAGAGCCAAATATCGCGATTATTGACGCTTAACCCGACTTTGACCTTAAGTTTCGATGGAGATAGTGCGGGACAAAAAGCCGCTTGGCGTACGCTCGAAGTTGCGCTCCCTGTGCTGGCCGATGATAAAGAGCTGCGGTTTTTGACATTACCAAACAATCATGATCCTGATACATTTATCAAAAGTCAGGGCAGTGATGCCATGCATGAGCAGATCTCTAATGCCATGCCGCTGTCACAGTATATTTTTGCTTATTTGAGTGAGCGTTATGATCTAAGACTGGCAGAAGGCAAAGCCAAGCTGATGTCGCAAGTGCGCGCTTTGACCACCGCCTTACCCAAAGGCAGTAGTTTTCGTTATTTGCTCAACAACGACATTTATCAAAAGCTTGGTGGCAAACGCAGTCAGAACGTTGAGGCCAAAGATGCACTGCTCGATTTTGATGGAGATATGACCATCAGCCAGCAGTTGCAACTTTGTTTTTTGTTTCAGCCGCGTGCATTGACAGACGATCCGATTGAGTCGATTTGGCGGCAAGCAGGCATCAATGACTTACACTTGCCTGCACATATTAAACAAAAAGCCGCACCCGACATTTTGCGCCCAGTGGCTTGGGAAGATTTGCAAGACAGCGCCTTGATTGATATTGTTGGCACCATCAAACGTTGCCTCAATTATCTACCAAAAGATGCCAACGCCGCGGCACATTTTATATTATCGAATGTCAAACCAATGACCCAAGAAACCCTTAGTCGTAGCTGGGGCGGATTTTATAAAACGTTGACTGCAAGAAATATTTTGAGCCTTGATGAGATGATTGACAATTTGGTGATGCAACTGCTCAAACTGCATCTACAAAAAAAGATGCAAGAGCTGATAAAAAACCCCGATCACATTAAACTGGCGATTGTTCGTAAGCAATCCCAGTTATTGAACGATTGGTTACGCGCGCAGCAAGCGGAGCAATCAGCGCAGATGGTCACGGTACAATCATAATCTGTGGCCTTGTTTTTTCTTTTGCAGCGCACGCCCTTTAAAAGCATCACTGCTGCCCCCACTATTAATGATTATACCCAGTAGCATGAGCTGCTCCTAAATCATTTGACTGACAGCAAATAATCAGTAAAAAATGGTCGGTAGATACTACTACCTCGTGCTTGACGACTGTGGTCTGTGTTAAACTGTGTCGCTGTATATTGACAGCACTGCTTGGTGAACGATTGTGAGCATGCATCGTTGAGCACAAATTTTAGGTATTATTTTTACGTATCAGCTTTTAGATACCATTTTGCAGTCTTTTTAGCTTTTCTAATTTTTAGCTGTTTTTTAGCATTGTTATTGTAGTGTTTTGAGCCTTTATTCATATCAACTCATTTTTGATATTACTGACGACCTCTACGCCATATTTTGATCAATCGATTGATAAGATCAACGCACCCAGCCAGCGATAGCGAGTCACAATATAAAAATGTCCGATGCAAGTAAGCGAGTATTTATGAACGATAAGTCAGTTTCCAAGTCCACATCTCAACTGGCCACCTTAATCCAAATGGGTAAAGAGCAAGGGTATCTAACCTATGCTGAGGTGAATGACCAACTGCCCGACTCTATTACCGAAAGCGATCAGATCGAAGATATTGTGCAAATGCTGACCGACGTTGGTATTAAAATCTTTGAATCAGCCCCCGATGCCGATGACATCTTGATGAACGACGATTCAAGTGATGACGACATGGCAGCGGATGAGGCAGCGGCCGTACTGGCTTCTGTTGAGACTGAACCGGGTCGTACCACTGACCCTGTGCGTATGTATATGCGTGAAATGGGTACGGTTGACCTACTTACCCGCGAAGGTGAGATTGCCATTGCCAAGCGTATCGAAGAAGGTATTCGTGATGTGCAGCATGCGATGTCTTACTGGCCTGGTACGGTACAATTCGTCCTTGATGAGTACCAAAAAGTACAAGATGGCGAAAAGAAACTGTCTGATGTCATTACTGGGTTTTTAGATCCTGAAACCGAAGAGGATAAAATCGCGGCGCAAGAAGCCAAAGAAGCCGCGAAAGAAGAAAGAGAGCGAATCAAAGAAGAAAAAGAAAATCCGCCGATCATCAAAACAAAAGTCAAAGCGCTGGCGTTAGATGATGATGACGATGAAGACGACGTTGAAGAAGAAGCCGAAGAAGAAACCAGTGGTATCGATCCAGAAGAAGTCCGCTTGCGTTTAGAAGAGATCGAAAACCTGTTTATCAAAGCCAAGCAAGCTCTATTAGATTATGGCCGTGGTAGCGTACAAGCTGATGCAGCTTATGCCCTCCTAGCAGAACGATTTATGATGTTGAAGCTCAACAATCGCTTATCAGATCAAGTCATGGCCATCATGCATGATGTCTATGATGACGTGCGCAAGCAAGAGCGTCAAATCATGCGTTTGGTCATTCGCCGTGGACGTATGCCGCGTGAAGAATTTCGTAAAACCTTTCCAAGCAATGAAACCAATGTCGATTGGCTGATTGAACGTATCAAGGGCAAGCCAGCATTTGCTGGTACGCTAGAAAAAGTCACCGACGATGTTATTTTATTACAACGCAGAATTCGTGATTACGAGCAACAGCTCGATATGCAAATTCACGATATGAAAGACGTGGCGCGCCGTATGGCGGTCGGTGAAGCAAAAGCACGCCGCGCAAAGAAAGAAATGGTTGAAGCCAATCTACGTCTGGTTATCTCTATCGCCAAAAAATATACCAACCGTGGCCTACAGTTCTTGGACCTTATCCAAGAAGGTAACATCGGTCTGATGAAAGCGGTGGATAAATTTGAATATCGCCGTGGTTATAAGTTCTCAACCTATGCCACATGGTGGATTCGTCAGGCGATTACTCGTTCTATCGCTGACCAAGCACGTACGATTCGTATCCCTGTGCATATGATTGAGACTATTAATAAAATCAACCGTGTGTCACGTCAGTTACTACAAGAAATGGGACGCGAGCCAACGCCTGAGGAATTAGGCGAACGTTTAGAAATGGACGAAGTTAAAGTCCGTAAAGTACTAAAAATTGCCAAAGAACCTATCTCTATGGAGACGCCCATTGGTGATGATGAAGACTCGCATCTAGGAGACTTCATCGAAGATGGTACTATCTCAAGTCCTGTAGACGATGCAACGGCGGCAGGTCTGCGTGAGGCGACTCGTGACGTGCTGGGCAATCTAACTGAGCGTGAAGCACGCGTGCTAAAAATGCGTTTCGGTATTGATATGCCAACCGATCATACGTTGGAAGAAGTCGGTAAGCAGTTCGATGTGACGCGTGAGCGTATTCGTCAGATTGAGGCAAAAGCCTTGCGTAAACTGCGTCATCCTTCACGTTCTGAGCACTTGCGCTCTTTTTTAGAGAATGACTAAGTTTGACAATTTTTGAATACTAGCTGGTAAATACTATAAAAAAGCTGAGCCTGTCTCAGCTTTTTTTGTGCGTGTTGAAGACTATCAGTGATTATAGAAGCGATTTAGCCTCATAGTTCAACGATCCTTGCACCAAAATCCTTAAGCAACTTCAAAAATACTTCGGGCTTTATTCCCAAACTTTCGGGTGTGTACAATGTCGCTCTATTATCTAATTGCCACTTTTTAATAAGCTCGTTCAGCAATAAGCTTGAACAAAGCCCAGTTAATGAAGACTGACCCTTATGAAACTCAATGGCTAGTTTGCGAGTACTCTCTGCCCCGCCATGACTCCCCGTTGCCGTTACAATGATTTCGGCAGCAGGCTTATTTTTTGCTTTTCTAAAAGAAGATATATCACTGGCAATATCAAACCTGATATTTTCTGCACCCGTTACGGCTCGTAAACTTACTGTATCAAGTGAGGCAAAGGAAGTGCCTGTAACATCTCGACCATCAATCGTAGATATTTTATGATGGATGGCATCTCTAGTTAACCACTTTCTTTTTCCGTTCTCATACGAAAATGCGGATGGGACGCCTGCTTGTAATCGTTCCATATCTTCGAAAGCAGCTGGACCATATATATCTTCTGGATCGAGCACCACAGCGATATTAAGTGTAGAGACTGAGTCAAATTGCTCTGCAAGATGTAGTGCTAAAAATGTAGCAGCACCTGCCGCCCAATGACTGGCTAGCAATACTGGACCTGAGGTGGTCAATGCGTACTCTGCCAGCTCAGCACCAATCTCAACCATTCCAGTCACGACATTCATATAAGGTATTTTGCGTTTTTGCGCAAGGCGTAAACCATGAGAACCAGAATCTGGAGCAAGCATCATGACAGCACTGATCTCAACACTATCGTCTATCCCTAAGTTGGGCTGTTCTGCATCGATTGCTAATGATGATGCATTACCAGTTTTGAGAGCGATTTCATCAGCGAGTTGAATATTTCTGCCACCAATATAAACTGCTTGTTTAGGATTAATCGTGCGAAACCACTCTATTGCTTGTTGACCAACAATGCCTGTTGCACCTGCAAATAGTATCGGATTTTTAGTATTCAAAACTCTTCTCCTTTTCATTGAGAAAGCTTAGGTAAAATTTACTACACTAGGACGTGCCCTCAATTCAATCGATAATCATCTAAATGGACTAAAAATGAGGTCACGCCCTAGAAGCTTGCGTTTATTTTTAAGGGCTATCTATTTAGCTCACTTTATTTGGTAATCGAGCAATCACTTTTATCTCAAAATCAAACCCAGCAAGCCAGTTGACACCAATCGCGGTCCAAGCCGGATATGGAGACTCATTGAAAATATTATTTTTGACTTTCAGAACTGTATCAAGTTGATTTTCAGGATCCGTATGGAAGGTCATAACATCTATAATGTCATCAAACGTACATCCTGCCGCCTCTAATGTATGACGCAAATTCTCAAAGGCAAGTGTCACTTGCTTTTCAAAATCTGTCTCTACACTGCCATCTTGAAGGCTGCCTACTTGACCTGAAACAAATAGTAAATCTCTTGATTGAATGGCGGCAGAGTAACCATGCTTCTCATAAAGAGAATGTCTGCCCTCTGGGAATATTGCTTTTCTGTGACTCATGAAAGTCTCCAACACGTTTAGATTAATATGGATTGAGCGTTAAGATCGAAACGCATTCAACGCTTTTAATGGTGCTCACTATCATGTAACATACATTACGTATGTGAATTTAACACATACGGTACGTATGTCAAGCTAATATACGTGTCGTATGTAATTTTAATTTTTAATTTTGAAGACAACACTATGTCAAAACGTGCATTAAAAATGGCTGAAACCAAACGAAGCATAATCGCTGCCGCCAGAAAATCATTTGCTGAATACGGTTATTCAGATACATCAATGGATAAGCTAACTGCGGATGTAAATCTGACCAGAGGTGCGCTTTACCACAATTTTGGCGACAAAAAAGGGTTGTTTGCTGCCGTCGTTGAAGAAATAGACTTGGAGATGGTAGAAAAAGCCAAAACCAAAACAGAAGGATGCGATAACCTTTGGCAAGGATTGATGATTGAGGGACAGACTTATATCGAAAGCGCGCTTGATCCAGAAATTCAGAGAATTATCTTGTTGGATGGCCCTGCTGTTTTAGGAGATCCCTCTCTTTGGCCCAGTCAAAATCGCTGCTTATTGTCTACCAAGCAGATTGTGACTCAGTTAATCGCAGAAGGAACGATGAAGGAAGTAGATCCAGAAGCCGCGTCCATGCTTATAAATGGTGCCGCTATGAACGCCTCACTTTGGATTGCCTCCAATCCTAATCCACAAAAAGCATTACCAAATGCTTTGGCCGCCTTTAATGTCATTCTATCGGGACTTAAATCTTGATTTTAAGGTTTTGCGTCACTCGATTTGTATGCAGCACACTTGCCTCTGAGGCAAATTTATCTCAGCAAGGCGCTATTTAACCTGTCGCTCTTTTATTCTGGATTGGCTATATCTGATCGCTAGGAAACTGACATGATTGTTCGGCAACAACCCCACCCTTTCAAAATATTTTTCGCTTTTCGCGGTTCAATCATTCCAAAAATCTATCCGCAAATTTTACTGGTTACCATCCTCAGTACTGTCATCACAATTATTCAGCATTGGGTTCCCGACTCCTTCCCTTATTATGGTACGGCAACTTTTACTTTACTAGGGATCGCCTTATCGTTGTTTTTAGGGTTTCGTAACAACGCGAGCTATCAGCGTTGGTGGGAGGCTCGAGGACTCTGGGGGCAATTGGTATATGACTCCCGCGGCCTAACACGCCAATTACTCTCCTTTATAGATGAAGAAGACGAAACTGGACATACCGCTCAGAAAAGCATGGTGCACCTGACCATCGCATTTGCTCATGCTGTACGCCATCGTCTGCGTGGTACTGAGCCTTGGCAGGATATCGAACGCTTCGTAAACCCTATTCATCATGCCAGCATGCGCCAAGCGCACAATTTGCCTGATTACCTGATGCGTTTGCTCGGTAAACAGCTTGGAGACATTCGATGTCAGCAACTGACGTCAGAGCACATGGTACAAAACATGGACGAACGTCTGACCTCTATGACCATTGTCTTGGCGGCCTGCGAGCGCATTCATAATACACCACTGCCATTTGCCTATATGCTATTGGTGCATCGCACGACCTATCTGTATTGTATTATGTTACCTTTTGGCTTGGTGGCTTCACTAGGCTGGGCAACGCCGTTAATCTGCGCGGTGATTGCCTATACCTTTTTTGGTCTTGATGCGCTTAGTGAGGAGCTTGAAGAGCCTTTCGGTTTGGCAGCCAATCAACTGCCCCTTACGGCATTGTCGCGTACTATCGAGATCAACTTGTTAGAGGCACTGGGAGACACAGACATTCCGTCTGATATCGCACCGATAAAGGGCTACTTACCGTAATGGTGTGACTTAACCTCTTTAGCTCTATTAAAAATCTACAGTCGTCACAGCACTTGAATAATCCCTCATATACCACTATAAATAGGAAATAAAACGACTACCCTTGATAAAGACAACAATCTGGGCGCTGAGTTCTTAAAAACTGAGCATGTCTAAGCGTTTTGGCTTTATCGAAAACAATGTTAAATTGAAAGCCATATTAAGAGCGATAGTTTACTAGCTAATATTTTTTAAAAAGTGAGACCACATTATGAGCGATGATCCAAAAGACACCAGCAACCCAGCACAAGCGAGTAAAAAATCGGTTAACGTGACCGAATTGGCAACCAATAAAAGCGCTTTAAAGGGCAAAAAGACAGACATTCAGAACCCTGAGCTTTGGGACTTTCCAATGAACTATCCTTTGAGCATCATTGGTCACGAAGGCGAGTATGAAAGCTTGCTCAATGAAGTAAAGCTTATCTTGGGCAGTCAGTTTCCAGAGTTTGATTTGGCCTCTATCGAAGTCAAACCGTCTAAAACGGGTCGCTTTCACTCAGCACGAGTCAATTTATATTTAACAGACGCTGAGCAAGTTAATGCACTTTATGCGTCACTTGATAATGCCAAAACTGTACGCATGGTTTTATAAGTTAAAAAATGGCTTCCTACATTATCCAAATCGTCACTCATATGGGTGGCGATTTTTTGTGGTTTGCTGTACAATCTGCGCCCTTATTATTATCCTCATGACGGCCTCTATCGGTCGATGATTTACCAAAGAATAAAAAGCAAACGACCATCCAATTTTTACAAAAAATTTATTATTTTGGTCAATCGCGTCTAACCCTTACCCCATCGTCCTTTGCCAAATTTTGGACAGCCAGCAACATAGTTTCTTCCTAAAATCAATATAGTATTTTCAAAATTTTCCCGCTATATTGTGCCTACCTACTAACAAACACGCTATATGTAGTACTCAGTGATTTGAACCATCACTATGAGTAGCGGTAGCTTTTTGCCTAAAAAATCATCTACCGTGACCGAATGTTATAGCGTTATAAAGAATGCTTGCCGAGTATGACCCGTGCAGCATCATTATAAGTAATCCACTTAAGAGGGCAACATGACACATATTGATAAAATCCAAGTAACCAAACGTGATGGACGTTTAGAGCCTATTGATTTAGATAAAATTCATAAGGTCATAGCGTGGGCAGCTCACGGTTTGGATAACGTGTCTGTGTCGCAAGTTGAGCTAAAATCGCACATTCAGTTTTATGAAGGCATTAAGACGCGCGATATCCATGAGACGATTATTAAGTCAGCAGCTGACCTTATTTCTGAAACGACGCCTGATTATCAGTATCTAGCGGCACGTTTGGCGATCTTCCATCTGCGTAAAATTGCTTACAATAGATTCACGCCACCGCACCTTTATGATCATGTCAAAAAACTGACCGACGCTGGCAAATATGATGAGCATATCTTGGCCGATTATAGCCGTGCCGAATTTGACGAGCTAGAAGCATACCTTGACCACTGGCGCGATATGAATTTGGCGTATGCTGCCGTTGAGCAAATGGCGGGTAAATACCTCGTTCAAGATCGTGTGAGCAAGACTGTCTATGAAAGCCCGCAGTTCTTGTACATGCTGGTCGGTATGTGCTTGTTTAGCCAGTATGACAAGTCAGATCGCCTAGACTATGTCAAACGCTTCTATGATGCGACGTCTCAGTTCAAAATCTCACTACCAACGCCCATCATGTCAGGTGTACGTACACCATCACGCCAGTTTAGCTCGTGTGTATTGATCGAATGTGGTGATAGCCTAGACTCAATCAACGCGACCACCAGTGCCATCGTACGCTATGTGTCACAGCGTGCTGGTATCGGCATCAACGCTGGTCGTATCCGCGCCCTTGGTAGCCCTATCCGTGGCGGTGAAGCACAGCATACAGGTTGTATCCCATTCTACAAACTGTTCCAAACCGCGGTGAAATGCTGCTCACAAGGCGGCGTCCGTGGCGGTGCTGCGACATTGTTCTATCCACTATGGCATCTAGAAGTTGAGTCATTACTGGTACTCAAAAACAATCGCGGCGTCGAAGACAACCGTGTCCGTCATATGGATTACGGCGTCCAGTTAAACAAAACGATGTACACTCGCCTCATCAAAGGTCAAGACATCTCGCTATTCTCACCAGGTGACACCCCTGGCTTGTATGATGCGTTCTTTGAAGATCAAGACAAGTTCGAAGAGTTATACACCAAGTATGAGAATGACCCTGCTATTCGTAGCCGCCAAATTCCAGCCGCAGACTTGTTTAGTCTGATGATGCAAGAGCGCGCCAGTACGGGTCGTATCTATATCCAAAATGTCGATCATTGCAACACGCATAGCCCATTTGACCCGACGGTTGCGCCAATTCGCCAGTCAAACCTATGTATGGAAATTGCTCTACCGACCAAACCGATGGATAACATCAATGACGAAGAAGGCGAAATCGCCCTGTGTACGCTGTCAGCGGTCAACTTGGGTAAAGTCGAAAACGTTAGCGACATTGAAGAGCCAGCCGAGCTAATCGTGCGTGCGCTTGATGCCCTGCTCGACTATCAAGACTATCCAGTCAAAGCCGCTCAAAACGGCAGTATGCGTCGTCGTACGCTTGGTGTGGGCGTGATTAACTATGCGTATTACCTTGCCAAAAATGGCGTACGCTATTCAGACGACAGCGCGCTTGGTCTAACGCATCAAACGTTTGAAGCATTGCAATTCTATCTCTTGAAAGCGTCAAACAAATTGGCAAAAGAGCAAGGTGCGTGCCCTGCCTTTAATGAGACCACGTATTCGCAAGGTATCTTGCCGATTGATACGTACAAAGCCGACTTGGATAAAATCTGCCAAGAGCCGCTACACCTCGATTGGGAAACGCTACGTGGCGAGATCACGGAGCACGGTCTACGCAACTCGACCCTAACCGCCTTGATGCCGTCTGAGACCTCTAGTCAGATTGCCAACGCGACCAATGGTATCGAGCCACCACGTGGTCTGGTCTCTATCAAAGCGTCAAAAGATGGCATCCTAAAGCAAGTCGTGCCTGAGATTGACAAACTAAAAGATCAGTATGAGCTACTATGGCAAATGCCAAACAATGACGGTTACCTAAAGCTGGTCGCTGTCATGCAAAAGTTCGTCGATCAAAGTATCTCTGCCAATACCAACTACGATCCGGTTCGTTATGAAGGCGGCCGTGTCCCGATGAAGATATTGCTAAAAGACTTGCTAAACGCTTATAAAATGGGTGTGAAGACGTTGTACTACCATAATACTCGTGATGGTGCGAACGATGCCCAAGCAGATATGGAAGATGATTGTGCTGGCGGGGCTTGTAAGATTTAAGCTATTGATAGGCGGCGGGTTTGGCTCTTGGGTTAAGTCCGCTGTTTAGTGCTATGAAACTTTCTAGGGAATGGACGTAGTGGAGTTACGCTACATGAACTATTACTTATAATTGGTAATAATTATTATGGAAAATATAACAATAAGACCTAATATGAAAATAGGTCAACTAGATGCTGAAAATGATACTAAATTCTTATCAGAATGTTATGTTGATAACAATATTATTGAAATATTAGTAGATACAAGCTCTAGCGAAGCACTAATTTTAGGAAGACCTGGAGCAGGTAAAACAGCATCATTAATAACCGTAAATAACTCGATAGATAAAGAACACTCAAAACTACTTGATCTAGAAGGTGTGTTTTTAAGATATATTGACAATTCAAATATAATAAAATTTTTGACAGAAAACGATGTAAATTTGGATCTGTTTTATAAATATCTTTGGCGTCATATTCTGACTGTTGAGTTTCTCAAACTAAAATACCCCCATATAGAAGATAAAAATAAATTTTTTCAATTTATAAATGACTTAAAAGATTTAATACGCAGACCTGAAGAAAAGACCGCATTAAATTATTTAGAAACTTGGTCTGACAAGTATTGGGTAGAGACTGTAGAAAACATTGAAGAAATAGTTAAAAGTTTTTCTAGTGATATAAGCGGAGAGTTCGAAGCAGGATTTCTCGAAAATAAGTTATCTTTAGCAGCAGGACAAAATTTATCTGAAGAACAAAAAATTCAGGTAAAACATAGAGCTCAAAAAATAGTCAATAATCTACAAATATCTCACCTATCTAAAGTTATCGACTTAATGGACAAACATGTTTTTAACGATAGTAAGAAACCATATTATTTATTGATAGATAGGCTCGATGAAAACTGGGTCTCAATAGAGGTGAAGTACAGCTTAATTAAAGGTTTGATTGAAGAGATAAGGCAATTTAGAAATATAAAAAATGTAAAAATCTTAGTATCTTTGAGAGTGGATTTATATCAATTAACACTGGAAAAGACAAGATCTAGTGGATTCCAAGAAGATAAGCTACAGTCAATTATATATAATTTAAAATGGACAGATAAATTATTAAAAGAAGTAGTTAACAAACGTATTTCTTTTCTATTTATGCATCAATATACAAATGTAGATATTAAATTTGAACATTTATTCCCTTCAACTAATAGTAGAAACGGTGATGCATGGCAATATCTTCTTAAAAGAACTTTTTGGAGACCTAGAGACATACTACACTTTGTAAACTACTGTTTGAGTGAGTCAGTTGAAAAAAATTTGGTCGAATGGAGTGCTATTTATCGTGCTGAGAAAGAGTACTCTAAAGATAGACTAAAGGGGTTGTATGAAGAGTGGTATGACATTTATCCATCATTACAGTATATGACACATATATTATCAAATTCTGAAGAAGTAATAAGCATAACTAGCTTTCAACGAAATTTATCAGAAGATAATATTCTAAATCTTTATCAAATATTTAAAAAAAATAAAGTTAATGATGAAGTCACGAGTGTCATTTATAATTTTATAGATGAAGATATATATCAAAAAGATGATGTTACTTTCGAAATATTAAGCTGTTTTTATCGAACAGGTATAATTGGCATTTCAGACAATTTGCCTGACAGCTTTGATTGGTCTTTTCGCCACTCCTCTCACAAATCCAGTTTTGAATGTAGTCAATCTAAATGGATAAAAATTCACAAAATGTTTCACCAAGCACTACATATTATACAACCAGCGCATTAGTTGTAGGGTGCGCCCAGCGCACCGATGATATAGAAATTATGTTTAAAGGTGCGCAAGGCACACCCTACAAATTACACGCAAAAAGATTAACAAATAAGACCTAATTTTCGTGCTAAAATTATCCCTATATTTAGAGCATAATTTTAACGGAGAATGAATCATGCAACCAATATTTGCGACACAAACAGCCAGTATTTCAGAGCTAAAAAACAATCCTTCGGCATTGATAAAACAGTCAGATGGTGAATCGATTGCTATTTTAAACCACAACAAACCCGTGGCGTACTTAGTCTCAACCGACGTTTTTGAGCGCATGATGGAAGCGATGGACGATATGGCATTAAGCCAAACTGTTAGCGCCCGGATGAATGATGGTCAGATACCTGTAAAGGTAACTTTAGATGACTTATAGTCTTGAGTTTCACCCGTTAGCGTTAAAAGAATGGAAAAAGATAGCACCAAATATTCAGCAGCAGTTTAAGAAAAAATTACAGCAACGATTATCAAACCCTCATGTGCCTGCGTCAAAACTCTCAGGACACACAGATACTTATAAAATTAAATTACGCACCATAGGTTATCGTCTGGTATATACCGTCAAAGATGACGTGGTGGTCGTTTATGTATTAGCAGTCGGCAAAAGAGAAAATAACAAAGTATATGACAGTCTAGCGACGCGTCAACCATAATGAAAACACGTAAACAGCAATAAGAATAACGGAGGTCATGTGCAATATACCGCAATCATCAAAGACGGTGGTTTGTTTATCCCAAACGTATTTTCAGACATAAACGATGGTGGCTCGCATATCGTACAAGTCGAGGTTGATATTGCCGACGTGCGTCAGCAGTTAAGCGCAAGTGTAGAGTTAAAGACAGACGCGCCAAGAGCACCCAAAAAGCAGGTGAAGAAGCAGACCAAAAAAGAAGTACAAAAAACATTGGAAAACGCTGATGTGAGTACACTGCGCAAGAGCGCACTTGATGAATTAGAAGCATTAGATGATAGTGAGCTGAGCGAGATGTTCAAAGCCTATATGAATGATGGACAAGAATCCTCACAGATATCACTAGAGAATCTATAATATCGTCAATACACTGTAAAATCGATACAGTGCTACTGGTATACATGTTTCTAGAATAAAAGTTTCGTAGCCTCTGTCACGCGCTTGCGAACAGCAAGCAAGAAATATTTATACCAGTAGCACGTCGTTATGCATGTATCGATTTTATTTTGAAATAGCGATACACAGTATTTTTAAAGCAGCATTTTTAACATTCACATTAATAACCGTATCAATTATAAAGGCAGTCCCATGACTTACTCGATTTTTTCTCAAACGCCAAACAATGCGCTCAAAGAGCCAATGTTCTTTGGTCAGCCGGTCAATATTGCCCGCTATGACCAACAAAAGCATCCGATCTTTGAGCAATTGATTGAAAAGCAGCTGTCGTTCTTTTGGCGTCCAGAAGAAGTTGATGTGTCACGTGATCGTATCGATTTTAGCAATCTGTCCTCGCATGAGCAGCACATATTTTTGAGCAACCTCAAGTACCAGACCCTACTCGACTCTATCCAAGGTCGTAGTCCAAACGTGGTGCTATTGCCGCTAGTGTCTATCCCTGAGCTTGAAACGTGGATTGAGACATGGTCGTTCTCTGAAACCATTCACTCACGCAGCTATACGCATATCATTCGTAATATCGTCAATGATCCCAATATTATCTTTGATGACATCATGCAAAATGAGCATATTTTAGGCCGTGCCTCTGATATCGCCCAGTACTATGATGATTTGTACCGCAACTCACAGCTCTATAGCTTGTACGGTGCGGGTACGCACAACATCAACGGCGAGCAAGTTACTGTTGATTTGAGATCACTGAAAAAGCAGATGTATCTATGCATCATGGCGGTTAATGTCCTAGAAGCCATTCGCTTTTATGTGTCATTTGCCTGCTCGTTCGCTTTTGCTGAGCGCAAACTGATGGAAGGCAATGCCAAGATTATTAAATTAATTGCGCGTGACGAAGCGCTGCATTTGACGGGTACACAGCACATGCTGAACCTCATGCGTAATGGTCGTGACGATCCAGAAATGGTTGAGATTGCCGCAGAGTGCTATGAAGACAGTATCGAAATCTTCCGCAAAGCTGCCGAACAAGAAAAAGAGTGGGCAGGCTATCTGTTCAAAGATGGTTCGATGATTGGTTTGAATAAAGACATTCTGTGCCAATATATCGAATACATCACCAACTTGCGTATGGAAGCGGTCGGCTTGCCAGCGGCGTTCCCGAAATCAAAATCAAACCCGATTCCGTGGATCAATACATGGTTGTCATCAGACAACGTGCAAGTTGCGCCGCAAGAGACCGAGATTAGCTCGTACTTGGTGGGTCAGATTGATTCTGATTTATCAGACAGCGATTTTGATGACTTTGAACTGTAACCGTTTTATGCGTTAATAGTAGCGGTAATAGCAAAGACATATCCCAATAGGATCAACTATGACTTGGGTAATGACCAGTAAAAAGCAGTTTTACTTGCATGATGACGAAAGTCTGCTAGATGGACTGCTACGCACAGGGCATGATGTAAACTATCAATGCCGCGAGGGCTACTGTGGCAGCTGTCGAGTCAAGCGCATTGCTAGCTCACATACGGTTGACTATCCATTTGCGCCACTTGCTATGATTGAGGAAGATGAAATCCTCCCTTGCTGCTGCCGTGTCCAAGGGGTGATTTATATCAATCATGAACCGCTCGCAAAGTAATGTGGTTGGTTCAAACAATAAATATTATCCTAGCCGTACGTTGTCATGGTTATATTTCTTTACTTAGAATCACCTATAACAAAAAGCGCGCTATCTCAAAAGATAGCGCGCTTTTTTATTGCTTATAAAAAGCTAAATGTTGTTTTTATAAAGGTGCACCATCTCTTTCAAACAACTTTAATAACTCTTCACGCATGCGGTCACGCTCTGCTTCTGACATCATAGGGACCTCTTCTTGCGGCATACTTTGTAAGCCTTGCTGACCAATACCCTCATCTTCCATCATGACCACTGGACGCTCAATCGATTCTTGTACTGGACGCTCCTCTAACAATATCTCTACTTGCGCATTTTTACCTTGACGCAATATCTGTGCATTCAGCTTGGTATTGGGTGATTTGCGAGCAACATACTGAATCAAAGTGTTAGCATCTGTCATCTCGACACCATCGATTGTCAAAATGATATCACCGATGCGCAGTCCACTCTTAGCAGCAGGACCTTCCGGTACGACACTAAGAACCTCTACGCCCGTGGACGTCTCAAGCTGCGTCGGATCGCGCAACTGTGATTGTATCTCAATACCGAGCCAACCACGACTCACTCTGCCATCTTTAATCAGCGCATTCATGACCTGTTCAACGATAGCAGTAGGAATGGCAAAGCCAATACCCATTGAGCCACCAGAACGTGAGAAAATCACTGTGTTAATGCCAACCAACTCACCGCGAGCATCGACCAGCGCTCCGCCCGAATTACCGGGATTGATCGCCGCATCGGTTTGAATAAAATCTTCAAACTTGTTTACACCCAGCCCAGTACGACCTGTCGCTGAGATGATACCTTGGGTGACCGTCTGCCCCACACCAAATGGATTACCAATTGCTAATGCCAAATCGCCTACCCGAATAGGATCTTTACGGAACCCTAATGGTGTCAATCCTGTCATATCAACTTTAATGACAGCCAAATCACTGTCTGGATCCGTACCAACCACCTTAGCCCGGCTCTTACGACCATCATTAAAGGCAACGGTAATTTCATCTGCTTTTTCGATGACATGAGCATTGGTAACGATATACCCATCTTCTGACACAATCACGCCCGAGCCTAAATTGGTATTGCCCTGCTCTTGTGACGGCCCGCCATGATATTCAAAAAACCGGCGCAAAACCGGATCATCCATATAAGGATGCTCTGCCATCGTTTGTGTGGTATAGATATTGACGACCGACTGCGATGCACGAGCGACTGCATTATGATAAGAGGAAATAGGTGCTGGGGTATCGGCAACTGGAGCAGACGCTTGCTGTTCAGCAGGTGTCGTCCGTGGTGGCTCCCACGCGTTCTCTGATGTCTTATTCATGCTCGTAAACAACCAGATAAACGCTGTAATCACTATCAGCAATAAAACCCAAGGTAACCATTTTAGTAAAGACGCCTTGTTACTGGTGTTCCGAGATGACGACATATAAAGCCTCTATAAATTTGATACAAACAGACAAAAATAAATTAGATAAAGAAATAATGGTTTACTAAATATAAGTAATCAAGTCCCTCGCGAAAGCCACACCGTTATATAGCAATTATTGGATAGGCTCACGTAGGTAAATTATAACCGTCAACACCGCCAAATTGTAACGTATCGTGTACCATTTCAGTTATTAGCCTTATCTACACTCTTACAGCCTCATGTTAAAATGGCCATGACAAAAACTGTTAGATAAAAAATTATCCAAAGTTTATGAGTGCTTATTCTACTGCAATAATGATAAGGAAAGAAAAAATGACAGCCAACCATATCGCAACTGACGCGCCGCCTATCACCATTAGCGTACAGGAGTTAACGCAATTTTGTGACGACTACTTATCGGCAGGCGCTTTTAAAGACTATGCACCCAATGGTTTACAAGTGGACGGTGGACGAGCGGTACAGCGCATTATCACTGGTGTCACCGCTTGTGAAGCCCTGATTGATGCCGCCATCGCTGCCAATGCGGATACGATTATGGTGCATCATGGGTATTTTTGGAAAGGCGAACCTGCCCCTATCACAGGAATGAAAGGTCGACGTATCCGTAAACTGATGCAACATGGCATCTCTATGATTGGTTATCATCTGCCTCTTGATGCGCATCCAGTAGTTGGTAACAATGCAAAACTGGCTGAGATGCTAGATATGAACATCACAGGCGCACTCTATCCTAGCGAATCACATCCTGTTGGTAACATCTCTACTTGTATACCGCAGAATGCTGATAGTCTTATTGCTCAGATTACCAAAGCCTTAGGACGCACACCATTACATATCTCTGCCAATTATGCTCATGTTAACAGTAATGCTATTACAAAAGGTAATGACAAGCTCATCGAACGCGTTGGCATCTGTACTGGCGGTGCGCAAGATATGATTGAGCAAGCCGCAGTGATGGGCTGTGACGCCTTTATCTCTGGTGAAATATCGGAGCGTACCACGCATATCGCTCGTGAGCTTGGCATTGATTATTTTGCTTGTGGTCATCATGCGACAGAACGTGGTGGCATTCAAGCATTGGGCGATATCATTGCTCAGCAGTTTGGGTTACCGGTGACTTTTATTGATATTGACAATCCTGCTTAGCTGATTGGGTCTATAGTCAAGTCAATATAAAAGACATACAGCAGGACTAATACAAATTTTTCTTGCTTGCTGTGCCTGCTATATTTTTCATAAACAGACACATAACGAGGCTATTTTTAACCGTCTATAGATCGATTGTTAAGTTTTATCACTAATTTCTTAACCACACTTGAATAATACAAGAGATATCCGCATATTATCTCTTGTAAGAAAGAACGTCTTGTCATGAGACTTCCCATTATTATAGCTTCCGGTTATAGCGCTTAAATGACGGTTACTGCCTACAATCTTATTATCTTGTATGATTAATGAGCTTTTAGACTGCGTACCAATTGACGTACGATGTCTATCATTTAAGTGTCGCAATAACGGTTTAGCATTATTTGCTTGCCCTTATGGCTGAACAATGAATTATCGTCACTTATATACTTTGTCATAAACAATTTAAAGGACAAAGGGTGATTGATTTTTGCGTAGTAACGGTTGAACGCGTGTTTAGTATCAGTTACTAATGATGCGTTCGACCAACTCAATTAGTCTACGATTTTGTTTTAATAACTTATTCATGACCTTATCTGTGTTTAATCTATAGCTGTTTCGATATTAGCGCTGTTTATCATCGATGAAGGAATCATCTGATCCACATCCTTCGCGTTGCTGTGTTCAGATTTTGAGAGTGGTGTTATAAACCTCTTAGATTCTATGTCGATAGATAGTTAATTGAGAAACTGTGCCGCTAGTTTTTATAAAGTATCTAGTAGCATTGTTAGCTGAACCATGATTAAACAAGGTGGCATTGCGTTTGTATCGTTAAAAAGCGCAGTGCCATCTAAAATGTGACATCGATGTATGCGTGTTTTATGTGCATAACTCGTTAACATTTTAAGGTAAGCAGGATGGCTAAAATCAGGAGACATCCATGCAGCGTATTACTTATCGTGTAAAAGTATCTGCGCAAGGGGCGAAACGCCGTATTTCTTATTTATTGCGTCCATCCAAGCAACGACTAAACACTAAAAGTAACATCGTTTCATCCGTTACCCCAACAGCCTCAGCTCGTTTTGCCAGAACCAAAAAACTGGCTCAAGTCTCTAGTATCGCCCTGCTCTCTTTGCCTGCGCAGAGTCTGACGACGATGGGTGTGCAAATACCAGCCTATGACCGTGTTATGTCAGAAGACACTTTAACCATCGCGGCTGTCCCAGGTGACAGCACGTATTTTGCCACCGATGGTTTTCAGCATGGCTTTGGCTTTGATTTGGTAAATAGTTATGCTGATGAGCTGGGTGTCGATATTGATCTCAGAGCTTATGCCAATGAAGATGCAGCATTAAAAGCGGTAAGATCAGGTCAAGCAGATATGGCATTGACAACAGCCAGCACTCAGTTAAAAAGCCGGCTTAATTTGTCATCTATCAATGTCAGCTGTGGTTATGATGCCAGTTTGACAAAAAATGGTTTGCATCCAAAGGTCAGCTGGACGTTTAGCTCGTCCAATGACCCGTTATCCAAAAAAGCCAGTTACTTTTTGTGTGATAATATCAAACTACAAAACACACAAAAACTTGCTGCATTTTATAACCAGAACTTACTCAAAGATGCTTATAGTCAAGACCATTTCAAAAAAACGCTGACAGAGAAGTTGCCTGATTATCAATCTTCTTTTGAAGAGCAAGCACGCAATTATAATCATGATTGGGAACTGTTAGTGGCGATGGGTTATCAAGAGTCACATCTTGATGCCAATGCAGTATCACCAACTGGTGTGCGTGGCCTCATGATGCTGACCAATAACACAGCCAAAGCGATGGGCGTCGCAGATCGAGTAGATCCTTATCAAAGTATTGGCGGCGGCGCACGATACCTAGAGCAAATGAAGGATTCGTTTGCTGATGTACCAAAAACCGACCGTATTTGGTTTGCGCTCGCTGGGTACAATATGGGGCCGAATGCCGTAAAAAGTATTCAACGTAAACTGAGAGATCAAGGTATTGATGACAAAAATTGGGCAAACGTTTATGCGTATCTGGCTGACAATAAAGCGTCTAATAGTCGCTATGGTCAAGCAATGCATTACGTCAGTAACATCAGAAGCTATCTTGAGACGATAAAGACTCAAACTGTTTAATTCACCAACATTGTCAGAGATTTATATATAAAAAAGCTGCTCTTTATAAGAGCAGCTTTTTTGTTTGTTAGGGTTTAAATTCGCTGAGCTTATATTTGTTTTAACAATAAATCAGCGATTAGCGATTGGGTACGGTCAGACGCTGACCACGCTGTAGCATAGTATTCGCGGCGATATTGTTCATCTCAGCCAGCTCTTGCGTAGATATACCATATTTACGTGCTAAGGCAATTAAGCTATCACCTGATCCGACGGTATAGCTTACCGTGACCTTTGGTACTTTAAGGGTTTGGCCACGCTGCAGCTGAGCATTGGTTGCCAAGTCATTGGTCACTGCCAAATCCTCTACTGACACACCAAATTGACGTGCTAGAGCAATCAAACCATCGCCTGACTTAACTTTATAGCTCTCAGTGTTGCCCAGTTTTTTGCCACTACTGCTTGCAGTGCTAGCCGAACTGCTACTACTTTGCTTAGTGCTATTAGAAGCGCTAGCAGTTGTGACACTGCCGCTGGCTGGAATAGTAATCGTACGCCCAAGTATAAGATTAGCGTTGGTTTTTAGATTGTTGGCGGCGGCTAAATCACTTATCTCAATATTGTAGCGTTGCGCCACCCCTGTCAAAGTATCCCCTGACTTCACTCTATAACTGACTTGTTTGTCATTTAGCTGACGATCTACCAATTCTTTAGACACTGGCACTTTGATGGTTTGTCCACGTTGCAAGCGTGCTTTGGCATCAAAGTTACTATTCACGGCAGCCAGCTCTGCTGGACTAATTCTTACGCTATTAGCGATGCCGATTAAAGTGTCGCCTGATTTGACTTTATAATTAGTGGTAGCTACAGAAATTGAGCTGCTTGCGCTACTAGAGGTCGTAACAGCTGAATTAAAGTCAACGCTGGCGGGTACTTTTAGGGTTTGTCCGACGTATAGCGAGTCTGTTGAGCCCATACCATTAAGAGTAGCCAAAGTATTAGTTGGGATATTGAACTGACGTGCTAAGGCAATCAAGCCATCACCCGCTTTTACTCGATAGTTTTTGGTAGCAGTATTTGATTGTTTTGGTTTGGTTGCAGGTGCAGCAGGTGTCGTCGCAGGCGCGGTGACTTTACCCGGTATTAACCATAGCTTTTGACCTCTAAGTAGGTCAGCACGGCTGCTAAGGTTATTATAGCTGGCAAGCTGTGTGACTGATAAACCAAAGCGATTGGCCGTACCAATCAAGGTATCGCCACTTTGTACCACGTAGCTTTCAGGCTGACTGGCTGCGGTATTGCTAGCCGTACTTAACGGCTGGATGGTTTTAGCATTGTATAAATACAAGGTGCT
The DNA here is from genome assembly GCF_000471625.1 of Psychrobacter aquaticus CMS 56. Classification (GTDB taxonomy): domain Bacteria; phylum Pseudomonadota; class Gammaproteobacteria; order Pseudomonadales; family Moraxellaceae; genus Psychrobacter; species Psychrobacter aquaticus. The sequence goes on from NZ_AUSW01000034.1 coordinate 118,514, forward strand.
ACCAGATAACAGCTTAGCGCTGGCGTCTATTTGGTTCCATTCTGCAATATCACGCCAGTTCACACCAGCACGACTGGCAATATTAGACAACGTATCACCACGCTTGACGGTATAGGTGGTACGTGCGCCTTGGGGTTTTGGTTTACTTACTGAAGTCTGCGCAAAGCTAAGTTTTTTCTCTCCACCACTGGCTTCTAAAATAGACTGCTGTGTCTGTACTGCCGATAGATTGATATTACCATCAGCATTGATGACATTGGTTTCAGGCGTATTACTTCGAATTTGATTGGCAATAAAGTCACGTTCTTCTTTGCTTAGCGGCGGTTCTTGGACAATCGTGTTGTTCCGTGTAATTTGAGCAGAGGTCGTCGGTAGACTGTTACTGTTTTTAAGCTCAGTGTTGATCTTGTTTGTTTCAGCAGTGGTTAATGGTGGCTCAGTACGAACTGACGCACTACCGCTATAAACAGAACTGCTGGTTGGCTGAACAGATGGCGAAATGTAGCTTGTCGTTTGCTGAGGCACACTAGCACTGGCTGCATAATCAGCCAAGGCACTACCAGTAGAGGGCAGTGATGACGATGTGTATGGTTTGCTATTATAATCTGGCGTGGTTGTGGTCGGGGTACTTGTGTTATTGGCGGCTGCCAATACATTACCCGTACCATTACCTCTCAACGAGCTTAATTTAGCATCGGTATTCAGGTTTACATCATTGGGGATGATGATACGCTGCGGGCCCGAAGAATCAACACGCCCTGAAGTCAGTGCTGTATTCAAGCGCTGTAGCTCATCATAATTCACCCCTGTCAACTGTGACACTTCAGCCAGACTGACGCCATAATTTACTGGCACGCTACGGAAATGCTGACGATTAGCAATAGCAGGTAGATAGACACCATACTGCTCAGGCTTGGCAACGATTTCGGCTACTGCCAAAAAGCGTGGCACATAATTCATGGTTTCAGTAGGCAATTGGAGTGACCAATAATCAGTGGGCAATCCACGCGCGGCATTGGCATCAATTGCCTTTTGCACACGACCAGGACCTGCATTATAAGCGGCTAATGCCAACTCCCAACTACCAAACTGATTGTGTAGTGCCGTCAAAAAGTCATAAGCGGCACGCGTCGATTCGATAACATCACGGCGACCATCATAGGTGCTGCTTTGATTCAAACCATAAATTCGGCCCGTACTTGGAATAAACTGCCACAAACCGGCTGCAGCTGCACTACTGGTACCACTTGGATCATAGGAGCTCTCGATCACTGGTAGTAAAGCCAGCTCGGTCGGAATATTACGACGCTCAGCCTCTCTTACCGTATGGTAGATATAGCGACTGGCACGCGCAGTCAGACGGTTTAGATAATCTTGGCGACTGGTAAACCAACTCTTTTGTCCCTCAATACGCTGATTATAAATCGGCTGACCACCATTCATGCGATAACCAGCACGCAGACGATTCCATAAATCACCGTATTGCTGAATGGCAAGTTTATTGCCTTCTACCATTGTCATATCAGTAGCTTCTAGCAAATCGGCCAACTCATCCAAACTCTCCGCATCCAAATAGGCGGTTGAATAATCAGTACTACTTGTTGCAGGCGCTTGCGTAGCGGGACGTTTGGTAATGACAGACGTGCTATTGGTCGCACCCTGTTTTACCGTTGACGTATTACTACAAGCGCTGATAAGTAAAGTGGATACCGCAAGCGTCAATGGCAACGCAAAAAATGAGCGAGAGTTTGATAGTACAGTAGACATGATATTAAAATTTTCCTAACGACAAGAAATAATAAGAGAAAGTTGCTTGGTAGTATAGTACGCAATGTAAAGCAAAGACCACGCTAATGTAGTCAATCCATCATAAAACAGATAATGTTTCGTTGATTGCCAGCCAGTTACTTAATTACTAGCTATTTAATTAATGGTTACTTGTGATACTGCACGTAATAGCACCGCATTACCCGTTGCCACCGTTAAGGTCACTCTTGAGTTTGTAACAAACGAAACTTGTTGACCATCTTTTATCCAGCTTTCATTGGTCGTAACATTGGCTTTGGCTTGCGAGCCTGTAATCACGATGTTGTCTACAGCAATATCATAGCGATAATTAGAAGTATCACTCCAACTGCTTTGTAGCAATCGTAAATAAGCGTCTTTATCTAAGCTAGTAGACTTACCTTTTCGAGATAAAGAAATCAGTGCGTCATCTGATACAAGACGAGCAACTTGATTGACATCTCGACTATTTGCTGATGACTTCATTGCTGCTACATAGTTTTGTACCAACGCTTCTGTCATGGTTGCCGCTTGCGCACTGACACTCACAGCACTTGCCACTGCAACGATAGCCGCCACACCAGCACCTTTCATCAATAGCGCCAAAAGCCTCTTTCCCAATAATTGTTTCATGATAATCCTTAGCGATACGGTTTTCGTTGTTGTCATACAGTGATGATTAACGTTCTTCTATCACTTAATAAAAGACAGTTATTTGGTTATAAACTGATCCGAGGCTTTTACTCTATGTCTTTCATTTTGATGTCTGTATTCTTAGTCGATATATTTAATACTCATAACAGCACATTTGTATCATAGTGTGAGACTATCATTTAATTCTCACAGCTATGTGACACCCTGTGTAATTATTGCGAATAACAAACTACCCAGCACATGACACCGCTATTTTTGAAATAACGATGACCTTATACTTTTCTCACCCAGATGAAGACCTATTTAACAATCTATCTTAAAACTTGGTTTCTGTACCGTTGTCTTCATATTGTTCATCGTCACTAAGCTTCATGCCCAGACGCTCTACTCGTCTGTCCATCATCTGCCGAGCCAGTGCCTGCATGTCTTCGACACGGTCTATTTCATCCACAATCTCAAGACCCAATAAGGTCTCAAACACATCTTCTAAAGTAACCAAGCCTTTGACTTCGCCGTACTCACCAACCGTAATTGCAATATGAATACGGTTTTTTAGCATGAGCTCTAATAAATCAAACAGTTTCATTTTGGAGAATACAAACGTAATGTCTCTTTTAAACTGAGTCAACGGCTTATGCATCGCATGATTGACTTTTGCCAATAACATATCTGTTTTTAATACAAAACCCGTAATATTATCTAGGTCACCATCATAAATTGGCAATCGTGAAAATGTGAGTTTTGGCCGATCAACCAGCAGTTCAGCAACGGTCTTATTCTCTTCAAATGCTAGCATCACAGAACGCGGGGTCATAATATCTTCGACCTTGATAGCACCAAATGCCAATAAGTTACGAATAATGCGCGACTCTAGCGGATCAATTTGTCCTGACTCTTCACCGATACTGGCAAGCGCAGCAAACTCACGACGGCTAAATGCTTGCGGTTCTTTGCCACGTACAAGCATTTTCGTCAGCCGTTCTGAAATCCAAATAAGTGGATAGAGTAGCAATATAATGCCGCGTACAAAGTAAGCGACTAGACCACTTAGCTGACGCCAGTATACGGTTCCGAGTGTTTTTGGAATAATTTCAGATAAAAATAAGATGGCTAAGGTCATCAATGCAGAAAACAGCCCAAACCAAGCACTACCAAACACAATCGTAGCCTGAGCACCTGCGCCGATGGAACCTAACGTATGAGCCACTGTATTCAAGGTCAAAATAGCAGCCAACGATTGATCGATATTATCAACCTTCAAGCGTCTTAGCATATTTGCTTTTTTTGGATTGTGTTCTTGAACATCCGCAATATAGGATGGTGTCATGCTCAGCAGTGCCGCCTCTGATAAAGAGCACACAAACGAGATACCAATGGCAACGACCACAAAAAATATCAGTAATAGTACACTCATAGCAGTTGGCTCTGCTAAGGCCTCTGTCGCTACTGCTGCCCCCGCTGCTAAAGCAGAATAAGGCAATAGCATCATAGGCATCGCTATTAACGCTGACAGCCCAAAAACTGATTTAGTGCGATTAAAATCGCGTCTTGTCGGAGGAGGTTTACCAGACGCTTCTTTATAAGCGCGCGGACGACATAAACGAGGTGCAAACATAAGAGTGGGGAACAAGTTGGGTAACCTAAATAGAAAAAGGAAAAGGGATCATAATATAATAAGCAAACAACATGACAAAAGCAGATTTTAAAACAAATAAAGACATCTACAAAAATCATGAAAAATATTTGTTTTACACTGACTTAGTAACTTACATTAGACTTTATTATGTCCCAAGAGACGATCTGCTAAATGCAAGGAATTGCCATCATTTTATAGTAGCATTGATAATGCTATTTCACAATAAGTCACTATTTTTAAGGCTTTATTTTTTGATACGCTTTATTACGCCACCATTGCCTAACATCCATTATATAGTTAAGATTGCTATACTCTGAGCACTTTGGGCTTATTTATGTGATTTGGTAAAAATGGTTTGGTAAAACAGTTCTCACGACAATTACTGGCTACTTGTATCTCATGGCTTCAAGAAAAACATACTCAGCCTATCATTAACAGTTACCAAGTCTGGGATTTTTTGCTACTATGCGTCTAAATTTATTTTTATCTATAACTTGTTGAGAGAAACTATGTTGTTATTTATCCAAGCTGCTCATGCTGCTGAAACTGCTGGTGCGGCATCACTGTTCGGTCAAATCTTATTGCCTGTCGCTTTTTTTGCGATTTTTTACTTTTTGGTGATTCGTCCGCAGTCTAAACGTACCAAAGAACACCGTGCAATGGTTAATTCATTAACGGTTGGTAGTGAAATTATCTTTGCTGGTGGCTTGATGGGTCGCATCAAAGACTTAGAAGGCGATTATGCTGTTGTGAGCTTAAATAATAATACTGATGTGAAAGTACAACGTGCTTCTGTTATTTCAGTATTGCCTGCTGGTACGATCGAAAGCGTTTAAGCAGTAATAGCACCTTACTGATGACCATTCATTGGTTGTATCATGAGTAAGCGTGATGAATAAAAATGACCGTACATTATTTGCGGTCATTTTTCACTAGTATAGTTCTGTATTACCTGCTCTACTGTTTTACGCTTTACTATCACCGCGGATGATCGCAATGGTGAATAACAACGAGTGCCAAACATAGCACTCGACCATTACTATCGCTAACTTCCCATCTGCTAACTTGTGGCTTACGTCGCCAGTCGTTTATCAACTTAAAGAAGTGATTATGCAATATCCCGCTTGGAAATACTTACTCATTGCCGTCGTGCTAATCATTGCCGGTCTGTATGCCGCCCCTAACCTTTACCCTGACGAACCTGCCGTGCAGATTACAAGCGCAGCAGCAGGTACACAGCTGTCTGAAGATATCCTAACCCAGTCGCAAAGCTTACTTGAAGAAGCGGGTCTTGAAAATCATGATGGTACGTTTGAGGGCAACAGTGCATTGGTACGCCTTAACAATCCAGTCGACCAACTAAAAGCTCAAGAAGTGTTGCGTCAGAATTTGGGCGAAAACTATGTGGTTGCGCTTAACTTGGCGCAAACGACACCGCAGTGGCTACGTGATATCGGTGCGAAACCGATGAAACTGGGTCTTGATTTACGTGGTGGTGTGCGTTTTGTGCTAGAAGTCGATATGGACAAGGCACTTGAGCAGCGTTTGACCAGTGCCAGTCGTGATATGCGTCGTGACCTACGTGCTGAGCGCATTGCGATTAAGGGTATTAAGACGGAAGATCGGAGCGTGGTCTTACACTTTGCTGATACAGATGCGCGCAACCGTGCACAAAACATCCTACAAGGCTCAATGGGTAACACGTTTAGTTTACAATCTTCTATTGATAATCAAGGTCCGGCATTAATTTTAGCGTACAACGATGCCACGCTCGATGAGATTAATAGCTATGCGGTCAATCAGAACTTAACTACCCTACGTAATCGTATTGCCGAGCTTGGTGTTACTGAAGCCTTAGTACAATCACAAGGTGCCAGTCGTATCGTCGTTGAGCTACCTGGTGTACAAGACACAGCCGAAGCAAAACGTGTTCTTGGACGTACGGCGAACCTAGAGTTCCGGATGGTTGCTGAAGACAGTGAAAACTATGTGGGCGGCATTCCTCCAGCGGGTACTGAAGCTTTCCCATTTGAAACCCTAGATGGCCCACCTGTATTGCTCGAGCGTCAAGCAATCGTCACTGGTGATAAAGTGACCAATGCGCAAACTGGCGTTGATGAAAGCGGCTCTCCTGAAGTCAGTATTACACTAGATAGTGCTGGCGGCAAGCTGATGCAAAATGCTACCCGTACGGCTGTTGGTAAACAGATGGCTGTATTGTTCATCGAGAACAAGCAAAGAATTACTTATGAAGAAGACCCAGCGACGGGTGAAACTGTCGAAGTAAGAACGCCTTATGCTGAAACGAAAGTCATCAACCGCGCCAACATCCAAGCCGTACTTGGTTCATCTTTCCGTATTACTGGTCTTGATAGTAGCGCCGAAGCAGCCGAGCTTGCCCTTTTATTACGTTCAGGCGCACTTGCGGCACCGATGTATTTTGTAGAAGAACGCACCATTGGCCCATCATTGGGACAAGAAAATATTGATAAAGGTCTGTTCTCAACTCAGGTTGGTTATCTGTTAGTCTTTGCGTTTATGATTATTTTCTATCGTCTGTTTGGCGTTATCGCTAACTTGGCGCTGGCCGTGAACGTTATTATTATCATCGCTATTATGTCAATCTTAGGCTCCTCACTTACCCTACCTGGTATTGCGGGTATCGTCTTGACCATCGGTATGGCAGTCGATGCCAACGTGCTGATTTTTGAGCGGATACGTGAAGAGATTGCTAACGGGGTACGGCCAAAGTCCGCCATTGTGGCAGGTTTTGATCGAGCTTTTAGCAGTATTTTCGATGCCAACATTACAACCTTATTGGTCGCATTTATCCTATTTGCGATTGGGACCGGTCCGATTAAAGGCTTTGCGATTACGCTAGCTATTGGTATTGTCAGTTCGCTATTTACTGCCATTTTGGTAACGCGCGCGCTGGTACAAATTGCTTATGGTAAGCGTAAATCTATCAAACGTCTGAGCATCGGTTAGGAGAACATTATGGCGATCGATAAGAATAATCCTTTAGAACAGCAGAATACCCCAGATCGAAATGGCTCAGGTGGCACAAACAGTGATGCAGCTAATGCAAGCACGCGCCGCCGCAAAAAACCACGCCGTGATGGCAAAGGCAGCAACACCCAAACCAATAATCCCACGACTACAGCATCAAGTAAAAACAAAACTCGTCGTGGTGGTAAAGGCAGCGAACAAGACAGTCAAGCATTGGCTACTCAAACGCGTCGTGTGACCACCGCTATTGACCCTGATTTAGCGTTGGGCGATGCCGCTGATGACGCAGCAGCACAAGCTGAAGGTGGTATCAAAGCGGTTAGCAACCAACGTATTATTCCGTTTATGAAGATAGAAAAGCCAATGGCACTTTTATCTTTATTCATGGTCATCGGTAGCATCATTGCTATCGCAGTGAACGGTCTAAATTTAGGCCTTGATTTTACTGGTGGTGTTTCTGCAGATGTGCGTTATGAGCAGCCTGTCGAGCAAGTTGAAGTTGTACAAGCACTCGCTGATAATGGCTTTGATGATGCGGTGGTACAGTATCTTGGTACGCGAGAAGAGCTACTGGTACGTTTGCCACCCCAGTCTGATAATGTCGATGGACTTAGTGCCAGTCTGACTCAAGCGTTGGCTTTGCCCAATAATACGGCTAACATCAGCAATGTCAATATTATCGGTAGCCAAGTCGGTAATGAGGTTTATCTCAGTTCCGTCATGTCGTTAGTATTGGCATTGGTATGTATGCTTGGCTATGTCGCTCTGCGTTTCCAGTTTAAGTTATCCCTTGGCGCGGTATTATCCCTATTCCATGATGCTATTGTCACCATCGGGGTCTTTGCCTTATTTGGTTTCCCATTTGACTTAACGGTCTTGGCGGCTATTTTGGCGTTGATTGGTTACTCATTAAACGATACTATCGTTGTTTATGATCGTATTCGAGAAAACTTCCGCCGCGTCCGTGGTATAACACCGCGCCAAACGATTGATTTGTCTTTAACCGAAACCTTACGCCGTACCATTATGACTATTTCAACGGTTTTACTGGTGGTACTTGCCATGCTATTCTTGGGTGGTGATGGACTATATTGGTTCTCAGTCGCGCTCTTTATTGGTTTGCTGGCTGGTACTTACTCATCTACTTATATTGCAAGCTCCATCCCATTACGTATGGGTTTATCGCGCGATGACTTTGTGGTAAAAGTAAAACCAGAATTTGAAGAAGAAATCGTTACTTTTAATGATCCAAAAATGTTTGAACAAGACAATATTAAATAATGCTTAATTATCACTAGTTAAGCCAGTGTTTAATGTTTGACTAAGCAGGTTTATAACCTGTTGTGGGCTTAAAAGGTAACAATCTTTAAATAAAGGCACCTGACTCATTAATAGTGAGTCTAGGTGCTTTTGTCTTTGTAACTGTTTTATCTCCACTACTCAACTTGTTACGCTGATTGGCCTAGTGGTGTCGATTAACGAACAGCACTCTTTTCATGGTTTAAGTATAAACGAGCCAAAAATGCCCATGACCACACCACCATCTAGTATGATGCTTCCCATCGATACTCGTTACACGCGTATTATTACTATCGCTTTGCCAGTATTATTGGCAAATCTTGCGATGCCACTACAAAGCGTTATCGATACAGCGATTGTAGGCAATATGAACGATGCGGCCAAACTTGCTGGTATGGGTTTGGCCATACAATTACTGTCTTTGTTACTTGTCAGTTTTAACTTTTTACAATACGCTTCATCTGGACTGTCGGCTCAGGCACTTGGTCAAGCAGAGAGCCATACTGACAATGCTATAACCAATGCAGTAAATAACGCGGCAAAACCTTTAAATCTAACACCATCACCTCTACTGTCTATCTTACAGCGTGCTTTACTATTGGCATTTGTGATTGGCGCCGTTCTCTTATTGGCAAAACCATGGCTGATTGATTTTGGTTTGCAGGCCCTATCAGCCAATCCTGATAGTGGTCGCGCTGCGAAAACCTATTTAGATGTACGCTTTTGGGGCGTTATTGCTGAGCTGATGAACTTTGCATTTATTGGCTGGTTTGCAGGTCAAGGCAAGACACGTTATATGCTCTACCAACAAGGCTTTATTGCCATACTTAATATTGTACTGACCTTATTTTTTGTCTTTACAATGCAAATGGGTCTGGTTGGGGTGGCGCTTGGCACGACCATTGCGTTTTGGTTAGGTGTATTGTTGGCGCTATGGTTAAGTCGTCGACATCTTAAAATATCATGGACAGTGCTATTTAAAGCTGACCGACAGCATTTTACTAAAGATAGATTGCTTAGGCTATTTTCGCTCAATAAAGATATTTTTATTCGCACGCTTATCCTAACGTTGAGCTTTGCTTGGATCACACGTCTTTCTGCCCAAAGTGGAGATATCATACTGGCGGCCAATGCTATTTTGCTTCAAGTATTAAGTATTTCAGCCTTTGCGCTTGATGGCGTAGCCGTCTCTGCTGAAACGTTAAGCGGTCAAGCTGCAGGGCGACGTGATTGGTCACGCTTTCGTGTTATCGTAAAGCGCACAGGTGTCGTCAGTTATGGGCTTGCCATAACGTTAAGTGCGATATGGTGGCTGGTGATGCCAACGTATTTGCAATTTATGACCAATATCGAACCCGTCTTTGCGCTGGCTTATGACTATCATCTTTATGCCGTATTGCTGCCACTCATCGGAGTCGGTGCTTATTGGTTAGACGGTATATTTTTTGGTTTAACGGCAGGTAGTGTCATTCGCAATGCTGCCTTAGTATTAGCCGCTATCTTTTTTCCAGTTAGTTGGCTGCTCTATCAGCAATGGGGTATGACGGGGATTTGGCTAAGCGTATGGTGTTTACTACTCTTGAGATTCATTATTTTAGGGGGCTTTTTATACTGCATTCAGCAAACAGGGAGCTATGAAAAATTACAACCCAATGTTTAATGCACTTTTTAATTAAATAGAGGCTGGATAAAATAGATACACGACATTACGACGAAAGACTGGTACAAATTTTTCTTGCTTGCTGTACCTTCGCAGACAGAGGCTACAAAAAATTTATCCCAGTTTTGCTGCATATCTTTTATGTTGAACTGACTATAGTCAGAAAAATTAGGATATCACGTGACTACTCGCTCAAATGAATTAAACCAACAGTTTGAAACTCGCTCCGATTGGGCTGAAGGCTTCAAAAAAAGTCTGCCAGTAGCAATGGGTTACTTACCAGCAGGCATTGCCTTCGGAGTGCTTGCCCAAGTGGCTGGTATCCCTATGTGGGCAGTCATCATGCTGAGTACTGTACTGTATGCTGGTGCTGCTCAGTATGCCTGCTTGCCAATGCTGAGCGCTGGCTTACCGATTGGTAATATCGCGACCAATATTGCCGCTATCAACTTACGCCATGTATTTTATGGTATGCCATTACTAAAGTATCTACCGAAACAAAAGCTCGCCAAAACCTATTGCTTGTTTGCGCTTACTGATGAGACTTTTTCAATCATCACCAGTTTGCCTAATGAGTCACGACAAGCTTTGATGCTGCCCATCAGTTTATTTAATCAAAGTTGGTGGGTGCTAGCAAGTGCCATTGGGGTATTAATCGGTAGCGCGCTGAGCGATATGGTGCCACATTTGGACTTCGCTTTGGTTTGTCTGTTTGCAATTCTAGCTTATGAGCAATTTCAAAGCATCAAACGTTATTTTTCAATCGGTATTGCTGTGGTTTCTTTAGTCGCAGCCTCTTTATTTACTAGCAATTGGTTATTATTAGTGGCCATTACTATCTGTATGCTGCTGATTTTAGCACGGGGTATTTGGACACAACGCAGTCTAACAGGAGGAAACCATGAGCAGTAGTTATCTTATTTTTGCAACCTTTGCGATGGCCGCTGTTACTTTTGTCACTCGTGCCCTTCCAGCGTTAATACCTAAGAAGCTTTTGGACACGCCTTGGCTACATCGATTGAACGAGAGCTTACCGCTATCGGTCATGGTATTACTTATTTTGACCAGCCTTTCTTATCAGAATCTGTCAGCGACTGCCAGCATGAGTAGCCCAGAGTTGCATTTACTGATGGCACAAATTGGCGCGCTGGTTTTGGTGTTGTTTACTTATCATATCAGCCGTCAGCTTTTGGTCAGTATGGTTGTCGGTATTGCAGCAATTAATGGTTTATTGTGGGTGTTTGCGAGCCTCTTAGGCCAATAGTGCAAATGAATGATATCAGCTAAAGATAATCACGAAATACGCTAAAAACAAGAAAACAAGAAAACAAGAAAACAACCCTACTTTGAGCATAAAAAAAGGCTGAACTCTCGCAAGAATTCAGCCTTTTTTACTTTCTGAGCTATTTTTGATTTTCCGACTTTTACATCTCTTCAACACCCGTCATATCGACTGGCGTATCAGCAACGATCTGCACGCCTTTTTTACCAGTCTTGGCAGTGTCATTACGCTGCTCTTGCAAATGCTCAAGGTACGCTTCATTGATCTGACCAGTAATATAACAACCATTAAATACCGCACAATCGAAACCTGCGACTTTACTGTGTTTGGTATCTTTTACGGCGTCAATTAAGTCATCTAAATCTTGGAAAATCAATCGATCAGCTCCGATAATGTCACGCACTTCCTCTACCGTGTGTCCTGAGGCAATCAGCTCACTACGTACGGGCATATCGATGCCATAAACATTGGGATATTTTACCGGTGGTGAAGCACTAGCAAAAAATACCTTATTCGCACCAGCGTCTCGCGCCATTTGAATAATTTCATGACACGTCGTACCACGAACGATAGAATCGTCAACCAACAGCACGTTTTTACCTTTGAACTCTAATGGTACGGCGCTGAGCTTTTGACGAACTGACTTTTTGCGTTGTTGCTGACCGGGCATAATGAACGTACGACCGATGTAGCGGTTCTTCATAAACCCTTCACGGTATTTGACATTCATCTTAAGCGCCAATTCCATCGCTGACGTACGCGAGGTATCCGGAATAGGAATAACCACATCGATATCATGATCCTCGCCCCATTCAGCAAGAATTTTGTCTGCCAGTTTTTCACCCATACGTAAGCGTGATTTGTAAACTGAGATATTGTCCATAATTGAATCTGGACGGGCAAAATACACATATTCGAAGATACAAGGAGTGTATTCTTTCTGCTCTACGCACTGATGAGTGTGTAGCTTGTGATCCAAATCAATAAAAATAGCTTCCCCTGGTTTGACATCACGGATGATGCTAAAACCTGATCCTGTCAACGCCACTGACTCTGAGGCAACCATATATTCGGTGCCACCATTTTCTGCCATACGCTTACCAAAAATAAGCGGACGAATACCGTTCGGATCCCGAAAAGCAAGTAACCCATGACCAGTAATCAAAGCCACCACACCATAAGCGCCTTCACAGCGGCCATAAACAGCCGTTACTGCTTCAAAAATATCAGCGGCCGTTGGATGGGTTTTGTCCAAATTTTGCATTTCGTGCGCAAGTACATTTAATAGTACTTCGGAGTCTGAATCTGTATTTAGATGGCGACGATCTTCGATGTATAATGACTTGGCCAAACTTTCAGCGTTGGTTAAATTACCATTGTGCGCAAGCGTAATACCATAAGGCGAGTTTACATAAAAAGGCTGAGCTTCAGCACTGCTAGAGGTACCAGCTGTTGGATAACGCACATGCCCGATACCGAACTTACCGACCAATTTCATCATGTGGCGATTCATAAAAACATCACGTACCATGCCATTTTCTTTACGTAGATAGAGTCGCCCATCTTGCAAAGTGACAATACCCGCTGCATCCTGCCCACGATGCTGTAACATCGTTAAGCCGTCATAAAGAATCTGATTGACTGGCTCATGAGCTGCAACCCCAATGACTCCACACATAGTTATATCCTATTTTGACTCATATATTTGTAATACAATAACGGCAAAATTTCTGACAGTACCATTCGAAGTACTGGCTGCCACTCAACCGCCCACTTGATGATGTTAATTAGAAAATAAATGAATAGTTGCTTTGTTAATTATCTACAAATCAATCATTTATCCATCGTCATCTATAAACCCTAACTGCTGTCCTATAAATTTTTATCAAGGATACAGTTGATACTAATAAAACAAAAATGATAAAAAACATCATGTTAAAATTGCAAGTATAAACACTTATGATTGATTGACTTGATCCCAAGCCATACCCATGACGTCTGAGACTAGCTCTTTACCCATTGGCGCATAAGGCATCAGCTCAGGTGCAAGCACTGAAGTTTGCCATTGCGGCATTTGTACCAACAACGGTGCACTGACACTAAGCACAACCAATACCATCAGTACATTTTTGGCAGCTCCTAGTACACCGCCTGCCATCTTGTCCACAATACCTAAACGAAGGGTTTTGAGCACCCCTGAAAACACAAAAGCAACCAAATGCATAACGGCCAATATAACAATCACCACTAATAAAAATGCCATTGCCATTTGCAAAACAGGATTTTGTACAATGCCTGATAATTGAGGCGATACAGAGCCTGCTAGCCGAGTAGCAGCGATCAAAGCGATCAACCAACCAACCAAGCCAACTGCAGTTTTCACCAGTCCTAATTGAAAGCCTCGCCATAAGCCAATCAAGACAACAACAGCAATCACGATATCCAGACCACTCATGTTTTATGCCTCATACCCTATTCATTCTTATCGGATGTTTACTTAGGTTTTTATAGTAAGGTTGATTTGTAATGATTCCATTTATCACCAAGCATTGCTTACTCGGTCTCGAGCGGTTTTACTGAGATACCAGCAGTTGATCGGTTGGCTAGAGCTCCATCGCATCGTAATAACCGCCGATTGCCTGAATACAAGACTGTACCAGCCCAGGCCCTCGATAGATAAGACCAGTATAAAGCTGCACCATATCCGCCCCCGCTTCAATCTTCTTAACGGCCTTGACGCCACTATCAATACCACCTACCCCAATCAACGCTACTTTACCATCCAGCTGATCGGAGAATTGTTGTAAAATCTGAGTGCTAATGTGGCTCACTGGACGACCTGATAGACCACCCGTTTGGTTCCCATCATGCAAATCTTCAACACCCACACGGCTCAACGTTGTATTAGTCGCAATCAAACCATCAATCTCAAAATCTAGTAGCTGCTGTGAGATATAATCTACTTGCAGCGGCTCTAAGTCAGGCGCTACTTTGAGTACCAATGGTACATAAAAACCATATTCGGTCGCCAACTGACTGTGGCGGTTTTTAATCGTATCCAACAGCTGAGTGAGTGCTTCCCCACTTTGCAGATCACGTAAGTTTTTGGTATTTGGAGATGAGATATTGACGGTAATATACGAAGCATGTGGATAGGCACGCTCTAGGCAATAGACATAATCATCAGCGGCCTGCTCTACAGGTGTGTCGGCATTTTTGCCAATATTAATACCGATATTGCCTTTGTATTTGCAGCGTTTGACATTGTCGATTAGATAGTCAATACCTTGGTTATTAAAGCCCATACGGTTAATAATGGCATCCGCTTGTTTAATTCTAAATAACCTTGGCTTTTCATTGCCTATTTGTGGCCTTGGGGTAACCGTACCCACTTCTATGAAACCAAAGCCCAGCTCAGCGAGCGCATCGATATAATCACCATTTTTATCCAATCCTGCGGCTAAGCCGACTGGATTAGCAAACTGCAATCCCATACAGTCTGTTGGCTGCATCGACTGACCGTATACCAAACCCAAAACACGCGCTTTATGAGCTTTATCCAATAAAGACAAAGTCATTTCGTGGGCGTGTTCAGGATCCATATTAAACAAAAAAGGGCGAAGTAAGGCATAAGACATAGGAATGACAGACCCTGCTCGAAAGAAATAGTGAATGAGAAGTACGAATAAAATCAAGCGCTGCGATTATATCAGCTTAACAGAAATAAGAGCAAAGTTTCATGCGGTAAATTTCCACATTAAAACAGTAGTCAGCATGTATAAACTGGCATTGACTGGCTATTTAGAAAAAGATGCTACAGAGTTGAACGAAGGACGTCAAAATTTATCAATAGGCTAGTTGTCACTATAAGCCGAATTAAGTAGCACATAGGTTGGGCGAAGTTTGCAATACCCAACCATTAGCTAGAAGAGATTAAGGCACAGGACGACCATCAGTCAGGGCTATCCAACCACGAACAATGCGGTAAAGATGCCAAATAAAGGTAAACGTCATAATGAGAAGACCGAATCCAGCCAATAGCACTGACCCAAGGGCAATGCTACCGCTATCCGCTAACATACTTACGCCAAACCCACCTAACGCAAAGGTGATGATAATAATACCTAAAAAGAACCACACAATACTGTACCAAAAGGTCTTAATCTGCCAATCGAAATGCGTGGCCAGCCATGAGCCATCGGCATCACGGCGCTTCGCATAGTTCATCACAATCGGGACGATCCATAGTAGACCAGCCGTAAAATAGCTGATCACATACAAAAAGTAAGTAATGTGATTGTACGTGATTAAAGAGCGGCGTTTAGTATCGCTCATCATATTGTGCTGTCCCCTTTGGGCAACCTCATGATCAGACATTGTACCAACGGAATTACGGTGATTACTGTCAGCCGTCTTAGTTGGCCGAGGCGTTGGTTCATCAACTTTGTGCTCAGGAGAATAGTTCATCGTAAATATCCATGTCTGATAGTAACTAATACCTGTTTGATTGTGCCAGACATGCAGTTTTTCAATAAGAATGACTTCAAATTACTGATTTAGAAAGCGTTTTAAATAAATATTATTAAATTAACTCTAACAAAATATATTTTTATGAAGTAACGGTTGCTTGCACTTGAATAGATTTATTGGTGAGGTCTTGCTGCATCGATAGCTGCGTGAATTGCCAGCCTTGTTGTTCAAGCTTGCCAAGTGCTGCACTGACCACTGCTTGACTGGCGTGATTAAAGCTCAATTGCACCGCATCGCCAGCTGCCACCACTTGGGCGTTTGCAATACCTGAATTGCTCAACAGTGTACTAATCGTATTGGCAGGTGGCATTGCTGCCTCACCATCCACTGTGCTGGCAGCATTCATCGCATTGCTATCGATATTACCCGCTTGTGCCCGTAACCAAAAATAATCAGCCACCTGCTCCTGATAGTCGCTTTTGCTGCTGTTTGCAGCTTGATGCAGACTGTAACCACCGTAGCCCCCAACAAACAAGAGCAAAAATGCAGACAGGATAGCTAATGCCAATTGATCGCGTGGTGACAGGGCTTGCCAGCGCGACGATAGAGTATTTTGGTAACGGTTCATGCGCTCTGATAAGACATTGCTATCCATACCGACCCTATTATCAGAGAGTACGACAGTACGTTTTGCGCGGCGCTTTAATCGTTTCATTTTCTCACCTTTATTGCCGTCATTTATATGGCCAGTAGCTTATGATGTCGCTATATTCGTTTGGGTATCATTATTTTCTACGACATTCACTGTGATTTGACCACTAAACTGCCCTTGCTCATTACTGTTTACTTGCGCAAGCTTGGCATTTAAACCTTGGGCAGTGAGCGTACTCGTAAATTGATCCAGACTACCACGGTCAGGCGCAATCAAAGTAAAACTAAGTGTCGACGGCTGCATTACAAGCGTCTGCGCACGCAACGACGATTGTTTGATTAAAGGTGATATACGTGCCAAAGCAGCCATATGCGCGGCTGGAGCTTGGCTGTCACTACGCAGCTTGGGTTGCAGCTGTACTTGCAATTTTGTCCGTGCGCTCAGTGGTTCATCCGCAAACCAAGATTGATACTGCCTAGCAATCTCTGTCTTAGTCGCCGCTGTCGCTTCCTTGTACTGATACCATTGCACGCCATCGGTTGCCATCTGTAGTACCAACGCTGACAAGGCGACCATCATTGCCACCCGTAAATACGGAGACAATTGTGAATCTGTAGATTTAATAAAGAAATTAAGCGCATGACGTTCAGGATTGTCAACAGGCTTTGGCGCCACAGATAGATTGGTGAATAGCAGCTGATGCTCAGTGATAAGCCGTTCTGTTTGCACTAAAAAGTCAGCGGTGACTGATGGTTTTTGTAGATCACTACTATCATCAGATGTGACAATTTCACTCACATTATCGCTAGCAGATTGAAGGAAGGAGTGATCAGAGGTTTCAATAGAGGGCAGTACATTTACTTCACTTAACTGCGGAAAACGCTCAAAAACCAATGGCAAATAGCTAACAGCCATGCCGTGATGTAATGACTGACGCAGTAGCATGGTTTGGGTATCTTGGTAGAGCGTGACTTGCTGGCTTGCAGGCTCGATTGGTATTGGCAACAATAAAAAATCAGGAAGCAATGCCGCTATACTCATGCCAGCCAGTGTGGCGCTTTGCTGCCATGATTCGATATCGCTTTGCGCCAGTGCATACAGATAATGATTATCCGCATAACTGACTTGGCGAATGGACAACTGCTCAACTGGTGTCAACGAGGTTTCTTCAAACAGATACTGCTTGCCACTATTACCTAGCTGCTTAAGCTGAGCTGTATTCAGCGCAGTATCAACTTGTAATACATGGGTTGAAGGAAAATACAGACACAATGTCTTTCGTGCATTGGTCTTAAAGCTGCCATAGATAGCTTGCAGCTGTTGCCAACCATCGACCGATTGCCATTGTTGCACATCTTCATGCCAGACCGCTAGTGGGCTATGCTGCGCTCGTAACCAAACATGTAACACTAAGCGTGTCCTTAATCATTGAAGCAGTTATATAGGGGCTGTATTCAGCTTATAGTGGATTGATTACAGAAATGCAATTATTCTTAGTACGGTTGATCGGGAACGAAACGATCAACCTCACTGGCCATACCGCTCATCACAAAATCCATCTCAAATACCCGTGCTTCCGCTAAAGAGAAAGACTCAGGATACTCACCCGTTAGCAACCCAGCAATATTGGCAACGATAGACATATGACATACCACCACGAGACACTCTGCTTCTATCTTAGCAATGTCTACTAGAGCCTTATGAGCATCGTCAGAAGGCGTGATATTGTCCTGTACCATTGAGGGTACTTGCGGCGCTCGCAATTGAAATTCTGCTAATGTTTGCTGCGCCCGATCATAAGGACTCACAACAAAACGATCTAGATGATAGCGAGTCGTCACATATTCTGCGGTTTGTGCGGCTTGCTGTTGTCCAAAGTCTGTCAATTGACGCGCGCTATCTGGACGCGTCTCATCTTCTGCTTGACCATGACGTACTAGTATAATTTTCATAACCTTCCTTGTCATATGTTTTGGCGCACTATATTTAGCAGCGCCGCATGTCATTAATACCTTAATAATAGCTTGAGCGCTGCTGTCATAAACGTCATGTTATTTACTGTCTGTATCGTCTTTTTCATCTTCAGTGTGGCTGTTTGATGACTTCATCTGGGCAGTCAGCGTCGCATTACTATGATCATGAGCCATTACGAACTCAACGTCACTGCGAAAGCCAGCTTCCATCAGATGTAACGCAACGCCTAATGCAGCTTTGTCTTCGTAAATGACCGCATAAAGTGCATGAGTAATGGGCATATAGATGCCATCTTTGGTGGCTTTTTCGTGTACTTGCTGAATAGTATTGACCCCTTCAGCCGTCTGACCAAGCTTTTTCACGGCTGCATCGATATTCATACCACGGCCGAGCATGTTGCCGATACGATAGTTGCGACTCAATTCTGAGCTACAGGTTGCGTATAAATCCCCGACACCAGAAAGCCCCAAAAAGGTCAACGGATTTGCACCAGCTTCTACCCCAAAACGACTCATCTCTGCCAAGGCACACGTCAATATCATCGCTTTGGTGTTTTCGCCCACATCATAGGCGGCGGCCATGCCCATCGCAATTGCGTAAATATTTTTGAGCGCGCCGCCAAGCTCCACGCCCTTAACATCATCGCTCGCAAATACGCGAAAAAAAGCACTGTGCAGCGCGGCTTGCACTGCATGACGCAGTGGCTCAGAATCACTAGCGATAACAGTAGCCGATGGCATGTTTTTCATAATTTCGATAGCAAGGTTTGGCCCTGACATTACCCCAAAATTTACTTCTGGCAATTCATCCTTAATGATGTCACTCATCAAAGCAAACGTATCTTTTTCCATTCCTTTGGTCAATGACACGATAGACTGACCACTGATAAAAGGCGCGATGCTTTTTAAGGTTTCGCGAAAAGCCAAACCCGGTACCGCGATAAAAATAATGTCTTTGTCTTTCACTGCCATCGCCAAATCATGACTGTACTTCAAACGATCATCTAGCTTATAACTTGGCAGATATTTTTTATTGGTCTGGGTTTTTGCCATGGCCTTAACCGCACGTTTGTTCCGTACCCATAGCGTGGTGTCACAGCCATTACGTGCCGCTAAGTTTGCCATAGCAGTACCAAAACTACCGCCCCCTAAAAATGCCAAACGCAGCTTAGTCGGGCTATTATGTATATCTGCCATGTTTTTTGCCACTGCTGACTCTACCGCGCTAGGATTGAGTTTCTTGCGGCCGATACCTGATTTGCTAGCACGTTCGATGATACCTGCCAGCAGACTGTTTTGCTTCTCAGGCGTAGTATTGTCCATGTCACTATTGTCGTTACCAATATCTTTATTACTATTATTAGAGCTGGTCATGTTCTTTTATCCGTGTTGACTGACTTATTATTAATAATATGTATCATCATTGAGTTTTAAGACTCGCTTTTATATTCACCTATAGTAGAGAGCAAATAAATTGAGTCTTGTTTATGTCGACCTAATGATAACGATAGACAGCGATCACATATACTGTGACTCATTAATACTATGACTCAAATCGTACTAACGGCTCGATATCCATTGGCTTACGTGTAGGTTCCTCTTTGGGAGCTGTGCCAGTATAAACAAAAGCCGTCACATAATCATCTGGGCCGACATCAAAATACGCTTTTACAGCAGGTTCATTACATAGCAGCCCCGTCCGCCATACCGTACTAAATCCTTGCGCTTTTAACGCCAGAATGAGGTTTTGTACAGCAGCACCAGCGCTGAGCATTTGCTCAAAAGGCGGGACTTTTTTGTGTACTTGTATCTTAGTGACAACCGTGATGATGAGGGGCGCACGTAACGGCATGGTTTGGGTTTTTTTGATGTCTTTTTCGGACAATACTTCGCCCTCTTGCGTCGCTTTTTCTTGGGCGGCTTTAACCAAAGCATGGCCCAACTCATGACGCGACTCACCTTCTGTGACTATAAAGCGCCATGGACGCAGTTTTTTGTGATCGGGTGCTGTTGCTGCACACTCAATGGCCACTTCGATTTGGGCACGAGTCGGCGCTGGTGCATCCAAGTTCCCCATACTGCGTCTTGAATTGATCCATTCAATCAGCACTTTGGCAGTTATTTTTTCGTCACTTTTCTCTTGATCGTTTATATCAGATGAAAGCATTATCATTCCCTATTTATTATTATCTGTTGCTGTTCTTCACTCAAAAACGCGTTCTTTTATACTTGAATTATGATTGATATTCAATAACATGAAGACGTGACATTATGCCGCGTCTTCAACGCGATGCGCCATTCGTAAATAATCTTCTGATTGCATCTCTAACAAGCGCGAACGTGTACGCTCAATCTCAAACGCCAACTTTTCTCCTTGATACAAATCCAAAATCGATTGCTCTGCTCGGACTAGCAGCTTTACACGGCGATCATAAAACTCATCAACAAGGTAAATAAAACGACGCGTCGGATCACGCAGATCATCATCTAATGCTGGCACTGAATTGACCAGTACGGTGTTGAACTTTTTGGCAATTTCAATAAAATCAGAGGCAGAACGTGGCTCCATACATAAATGACGAAAATCACAGAACAAGATATCTTCAGTACGAGCATTAATTTTGACTTCACGGCCATTAATAGTAATAGGCTCATTACTGATTTTTTGATTGTTAGATAAGCTGGCAAAACGGTTGGCTAACCAATGATGGTTGGCTTTGGTCATGGGCGACTCATACAATTCGGCTTGCTGCAAAACCCGCAAACGATAGTCAATGCCAGAATCAATATTCATCACCGTCGTATGGCGCTCAACTTCTGCAATGGCTGGCAAAAAGCGATTACGATGTAGACCATCTTTATAAAGTCCTGACGGCTCAATGTTTGATGTGGCAACCAACGTAATACCGCGATTAAAAAGCATGGTAAACAAATCGCCTAAAATCATGGCGTCCGAAACATTAGAGACAAAGAACTCATCAAAACAGATAATAACGGCTTCTTCATAGATAATATCAGCGACTTTCTCTAAAGGATCACTCTCGCCTTGTAGCTTATGTAGCTCTTGATGTACACGCTGCATGAAGTGATGAAAATGCAGACGCATCTTACGGTCAATAGTCAAAGACTCGTAAAACATATCCATCATCCATGTTTTACCGCGGCCGACACCGCCCCACATATATAGACCTTTCGGTGCGGCAGGCTTAGACTTTAGAAAACTAAAGAAGCCCTTTTTTTGTTCCGCACTGTTGATGAGCTGATGATAAATCTCATCAAGATAACTCATGGCCTTGAATTGCTGCTCATCTCGAGTAAAATCGTCTGTACTGACGGCTTGCTCGTAACGTTGCAATGGAGATAGACTCATAATAAGACTCGTCGTTAGATAAAATGGATATTAAAATAATTGGTTAACGCTGCTTTATGACATCGATACAACGCTATTAAAAGCCATTATTGAATAAAACTGCTGTGCTATGCTCTAACAATAACACTACTAATAGGTAAACCTACCGCTCGTTATCAAAACTGTGTTTTTCCAACAAACCCTTCAGCTCAGACAAGCGGCCGTGAAAAAAGTGACCAGCGCCATCCACGACACTGACGGCAATGCCTAATCTGTCAGCGAACGCCTGCATATTGTCAGGATCAATAACCTCATCCGCATTGCCATAAATCTCAAAAGTTCTATCAGCTGGCAGGGTTAAATCGCTGCCGTCGTTTTTTTCGACAGACGGCGCAATAAGGGCTATTTTAGCAATTTCAAAATCGCCCAATCCCCACACATGAGAGGCTTCCAGCACTTGTTCAGCAACGCGCGCGGTCACATATCCGCCAAAAGAAAAACCGCCAAGCCATAGTTTGCGTGCCGTGGTTTGTTCAGCAATCCATTGTAACACGGTCATTGCATCCACGACTTCACCTTCCGCATAATCATGTTCGCCCGTTGACTGACCCACACCGCGAAAGTTAAAACGTACCACATGCATACCGTTATCACGGGCGAAACGATACATGGTAGTCACCACTTTGTTGTTCATCGTACCGTCAAACAACGGGTTGGGATGACAAAGCAGTGCCACTGTATCGGTACTTGGATCGTTAGGATTGTCTTGTTGCCATAGTGCGTCGACTTCGAGCACGCCAGCAGGCGCAGGAATCAATTGCATAAAATCACTTACTGATTGAGAATGAATACGTCAATTATCCTAGATATGGTTTATATTTCAAGTGATTTGCTGTGTCAATATGCCATATTAACCTGCAAGGGTGTGGCAATATATAACACAATAACCGCCTAGACACTTGAGTGGCGAATGGGTTAGATTCTGTTCATACTGATTGAACCTTGACTCAACGCTTATGCTCCATTTGCCATTACTAGGAATTATCTATGAATACGTTTAATAAAACCGCAACCTTAACCGCCACTTTGGTGGCCGCTCTTGCATTGAGTGCTTGCCAAAGTACGCCTTCATCGCCTGTTATCCAGCGCGCCAATGCTACTTATGAGACCACTGGCATCGCAGAAACCAAAGTCAAAGCACAACAAAATGCGCTAGACAGTGCACAAAAAACCTGCCGTAGCAAACAAGTGATTATCGTCAATGACACTGTAAAATACAATGGTATTTTAGATGAACGCACTGGCCGTATGGTGGGTCAAGTGGGCGCGGTCGTTGGCTCAATCTTTGGTACTGGCTCGCCTGACTTATCACGTAGCGACGATTATGAATACAATATTAACTTTCGCTGTCAGTAATGTCCTTAAATTCTATAAAGACTAAGTTGACCTCGGCTAAAAATTATTGAATGTAGATTTTTTATGTGTTTATATTTTGCCTGACGGATCAAAATCGCTTATAGCCAATAAGTTTGCGTGACACACTATCGCGACTTGTTGGCTTTACTTTTGGTATGGACGCTTTTGGGTTAAACTGTCTTCTCAAAAATGTTACTTATCATAATCAGTTCAATCACAATTAGCCTTTACGTTTTAATCACCGTTGGTGTCCTATTATGCGCAAGCCCAATCTTTCAAATATTACAAAAGCTAAAGTATTAACGCCTGCCAAGGATTTGGCAACGTTAGAGGCCGAACTGGCTGAGCAAGAAGACCACTTGGAAGATACGGTTCTGCGTTTAAGCGATTATTTGTCAGCAGTTGACATGGTCATCAAACAAACTTTTGACCACCGCGTATGGGTAAAGGCGGAGATTCGCAATTTATCGAGCAAAGGTGGGCACTATTATTTTGAACTGGCAGAAAAAGACGATGATGGAAAAGTAGTCGCCAGCTGCCGTGGCAACCTTTGGCGCTTCAAAGCGACACGCGTGTTAGCAAAGTTCGAACGCGCAACTGGCATGCCACTTGATCGCGATTTAACCGTTTTACTCAAAGTATCGGCAGGATTTCATGCGCAATACGGTTTTTCGCTGACCATTGAAGACATTGACCCCAGCTACACGTTAGGCGATTTGGCAAAACAATATGCACAAATGGTTGACCGTCTGACAGGCGAAGGACTGCTATATCTTAATCAGCAGCTACCTACCCCGTTTGATATCGAGCATGTGCTGGTTATCGCCCCTGAAAAAGCAGCAGGCTTGGGCGATTTCCAAGCGGACGCCGATCGCTTAGCGAGTGCAGGCGCATGTCACTTTCACTACCATAATGCCACCTTTCAAGGCAATCATGCCCCCGCTGAAATTCGCCAAGCAATCGTCAGCGCTCAGCAACAATTTTACGATACGTATCAGCGTTTGCCTGATTTATTAGTGATTATTCGCGGCGGTGGTGCCGTGGGTGATTTGGCTTATCTCAACGATTATGAGCTTGCCGCTTTAGTCGCTGAGCAGCCTATTCCTGTCTGGGTGGGTATTGGTCACGAGCGAGACAACGTTATCTTAGATGAGGTTGCACACACCAGCTTTGACACCCCGTCCAAAGTAATCGCCGCCATCAGCAGTCATTTAGCTCAATTGGTCACTCAGACCCTACTCTACCAAGCCAAAATCAAACAAGCTGCCCAGCGTCAACTTAATATGGCTGAGCAACAAACTGCGCGCCAGTTAAATCAAATACAGTCGCAAACAATCGGGCAATTAACCGCACTACAAAAAGACAGTGATTATGCATGGCAGAGCATTCAACAAAGCGCCAAGCGCCAAGTAAAGCAAGCCGCGAGGCAAACTACTGAGCTAAAGACCCAAATACAAGCCGCAGCTTATCAGCAATTATCCATAGCCACTACTTATAGTGAAAATCACCAAAAAACCATTCGGAAAATCAGTCAGCAGCAACTGATACAGGCTCAGCGGGATAGCGAGCATTTGCGGGATATTGTGCTGTTACATAGACCCTCTCGTGTGCTCAAGCAAGGCTATACCATGCTTACGGATGAAAAAGACAAACAGATACTCACCAGTAGCACCCAACTTTATGCTGAGCAGACCATTCATATCATTTTAAAAGATGGCAAAGCAAAAGCGCGTATTCTTGATATGATCGATGCTAAATAAAATAGATACACGATATTATGCCGCCATTATTTATCTATTTATTTTTTCAATATTAAAACACATTTAGGACACACTATGACTACTCCTACTCGCAAACGTAAAAAAGCCGCCCCAAAAACCTTTAAGGCGGCTTACGACATTCTCAAAACCAATGCGGAGCAATTACAGCAGCAAGACGAGCCTGATATCGACAATCTAATGACCACAGTTGAAGAGTCCATTGCTGCGTATCGCATTTGTGAAACCCGCATCAATGCAGTACAACAAGCGCTAGATGCCGCATTTTCCGAAGAAAATAAGGTAGAAAGTAGCGACAGCTAAGCGCTCTTTATTCAAACTCATCAACTTCAAACACTTGGCGCAAATAGGCAAGATACGTGTCATTATTAATCATGGTCTTGCCTGGACTGTCGGACAGTTTGGCGACTGGTTGTCCATTGCACTCAACCAGTTTTAGGACAATGTTAAGCGGTGTTATGCCCATGTCGTTGGTGAGATTGGTGCCAATACCAAAGCTGGTTCTAATGCGGCCTTTGAAGTATTGATGCAACTCCCATGCCTTTTCGAGATCCAAACCATCGCTAAAGGTCAAGATTTTCGTCTTGGGGTCTATCTTTAATTTTTCGTAATGCGCAATGGCCTTGTCGCCCCAAACATAGGGATCGCCACTATCATGACGCAGACCATCAAAAAGCTTGGCAAAATACAAATCAAAATCCCGTAAAAACGCATCCATCCCCACAACATCGGTCAGTGCAATCCCCAAATCACCACGATATTCGTGTACCCACGCTTCAAGCGCCGCTTTTTGTGAATCACGTAAACGCACATCCAATGCCTGAAAGGCCTGCATAAACTCATGCGCCATGGTGCCTATGGGCGTCATACCCAGCTTTTTTGCCAAATACACGTTGGACGTCCCACTGACGATTTTTGGCTCGGCTTTGTGCAAAGTCTCAACCACATGAGCCTGCCACGCTTTGCTGAATCGTCTGCGAGTACCAAAATCAGCGACGATAAATGGCGGTATATCATGGCCGTTTTTCGTTTGTTCTGCTGCATAGTGATGTAACAACTCTACTTTTTCATCCAATCTGCGCTGCCCTTCTGCAATCACTCTGGCATTGGATAACGCATTAAAATAAAGTTCATTGACAATCGCCAGCACAAAAACCTCAAAAAACATGGCCTGAATCATTGGGCCTTCAATATCGATAAATAGACGGCCTTGACCATCGGTACTGACGGTGATAAAACGGCGTTTAAGCTTAAACAACTCTAGGTAATCCACAAAGTCTGAGCGCATAAAGCGTAGCCCGCGCAAATACTCCAGCTCATCTTCTAAAAAACGCAATTCACATAAACTGTCTAATTGTTTCTCTAGTTGTTCTTTGATGTCAGACAGTGGATAGATGGCATCTTTATTATTACGACAACGGAAGCGATAAACACCATGTGTCTGCGGAAACTGATGTAACATGGCTTGTAACATCGTAAATTTGTACAAATCATTGTCAAGTAATGAGGTAATGATAGGTGCATCGGTAACGGTCATACTATGGCCTTAAAAAAGCTAAAATAAGAAATAAGCGTCACCCAATACTCAAAGCGACATCATAATGTGGACAATGGACTAAAGAACGCATAAATGCCCAATGAACCGCTAAGTATAACGAAGTTTTCGGTTGATTTCAGAGTTCACGATTGCTTGCAGCAAAACTACTACGATTGTGCGCAGTCTTTACAAAAATATGGCCAGAATCTACGCCAAAAAAAGACGCTAAGAAAATGCTTAACGTCTTTTTTTATCATCAACTGTTTTTACCTACTGCTATAGTGGCTCTTAAATAAAATTAGGATAAATACTATCACCCGCTACTGAGACAAATTTTCCTTGCTTGCTGTGCCTGCGCAGCTCGATGCTGCGAAAAATTTATCTCAGTAGCCCTGCATTTATTTCATAGTAGATAAATGATATATCAATGCAATTACGCTTTGACCAATTTGACCAATGGCGCATAGCCTGACTGCGGCATCACATCGACTGGAATAAACTGCAAAGCGCCACCGTTGATACAATAACGCAAGCCGCCACGATCTTTTGGACCATCAGGGAATACGTGACCGAGATGCGAATCAGCAACCCGTGAGCGAATCTCGGTACGCACCATGTTAAATGCTTTGTCTTCATGCTGGGTAATCACTTGCATGTCAATAGGCTTGGTAAAGCTTGGCCAGCCGCAACCTGATTGATATTTATCGGTTGATAAAAATAACGGCTCACCACTGACGACATCGACATAAATACCGGGAGCAAATAAGTTATCATATTCGTGGCTGAAGGCACGTTCAGTACCTGCATCTTGAGTGATATTATATTGTGCTTTGGTCAAAGTATTCTTCAAAGCACCTTTATCAAACCCAGCATATCGTTTGGGATCTAGTGTCTCGGCGACCGTACTAACGGGAGTAAGCTTGGTACGGGTCGTGCCTTCAGGTTTGTCATCGGCAAGGCTTAAGTCAATATGGCAATAACCATTTGGATTTTTTGCCAGATAATCTTGATGATACATTTCAGCCAAATAAAAATTGTCTAGCGCTTCATTTTCAACGACGACTTTTTGCTTATATTGACTTTGCACCCGCTTAAGCGCGGCATCAATTACTGCTTTGTCTTCTTTATCAGTATAGTAGACACCTGAGCGGTATTGTACTCCGCGATCATTGCCTTGCTTGTTTAGGCTGGTTGGATCAATCACGCGGAAGTAGTATTTTAAGATAGTGTCCAGATCCGTTTTGTCCGCATCGTAAGTGACTTTGACAGCTTCAGCATGTCCTGAACCACGAATCACTTGCTCATAGCTTGGATTGGCCATATCACCATTGGCGTAGCCTGATACCGCATCTACGACGCCATCGACCCGCTCCATATAAGCTTCTACGCCCCAAAAACAGCCGCCAGCAAGATAAATTGAGCGCGTGTTAATCGCTTTGCCTTTGTCATTATAATAAACCCCATCTTTTTGCTTGATGGTCTCAATCTTGCTGTTGCTGTCTAACGTTTGCGCGTTTGCAGGTTTGGCAGTGCCCGCTTTTAGCTCAGCAAAATCGTTGTTGGCATTTTCGGCAAGCGCATAGGCTTGCTCTGCCGATATATTGCCTTTGACTAAATGTACTAAATTGCCGTTTTTATCAAGTATCGCCCAGCTTGGATACACCTGCACACCAAGCTTGTTGATCAACTTGCCTGACGCATCAGACAAGACAGGTAACTGTGGATAATCTGCTTGAACACCAGCATACCAAGTGCCAAACTCACCATCCGCTTTTTCATTCAAATGACCAGGACTGACCACGGTCACGACATTCAAATCAGCAAATTTTGGATCGGTGCGCCACTCCTCCGTTTCCTCGAGCGTTCCCAAACAAAGCGGACACCAGCTTGCCCAAAATTTCACCAAGGTGGGTTTATTAGGATCAATTACTGCGGCCCCCGTGTCACCCAAGCCTTTGGTCAATTGCGGCAATGCCTGCATTTGCCCCAGCATATCAGATGGCAACATGTCACGTGAGCTGTTTACGCCGCTGTTTTGCTTGCCTAATTTGGTGCTACTGCTCGCATCATTTTCCGCACTGCTCATTTGTCCACAAGCAACCAATATGCCTGCACTCAATACTGTCGTGATACCAAACGCACGGGCGTTTTTAAACCAGCGCGATGAGGCACGTGATTTTGTCGCCAATGTATTAACATTGCTGTGGTCATTACTGTGAATCTGTTTGTGTGACATGATATGTCCTTTTTACGAAGTCTTGCGATCATATACTTGATGATAGTTGGCAGTAGGCTAAACGAGTTTGACGCAGCTAATCGTATTTTTTGAGTTTGGTATTAGGTAGACTTAACAGTATACCTCGATGGTCGAGCCTACATTAATAGTAAGTTGTGCGCTGCTACACTTTTTTAACAACGTAGCAAAAGTAGCGATATAGAGAAATGGCTAACATGACGACTCATGCTTGAATATATATTTAGGGGCTGTATAAAATCCAACCATGACGCTGACAGAGACTATTTGTGAGTTCTATAGTGAGTTTAGTATAAAAACGAGTCAGCGGGACTGGACTGGAATGAATTTTTCGTAGCCTCTGTCTGCGAAGGCACAGGAAGCCAGAAAAATTTATACCAGTTCTACATTGAAATATAATGTAGCTGTTTTATTTAGCTTCGACCATATATAGCCCCTAAGTTTTGGCACTCATAAATTGTGCCACATAGTCATCCGCTGGATTGTGACGCAAGTCACTTGGCGTGCCTGTTTGTACCAAACGTCCACCATTTAAGATGCTAATGCGTTGACCTACTTTGACGGCTTCATCGATATCATGAGTAATGAAAACAATGGTTTTATTCAAGCGCTCTTGTAACGCTAATAATTGGTCTTGCAATTGGGCTCGAATCAGCGGATCAAGCGCAGAAAACGCTTCATCCATCAGCAAAATTGGATTGTCCGTTGCCAAAGCCCGCGCCAACCCAACCCGCTGCTGCATACCACCTGACAACTCATCAGGATAACTGCGCTCCAAGTTTGACAGCCCAACTTCATGGAGCCAATGTCGAGCAACGTCATGGCGCTCCTTGACACCCATTTTGCGCACACGCAAACCATAAGCGACGTTCTGTATGACGGTCATATGTGGTACTAAGCCAAAATGCTGAAAGACCATACTGACCGTTTGCTGACGATAATGTTGCAGCTCTTTGTCATCAAGCGCCAATATATTGATAGACGACGATGATGTTTCAGTCTCTGCTATCTTTGCCATAGTAGAAGGTTTTGCATTGATAGAAGTATCGACCCATATCTTACCGCTGGTTGGGTCAATCAATCGATTGATATGACGTATCAATGTCGATTTGCCCGAGCCTGATAATCCCATAATACAATGCAGCTCACCCGCCTTGACCGCCAGATTGATATCGTAAAGCCCAACCGAATAGCCCGTTTTTTCTTTTACTTCGCTGCTATCCATACCTTCTGCTAGTAATGCCAATGCAGCCTGTGCTTGCGAGCTACTGGCATTATAGATTTTACTGATGTTCTCTAAGCGGATATGATTCATCGTGGTTCTCGCTATTGGCACTGTTTTACGAACAAGGTTTTATGCGCATGGTTGTCGTTACGTTGGTCATTAATTCTGTTATTTACTAATAATTAGCAAGCAACTAATCAATCGGCCGTCTGCCAGCGTCAATGGTTTTTTGTCGAGCGCGTTTGCCTTGGCCAAATGCTTGCGTAATACGGTCAATAATAATCGCCACGATAACAATGGCTGTCCCTGCTTGTAAGCCTTGACCGATATTGAGCGTTTGTATCGATTGCAATACGTCCTCGCCAAGACCCGGCGCTCCGATCATAGACGCCAATACCACCATAGAAAGTGACATCATCACCGCTTGATTGACACCTGCCATAATACTGGGCAGCGCTTGTGGTAATTTGATCCAAATGAGTAACTGCAAATGTGTGCTACCAAATGAGCGCCCTGCCTCCACCATCTCGTGATTCACTTGCGTGATACCTAGCGTTGTCAAACGAATGAGCGGCGGCAATGCATATATAATGGTGGCAAATAGCGCAGGCACTTTACCAATACCAAATAGCATCAACACTGGTATCAGATAAACAAAGCTTGGCATGGTCTGCATCACATCCAATATAGGCGTTACAACCTTGCGCAGTAGCTTACTGCCTGACATAGCAATGCCAATAGGAATACCAATCACCACTGTGACCAACACCGAGACGATGAGCAGTGCCAAGGTATCAATCAATGCGCCCCATAGTCCAAACGCCCCAATTAAAAACAGTCCCGCGCCGCATGCCAGCGCAAACCAAATCTTGCGTACGCCGAACCAAGCCAACACAGTCACCAGCGCAATAATCAACCATGGAGGAATAACGGTTAATAGACGCTCAATCGGTAGCAATAGATACGTCAGTGCCATCGTACTAATCGTACGAAACACGTCCCCATAATTTCGGACGACGCTTGCTAAGGTATTATTCAGTGGGGTCTCAAGTGACCAAGAAGGAAAGCGTGATGACAGACCAAATGGATTATCATTGGCGGCATTGTTATTAACGACACCAGTGTTAACGACAGCAGCGCCTGTTAAACTAACACCCAAGTTAGCCGCAAGATTGGTGGCCGCTTCTTCAGACAACCACGATTGCCAAACCTTTGGATTTTCCCGTAAAAATACTAAAGCTTGCTCTTCTCCGCTACGTTTATTTTCACTCATCTCCAAAATAGCACCATTGAGCGCATCAGAGGTGAACTGGACTTTTTTGAATACCTCTGCCAGCTCAGGATTGGTATCGATAAATGGCGTAGAGACCGCAATACCTAAAGGGGATACAGGAAATCCAGAAACGCAATCGGATGTGCCATCCGCCCGTAATAAATCTTGCCAACAGGCGTCGTCATGGGCAGGAAACTCTAATGGCGCAAAGTCATATTTCGCCATCAAGCCAGTCGGCTGCCAGTAATAAAATAATAGCGGTTTGTGCTGCTCAAAAGCAGAGGCAATCTCGGCATCAAGCGCCGCCCCAGTACCAGGCTGAGCGTTGTTAAAGATACTGTCCAAACCTGTATTTTTGAGTAGACGCGTATTAAAAATCTCACATGTCCAACCAGACGGACAGTTCATGAAGCGTGATTTGCTCGGGTTTTCAGGGTCTTTAAATAGCTCAGCATATTTAGGCAGATCTTGATAGCTGCGGAGACCGGGATTTTCTTCTAGTACATAGCTTGGCACATACCAGCCTTGGGTTGCACCGCCTTTGAGCGTATCGCCAATGACTGCTACCTTATTTGCTTCAATGGCTTGCTCCATGATTGGGGAGCGTCCAACCCACTGCTCGCCAATAACTTGGATATCATTCTGTGACAAGGCGGTCTCAAGTGCAGGCCCTGCCCCCGGTACCTCTTCAACCGTGCAGTCATAGCCATCTTCAGCGATGTATTTGAGCACACCAGAGATGAACTGACCGCTCTCCCATGTCAGCGCACCAAATTTGATTGGTGATTCGCAAGCGGCAGAAGCCGATATGGGCAGTAACAACGCACTCATACACAGTAAACTTAACGCAATCCATTGGCGCATGGTCTGTCCTATTCAATACGGTTACTTTAAAATAATGACTTTAAAATGATTACTTTAAAGTTATTATTTCAAAATGGCTATTTCAACACGCTGATTTTAGAAACGTTTACTTTAAAAACAGTGCCATGGCCTTTTTGAATAGCCCACCGTAGGGAGGCAACAATAAACCCATACCATTGAGTTTGGTTTGTACAAAGACAGGTTTCATATGGCTTAAACGCTCAAATCCTGCTTTACCATGATAAGCACCCGTACCAGAGTCTCCAACCCCACCAAACGGTAAATCATGCTGCGCGACATGCATAATCACTTCATTAATACATAGGCCACCAGAGACTGTATTATTACGTACCTTTTCTATCCCTCTGTGGCTATCACCAAAGACATATAGCGCCAATGGCCGTGGACGTGAATTCACAAATTGGATGGCATCATCAAGCGTCTCATAATGCATCAGCGGCAAAATCGGCGCAAAAATCTCGTCCTGCATCACCTCACTCTCAGCAGCAGGCTCACTCACAATCACTGGCGGCATGAGGCGCGTTTCTATATTAGCCTTAACGTCGGTAAGCTCATGTATTTCTTCACCTGATAACGCATCCAAATAGCCTTTTACGCGCTTAAACTGCTCACCATTGATGATGCGCGAGTAATCTGGGTTTTTCTCAATATTGGGATAGTGCTTAGCCATCCACTCTTTTGCTAGATTAATAAATTGCTCATGATACTGACGCTGAATCAACACATAGTCAGGGGCGATACAGGTTTGACCAGCATTCAAGGTTTTGCCCATCATCACGCGATTGACCACGGACTCTAAATTAGCATCCTCTAATACAATGACTGGTGACTTACCACCAAGCTCGAGGGTCACTGGCGTTAAATTCGGTGCGGCAGCAGCCATGACCTTTTTGCCCACAGCAGTGGAGCCAGTATAAAGCAGATGATCAAAAGGCAGCTCACTAAAAGCAGCAGCGATATCAACTTCGCCCAGCACCACACAAATCATATCAGGTGAAAAATAGCGCGCAATCGCATCAGCAAACGTTTGGGCAAATTGCGGAGCGGCCTCACTCATTTTAATCATGATTCGATTGCCCGCCGTGAGCGCATCAATCATCGGCCCTATCGCCAAAAACAGCGGATAGTTCCAAGGCACCATAATACCGACCACTCCTAATGGCTGTGGCTGAATCTCATTATGAGCGGGCCTATAGAGCGCTGAAATAGAGACGCGCTGAGCTTTCATCCATTTTTTGCCATGTTTCTTGGCATGGCTGATACCTGTAAAGCTGGGGAACAGCTCGGCGAACTGGGTCTCTGATTCGCTACGATAGCCAAAGTCTGCACTGATTGCTTTCGCAAAACTTTCTTGATTATCGCTCAACATAATTTCTAGATTGTCTAATTGGGTTTCGCGAGTGCCCCAATCATTGATCGGTTGTGTGCGGCTTAGTGTCTGTAAACGCGAAAACTGCGCTTGCATCTCCTCAATCGTATTGGCTGTGCTCAGGACTTTGAGCGCTTGTCGCTGCACAAGATCCGTCGCGTTTGAAGTTTGCTCATTGAGGGTTTGATTATTGTCTGTCATTGATCTTCCTTGTCATATGCGTTGGTGTTCACAGGCTACATTGGGGAAAAGACTGCGTACTTCTAGTCAGATGCTCACTTTGCTAGCTTGCCCTGACCATAAAATTCATCAGATTCCGTTCATTATACTTTAATGTAGCGCATCGATTGTTCAATGAACAGTAGATTACGTTAACTATTGCGTCTGTATGAAACAAGAAAGTGTGAGCAGATGTTTTTGAATTTTTCTTCATTACGCGTATTTCTGGAGGTGAGGTAATGATAAGATATAGTTTTGTGCGACTGTCTTTAAAACAGCCACACACTACATCGATAACCAGTTTTTAAAATCGGCAATAATAAGATTACTACTCTCATGCAAAATACCACGCAACCCCTTAACGACACACTTATCCGTAAATCTCTGTCAGCGGCTGACTATGTGACGACTCTCGATGCAATGTTAGCGCGCACCCTAGCGCGTATTGATTTAAAAAAGCAGCAAGGACTGCGCACGCCTGACGAACTATGGATTGTCGATCATAATGACGTCTATACGCTTGGCCAAGCAGGTAAAGAAGAGCATATTTTGCAACGAACCAACACGCCTATCATCAAAACCGATCGCGGTGGTCAGGTGACTTGGCACGGTCATGGGCAATTGGTTATCTACTGGTTGTTTGATTTGGACAGCTTGAGCTGGAGTGTGCGCAATTTGGTTTCTCACGCTGAACAAGCGATCGAAGATGTTATCAATGAGTGCTTGCTCGATACCGCCTCCTCTGACAATGCCAACATCAGCGCACGCGCACGCCGTGATGCGCCGGGCGTTTACTTGTATGCTGATATGCCTAACCAACGTAATGGTGAGACCGATGCTGCTGATGCCTCCACTGATAACACGATTATGCTGGGCAAAATGGCCTCACTTGGGTTCAAGATCAAGCATGGCTTTAGTTACCATGGCATCGCAATTAATTTAGATTGCGACTTATCAGCGTTTAACGCCATCAATCCCTGCGGTTATGCTGGCATGCAAATGTTACGGCTGTCGGATTTTGTAGCGATGAATCGTGATATAAGTGACGATATCAATACTAATGCAGATAAACCTATTGGTAATCCTATCGATAGTCAGCAAACGCGACACTCTATAAGCTATGAACAAGTGACCCAAAAGCTCATCGACAACATTGCCAAACGGCATGCTGGGCTGATTGAATTGCGATCGATTGCGCCTAAGTGATTTCTTTGAGTCCGTTTTTGCATAATATCTTGCCTGCTTAGACTTAAGCATTGTGAGAAAACTCAAGCCAAACTTGTTATAATCACATGCAGTACAAATCGGATGCCGCAATAATCTTGCGACGTCCCTAGCTGAACTCTCTTATTCAAACACCTAAAACAAAAGCAAATTGGAGCACTTTATGGCAGATTTTAACAAAATTTTGGACGCAGGCGACGTAGATGGCGGCATCATCAACGTAGTAGTAGAAATACCAGCTGGTAGTAGCCATAAAATTGAGTGGAATCGCGAATTGGCTGTATTTGAGCTTGATCGTATTGATCCACAAATTTTTGCTAAGCCTTGTAACTATGGTTTTATCCCGCAAACCCTTGACGAAGATGGCGATGAGCTTGACGTATTGTTATTGACTGAGCAACCGCTACCGACGGGTATTTTCTTAAAAGCCAAAGTCATCGGTGTGATGAAGTTCGTTGATGATGGTGAAGTCGACGATAAGATTGTTGTCGTACCTGCTGATGACCGTGATACAGGCAATGCTTACAACAGCTTAGATGATCTGCCAAAGCAGCTTATCAACCAATTAGAGTTCCATTTTAGCCACTATAAAGACCTGAAAAAAGCAGGCACGACTGTGGTCGAATCTTGGGGTGACGTAGCAGAAGCCAAAGAAGTCATTAAAGAGTCTATCCAGCGCTGGAAAGACCTGTAAGTTATCAATAATTGGCATTTATGCTAATACAGATAGTTGCTATTAAAATACCGCAGTCATCGTGATTGCGGTATTTTTTTGCTTGGATGTTAGGTGCGTAAAATGGTTATAATAAACTGTACCATATATTCGTAAGTTTACGACATTTATAGATTTATGCCGCCATAAGGACAATCATGTTTAACCCCGACCCCAGCTCAAAATCCGTCAGTACAAAATTGCCAAAAGCGGTCATCATGATGATCGAAAAAAACAACTTAGTGATGGCCATCAAAACATTGGCGGCCGACGAAAATATCAGTATGGATGAAGCCAAGCTACGGATTGATGCCTATGAAACCAAATTAAAGGTGGAACAGCAGCAGAAACTCAATACGATCGCGAGCAAACAAGGCATCTCTAACCACGCTATTAGTTTTGATAGAGAACAAGAGTCTGATGATGATCTCGACCCTCTGATCAAAAACCGTATCAAAACCACTAAGCAGAGTCGAGGTTTCAAAAGCTTGCAAGAGGGAGTTGATAGTCAGCTTAACAACTTAGGCTACAAAAAACCGCTACTGCCTTATTGGTTAAAACGACTATTCGTTATTGCGATAGTTATGCTAGGACTGTTTTGGATATTGTGGCGGGTATTTGGTTAAGTACCAAAATACTGGATTATCATACTTCAGGTAAAACAGTCTACCGATGAGCTGCGGCCTTTTTGACATTTGAAGATTTGGCCTATTCCTCATCTAAATTATAGCAAATTTTTTGTATTTAGCAGCTGCTCTAGGTTGCTTGGACTGTAGTCACTATCCTTGGTGCAGTTAACTCCTAAATCTTTTTACTCCTTCCTATCTAGTTGGTAAATATTTCTATTTTACCATTTTCGCTACGATTTCTGTTGTCTTTTTTCACTCTGCCAAAATAATTTTTTCTATTTATTACTATCATCTTTTATGTTTTAAAAGCTCTACAGCATCATCATAAAAATCCATATTGAGTAGTTCATTGGGACTTTTAGGTAATGGGTTAGAAGAAGCTTCGTAGTGAATAACTCTTTTTCCTAAGTTATATTTTGGGCCATTAGCCGATTCGTTACATTTGACACATTTATAAGTATTTCCTTTTTCTCCAGTAGGAATTGCTATATAGCCACAGCCACAATTGACTGCATGTGCCTCTAAAATTTTAGCGTTTATGAATGTTGGCGAACTGAAATCCTCAGTAGCCATTCTCTTAGGTTTTCTACTAAAAATAGATTGTATTTTCTTAATCATTCGCATTTACTCCTAAAATAATCTAAAATTTTTGGAATACTGAAAACTCGTGTATACGTTACGTTAATTACCTAATATTAATTAGATTGTTTAGGAGTGTAGTAGCCCACTCCTATTTTATATTGATATGTAAATTTATGTATGCAATTATTTATATGTATAATTACTTTCTTCTTTTGGCGCAAATCTGTCATTTCTAATAATGAGCAGGAATATAAAGGTATCGATGAAAAGGATGTTTTTAGTAGTCAGTACGTTGGTGTGGCATTAACGGTATTGGCCAAGACGCAAGCGCAACAGAAAATAAGTATCGAGTTAAAGGTGAAAATACCTCATTTTTAAGCCCGCATATACCGCTAAGTGTTTTTCTTTTAACTGTAAAGATGACTTTTATTAGGGCGTGTCCTCATTTCAAAAATGGTGATAAAAATGAGATAAATTGCCGTCAAACAAGGAAAATAGCGCAGATATTACCTAGCTATTTGACGCAGTTTGGCAAAATTTAGCCATTTTTATTCCATTTAAATGATTATCGATTAAATTGAGGACATGCCTAATATAACAGACATTATATTAAATAGTGATGAATAGATTTTGATCATAATAAGCCGCTAAAAACAAAAAACCTTATAATCTCGTATTCCTAACAATTAAATAGCCCAAAGAACTCTAATTTTTTACCCATTTATATAAACATTAATGTACTTTTTTAGGCATTAAAAAAGGATACCGCAGTATCCTTTTTTGTTTTATCTCGAGGCTAATAAAACCCCTGTTTTAATGATGCTCACCAGGAAGAATTTTGGCGAAGGCACGCTGAGCGAAGTTGGGTTTACTGTCCGTCGTTTGGGCGGCAGTCGAACTCGGAAAAATCCGATAGCCAATCGACTGAACACCCACATTAAAAGCTGGCACCAATGAATAGCTGGCCGAGGCAAATTTACCCATATTACTGGCAATACTGTTTGGCTTATGAACAATCGCTTTTGCTACCATCATCGCGGCTTCATCCGGCATTAGCGCAGGCATATAACGATAAAGCTTGGTAGGCGCAATCATCGGCGTACGTACCAATGGCATAAAAATATTGGTTACTTTAATATTGTCACCTTTGACTTCAGCCGCTAAACAACGACTAAAGGCGTCCAGTGCAGACTTAGATGCGACATACGCTGAGAACCGCGGGCTATTTGCCAAGACACCGATTGAGGAAATATTGACGATTTGACCAGTTCGACGTCCAATCATCGTCGGCAGAAAACCAAGAATGATTTTGACCGCACCAAAGTAGTTAACATCCATGGTACGCTCAAAGTCATGAAAACGATTGACTGACTCATGCACTGAACGACGAATCGATCGACCCGCATTATTCACCAATACATCAATATGCTGAAAATCTTCAAGAATTTTTTTACTGGTTTCCTCAATATCATCCATGTCAGTGAGGTCACACGGGTAATAACTGGCTTTGCCACCAAGTGCTTCGATGTTTTCTTTGACCATCTTTAACTTGTCTTCGGTACGTGCCAATAAAATAACATGAGCACCGCACTCACTAAGCAAAAAGGCAGTGCGTTCACCAATACCACTTGAGGCACCGGTGATGATGATATTTTTATCTTGAACGGTTTTGGTTATTGTTTTTTTCGAGGGATTAGCCATAAAAAGTCCTTTTCACTTGTTCTATTTTAATTAATATTTATTTATAGAATAGCAAAAAACAGAATGTAAAGTGAACAAAACATCAGACGCAGGTGGTTAATTTGAAGATTTTGGAGGTTTGTAGACATATAATAGCGACAGTACTTGTTATTATACTTTTTGCTGACTGGTAACGAGGAGAATATGCTTTGATAGAAATCTTAACCCAATATATTGACTCTATTGCCAAAATCATTGAATTTGTTGGAGTGATGATTATGGTTTTAGGCTTGATTTATGCATTTTATAAAACCATTTCATCGCTTGGTCACTTTACTGATGAAACGTATGTGAGTATCAGACAAGCGGTCGGTAAATCTATCTTGCTGGGGCTTGAGGTGCTAATTGCCGCTGATATCATGGCAACAGTGGTCACTGAGCCGACACTAAAAGATGTGCTGGTACTTGGCTTTATTGTATTAATACGTACCTTTTTGAGTCTATCGCTGCAAGTGGAGCTTGAAGGTCGTTTTCCATGGCAAAGCAAAAAATCTGCATCTGAAAAAAGGTTAAACACACCGCAGGCTGATAAAATATGACGCTCCTAAGCCATTGACACATATCAATTGGATAAAGCCCTACTACTCATGCTCGTGTAAAAAAGCCTCAACTACCCGAAACTGTCCAGCCGTACTTTCCTCACCATACATCGCCTGCCTAAAAGCATTGGAATTGCGGATGCCAGTGGTATACCACGCAATATGCTTGCGGGCTATACGGCAGCCAGAATATTCGCCATAAAAATCATACAGCTCTTGTAAATGCGCCAGTACAATATCTTTTATCTCACTAACACTAGGGGCATCCAGACTTTCGCCCGTACGTAAAAAATGTCCAATATCACGAAATATCCACGGCTGTCCTTGTGCCGCCCGCCCAATCATCACCGCATCACAGCCCGTTAATTCATAAACGCGCTGGGCTTTTTGCGCACTATCAATATCACCATTGGCGATGACTGGGATGCTAATACTTTCTTTGACTTCTCGTATCAGCTCATAGCGCGCTTCACCTGTATACATATCCTCACGCGTACGTCCATGAATGGCAATCGCTGCAATACCTGCTTGCTCTGCTCGCTTTGCGACGCGTAAAATATTCTCTCGACCATTTTCAAAACCCAATCGTGTCTTTAACGTCACGGGAGCATTTACGCTATTTACCGCCGCATCTAACAAACGGGCAACCAAATCTTCGTCTTGCAATAATGCAGAACCTGCCAGCCTACGACAGACTTTTTTGGCAGGACAACCCATATTGATATCGATAATTTGGGCGCCATTATCGATCTGGTAGCGGGCAGCTTCCGCAAGCTTATCTGGCTCAGCACCCGCTATTTGCGCAGAAATTGGCGCAATCTCATTATCGAAATTGGCGCGATAAAGTGATTTTTTGCGGGCATACAGCGCCGTATCAGCGATAATCATTTCGCTGACCGCGTGACCAGCACCGAACGATTTACACAATCGGCGAAAAGGATTGTCCGTTACGCCTGCCATGGGTGCAACCATGAGACGGTTCTCAATCGTTAGACCACCGATGTTTAATGGCTGCAACAATGGATGATCAGCGACAGGTGAAGACGAGAATACAACGGGAGAGTTATTAGGCATAAAAACAGCTTGTATCACGATAGGAACAAGCCGTTATTCTAAGGAATCGTACATATAATGCAAGCTATTCACATTAATAACTTGCGCTGATAGACACTAATTTTTAACCATGAAGCCCATTATTTGTCAAACACACTACCCTGTTCCAACGTGATATCTTCATCATGCTCTTGCATACGCCACGGCAGACTATCAGGTGCCATGTTTAAGAAATGTAGATATTTTTCGAACTGGTCGATGATGTCATTAATGATAGATTCTGATTGATAACCATACAAATCATAGGTTTGACCACCACGGCGCAGATAAACCTCAGCACGATAATGATGCTCTTGTGGCACACTACCTGCCTTATCATCCACATAATAATTAGGCACATCGTGCTCTGATAAACGAACCTCATACCAGAATTCAACATTATCGCCACGTCTTAATTCCAGTACAGCACGATTATTGACTTCATCATAATTGACATCAGGTAGCCAGCCTGTTTCTGCAAACTTCTCTGCCACTTCATTCATCGAGGTTACGACTGTTCCTTTGATATAACTCAGGACTTTCTCGCGCGTTGGCTGATTGGTCATATAATCGATACGATCACGCCATGCGTCGAGTTTGAGTAAATGAGGCGGCAAATGATTGTCATTGGCCAAACTTTGATTGCGATGTCCTTCAATCCGTAGCGCGCGCCACATACCAAATGTCGAAATCAATATAATAATCGCAAACGGTAACGCACTAACAATCGCTGCTGTCTGTAGAGCGCTTAAACCACCCGCTATCAGTAAAACCGCAGCAACTGCGCCTTCAGTGATCACCCAAAATGAACGTTGCCACCATGGTGTGTCACTACGTCCACCTGCCGCCAGCGAATCAATAACTAATGACCCTGAATCCGATGACGTTACAAAGAAGGTAATAATTAACAGAACTGTCAACGAAGATACGATCTGAGTAAATGGTAGGTTTTCTAATAATTTAAACAAAGCGATTGCTTGGTTATTTTGCACTTCGCTAATAAGTGAGTCATAACCATCAACCATAATCATATGGAGAGCGGTATCACCAAAGACTGCAAACCAGAAGAAAGTAAAGAATGTTGGCACCAGCATCACACCAAGCACAAACTCACGAATGGTACGGCCACGGCTGATTTTGGCAATAAATAGACCCACAAAAGGCGCCCATGCAATTGTCCATGCAAAGATAAACAATGTCCAACTACCGATCCAATCACTGGATTGATAGGCTTGCAAGCTAAAAGTACGCTCAACGATATTACCCAAGTAGCTTCCCGTATTTTCCATGAAAGCATTCAGAATAAATATCGATGGACCTACGATAAAGACAAACAACATCAGTGCTGTTGCTAATAGCATGTTTAAGATGGACAACCGCTTTACGCCCTTATCCATACCGGCTAACACAGATACTAAAGCCGCTGCTGTCACTAACGCAATGATGATGACCTGTACCGTCGTACTCACTGGCACCATATTTGGTAGCAAATAATTTAGTCCAGCGTTAATTTGTGCTACTGACAGTCCTAGACTGGTGGCGATACCGAACATCGTACCCACAATCGCAAATACATCGACCGTATGTCCGATAGGGCCATAAATTTTATCACCAATGAGCGGATATAGCGTTGAACGTACGGACAACGGAAGTCCATGACGAAAAGAGAAATATGCCAGCGACAAACCGACTACGCCATAAATCGCCCAAATATGAAAGCCCCAATGAAAATAGGCAATTTGCATGGCTTCTTTTGCCGCTTCAATCGTTTGCGGTGTAGATATCGGCGGACTGGCAAAATGTAATACCGGCTCTGCCACCCCATAAAATAGTAATGCTATGCCGTAACCTGCAGAAAACAACATCGCAAACCATTCAAGAAATTTATACTCAGCTTCGGCATGGTCAGGGCCAAGCTTGATACTGCCATAGGGCGAAAACGCTAAGGCAATAATAAACATCAAAAATATAGCAACTGCCAACATATAAAACCAACCGAAAGTATCGGTGGTAAACGCCAGTACAGTACTAAATAACTCGCCAGCCGCTTCTGGATTGATAGCGGTGCCAATCACTAGCAACAGCATAATAGCAGCTGCGGGTACGAAGACTGGCAGCAAAATGGTGGAGCGAGGTAATTTACTCATAAAAAATAATTTCCTCAAAAGAGTAACAATGAAAGATAATATTATCGGTGAGTTTATTCAAGTCGCTCTAATATTTATCACACTCTTTCCCTAAACCCCAGATAAGCCTTAGTTTTGTAACATTACTTTAACGAACATTACATCAATATTACTAAACAATAAAAAAGGCAGCTAGTAAGCTGCCTTTCGACTCATTATAGGAAAAGCTGATCATTAGGCTAATAATAAGCCTTCAATGGAATTAACTTTCGATAGCCGTAGCAAGCTTTTTAGCCATATCAGCCAGTTGATTGCTCTCTACTTGTGTCACAGCATGACGACCTAACTCATGGATACTCGATGGTATCAGATGCACATGATAATGAAAAACCGTCTGCCCAGCTTGTGCGCCATTTAACTGCATCTGAATGATGCCTTCACGCTCAAATACCTGACGCTGTGCTCGCATCACTTTTTTGCAAGTCATCAAAACAGCCGCAGCATACTCAGGTTCAAGACCTGCCAAATCAATGGCTTTTTGCTTAGGTATAACCAGTACGTGGCCTTTTGCTTGTGGCATGATATCCATAAAAGCTAGCGTTTTATCATCTTCATAGACTTTATGATAAGGGATATCACCATTTAACATTTTGGCAAAAATGTTGTTGTCGTCATAAACAGTCTGTTGAGTGGCTTGAGTCATTTTTGTTCCTTTGGTTATTTATTGATTAATTAATAGTTATTTAACAATTTTTAGAGTGGATTCGTCTTCATTATAGTGGACGAAATACCACTTGAGCACAAGGTAGCATAGTCTGGGTCATAAAAACCATAAACCGTATGCGTGCAGTATGGCTCACTAATTTATTGGCGAGTCAGGCGCTTAAAATGTTATATTAGTGCCCTACTTTGATGACACACTTTTTATGGATTTGACTGCCTTGCCGACCAATACATTAGATAGCCTAGATAATACTGACACTTATGTAGCACCCAATAATAAGACATTTTTAGCGGATAGCGATGTGCCTAATACCTCTGTGCTTAATAATGCTGAACTGGCTCAATCAACAGCTGAAAGCAGCTCTCAGAAAATTGATCCCAATGCCATTATCCTAGCAGAAGCACTGGCTGATAAAGCCATCAGTTGGCAGATACACAACTGTAAAATCATCAAAAAGACGGTCACTCAAGACTTACCTCTGCCGTTTTTGTATCACTACGACAGCTTAGATGACGCTGTTAAACAAACGCATCCGTTAACACCTACGCTATTAACCCAATTTAATACCTCTATGACAGCCAGTCAAGCCGCTCGGCTGATTGGCATTGAGGAAGCATTATTATCCAGCCCTTGGCATGTAAAGGTAATAGGCTCATTGGTCGTATTTAGCGAAGCATTACAATTGGCGGTACGTTTGCACTGGACCAATACTGGCAAAGAAACGCAGCAGATTTATACCAAAAACGAGGCAGATGCCATCACCATCGCTTTTAAAGACTGGCAGTTTTTTGGCCGTGTCGATGTTCTCTATAAAAATGACAAACAGACGTTAATAAGTATCGATGAACAAAGCCGCAGCACTGAAGCACCGCTGACTGAATCCCTGCTAACCATTGATGCCAGTAGCGACTATCAACAGTTATTGAATACTCATGCGTTGGCAGTCATTGTCAGGTTAGAGGCGGACAAAGCTGAGCTGCCTTGGTTTGATAAAGCCATACTAGAGCGCATTGAATAGCGCTTTTTCTGTCTATTTTATTCTGATCAAACCACCATTCTCCTCCATTATCTTAGTTACTCATATCTAATGGTATGGTTATCAATTAGTATAATTCACTAGTACTCAAACTATATAAAAAGCACACTATCAATATCACAGCTGAGGATGTATATTTTTACCAACCTCGCCTATTTGTAAGGAATATCACATGGATTATCGCTCAAAAACCTCCACTGGCGGTCGTAATATGGCAGGTGCTCGTGCCTTATGGCGTGCAACTGGCATGACTGATGGCGATTTTGGCAAACCAATCATTGCCATTGCCAACTCTTTCACTCAGTTTGTACCAGGTCATGTACACCTAAAAGATCTTGGACAACTGGTCGCACGCGAAATTGAAAAAGCAGGCGGCGTCGCCAAAGAGTTTAATACCATTGCGGTCGATGATGGCATTGCCATGGGACATAGTGGCATGTTGTACTCATTGCCAAGTCGTGACCTAATTGCTGATTCTGTCGAATATATGGTCAATGCTCATTGCGCTGATGCATTGGTGTGTATCTCCAATTGCGATAAAATCACTCCAGGTATGCTAATGGCCGCGATGCGTCTTAACATTCCAGTGGTATTTATTTCAGGCGGACCAATGGAAGCAGGCAAAATTTTAGCCAGTACTGTGGGTAAGAGCCACAACACTGATAGTAATGACAGTAGTGCTGTTCGTAAACTTGACCTCGTCGATGCAATGATGGACGCCGCTGATGACAGCATTAGTGATGAGGATGTGGCTGCTATTGAAGCCTCAGCCTGCCCAACTTGTGGTTCATGCTCTGGTATGTTTACTGCCAACTCAATGAACTGCTTAACTGAAGCGTTAGGATTGGCCTTACCAGGCAACGGC
Organism: Psychrobacter aquaticus CMS 56; assembly: GCF_000471625.1. Classification (GTDB taxonomy): domain Bacteria; phylum Pseudomonadota; class Gammaproteobacteria; order Pseudomonadales; family Moraxellaceae; genus Psychrobacter; species Psychrobacter aquaticus. Next base: position 163,508 of record NZ_AUSW01000034.1, read on the forward strand.
TCGCTACTCGCTACCCATTCGCTGCGTCGCGAGCTATTTTTAGAAGCTGGACGCACCATTGTCTCGCTTGCCAAACGTCGCTATGAGCAAGATGATGACTCTGTGCTGCCACGCTCAATCGCGAGCAAAGCTGCATTTGAAAATGCAATGACCTTAGATATCGCAATGGGCGGCTCGACCAATACTATTTTGCACTTACTGGCAGCGGCGAACGAAGCAGAAATTGACTTTAAGATGCACGATATTGACCGTTTAAGCCGCGGTGTGCCATGCCTTGCAAAAGTAGCCCCAGCTTCGCAAAAATACCATATGGAAGATGTGCATCGTGCGGGCGGCGTCTTTGCACTATTGGCCGAGCTTGATCGTGCCGGATTACTAAAGACTGGCGTACCAACCATTCATAGTGAGACAATGAAAGAAGCGATTGATAAATGGGACATCATGAACCCTGACAATCATGAGGCACGCGCACGCTTTTTGGCAGCACCTGGTGGTGTACGAACCACTGAGGCATTTTCACAATCAAAAGAATGGTCAAATCTCGATGTCAACCGTGAGTCAGGTTGTATTCGTAGTGCCAAGCATGCCTACTCAAAAGATGGTGGCCTTGCCGTACTTTACGGTAATATTGCCGAGCGAGGTTGTGTGGTCAAAACCGCAGGCGTTGATGAAAGCATTTTAACCTTTACCGGTCGTGCACGTATTTTTGAATCCCAAGACGATGCGGTCGCTGCCGTTTTAGCCGACGAAATCGTCGCGGGTGACGTGGTCATCATTCGTTTTGAAGGACCAAAAGGTGGCCCTGGGATGCAGGAAATGCTTTATCCAACGACTTATCTTAAGTCAAAAGGTCTGGGTAAAGAATGCGCACTACTCACGGATGGTCGTTTCTCTGGTGGTACGTCAGGTTTGTCAATCGGTCATGCCAGCCCTGAGGCCGCTGAAGGTGGTGCTATTGGTCTGGTTGAGGAAGGCGACAGCATTCACATTGATATTCCAAACCGTACCATCAACATGCAGGTGAGCGACGCAGAGTTGGCCGCACGCCGAGAAGCAATGGAGGCACGTGGCCGCAATGCGTGGAAGCCAGTCAGTCGTGAGCGTCATGTCTCTCCTGCGCTACGTGCGTATGCTGCTATGACCACCAGCGCTGATACTGGTGCGGTACGTGATGTCAGTCAGGTTGAGCGCTAAGCCCAACATTTCAATCATGATTTTTTAGCATATGCTTGTAGAATGACACTAAACCTATAATGATCTGAAGCCTGCACTATGCAGGCTTTTTTTCACCCAAAAACAACACAGCGGCCGTTTTGATAACGATTTTTTGCAGTAATAGAATTTTCTTTGCGTCATGATAAGGCTTCTTGATGACTATTATTTTTATTTCTAAAAAATATAGTCGATCATAAATAAAATGGATACACAGTATTATGACGCAGGACTGAGACAAATTTTTTGTAGCCTTCGTCTGTGAAGGCACAGCAAGCAAGAAAAATTTGTATCAGTCCTGCTGACTCTATTTTATATTGACCTAACTATAGCTCTTTAATAGCACAAAACAGTCTTTCACCAATATAGTGGCCGGCATAAAACTTATGATTGAAAACTACAATTTATTCTTATTGATCTGCGGCATCGCTTTCTTATTTGGCGCGCTATTTCCTATTCTATTTAAACGAACTCCTATCTCCTTGCCCATGTTACAAGTGACGTTGGGGGCAATAGTAGGCTACTTTTGGATTACGCTGACTTTTTTAGACCCCATAGAAAATGGCGTGGTCATCGAAAAGCTTACTGAGTTTGTTGTGATAGTCTCACTGGTTGGTGCAGGTATAAAGATTGATACGCCCCTATCTTGGCGATTATGGCGGCCTACGGCACGCCTTTTACTGATTACCATGCCGATTGGTATCTTTTCGATGGCAGTATTGGGGTATTATGCCTTTGGATTGAGTCTCGCAGCAGCAATTTTGCTGGGTGCTGCATTGGCACCAACAGATCCAGTATTGGCATCTAGCATTCAGGTAGGCCCGCCCAATACAGGCCGTGAAGACACACCTCGCTTCACCTTAACGTCAGAAGCAGGATTGAATGATGGGCTGGCTTTTCCATTCGTATATTTAGCCATAAAAATGGCAGAAGCTTTTAGCGAAGGCAATCGTTTTACTACTGAAATGCTTTGGTCATGGTTTACCCACGATGTCTTGTGGAAAATTGGCGCAGGTTTGGTGGTTGGTATTATCGTCGGTAAACTCATGGCCAAGCTGATATTTTCGAAATATAGCGGAGATACTGCTATTTCCCAAGGTTATGTGGTCATTGCTCTCACATTGGTCGCTTATGGGCTAGCAGAATTTGTACACAGTTATGGCTTTATCGCGGTATTTATCGCAGCATTTGCCTTTCGTCGTTCAGAGCATGAACACTCTTATCATCAAAAGCTACACGACTTCGCAGAACAATCAGAAGGCTTGCTGATGTCATTAGTATTGGTCACTTTTGGTATATTTATCGGTCAAGGGTTACAATCTGGGGTTGAGCTTACATGGCGCGTCTATGTCGTCAGCTTTGCTTTTTTGTTATTCATTCGTCCAATCGGTGGCTTCATTGCGCTATCAGGACTGAATCTTCCGCGCACCGAAAAGTACGCGATATCAGCATTAGGTATCCGCGGTATTGGCACGTTATATTACTTATCCTATGCTCTCAATCAAGGCTTTTTCGGTGAGGAAGATGCGCTCAAATTGTGGATCGTTTGTTCTATTGTTATTTTGATCTCAGTATTTATGCATGGCCTCAGCGCGACAAGACTGCTTAAAATGACACCGAACAAATCCTGATAATTATTTTCTTAAGCACCATTCTATGGTCTCCGTTCAATAGCCGCTGTTTACGAAGGAGACTGGGATAGATTTTCTTGCTTACTGCGTCTTTGCAGACAGAGGCTACAAAAATTTATCCTAGTCTCTCTTTTATATTGATCTGACTATATGTCATCTATGAGACTCAATACCGTTTCTGTTAGCGCAAACTGACGAATATCATGAAGCATCGTGGTATCAAAATTGTGAATAAAAGCAAATGACAACTGACGTTTGGGATCGCACCAAGCAACCGAACCGTTATAACCCATATGTCCAAAACTTGACCATTCAGAGTCCATGGTATTAGCCTCCTTATCAGAGCAAAAGTGAAACACTCTATGATAACCCAAGCGCCAGTACATTTTTGCTGGCATGACGGCGTCTAAACCTGCGACTTGTGATACAGACAATTGCTTAACGATTTCATTATCAATGAGCGTTTGTCCTTCCCAAATGCCGCCATTGGCCAACATCGCATAAATGGTTGCCAATGCCTGCGCTGAAGCAACACCATTGGCCGCTGGAATGACCGCTTGTAACGTCGCACGATCGTGATAGTCGAGCGTATTTTTATTATCGGGAATAAGCGCCGCCTTATAGTTCTTTAAATTGAGGTGATTTTTGTTAAAATATAGGCTGTTAATCTGCATGGTATCCAGTACAGGCGGCTTATCATCAGATAGCTTGATTTTGTCGTTATCTTGGTCATGGTGAGCTGCCGCTTGGTTTTCTAACGTGTGCTGTTGCCAACACGAATAGCTGGGCAAATTTGCATAAGTGTTTAAGGTATTTTGAGAGTCTACTTTTAAGGTAGGCTTATGGCGTCTATTACGTAACGTCAGTGGCGCAGGATTGTCATCAACTAACCCGCCAAAGTCTCTGGCCAGTGTCGCTACTTTCGCGATTTTTTTATCAGGCACACCAAAATAGCAACTGTCCGCAATACCTAAAGGCGTGGTTAGGTATTGGCTTAATGCTTCGGCCAGCGACATATCAGTCACTGCCTCTATTACCCCGCCTAATACCCAGCCATATATCAACGCACTGTAAGCACTATCATACGATTCGGCATTGTCGGGTGGCGTTATGGGCATTGCAGCAACTTTGTTTAGCATGGTATGCCAGTCAAGTATGATTTCATTATCGACATCGATACTCTGAATTGAGAATAAATTGGCTTGATGTGACATGACGCTACGCAAAGTGATGGTTTCTTTGTCTTGTGCTGCAAATGCAGGCCAATAGTTGGCAATAGGCACATCATAATCGAGCATCTGCTGGGAGACCAGTACATGAATCAGCGTTGCCAATACGCCTTTACCCGTCGAAAAATTAATTGCCAACGTATCAGGTTGCCACGACACATCAGAACGTGCCATGCCGATGCTCACCTCAGCAATACACTTGCCTGCTTGATAAACAACCACAGCACCACCTGCTGGCCCACCATCCAATTGTAAATCCATCAATAATTGCTGTAAGCGTTGCTGAAGTGCTTCATTGATTTGCTTATCTTGGTTCTGATTGTTGTTTTTATGATTGTCGGTCATGACTTTGCCGCTCCCTCTTTATAAAATAACTGGGTATAGTAAACCACACTGGCCCCTAACACCTATTGGTACTTACGCTACTTAGCGTTCATATGATAAATATAAATAGAGTATTTGCTCATAAAAAAGGCCACCTATAGGTCGCCTTTTTGTTACTCAGTAATGATGATGCTTTAACGTGGTACTAGCAAACGCTTATAAACTTCATCTTCAAGCTTGGTCAAGCCATGACTGCGACCACGCTCCATAGCCGTGTCCATCTTACGACCACGTAGCCAGCCTGCTCGTAGTGCAATCGCTGCACCCACTCTATTACCTGATCCACAGTGCACGGCTATTTTTTTACCATGATGTTGACGCAATATATTATCAAACGCCAAAATTTTGAGCTGCTTTAAGTCTGCAGCGCCATTGATAGGCAGATGCTCATACTGCATCCCTGCGCGCTCAACCGCTGCTGATTCATCAAAGCTCAACTCGTCATCAGGCTGTAAATTAATCACCAGTTCAATCCCCGCTTTCGCTAAAGCGACAACCTTTGTGTCGTCAAGTGCGCCGCATACTATGGTGTTGGCATCAGGACGAAAATATGGGTCAATAACAGCAGCAAGATCCACGCCATTATCAAGCGCGCTATCGCCGATAGCATTATTACTGCTACCAGTATCATTGGCAGTATCAGTCATTACTGAGTTATCAGATAGCTTCAAACTTGTTGCGTCTTTATGTGAAGTCATAATAATAAGTATGTTCGTTAAATATGGCTATTAAGATAAAAGTTGTCTCATACTATTTGCTGTTGCTCTGTAATCTAACAACGCCAGCCAGATGCGGCTTGTCATTTTTTGAGCTATATAAACCAAATGCACACGTGTCTTCTGCGTTCTCAAGCTGCGCCACTGGATCAGCGATAAGCTCTACCTCAGCTGGCAAAAAGATAGGCAGCTTAAATGACACGTCAACCGTACATGCGTCAGGTAGCTCGTCCATCATGGCAAGGCACTTGGCCTTTGACCACATACCGTGAGCAATCGCCTTAGGAAACCCAAATGCGCGAGCAGATAGTGGATGCAAATGGATAAGGTTAAAATCGCCTGAAACAAAGGCATACCGACGGCCGATATCTTCTGGTACTTCGAAGATACTATGTACCCCTTTCTCGTTGACCAATGGCTTGACGGTTACTGGGCGCGGCGTACTTTTTTTGTCCTGACTGCTGCTAGGCTTTTTGCTACGAGATAGATAAGTAGATGTCCCCTCCCATACCACTTCGTTCTCTGATTTGACCGTCGTCACAAAGTCAAACTGTTGCCCTTGAGCATGGTCACGTAAATTGTCAAAAGTGACTGACATAGCGACCGTTTCGCGCTCACCAACAGGACGGTATTGAGTGACGCTATTTTCAACATGCACCAAACCCAACATAGCAAACGGGAACGGCTCTTTGACCATCATATTCATTTGCAGCGCTTGCGACAGTACAGAAAAATAAGTAACGGGCACTTTGCCATTATCAGCAAAACCACAGATCTTGCGATAGTCGTTTAAATTATCCTGCTCGATATGCAAATCATCCACATAATAAGTTGCTTGTGGCAATTGATCTTTACTAATTTTGCCACTATTACCGATCGGTAGTAAACTTTTTACGATATTGGCATAGGTAGTATGCGCTTTTGGCAACGCATCATAATGTTTGTCTGACATAAATAAATCCTAAGTGGGGCTTGAACAAATTTTCTGGGTGCATGTAGAGGCGCTATGAATACGTGGATTAAGCTCTAGCAATAAGCAATGTCGTAAGTACTATGTTTAATTCATTGCATAAGCGACTATATAGTCGGTGCTAAATAAAAGTGATATACGATATTATAACGCAGGACTGATACAAATTTTTCTTGCTGTGCTTACGCAGACAGAGTTTATGACAAATTTGCACCAATTCTGCTGACTCTTATATTGACCTAACTATAACAGCAGAAAACGATCTGGCGTATGGTTTCTGTGTTTTTATCATAAAAAAGCCACCCTTGGGCAGCTTTATTACAATTTATCAGCAATTCTTTCGTAAGCATATGTTAGATAAATTAAAAATAATGCGCTATATCATAAAGTTATCAAAAGCGCGATTAACATCTACCCCTACTAAACGATCAATACTATGTATTTAATGAATGCTATGCACCAAGTAAGCTTTGACCACAAACACGTACGGTATTGCCGTTTAAGCCGCCAGAAGCAGGTGATGCCAACCATGCAATGGTTTCAGCCACGTCTACTGGTAAACCGCCTTGACTCATTGAGTTCATACGGCGACCCGCTTCACGAATAGCGAATGGAATGGCTTCTGTCATTTGCGTTTCGATAAATCCTGGTGCGACTGCGTTGATTGTCATGCCTTTTGCGTTGTCTTCTAGTTGTTTTGCCGTAGCATCAACCAAGCCAATAACGCCCGCTTTAGAAGTCGCATAGTTGGTTTGACCCATGTTACCGGCGATACCTGAGATCGAAGATACGCAAACGATACGGGCATTTTCTTTGAGGACATCATTATCTAATAAGTAACGGTTCAGCTTAGCGATACTGCCTAAATTGATATCGATTACCATATCCCACTTTTTTTCGTCCATGTTTGCCAGCGTTTTATCACGTGTCACACCCGCATTATGAATAATCGAGTCCAGACCACCACGTTTTTGTGCCGCATCTGCGATTTGGGCGCCCGCGTCGTCACTGGTGATGTCAACCGTTAAAGCAGAGCCACTGATTTCGCTAGCGACTTTTTGTAGGTCAGACTGTTGCTGTGGTACATCCAGACAGATAACGTGTGCGCCTTCACGCGCTAATACACGAGCAATTGCTTCACCGATACCGCGGCTTGCGCCAGTAACCAGCATAGTTTTACCGCCTAGCGGTTGATTCCAATCGACATCCACTGAATCTCCTTTGCTCACACGAACGACTTGACCTGAGACATAAGATGAACGGGCTGACGTAAAAAATCTTAACGTCGAATCTAGATTTTGTTCAGCACCTTCTGCGACATAGATAAGTTGGGCAGTCACGCCGCGCTTAAACTCTTTACCAACTGATTTCACAAACCCTTCAAGCGCACGCTGCGCCAAGGCAGCTTCGATATCCGTGATATCCTCTGGTGGGCGACCAACGATGATGACTCGGCCTGATTTTTCTACGCGGCGAGCCACACTGTGAAAAAACTCATATATTTCTTTAAGCTGGGCTGCATTACTGATATTACTGGCATCAAACAATAAAACTTTAAATTTATCATCGCCACCCGTATTGGCTTTTGCTTCTATGCCCGCATCCGCAAGAGCGTCTTTGATATCATCACGACTATTCACAAACACTTCAGCATGGACATCTGACAAGATACGCGCTACTGACTCGCTGACACTTTTATCTTCACCATCAGCACGACCAACCAACACACTACCACGTACCAAACGCTCACCACTCTCGAAACGATCGAGAGTGACTGGCAAAGGCAAGCCTAAATTTTTTGCAACTTTTTTGCCAATAGAAGACTGAACAAAATCACCATAACGGTCTGACATAATATAATCCTATAGCTGATGGTTAAATAAGAGTAAACAGTGAATAAAATGCACCTATTACATAGGCGTATCAACATCATAATTATCGATATAAAGTAAATGAGGCTAAAACTGCCTTAACTATACACTTTCATCATAAACAAGTCCAAAAACCACTAATGTCTATAACAATCTGTAAACAAGCTAGTATACAAGAGGGCAACTTTTTCTAGCACCTGAAAATATCATATTGTGCTAATATTAAACGTATAAGTTATGGGGAACGTAATTATTGATAACAATATATTATCAAATATGCGGTTATGCAATATCATTATTCAAGACCACCTAGTTTAATAAGATAGCATCTGTGGGTAGCAATCTTGTTCTTGACCGTTTACGAGCGTCACATAATTTGCCAAAGATATACATTAAGACAGTAAAAATCGTTTTATCTTAAACAGTTATACAGCACAATAAATGCTAGCATTCGCTTATGTTTTTTTTGATAACCTAACAATCATTTTTAATATTACCTTTCTTTTTCTACCTATATTTTTAAGGATAACATTATGAGTAACAAAAACAATCATCCTGATAGCCCCGTTGTTGAAAGCACTGTCATAAAAGTCAATGATACAAAAAATAATGACAAAGACACAGCAGCCATTGATACCACTACTAGCTCGAATGCCCCTACCAGCTCAAAGTCTGCTGACGTGGCGTCTCCTAATAAATCAGACAGCACCAAAAAAGACACAGCCGAAGATAAAGCAACAACAGTGGCAAGCAAAAAACCTGCAACAACGGCTAAAAAATCTAGTAAAACTAAGGTTATCTCAGGTCAAAACCGTGTGGCTATCTTAGGTGGCAACCGCATCCCATTTGCTCGCTCAAACGGCTCATACGCTGACGTCAGCAATACAGACATGCTAACAGCGGCTCTAGATGGCCTGATTGAACGCTATAACCTGCAAGGCGAAGTCGTAGGCGAAGTCGTGGCTGGTGCAGTCATGAAACTAAGCCGCGACATCAACCTCACTCGTGAAGCCACTCTAAACACAGCACTCAATCCACATACACCAACTTATGATATCTCACAAGCGTGTGGTACTGGCTTGCAAGCGACCTTTGCCTCTGCCAATAAGATTGCACTCGGTATTATCGACTCAGCCATTACGGGCGGTGTCGACACCACCTCTGACGCTCCTATCGCGGTTGGCGATGGCCTGCGTAAAGTCCTTATCAAGCTTGGTGCGGCAAAAGACAACAAACAGCGTCTAAAAGCCCTAATGGGTCTGAATCCAAAAGACTTGATTGATTCCCCACAAAACGGTGAGCCACGTACAGGTCTATCGATGGGCGATCACCAGGCGATTACCACGCTTGAGTGGAATATCAGCCGTGAGGCACAAGATGAGCTTGCTTTTAATAGTCATCAAAACCTTGCCCGTGCCTATGATGACGGTTTCTTTGATGACTTAATCACCCCATACAAAGGTCTGACTCGTGATAACAATTTGCGTCCAGATACCACGCTAGAAAAACTAGGCAAATTAAAGCCCGTGTTTGGCAAAAAGAACGCCCATCCAACGATGACAGCGGCCAACTCTACTCCCCTCACAGATGGTGCTTCTTGTGTACTACTGGGTACTGATGAGTGGGCAAAAGAACACGGCCTAAAACCACTGGCTTACATTGTTCATCAAGAAACAGCAGCGGTTGACTTCATTGGCAAGTCTGGTACGACAGAAGGTCTACTAATGGCACCAGCCTATGCTGTACCACGCATGCTTGAGCGCGCTGGTCTGACATTACAAGATTTTGATTTTTATGAAATCCATGAAGCGTTTGCTTCACAAGTATTATCGACACTAGCGGCTTGGGAAGATGAAAAGTTTTGTGAAGAGCGTCTAGGTCTTGATGCGCCACTCGGATCTATCGATCGTAGCAAATTGAACGTGAATGGCTCTTCATTGGCTGCTGGCCATCCATTTGCAGCCACTGGCGGCCGTATCTTAGCGACTGCTGCTAAGTTACTGGATCAAAAAGGCTCAGGTCGAGCGCTGATCTCCATCTGTGCAGCGGGTGGTCAAGGCGTAACTTGCATTCTAGAAAAATAGTTCTTTAGCCGCTAGATAAGTAGCATTTAAATCTTAAACCACCTTCTAATCTATAGATTAGAAGGTGGTTTTTTTTGTCTATACTTTGTTATTATAGAAACGGTCTAGATAATAATCTCTTAAAAAAGCCGATACGCCAAACAAAGGTAATATTTATGCGTAAGACAAAAGTTTTATTAAAAAAAATAAGGCAAGTCATTTTTGGCTCGGAAGAATTGGTTATGACAAAACCCTATGTAACACCTGATTTTCAAGCTTTAACGACTAAGGAGCACTTAGATCAGTACAATATGGAGCAAGTCATCCTTTCTGAACGTATCGAAAAAGAAGTTCTTGATGATGAACTGCGTCGGAAAATGCACCAAGACTTAATCGATACGTACGATGAAGAGCTTGAAAATGAAGTCGATGATTACATACGTGATTTTCGTTTTAACGGCTATGAGATGAGTGAGCAGGAAAAATTTGATCGTCGTATGTATTTTCAAGAATTGGTGCGGCTACAGCGAGAGCTTATAAAGTTACAAGATTGGGTGGTCGATCGCGGTGAACGCATTGTGGTGATATTTGAAGGGCGTGACTCTGCTGGCAAAGGCGGCGCGATTAAACGTATTACTCAACGCCTAAACCCGCGCGTTTGTAGAGTGGCTGCCTTACCTGCACCTACTGAACGCGAGCAGTCACAATGGTATTTTCAGCGGTATGTTGCTCAGCTGCCAGCTGCTGGCGAGATTGTCTTATTTGATCGCAGCTGGTATAACCGCGGAGGCGTTGAACGAGTCATGGGGTTTTGCACCGATGCGCAGTACGAGGAGTTTTTTCAATCAGTACCTGATTTTGAACGTATGCTAGTACGTTCAGGTATTCGTTTGGTCAAGTATTGGTTTTCAATTACTGACGATGAGCAACATTCGCGCTTTATGAGCCGTATTCATGATCCCCTCAAACAATGGAAGCTCTCGCCAATGGACCTACAATCGCGTCGGCGCTGGGAGGATTATACCAAAGCAAAAGAAACCATGTTTGAGCGATCTCATATTCCTGAAGCACCGTGGTGGGTTGTTGAAGGGAATAGTAAGAAACGCGCCAGACTAAACTGTATTGCCCATCTACTCGAACAGATTCCTTATAAGGAAGTGCCTCGTGAAGAGGTCGAACTACCTGAGCGTAAACGTGATGATGAATACTACCGCGAACCCATTCCAGATGATATGTATGTGCCACCGCGTTACTAGGGTGCGCTGATATCTACTTAATCTTATTTCGCTTATAAAAAAAGCAACCTTATAAAATATAGGGTTGCTTTTTTATAGCGCTACTTATTTAAGATCATATCAGATGCTACATGGTATAAGTAGATTGCAAGCCATCTATTTTACCCGCCAATAAACGCTCGACCTCGTTCTTAATTTTTTGACCAGCGATATCAGTACCAATTTGCACAGCAAAACCTGCTGGGCGACCGCTCTGTGCTTTAGCGTTTATCCATACGACCTTGCCGTTCATAGGCAGACGCTCGCTAGAATTGGGCAAAGTAATGGCAATAAATACTTCATTACCTAATTGCTGAGGTTGGTCAGAGGGTACAAATATTGCCCCATTACTGACAAAGGACAAATAGCTGGCGTATAACGTTTCGATGTTTTCAATGTGGCAGGTTAAAATTCCGCCGCGTCCTGGCATTGGCATAGTCAGCTTCCTTGGTTAGTTAAATTTAATGTGTTTTTATGGGTTATCAACGGTCTGTAAAGCAATGGGCTTACGAAACGCCAAACGGTAAGCAAACAGCCATATGCAAACGTGTCATGCTATTTTATAAGTATGCCAATTCCTGCATCAGCTTATCATAAGCAAATTTCTCTTGCACATTTTGTTGTAGGGCAGTTTTGGTCTGCTGTAAGCTACTGGCGAATAACGCCAATCCATTATCAGCTGGTTGATAGGTTTCTAGTATGGCTGATAGATTGATGTCGTTTTGTAGTTCGCTAAGCCCTAAACAGACACGGCGCATATCAAGGAGCATCATCTCCGACAACTGAATAAACGCTGCGATATCCAACTGGTTTTGCCAATAGTCACTGGCGGCCACACTGCTGCGTTTACCACTACGTAACGCCTGCCAAGTCGTTAGCCATAAAGCACGCTTACTGTACCATGGTGCTTTCGCCATCGCTATCGCGGCTAGCGGTGCGCCATTAGCCAGTTGAATCAGCTGTTCAATCGCAGCTAAACCGACTGCCTCACGATTGACGATATGACCCAGTGCAGTCGTCACATAGTCCATAGCCACTGTCGTATCAATCGTTTGCAGTGCCAGCTGCTGAACACGACTTTTGATGGTTGGAAGTAGCTGAGCTGGCGCATCACTGATTAAAAACAAGTGAACTTGTGCTTGCGGTTCTTCAAGGGTTTTGAGTAACGCATTGGCCGCGGCAACAGTCATTTGCTCAGCATAATCTAACACACAAATACGCATCCCTTGCCCGCCTTGATAGATAAAGGGTTGCAAGGCACGAATGTCATCTACTTTAATTTTAAGTACACTATTACTGGTTGATTTGGTCGGTTTTTTGTCTTTTGCGGTGCTACTCGATTTATCTGTATCATTAACATGGTCTGTGCTGATTGGCAGTCGAGCAATTGGCAATACTTGCAAACTTGGATGCGTACCTGATCTTAGCCATTGACAGCTTTCACACGCTGCACAAGCACCCATTGGATGGTTTTCGCGCTCACGGCATAACAGCCAAGCGACCAGCCGCCATACAAAAGCACGTTTACCCATACCCTGCATACCTGCCGCGAGCAATGCATGAGGCAAAGATTGCTGTGATAGTACCCGTGTCGTCAGTTGCGACCACAACGCTTGCTGCCATGGTAATAATGGCGCAAAGTACATGCTATCTGCAACGCTGCTGTTTTCTACTGTATTATTCATGGCTACTGTCCTGCTCTATCACATTGCTTCATTGCTCGATTGCTTAGTTACTCGATTGCTTAGTATGCTGATGTACAGGATTTTGAAAATCCGCCACACTCATCGCGTTTAATCGCGCCAAGTCCTCCACTGTATCAACACCAGCTGGTAACTGACAAGCAGCCGTAGTGATTGCAATGTGTCCGCCATTCTCTAAAACACGTAATTGCTCTAAGCTCTCAAGCATCTCAAGCGGTGTTTGCGGCCAATGGACAAACTGCTGCAATAGACTGACGCGGTAAGCATATAACCCTAAATGTCGATAAGCGTTTTTTGGCGGTTGCTTAAGGTTTTTATTGGCCAATACAACATCGCGCTCACAAGGAATGGGGGCACGGCTAAAGTAAAGCGCACGTTGCCTACCTTTGGCATACTGGCTGACCACCTTCACTACAGACGGACGCTGAAAAGTATCATAATCATCGATAATTTCACATAAAGTGGCCATAACGCTGTCACTGTCTGCCTCAAGAAGTGCTTTCACTTGCTCCAGCAATAACGGCGGTACAAGCGGTTCATCGCCCTGCATATTGACCACAATATCATGGTCAGGCCAGCCTTTGATCGCCGCAACCTCTGCCAAACGATCAGTACCAGACGCATGATCTGCACTGGTCATTACCACGTCAAAACCTGCATCTGTACATACTTTGGCAATACGATCATCGTCAGTGGCAATACACATATCATCAGCAAAGTGCGCAGCTTGCGCCTTTTCCCCAACCCAAAGAATCATTGGTTTGCCGTGGATAGTGAGTAATGGCTTGCCAGGCAGACGTTCGCTTTTAAATCGCGCAGGAATGACGATATGAGTTTTAGCGGGCGTGATGACAGACGACATGGTTTGCTCCTATGGCAACCTTTATATGGTTTTATATAATCGATACTAAATGAAATGAATATTGTGCATTATGATAAGGGACTGGGATAAATTTTCTTGCTTGCTGTGCCATAGTATCGATCAGTATTTATTATAATGCGTGTTCATTTTGACCACTTTTTATATCGATACCTACGTGATCTAGCTGCTGTTGTAAATGATGGTAGCAACTATCAGACAATACCGCGGTTACTGGCAATACCCACAATTTGCTCACAAGCGTTTTATAATCATCGGGCAGTGCTTGCTCGGCGGTATACTCTAGCAGTAATGCTCTTATTTTTACTGCGTCTTTGGTAGTGACAATGATTGGATGATCGCCATACTGTAACAGTTCAGCCAAGCTAAAATCATAATGATCAGGATAAGAGTGTCCGATAACATCGAAGCCAAGCAAGTCTAAAGTATCAAAAAAACGCTGCGGATAACCAATACCGCTCACGGCATGTATCTTGCTACCCTTTTCAGGCGCTTTCTCTCTTATTTGACTGTTGAAGGATATGGGTTGCCATAAGCGCTGTATGTCATCCGCTTTGAGATGCATGGTCAGACGGTTTGCGGGTTGCTGATTACCCTTATTGTGGGTTGATATGGTCTTCGGACGTTCATGATAGATAACGCTTGCACCTTTTAGCCGTGACATTGGCTCACGTAAGAACCCAGTAGGTAGTAATTGCTCGTTACCAAAACCTCGTGCCGCATCTACCACAATCCATTCAATATCACGTTGCAGTGCATAATGCTGCAAGCCATCATCAGCAATAATCAATTGCAAATCAGGATACGCTGCCAACAAGGTAGTAATGGCTTGCTCGCGATTGGGGCATACGGCCATTGCTACCCCTGTCATATTGACGATCAAACATGGCTCGTCTCCTACCACATTGGGTAAGCTGTTGGCACTAACCAGCGCTGGCATCTGACTGGTATCGCCACCATAACCGCGACTAATGACGCCGACTGAAATCCTTTGTTTTTGCAAATGATTAACCAACGCAATAATCAACGGCGTCTTGCCACTGCCCCCAACGCTAATATTGCCAATGACCATGACAGGAACGGGCGCACAATAGCTTGATAATACGCCAGTCTTATAAGCATGACGACGGATCAGGGTAATGAGGCCGTATAACCAGCTAATAGGCAGCAACAGCCACAACCAAGCGGCTTGACGTTGCCATGCACGCGTCACTGTCGTCTCAATACTCATTCGTCACTTACCTGATTGGTTTGGCGCGGCTTAATCGTTAAATTATTCTAAGACACTATTCAATAATCTTATTTAAATCCATAGCTCTATTCAAAATCTCGGGCATACATTTGCGCATAATGACCTTGTCGCTGTATCAGTTCCTCATGTGTGCCCAGCTCAACGATTTGACCGCCATCTAGTACAGCAATACGGTCGGCAGACTCGATAGTCGTCAAACGGTGAGCAATAACCAGCGTCGTACGGTCTTTCATGACGTTATCAAGCGCTTGCTGAATATAATACTCTGATTCATTATCAAGGGCGCTGGTTGCCTCGTCTAAGATCAAAATTGGCGCGTCTTTCAGGAGCGCTCGAGCTATCGATAAACGCTGACGCTGCCCACCAGACAGCTGCAAGCCTTCAGCGCCGATTTCACTTTGATAACCATTTGGCATCTTCATAATAAAATCATGTGCGAAGGCATCTTTTGCTGCTTTTTCAACTTCAGCTTGCGTTCTATTGGCCAAACTACCATAAGCGATATTGTTTAATACCGTGGTATTAAACAGAACCACTTGCTGGTTGACCATCGCAATTTGAGAACGTAGAGATTCTAAAGTAATGTTCTCAATCGCTATGCCGTCTAAGGTAATCTGCCCTGAAGTGGTCGATAAAGTACGGGTTAATAAATTAACCAAAGAGGATTTGCCAGCGCCACTGCGCCCTACCAATGCTACCGTTTCACCAGCTCGTATATCTAGCGTAAAATCGCGCAGGGCCACGGTAGAATCAGGATAAACCAAACTGACGTTATCCAAATAAATCTCACCTGACAACGTGGGACTAAGCACCCCTGTATTTTTTTCTTCTGGTTCATCTAATAAGGCAAATATCGACTCACCTGCTGCAATGCCTTTTTGCAGCTTTTGATTGACGTCAGTCAGTGAGCGCACCGGCTTACTGAGCAAACCAGCAGCCGCGATGTATGAAATAAACGCACCCGCCGAGATATCGTCTATCACTGATGGGCGTAGGGCAAGCCATACCACAACTGACATGGCGATAGCCATGAGCAACTGCACTGCTGGTGTATTGATACTGTTGGTAACAACCACCTTCATACCTTGGCGTAAATTCTTTTTTGATGTTTTATCAAAACGCTTGGATTCGTATGCTTGTCCACCATAATTTTTGACCACTTGATAGCCGCCGATGACTTCATTGGTAATATGGCTGACATCGCCCATCGTCTCTTGGATACCTTTCGAGAGTTTAAGATATCGCTTAGAAGCCACACGAATTAACCACAATATAGGCGGCAGCACGACAAATAAAATCAAGGTCAAGCGCCAATTGCTATAAAGTAAAAAACCTATCAATGCGACAACTGTCAAACCATCGCGTATTAAGGTTTTCATAGAATCAGTGCTGGCGGCCGTTACCTGTTCCACATCAAATATCAATTTGGACGAGATAGTGCCCGCTGGATTGGCCAAATAAAACGAGCTTGGCAAGCGTAGCAGTTTATTAAAAACTTCTACGCGCAGCTCATAAACCAAATGACGTGATACCAGTGCAGAATAATAATTACCCAAAAAGCTACCCACACCACGCACAAAGAATAGCAATATAATCAATAGTGGAAATAAGGCCTGTTTACTTTGATCGTTTTGGTTGATTGCATCAGTAATGTACTGCAATAGTTTAGCAATCCAAATTTCTGTCCCCGCATTAATAGCAAACCCGACAACCGTCAGTAGTAATGCCCACCAATAGGGTTTGAGATAACTGAGTAAGCGTAGCAGTGTCTTACGTTTAGGTATATTAGAGGGCACTGCTGACCGTTTTATGGCAGAATTTTTTGTAGAGTCAGGTAAATGTGCTTGGCTCATAAAAGCCTCAATTTGGATATCATGATATGAATGAGCTGTGCCTATTGCACAGTTTTATAAGAGTATCTATAGCAAAAATCGCTATAGATTATTGCGGCAATGGCTGACCAAGTGGCACAACCGTACTAATATTCAGGTTTAAAAATCCCAGTTTACCAGCAACATCCATTACTCGCACCACTGATTGATGCGTGGCGTTGGCATCTGCGGCAATAACAAACAACATATCACGGTTACTGCCTGCCTCTTGCTGTAGCATACTAATTAACTCAGCTTCATTGCTGCTGGCCAGAGTAATACCATTGACCAAATAACTGCCATCTTCTTGTACCGCCACTTCGATGCTGTTTTTTTGTTCGGTCAGTGCGACACCTTCAGCTTCAGGAAGAATAATATTTAAGCGACTAAAATGATTGAATGATGTTGCCAGTAGCAAAAATACGATCAAAAATAGTAAACAGTCAATCATTGGTGTCAAGTTAATTTCGAGTGGCTCAACAGTCGGTTTTCTAAAGCGCATATTACTCTCTTTAATTCACTTATTACTAATTCTGCTCAATCGATTATTCGCATAATTGCCGATACTAAGATGCTACTGCCATCACTTTATCTTGACCTGCTATAGTCAATCAACTATAAGCTCACTGCACGCTCATGACTTGACTTGAATGTCCCTCGGATGCGCTATCACGCTCAGGCTTATGCGCACTAGAGACAGAAGTGTTTTCAAGCAACTTATAGTCATACAACTCTTGAATCATAAGCCCTGCTTGGGTCTCAAACTGAGCGTTGATATCAATGATACGGCGCTGAAAATAACGATAAGCCACAAGTGCTGGTATGGCAACTATCATACCGGCTGCCGTAGTAATAAGCGCTTGAGACACGCCCGCGGCCAGCATCGTGGGATCTTGCATCGCCCCATCAGTAATCGCTAAAAATGAAGAGATAATACCCAATACCGTACCCAATAAACCTAGCAGCGGTGCTATGGCTCCTATCGTACCTAGCATATTGATGTTTTTTTCTAATTGATGAATTTGCACGCTCGCGCGATTCTGCATATGCATTGTCATCGACTCTAACCCATACTGACGATAGAGCAAACCTGTCGCCAAAATATCGCCCAGCGCCGTTTTTTCTTTGACATTCATCAATTGCGTACGGCCGATATCACCGTTTTCACGTAAACGGGTTATCAGTTGTTCACGCAATCGGCTCGGTGCAATTTTGTTAAACTGTAAGGTATGGCTACGCTCGATGATGATGACCAACGCCAATATTGAGCACACCACGATAGGCGTCATCAACCATCCACCCGCCTTGACCAACTCCCACATATTAGCTCTCTTCTATATTTCTACAAAAACAATTATTACCAAAGTATTTGAATGGTTGTCGTTAAATGCATTCAATGTCTTAAGCTTGTGCTTCTATGTGCTTAATCAACGCTGCTAACTGGTCTTGGCTGTGGAAAAATATCTCAACGCTGCCCTGCCCATCTTTTTTATGCTTGAGTTTTACTTCAGCCCCTAGCATGTCGGTCAATCTTCGAGTCAATTGTTCAGCATCGCGAGATTGCGCTTGTTCAACCCGAGTGGCTTTAGGCGTAGGCTGCAAAATTGATTTGACCAGCTTTTCAGCTTCACGCACTGTCATGCCACCATCAATGATTTTTTGCGCGATGATAGGCTGCTGCTCAGACGATAAGGCCAGCAGTGTACGGGCATGACCCATATCTAGAGCGCTGTTGGCTAAATGGTCTTTTACGGTGTCATGTAATTGATTTAGGCGTAATAGATTCGATACCGTTGTACGTGCCTTACCAACGACTTCAGCAATCATGGCATGACTCATACCAAACTCTGTATGAAAGCGCTGCAATGCCGCAGCCTGTTCAATCACTGATAGGTCTTCACGCTGGATATTCTCAATCAGTGCCAGTGCAATCGCCAATTCATCAGACAAAGCACGTTCAATCGCTGGAATAACCAACTTCCCTGCCATTTTTGCGGCACGCCAGCGCCGCTCACCAGCAATGATTTCGTGAGTAACGAACGCTTCGCTCTTATCTTCATTGGCTAGCAGTGGACGGATAACGATTGGCTGCATCACGCCATGCTGCTCAATAGAAGATGCCAGCTCTGCCAGTGCCGTTTCACTCATATCACGGCGCGGTTGATATTTGCCCGCTTGCAAACGCATCACATCGATTTGTACCAAGCTTATCTGATCTTCTGCTACACTTGTATCCGCTCCGTTAGCACGCACTTTATTGACGGGTGCTTTAATGGTCGTGCGCGGCACACGTGCTTTACGATTACTGTTTTCAGACGTCTCGGTATTCACTGTTTTTGTCGCTGATTTTTTACCGGCTTCCGCCTGATCTGTTTCAGCAGGTTCATCTGTATTTGACGCGTCAACGGGCAAAGTATGCTCACGCGCAGCCATATCATCTTGCAAGGCAGAGGCGGTAATTTGCTTTTCCTTTTTGATTGACCCTAATAAGGCATCCAAGCCTCGATTGGCGGCCAACCCTCTTTTCTTCGCCATGATTACCTATCCTCTAACGCTAAAATAAAAGCCAATTGATTATTGCGGCGGCTTACTAAATACGATGTTAAATGCTTTATTATTTGGCTGATCACTTACTACTATAATCAGTGTTATTTTTTATATAAAAAACGCATATATAAAAACTAGCTGCTTTGCTTCATCACTTCTGCTGCTAGTTTTTGATACGCACGCGCGCCCTTTGACCATCTTTCATAGGCAATGACAGGTAAGCCATGAGCGGGTGCCTCTGCCAAACGGATGTTTCTTGGAATATGGGTTTTATACATAATGTCGCCAAAGTGCGCTTCTAGTTCTGCGGACACATCGCGAGCCAGTGTGTTACGCGCATCAAATAACGTTCTTACAACACCGCGAATATACAGTTTAGGATTTAGTTCCGTTAAACGCTCAATCGTCTGCGACAAATCAGCCAAACCCTCTAAAGCATAGTATTCACATTGCATAGGAATAATAACGCTATCAGTCGCAACCAAGGCATTAATCGTCAGCAAATTCAAGCTAGGTGCACAATCTATAATCACATAATCATAAGGCGGCTTTTGCGTGGCCAATTGCTCATTAACCAACGCTTCCATAGCTGTTTTAAACAACTCATGACTGTCGGTCTTATTCATCAAAGTGATGTCCATACCCGCCAAATCACGATTGGCACCGATGACATCAAAACCTGCTGGACTGGTGACAATGGCGTCAGACAGCGACACACCATCCAGCAAAACGTCCGCTATGGTGAGCGCCAACTCATTTTTGTCTACTCCAGTCCCACTGGTCGCGTTGCCCTGTGGGTCTAAGTCAATCAGTAGTACATGCTTGCGCTTAGCCGCCAAGCTGGCGGTCAAATTTACCGCCGTCGTGGTTTTACCCACGCCGCCTTTTTGATTCGCAATTGCTATGATTTCCATACACTCACTCAATTTAATGGGGGTCTTTTACTGTTATTTTCTTTAAAATTCAACTCATACCAAACACAAAAAAGTCATTGCTGTTTGACAATTGAACACATGCTCATAGCTTAGACATTTTTATAAGACAATTCAATTAAATGACGACTATCATGCAATTGTGGCACGTTTAGCTTAATCGTCTTGATTTGCCAATCACTCTCGAGCGCTTGTAACTCTTCATCGCTAGGCGCTTTACCTTTCATAGCGCATAAATAACCACCATCCGCCAATCGTGGATGTGCCACATTGACAAAGTCTATCAAGCTCGCAAACGCTCTAGACGTGACTACATCATAACTTGCCTCATGCGCTTCAATACGAGACGCAATAGGCTGCATGTTGGTCAAACCAAGCTCGCTACTAATCTGCTTAATAAAACGGATTTTTTTCTGATTGCTATCAAGTGCTGTACACTGACGCTCAGGCTGACAAATCGCAATAATAACGGCAGGCAAACCCGCACCCGTACCAATATCCAGCAGTGACCCTGATGGCAAATGCGTTATAATAGCCAAGCAATCAATCACATGTTTGATCAGCGCTTCTTTTGGATCGGTAATTGCGGTCAGATTATACGCTTTATTCCATAACAAAAGCTGGTCTAAGTACAATAATAACGTGCGCTGCTGCGTGTCGCTCAAGGATAGACTTAGAGTGTCGATTGCTTGCGACAAGGTGTTGGCGAGCGCTGGCAATTGTGAGCCAAGCTTTACAAAACCAGTCGGGTCAATATGGATATTGCCCGTTTTGGCAGACGATGAAAAGGTTTTAGCGGAAGCTGACATACAACGAGTTATCCAGTTTTGACATGTGAACCGTCTATTTTATCATGCAGTCTGCCCATTGAATAGTTGCAGATCGCCTCAATGTGAGACATCTTATACTATCTGCGCCTATATTGAGCTGTTATTCTTCTTTAATAGCCGTAAACTTGCTATTCATTGACCACTTTTTTATACATCATATATTCAGATTAATATAGAAAGAGTCAGAGTGACTGGGATAAATTTTTTGCAGTCTCTGTCTGTCACGGCAAAGTAAGCAAGAAAAATTCGTACCAGTCTCGCTTTATAGTGTTGTGTAGCTCTTTTACTTAATATCAATCATACACTGCAACTACGCTCATAATGATACAAAATTGCGTCTAATGACTTATCTAAAGCACGGTTATATCTTGTAAGATGCTCTTATTAGCTATTCACATTTAGCGTGAAAAGCCAAACATAAAAATCTGAGAAAAATAAATCAAAGATTAGGGGCTATATAATCCCTAATCATTCCTTACCTATTTTAAGATGATATACCATACACTTATGACTGAACAGCCAAACACTCTTATCTCTCAAGTATCAAAAGACACTAATCATATGGCAACACCCACTTCTGAGTCGAAAAACACTAAGCCGACCGTACCACATCCTATTTTTATAGAAGTTAAACAACGCTGTCTTATCACCGCTGAACAGCTCAAACGTTATAGCGAGCCAGATGAGCTGCCGACCGACACACGCACTGCACCTGACTTGGATGTTGGCTTTGGTCAACAGCGCGCACTCAAGGCCTTGCATACTGCCATAGACATCAAAGCCAGTGGCTATCATGTATTTGCCGCTGGTGAAAATGGCTTAGGAAAACGCACCGTTATCAGCCGCTTGCTACATCGTATCGCCGCCGATGCAGCGACACCTGACGATTGGGTCTATGTGCATAACTTTACCGACCCACGCACTCCAGTGGCTTTGCGCCTGCCCGCTGGTCAAGCAACGCTGTTGCAACACCACGTCAATAATTTATGGCAACAAGCAAAAAAACGACTGAGCCAACGCTTTCGTAGCGATCAATATCAAAGCAAAATCGAAGCCATTAAAAATAACACCCATCAAAAAGAAAGCCATGCTTATGAAGCGCTCAATGCCGAAGGTAAGCAATATGATTTAGCATTGACATTTCGCTCTTTTGATAATAAAGCCGTGTTTGTACATCCAAGTCAGTTACCGACAGACGGTGACGGCCATGAGGATAGCAGCACGCCACTCTCTGCCAAACATAAAAATAAATCACCACTAAATGATAGCAAAAAAACAAATGCGGTGAATGCAGACGACGAAGTGAGTGCCTATGACAATAGTGAATACGAAGCTGAATTGAATAACTTTGCACAAAAAAATCATATGCAAAAACGGCTAAGTCAGCTGACCATTGCTTTGGAACAGATAGAAGACAAAGCCAATGATGCTATAGAAACGCTGCATCGCAGTATTGCAAAGCGCGCACTAGAGCCTTTGTTTGCGCCTGTTTATGAGCAATTTGTCACTCATCCGCTGGTCATTGAGTATCTCAAAGCCGTATTTGACGACATGGTTACCCATGTGGAGCGTATCGTCAATGGCGATGATGAAGAGTTTGTCACGGCAGTGCTGGCCACGACACCGAGCCGTTATGCGGTCAATGTCATTGTCAGTCATACGCCTGACAGCGGTGCCCCTGTTGTCTTTGAAGATTTGCCAACTCACTTAAATTTATTGGGACATGTTGAACAAATCACGCAATTGGGGACGGTGACCACTGATGTCAGTATGATTCGGGCGGGTGCTTTACATCGTGCCAATGGTGGCTACCTGTTATTAGAGGCTAGTCACTTACTGGAGCACCCTTATGCTTGGCAAGGTCTCAAGCGCGCCCTACAATCACGCAAAATTAAGCTATCTAGTCTTGAGCAAATGCTGACCTTGACAGGTAGCTTATCGTTATCGCCTGCGCCCATTGATCTTGATGTTAAGGTTATTTTATTGGGCGAAGCAGATTTATATTATGAATTGTTGGAACTTGAGCCTGAGTTTGATGCGGTATTCAAAGTGCGCGCCGATTTTCACGATGACGTGATTCGCACCAGCGATCATGAATTGGCACTGGTCGCAAAAATGGCTGACATCATCGACTATGCCAACCTTTACCCATTTAATCGGTATGCACAAGCCGCGCTTCTTGAGCACTTAAGCTTACAAGCAGAAGACCAAGATCGCCTCAGTCTGCACAGTGACTTACTGATTAAACTTCTTCACGAATCCAATCGCCATGCACGTTTAAGCGGTGAAACGATAGTCGATGCCCATCATGTCACACAGGCCATCGATGATATGGATGAACGCTCAGGATACTTACGCGACCTGTATTGGGATGAGCTCAAAAATGGCCAGCAACTTATCCAAACTCAAGGCAATGCGGTTGGGCAAGTAAATGCCCTAACGGTGGTGAGCTATGCGGATAGTGAGTTCGGTATGCCAGCACGTTTAACTGCCGTTATTCAGCCAAACATTGGCGCTGGTGAAATTCTCGATATCGAGCGCGATGTCGATTTGGGCGGTAGTTTACACGCCAAAGGTATGCTGATTATGACCAGCTATTTGCGGGCGCTATTTAGTCAGCACCATGCCTTGAATTTTAGCGCCTCGCTCGCTTTTGAGCAAAGCTATGCGCATATAGATGGCGATAGTGCCACCGTCAGCGAAGGCTGCGCGCTATTGTCCGCCTTAGCAAACGTGCCAATTGATCAGTCTTTTGCCATTACTGGCTCCATGAACCAGCTGGGCGAAGTGCAGGCCGTTGGCGGTATCAATGCAAAAATTGCCGGATTCTTTGATGCCTGCCGCGAGCAAGAGCTGACTGGGCAACAAGGCGTGGTCATTCCGATGGCCAATGTCAAACAACTCATGCTGCGTGACGATATAATTGACGCTGTTAGTGCTGGCAGCTTTCATATTTATGGTGTTTATACGCTCAGTGAAGCGCTGACGTTGATGACTGGCCTGCCCATCGATACGATGAATAAAAAAAGCCGCTATCGCAAAGACACTTTATTTGGCAAAGTCTTGAGCCGTTTGATGTTGTGGGATGACAATCAGGCCAATGATGATGACATTGATGACAAAAAGTCAAAGAGAGCTAGAAAAAAGCAGAAAGCCAGACGTCAAAAGAAAGAAGACAATAAAAAAGAAAAACGCAAAGATAATCATGAAGTGCCCGTTGATAGTGAGCATGAGATCTAATACGATAGCGAAAACCATAATGAACAAAGTATAATGACCATGATTCTATATAGTCAGGTCAATATAAAAGAGATATCACAGGACTGGTACAAAGTTTTTGCAACCTCTGTCTGCGCAGGCACAGCAAGTAAGAAAAATTTGTACCAGTTCCACGTCGTAATGCCTTGTATCCGTTTTATTTAGGGCGTGTCCTCATTTTGAAAATGGTCGTAGAAATGAGATAAATTGAAGCCAAACAAGGAAATTAGCGCCGATAATATTGGAATATTAACCAGTTATTTGACGCATTTTGGCGAATATTTAGCCATTTTTAAGCTATTTAGTCGTTTTCGCTCAGATTAAGGACACACCATAGTATTGGCTGTAAGAAGAACTTAAAGAGGCATAAACAACGACGGACGTCCCTAGACGTTACGATGCTTTTCTGCGATGATAAAGTGTTCATAGCACACCAAAACGTATAAAAACTGACTGTGACTTCATAAAGGCTATTTCTTAATGACTGTACTTCCTACTGATGCTAACCTTTTTCAAACTCAGGCAGACTCTGGTGAGCAAACGGCTGCGCCAGCGACTTCGGACAGTCATGTCGCAGCAGATACCAACGATAGTCGTCACGGCGCAGCGACAACCGCTCGGCAATGGCAAGTGCTATCCCAATTACAGCGCAATCGCTGGGTGGGCACGACCCATGTGTTTGAGCAACTCATGATGGCAGGTTTTGATATCAGTCTACGCACGGTACAGCGTGACTTGAATGCGCTGGCCAAACGCTTCCCCATTGAGAAAAACAATGCCAATCCGCAAGGTTGGCGCTGGAAAGAAGACGCCCCATTACAAAGCCTCCCGCACATGAATCTATCACAAGCAGTTGCTTTTAATATGGTGGAAGCCAATCTAACCCAACTACTCCCGCCTGTGATTTTAGATGAGTTATTTCCTTGGTTTGATTTGGCACGGCGACAGCTTAAAAACAGTAAAGTGACGCATTCATGGATAGATAGAGTGCGCATCGAACCTGCCACTCAGCCTTTAATTGCGCCGCATATTCATTTGGACAGTAAAGACAATATTTACCATGCCTTATTTTATCAATTGCAAATCAAGGCCCGCTACACTCGCAGCAACAAATCACAAGCCAGTGAATATACCTTAAATCCCATCGCTATTATTCAGCGTGGCGTTATTATATACCTAGTAGCTACCCGTACCGATGATCCTGAAGCCATTATCCGCACCTTTGCTTTGCATCGATTTGCCAGCGTTGAGATTCTTGAAAGTGCCGCAAAAACCCCTGAAGGCTTTCAACTCGATACCTATTTGGACGCCGGCGGTATGGGCTTTAGTCATCCATTGTTCGGTGAGCTGCCAAGCCATGGCAAAAACACAGTTATTGAGCTACAATTTACCAAACAAGCAGGCAAGAGCCTCACCGAAAGCAAGCTCAGTGACGACCAAATTGTCACGTTGAATGACGATGACACGCTAATTATTCAAGCAACCGTTAATTTGACCTCACAGCTGGTTTGGTGGCTGCGCGGTTTTGGTAGTGGACTATTGAATGCCAAGCCAGAGTTGCTATATCAAGCCGTGTTGGACAAGTCTATAAATGATGAGTAGTGAGAGTGCTGACGCTTAGCATAAAGCAAACTGCCATAGCCATTTATAAAATTAAAAATGAAAAAGGAATGTTATGCCAACCACTGCCCCATTACCATTACTATCAGACAGTCTAAGAGGGCTTGGCTTAGATGCGGGAATTTTATTTTTTGCGCTCAATTATGAATTTACTAAGACTGAACCAAAAGGCCTTTTCAAGCGCTTTAAAAAGCATCAAGGTGCGATTGACATTGACTTGGCGTGTGTGCTGTATGACGACCACTGCACCATTAGCGACATTGTCTGGTTCAAACAATTGCGTGACAAAGCAGAATCTGTAAAACATCAAGGCGACAGTTTGAATGGCAAAGATCGTGGCGAACAAGCGATGTACTTAGCGCCACTTGACCAAGAACAAATCAGGTTGTATTTGGATAAAATTCCAGCACATATCACCCATATCGCTATGATTGCCAACTCCTACCATAGCCATCCATTTTCTCGAGTCAAAAAAGGCGAGATTCATCTGAGCGATGATGAAGGCAACCGTTGTTTTGAGGTCAACCTAAAACAGCTGCCACGTGACTGTACGACGCTTTGGGTTGCCGATTTGCGCCGAGAAATTGACGACTGGCATTTGACCTTACATAATTTACCGCTTGCTGCCGAAGATTTAGCAGGTGCCGCACAAGAAGTGGCGCATGAATTGGCACGGGTGCTCCCGCTTCCACAAGGAATATAGCACTCACACCAAACCCCAAAAATACGCTTGGCCTACAACACGTAGCACTTGCACGCGTTTTCTTTGCTACTCTTATTTTTGGGGTTAGGCATGTTAAGTAGTCACAATGGCTCACCGCAATTTGGACAAAAATTCTTCTGTCTCACTTCTACTTCTCTTTCGCGGCGCTCAAGCTCTTGTTCACGCAATACCTGTAAGACGATATTTTGTGCCTGCTCCTTGTCCAATCCAAGCTCGCGGCGAATTTTGTCTATCATCATCTGGTTTTGCACCAAATCAAAATCACTCTCGATTAGCTGCTCTCGAAAGTGCTGTTCAAGCTCTTCACGGCGCTGAGCCAGCTCATTTGCTAGACCCGTAGCCAAAATACCAGCAGGTAATGCCGCTAAGCCTACCCCCAATATCGTAATCACAGCTCCTAATATCTTACCCGCATTAGTAATCGGCGTGACATCACCGTAACCTACTGTCGTCAGTGTCACCACTGCCCACCACATGGCCTTGGGTATCGACTCAAACTCTTGAGGCTGAGCATGGTTTTCAACCAAATAAATCCCGCTAGAAGCCGTTACAATCATAATAATTAAAATAAAAATAACCGCTTGAAAAGAACCTCTCTCCTTACTAATAACCACCAGCAAGATACGCATGGAAGCAAAATAGCGCGTCAATTTAAGGATACGGAACAAACGTAGAATACGTAAGAAGCGCAAATCAATAGAGACAAAGAAGTTTAAAAACGCAGGCACAATAGCAATTAAATCAATTAATGCTGAAGGGCTTTTTAGCCAATCCCAACGCTGACTCCACGTCGTGTGAGTGGGCTTAGCTTCAGCAACACTCCACACACGTAACAAATACTCGATAGAAAATATCAAAATGGAGAAGTTTTCAAACCAAGTAAAATACTCCTGATAAGGGTAATACCACTGATCGACAGATTCAGCAATGACGGCAGCCACATTGGTCATGATCAAAAATATTAAAAAGTAATCAACATAACGGCTAAATAGCGTGTCATGCTCATCATTTTGCAAGATATTGTAGACAAAAAGACGCAAGCGCCGTATAGATTGGAATAGCATGCCGTCCCTATGCGGTGAAACACCGATCTTATATTAATAGAATAAAGCAGCCATCACGAAATGCATCACCAATGTTAGGGTAAAAACAGGTTGTGTCAATCAGTCGGTGATTAGGGCGTGTCCTCATTTTGAAAATCATCATAAAAATGAGATAAATTGAAACCAAACAAGAAAAATAGCATCGATAATATCGAGATATTAATCAACTATTTGACACAGTTTGACGAATACTTAGCCATTTTTAAGCCATTTAGTCATTCTCGTTCAGGTTGAGGACATCCCCTAGCATGTCGTTTAGAGATACTCACTGTTCTCAGTCCAGCTTATTTCGTATGAATCATAAGAAGTGATTATACAAAATTTAAATAATAAACATAGACAGACACAAATAACACAAACACAATCGCTAAGATAGAAAATCGTAAGAACTGCTCATTAGCACGTAATTGTTGTTGGCTAACATCTCGAACAGGTAATAAAAATAGATTGCACTCTGGACAACAGGAATCTATTAGATTCAGCATCTTGGCAGAACGGGCATTTTTACAGCGTAGTGGAGAGTTACTACAATAGCCAAGCATAATCTATGACACCTCTTTTATATCATCGTTATTGATTTAAAAAGCATTATCTATTTCAAATTTTGATCTTTAAATACCACCAAATTATTTAAGAAATAAAATATTGTAATAAGCAATTAAAACCTTACAGAAAGCATGGGTTTATATTATAATAGATTTATAATGTTACAGGTTAATAAATAATCATAACATTGTGTATCGGTAGCTAATGTCATCCCTCATTAGGTATTTACCAATAATCATCTACTATGTTAAGGAATCAAATGATGAAACTACAATCCCTAGTTTTAGCTGCAGCCACCGCACTTACCATGACCACTGCTTTTGCTGTACCTGCTGGCACTTGGTCTGTTGCTGCGGGTGCCCACTATGTTGATCCTAAAAGTGACAATGGTAGCCTTGCAAATGGCGCACTAGACGTCGATGTTGATGGTGATGTTCGTCCAACGATCAGCGGTGAATATTTTATTGCTAATAATGTTGGTGTTGAATTACTAGCAGCTATTCCATTCCATCATGACATTACTCTAACAGATACTAATGGTAATAAAATCGATGCAAAAACTCAGCATCTTCCACCTACTCTGTCTGTGCAATATCATTTTGACTATGACAATATGCCAATGAACATTAAGCCCTTCGTTGGTGTTGGTGTGAACTATACGACTTTCTTCAAAGAGAGAATCGCAACTGGTAGTGATTTGAAGCTTGATGACAGCGTTGGTGTCGCCGGTCATGTCGGTCTTGACATACCTTTTGTCCCAACCGAAGCTTTCCGTATTGATGCACGCTATATGGATATAAAAACCGATGCCAGCCTAAATGGTATTGATATCGGCGAAGTAGATATCAGCCCTTGGGTATATGGCGTAGCTTTTGTAAAACAGTTTTAATATTATACCAATAAAAAAGCCAGCTTAATTGCTGGTTTTTTTGTGCCTAAAATTTAAGCAATAATTATCATGACCTAAAACCATTGTACTAAAACATTCGGCTGCTAAAAAGGTTGATAAACATAATACTCATTATTATGAAATTTCGAATATAAAAAAAAGACCATCCTTAGACGGTCTTATCCTTGTAAATGTTTTTAGTTTAAATGAGTTTTTATAGCAAAATACGACGCGGATCCGCCAGTAATGTTGCAACATAACGGGTAAATACCGCAGCATCTGCCCCATTAATCACACGGTGGTCATAAGACAATGATAATGGCAACATCAAGCGCGGTTCAAAAGTCTGCTTAGCAGCATTCCAAACAGGCTGCATGGTGGCTTCTGACGCCCCCAATATACCCACTTGCGGCCAGTTTACAAGTGGCGTGAAGGCCGTGCCGCCTAAAATACCTTGGCTTGAGATAGTGAAACTCGCACCTTGTAAATCTTTGGTACTGAGTTTTTTATCACGAGCTTTAACGGCAAGCTCACCAATCTCAATAGCAATTTGCTTCAGCCCTTTGTCTTGTACATTTTTAATGACCGGTACGATGAGACCATCATCCGTTGCCACAGCAATACCCATGTTGACACTTTTTCGCAAGATAACTTGAGTATTGTCATCGCTCAAATGACTGTTAAAACGTGGATGCTGTGTCAAAGCATAGCCAGTCGCTTTGACTATAAATGCCAAGATCGTGAAGCCAATACCTTCTGCTTTCATACTGCCTTTTAGCTCACTACGCAGCTTTTCCGTTTCCGTGATGTCTGATAAATCAAACTGCGTCACTTGCGGCAACAAGGTATTATAGTTGAGCTGTGGTATCGAGACTTTTTGTAGACGGCTGAGGTCTTGTGTTTCAGTCTCACCCCAAATCTCAGTATTACTCATATCAGGCAAGCTTGGTAGACTTGAGCTGGCGACATTACCACTGACAGGGGCTGCTTTTTGCGTGGTCAGACTTTCCTTAACATGGGCAAATAAGTCTTCTTTTAGAATACGGTCATTCAACGCCGAACCACTTACTTGCGTGATATCTACACCCAACTGACGCGCCAGCTTACGCACGGCAGGGCCTGCATACACATTGACCAGTTTTTCATTCACTTGTGCTTCTGTCAGCTTGCTTACTGGCTTACTGGCTGGCGCATCAGTGTTTGAGGTTTTGGCTGCTTGCTTTGGCTCACCCGTTGTTTGCTTATCAGCTTTGCCCTTTACTTCAGCTTGAGTTGAATCTTTTGCTTCAGTAGTAGCAAGCTTAGAGTCACTGGCTTCAGTTACATCATCTGAGCCACTACCAACGATGACAATGAAATCTTGACCATTGGCAACCATGTCGCCCGCTTCGACCAATATTTTTTCAATCTTGCCTGCTACTGGTGCTGGCACTTCAACCGACGCTTTGTCAGACTCAATCAGCAGAATAGATTGATCAGCAGTAACAATATCGCCGACACTAACCATGATTTCAGAAACTTGTGCTTCATCAACACCTAGATCAGGCAAGGCATAAGTGGTTGCCGCACCTGAGCTTTTCTTAGGTGCAGAAGACTCAGTATCACTAGCAGAATCAGGAGAGGCTTGCGGCTCTTCTTCTTGCTTTTGATTTTCATTGTCTTTGTTGTCTACGCTATCAGCATTGTCATCGCTGCCACTGTCATCGCTTTCAAGCTCAATCAGTACCATACCTTCACTGACTTGATCGCCAACAGCAACACTGATTTTGATGACTTTACCAGCAGCAGAGCTTGGTACTTCGACCGAGGCTTTGTCAGACTCTAGCAAAACGATGTTGTCATCTTTTGCAATGACATCACCAACTGCTACCATAATTTCGCTGACTTCGGCGCTGTCCACACCCAAATCGGGGGCTTTAATGTCCATAATTTATCTCCTTGTCTTATGATTATTATTCTTTGACATCGCCGTCATTGAGTAAAGTCGCATCCGCTTGATCTTCAGCACGGCCTTCGTTGCTGATTTCTTCATCGTCTTCAGCGACAAACTCAGGCACAGGAACTGGATTGACATTACCTGGTGCTGGTGCATCTGGGAAATGATCATAATGAGGCTGCTGCTGCCATGCAGGTGGCTGATCCGCTTCGATACCAAAACTGGAGATAGCGTCTTTTACTAAACGCATTTCTACTTCACCTTCATCCGCCAGACGTTTAAGCGTGGCGACAACAATGTGCGCTGCATCTACGTGGAAGAAACTGCGTAGTTTTTCGCGTGAGTCAGAACGACCATAACCATCCGTTCCTAGTGTCGTATAAGGACGATTGTCTGGTAACCAAGCACGAATCTGCTCTGAGTAGTTGCGCATGTAATCGGTCGCTGCTACGACAATGCCTTCGTGTGGTGCTAATTGTTCAGTCACCCAAGACACTTTTTCTTCTTCCATTGGGTGCAAGCGATTGTAATCATCACAAGCCATACCATCACGGGTTAGCTCGTTGAAGCTGGTTACGCTCCAAACGTTGGAGGTGATATTGAACTCTTCTTTTAGAATCTTAGATGCTTTTTGTACTTCACGTAAGATCACACCAGAACCCAATAGCTGTACTTGTGCTGAGCCATTGTCTTCTAGCAAGTACATACCACGCTTGATACCTTCTTCCGCACCTTCTGGCATAGCGGGCTGGTCGTAGTTTTCATTCATCAAGGTCAAGTAGTAATAGACGCGCTCGCCTTCTCCGTACATACGGCGCAAACCATCATGCACGACAACCGCCAGCTCATAACCAAAGCAAGGGTCATAAGTAACACAGTTTGGTACGACGTTAAATAAAATCTGTGAGTGACCATCTTGATGCTGTAAGCCTTCGCCATTCAACGTCGTACGACCAGCAGTGGCACCCAATAAGAAGCCTTGTGCTTGACAGTCACCTGCCGCCCAAGCCAAATCACCTATACGCTGGAAACCAAACATTGAGTAATAGATATACATTGGAATCATTGGTAACGCGTTCACAGAATAGCTGGTCGCTAACGCAATCCAAGTACTCATCGCACCTGCTTCGTTGATACCTTCTTCTAACATATGACCATCGATGGCTTCTTTATAGCCCATCAACGCCTCG
This sequence comes from Psychrobacter aquaticus CMS 56, assembly GCF_000471625.1. Classification (GTDB taxonomy): domain Bacteria; phylum Pseudomonadota; class Gammaproteobacteria; order Pseudomonadales; family Moraxellaceae; genus Psychrobacter; species Psychrobacter aquaticus. The sequence continues at coordinate 196,139 of NZ_AUSW01000034.1, forward strand.
CTATCTTCTGGCGTATACTTTTGGCCAACCGCCGAGTAGATACCCAATTGACGGAACATACCTTCTAAACCGAAAGTACGCGCCTCATCTGGTACGATAGGCACAACACGATCTTGGATGTCTTTGTTTTTCAACATGGCTGATAATAGACGCACAAACACCATCGTTGTTGATTGTTCTTTACCGTTACTGCCTTTTAATACTCGATCAAATATTGACAGTTCAGGAATGTTCAATGGGATATGACCACTGCGACGATTTGGCAGATGACCGCCCAACGCTTCACGGCGACCTTTTAGATACTTCATCTCAGCCGACCCTTCTTCAGGACGGTAGAATGGTAGCGTCTCTAACTGCTCATCGGTAAATGGTAAATCGAAACGATCACGGAAATAAACTAGGGCATCTTGATCAAGTTTCTTGATTTGATGCGATTTATTGACCGCTTGTGTTGTGCTGGACAAACCATAGCCTTTGACAGTTTTGACCAAGATAACGGTCGGCTGGCCTTTGGTTTTCATCGCTTCGCTAAACGCAGCATAAACTTTTTGCGGATCATGACCACCACGATTTAGACGTGAAATGTCTTCATCAGACAACGCGTCAGCCATTTCTTCTAACTCAGGGTATTTACCAAAGAACTCTTTGCGAGTGAATTCAGGCGTACGGGCTTCATATAGCTGGTACTCACCATCGACCACTTCTTCCATGCGATGTTTCAGCACACCTGTATCATCATTGGCAAGCAGACTGTCCCATTTACCACCCCAGATGACTTTAATCACACGCCAGCCTGCACCGCGAAATACCGATTCTAGCTCTTGGATAATTTTACCGTTACCCCGTACCGGACCATCAAGACGCTGCAAGTTACAGTTGACGACCCAAATGAGGTTATCCAACTTTTCACGGCCCGCAAGAGAGATCGCACCCAAACTTTCTGGCTCATCTGTCTCGCCATCACCTAAGAATGCCCAAATTTTGCGGCCTTCTTTCTCCAGCAGTTTACGGTTTTCCATATAACGATGTACATGGGCATGATAGATCGACATGATTGGACCCAAACCCATTGAAACGGTTGGGAACTGCCAATAATCAGGCATTAGGTATGGATGCGGATAACTTGATAAGCCTTTACCGCCTACTTCACGACGGAAGTTATCAAGCTGATCTTCAGTCAGACGACCTTCTAAATAAGAACGTGCATAGATACCTGGTGCTGAGTGACCTTGATAATAAATCATATCACCACCGAAATGGTCACTTGCTGCTCGGAAAAAATGGTTAAAACCCGTTTCATAAAGCGTAGCACTAGAGGCAAATGATGCTAAATGGCCACCCAAGTCGTCATCGTTTTTATTAGCACGCATTACCATAGCCAGTGCATTATAGCGAATCAAGGCACGGATCTTACGCTCCATGCCTAGATCGCCTGGGTACATCGGCTCATCTTCGACCGCGATACTATTGATATAAGCAGTATCTAATCGATTGAACGGCAGCCCTTCTTGAACTGCCATATTGTATAAAGCTTTTAGTAAAAACTGAGCGCGATCCTTATCTGCATGTTTGAGAACAGACTCAAAGGCTTCGAGCCACTCTTGGGTTTCGGTGCTGTCAGCATCCTTATAATAATTCATCATCATTGTCCTTTGTTGTCAGTCAGCCCTGCTTAAAACAGGAAGTTGTTAAATCGATATTATTAAATCAAAGTATTATTTCAATACTGTGTTACGTGAATGGTTCGCTCAATGACTTCCTTGTTAATTTTAAGAAGTTATATATTAGTATGGTGCGTTAATATAGCCATGTACGACCGCCACACAATAAGTAGTAGCCGTAGCACAGAGCTATAGTAAAAATGGCATTATTATCTATTCTTTGAATACACACTGAATAGGTAGATAATAAAGCAACATTCCAAATCAATATTTAGAGTCAATTATCAATTGATAATAACCCTTCATTATAGGCGCTTATGACGTGGTTGTTTATAGCGATAAGAAAATGATGATATGACAAGTATTTCTTAAATAAATAATGATTAGTGAGCAGGTAAATATTTGCTAAGAATATCATTATTTTCCATAATAACAAATTCGCTAGTACTGACTAGTTATCATCCTATTCAACCTTCTATCTTTTTTAATAAGCTTTTTGCTACATGCTTCGTTATATTGGATTATTTAAGGTTACTAATTTTTACTTTTATTGTATAGTAATTCTAATTTATATAGATTCAGCCTCGAGGTAGTTAGGTGTCTAACAATCAATGTCTATGCTTAAGCAATCGCTTAAAAGACAACATAAACTCGTATTCTGTTGTCTTTACTCTGCTATTTTTTATATTACTAATGTCTAACAGCGCTCACGCTAACTTTGCATCGAATGAAACCTCTGCAAATGGTATGTGTCCTGTTAATCATAAAATGTACTACATTGGCGCTAATCCTCCTGCCTCTACTTCAACTTTTCCTGTAGCTTCCCAAGCGTTAAGCTGGACTGCAGGCAGCACTGCTAGGACTTTTACTTTCACTGAGTCATCAGGTAATAAAATATTTAGAATTACCTTCTCCAACATATTAGACAAAACTACTACTAGCACTAGTGTGCCGTCAAACGCTGAAACACCTTTTTATGATAGCCTTAGCGGTGTAAGCACATCAGCCATAAATTTACTTCATAGCTCTCCAGTATCAACCATTTCTAAAACTAACCATAGTATGGGGATTGCAGTTAACCGATCTACTAGTAAATCGGGCTATAAAATACAAGATGTGGATTCTGTCACAACGAATAATGCAACGCCATATATAGAACAAGTAGATGTGTCTGCCAATAGCGGTAGACTGACTCATAACAGCAATTTTCATACGATAAACGCGGCTGGCAATATTGTTACTGGTAGAAGAGGACTGAACTGTGGAGCAGGTGCATGTACTATTGATGCAAATTGGAATTACACACTCGCTGATATTGCACTCAATTTGAGGCATAATAACGTCTTAAGTGAATTAAACAGCCCGCATGCAGTCGGTTATTCAGACTTTTATTTCTGCTTAGCACCACCTAAGTTAATCATTAAAAAAGCACTCAATGGCAACCGTGTCAATGATAGTGATACTAAACGAGATCAATTTGAGCTAACTGCTACCGGAGGCTCAATAGCGACAAACAGCTTTACGACAACTGGCACAGGTTCAACCATCACCAATGGTACTAGCGCTACCCTTAGCTTAGCAGAGAACACAAGTTACATCATTACAGAACGAGCTATGAATGGTACATCACTGGGTAATATAGCAGACTATGATGCTACCTATACTTGCACCAATGCCACGACTGGTAGCACCACCGTTATGCCAACTGCTGCAATGACTTACAACGCCACCGCTAACACTCGCTCATTTACACTTGCTAATGCGACATATGGTGATGAGATCACTTGTACAATTACAAACACTCCGAAATCTTATACTTTTTCGGGTATTGTTTTTAATGATAATGGCGGTATCATAGCTAATAACAACACCAGACAAGATATATCGAGTACCTTTACAGGTAATAGCAGTTACTTTAATGGCATCTATGATAGTGGAAGTGAGCTTGGAATCTATGACAGTAACTTAAACATACGTTTAACCGACTGTAATGGTAATAATATCGTAACCCCCTCCTCAAACCCTCAAACTGTCTCAAATCTTTCGACCTCTATAGGAAGATATAGCTTTGTAGTAGCTGCCAGCGCACTAGTCAATAGAACCAGAGTTTGTGTGATTGAGAATGAACCAAGCGTATGGGACTATACTGTAGACACAACTGCTGATAGTAGAGAAATTGCACTAACAGCCAACGTCTATGATTATAGCAATTTGAACTTTGGCGAAATCAAAGCCAATAATTCAGCATTAGTACTAATAAAATCACAATATGTGCATGAATGTAATGATAATTTAAATTATCAAAGTATCAGCAGAAATAGCGCTGACCCGACCATAGGTTTCAGTGTCAACTCTATTAGTGGCATCAGTCCAGGAAAGTGTGTTGCCTACGCAGTTCAAGCCTATAATCGTGGACATATAGGACTTCAACAAGTACAAATTCGCGACCAGCTACAAACCACTCCTGTTACCTCAGTGTTTAGACTGCCTGCACCTTTGTTTATTCCTACCTCAGTAGGTAGCCCTTCGGTTAATTATGGCAGCAATGGTGAGATTCGGTCTAATCAATTCGGTTTAGCAGCTGTGCCTTCTGGTAGTACGCAACCAAGCTCAGCAACATTGTACTTCAACACCAAATACGGTCAAACACAATAGGATTTATAGAAAACATCTATAACGTATAAAAATTGGTTCAGAACGATGTAACAGACATTCTTTCTCATAAGGATGTCTGTTTTTTTTACGCATATGCTAAGTAATGTGGGTAATGTTAGAGATATTTATATTATTAGACCCACTGGTAACGATGATCCTAATATCACGATGTCAACTTCAAATTATGCTCTTGGCATCACTGATATCACCTATATTTTCAAGCAATAAGACGGCAGTGCTTTGATGCCCGCTCAGAATTCCACACTAAATTTCTCTGTACTATTCTTTTTATAACTACACACAGCAAATATTAAGACAATTTGGCATATTTTTTTATGACAATAATTGCTAATTCACTGACATTTATAGTCAGCTATATACCTCCCCAGTAATTCTAAGAATGATCCAAAGTATTCATAAAATTATATTTTGATTTTATGATCGCCATTAATCTTTTTGAACCTACCATCTATCACTTGCAAGATGACTAATTATCATATTATTTGTAATAATGTAACTGGACGCGCTTTATCTTGTTTTTTATGTAGTTTATTTGATTCTTTATCCACATATGGCGCGATTATTGCATACGTAACAATAGGTAAAATTTTTACCAAAATTATGGTCTTAGCAAGGATTAAAATATGAAATTTTTCAATGCTTTACGTATCAGTTTATTAGCGTCTTTAGCCTCTTTTTCATTAGTAAGTGTCGCCCATGCTGATAATGCACTGCAAATGGAGCTCACTGCTAATAAAGTCATTAAGAGTACAGGGGGGAAAGTCAGTTATCTACCGGTGAGCACTGCACCAGCAGGTACTACTATCCAATACAAAGCGACTTATACTAATACGATCAATAAAGATATTAATGACCTAATGGTAACGTTACCTATCCCTGCAAACATGATATTTACTGGTGAAGCAATACCTGCAAGCGCACAAGCCAGTACTGATGGTAAAAACTACGCCGATATGCCACTGATGCAAAAAGTAAATGGCAAGTTGGTTAAAACGCCTTTATCTGAATACCGTACTCTACGTTGGAATATCAAACTATTACCCGCCATGAAATCCGCTGCCGTTGCTCTTAACACAACTGTTAATTAATAAACTATTTTACCTTTCATTTTTGCTCAGGAAAATCACTGAATAAACTCCAATATGTTTAAATACTCTATACTTGCCGCAGCGATCATTACCTCTTTAGGTATGGTCAGCACAGCCAACGCTGCTAAATCTGTAGCTGACTCGACGCCTACTATTGACAACGTAGCTACTGCCACTTATAGCATTGGCGGTGTTTCACAAACGCCTGTAGAGTCTAACAAAGTAACCGTCAACATTACGCAAAGTGCGGCATTTAGCTTAACCTCTCAGAATGCAGATGGCGATCTGACCGATGATTACAACAGGTCAGCAGTAGTAACACCCAAAGGCAGAGTGGCTTTTAACCATACATTGACCAACTCGGGCAACGTAGAAGATACCTATACACTGAGCTTGACTCAGGGCGGTATTATCCCAAATAGCCCGCAAGGTGTCGGGTCTTATGACTTTGCTACTACCAATGTAACTTACATTATATATAATGCAGACAACACTCAAAAGAGTACTAATACCGTTACAGGAACGGTATTTCAAAACACTAAGATAGTTCTAGCCCCCAATGAACGTGCTGACATTTTGGTTTCTGCTAAAACCTCTGGCAACGTGGGTGGTGACTCACAGAACCTAACGTTATCTGCCACCAGTGCATTTTTCACAACGTCTGACACTACCAAAGCGACTTTGACCAATATTAGTAATAGCGTTACAAAAATACCTGTCTTCAAAATTACCAGTAAAGTAAGCAGTACTCTGAACTTGAATGACCCTACGTCAAAAGTCACTTACACCGTGACCGTGCGTAATGATGAAAATGCTGCATACACTACTAATGCTAACAACATTATGGTTTTTGACGGTCTACCAGAAGGTTTACGTTTAGCAGATCAGCCAAATATCAGCGTCAGCAACAATGCAACCATTACCTCAGGAAATGAAGGTAAAGGTACTAGTAGTTCAAGCGATAGCATTAGAGTCACTTTACTTAACCTTGCACCAGGTCAAGAAGCCACCATAAAATTTGATGTACAGAAGGATCAAGCAGAAGTGTTGGCTGATCCTAAGAATACAATCAATCATGCAGCCGTTACTCTTGATCTTGGCGAAAACCAAGTCATATATGATACAACTGATGCTACTGATACCAAGCAAAACACGGCTAACTTCTACCCTCTAACTGATGATAGTGAAACTACAGATGGTACGGTGAGCACAGCAGTAGGTAGTGATTCAGCAGCACCGCTAACCTCTAATCAACGTGCCGTTAGCATCGTATCACCTACCAAAATAGACATTCCTACAACGACCACTGCCACCACACTTGTGACCCATTCTGTGGTAATCAGTAACACAGGTAAAGAAACTGAAGGTGATCAAGTTGGTGAAATTAAGGTGAAGATCACCTCAGAGGCTGATAGTAAAGTGAGCGTGGTCGCAGGATCAGTTGAGTTGGTGTACGATGCTGATAATAATCCAGCCACACCCAATGCTACTTACACGCTTACCAGAGACGGCAATGGTGACTACGACTTCAGTACTGCTAAACCTAAAAATGGTGCGCCAGCTTGGACGGGTATGGTACCAAACTCAACCGCAACCTTTAATTATCAAATTGAATCTAGCCAAGCCGTTATTGATACCACAGAAAGCATCACGGTCACATTAATTGTTGGCGGCCAAGACGCACCAACTCTAGGCGATCGTATTGTTAAAAACGAAAGTACAGTAAGAGGATTGAAGCTCTTTAAAGAACAAGCGCTCAATGAAAGCTGTGCTGCCAATAGTACACTTACCTTTACTCAAGGAGCAATTGCTGCTAAGCCTGGTAATTGTATTGTATATAAAATTACTGCCTTTAATAACTTCTCTGCTGCAGATCCACGCTTTACTTTTGACAACGTGCTCATAACAGATACAACAGACCGTTTTAATAACAAAGCAACGGTACAAAGTGCCAGTACTGCTTATGCATTCCCAGTCAAATTGGGTGATGTGACCAATGGTAATGAAGTACCTGCAACCAACAGCTATAACGCATCTGCTAGCAACTCAGCTGTCAGCGGTACCGTAACCAGCTTAGCGCCGCAAAAATATGCAGCAATGGTGTTTGCTGTAAAGATTAACGCTGCAGGCTCTGCAACTCCTTAATACCAGTTTGTTCTGTACCATGTTATTTGTCCTTAAAGGGACAAATAACATGATTACGGTCTTTACTCCCTCAAAAAGAAGTAAAAGTAATTTTATGCATTCTGTTGGTTTTATTGGATAAGCGACACATGACTCTATCTACCGTAACACTGTCTAATCGTTCTTCATTGTGTACAGCGAAGATTTCTGCGCTGTCATTGGCAATGTTGCTTATGCAATCAAATATGGCATTTGCTGCGCCTGATTCACTTGTACAACTCATCAACAACACGGCGCAAGCCAGCTACAATATCAACAATCAAGCCGAGATGACGATTAGTACGGCCTCAAACCCTGTACAGGTCAAAGTCTCTACCCTTCCTGAATATGGTATCAGCTTAACTCAGCAACCATTACTCACTGTCATGCCTAACGCTTTGGTAAAGTGGGTCAATGTTCTAAATAATACCAGCTATAGCGATCAGACTGTTGAGCTGACGTTAGATGTATCGCCAACTCTTTCTAACCTAAAAGTTTATCAAGATCTTAATAAAAACGGCATCATTGATAGCGCTGATACTGAAGTTATTTTTGACAACTTAAGTGCTCAAATCAAGCTTGGGCATAGCGAAAGCATTCAATTTATTGTGCAAGCTCTGTCAGATGCTAACGGCAAGAGTGGCGATACTGCTAGCATTAAGATTGGTGCGGTCGTGTTAGAAGATCCGTCTGTATCAGCCGCTAATGCTACTAACAACCTGCTTATCGTTGCGCCTGATATAAAATTCACTACCCCTAACTTTGACGAAAACAAAAATACCTCGCAAATCGATGAAAACGTCTATATCGACGCCAGCTACGCGCAGTGTAATGTCCAATTAGACAAACCAGATCAAGTATGGGTCACGATCACTTCTTTATTGACGGGTGACAAATACTCATTGAAAGCGATTGAGACAGGTAATAGTACTGGCAAATATCAGTTGTCTGCACCGACTCAAAACAATGCCAATGCGATCAATGATAAGCTCATTCAGACATTGGCAAACGATACGTTAACTGCCGGCTTGGACGCTTGTATTGCTCCTTCTGTCGGCACTGGTGCCGATCAGTTACCGAGCGATGGCGACTTTACGATACGTATCGATGGTTTAAATACACAAATCAATATCGTCAATGATAATCCAAGCCTAGTTGTTACCAAAGAAAGTGAAGTTAAAAGTGCCGAGCTTGGTGATTACGTCAGCTACACCATCAATGTGACCAATAGTGGTAACTCTACAGCTTATGATGTACAGCTAAAAGATACCTTACCTCGTGGTTTTGATTATGTTGATGGTAGCGTGCGCGTTAACCAAACTGCTGATATCGACATCAATAAAGTACAAACCACTGAATTTAAGACCGATGGCAAATATCAGGTGTTAAGCCTAGGTAACATGGCAAATGGCGAAACCAAAAAAATCACTTATCGGGTGTTGGTCGGTGCCTCCTCGTTGGGCGGCGATGGTATCAATCGTGCCACTGCAGTTGCTAATAATGAGCAAGGTCAAAGCGTGGTATCAAGAGAAGCACAGTGGAAGATTGACGTAGAGCGCGGCGTTATGAATACCGATGGTATCATTGTTGGTAAGGTCTATCATGATATCAACCGTGATGGCATCCAACAAAAAGACGATGGCGAGTTTGGTGTTGCAGGCGTACGTATCTATATGGAAAACGGTAGCTTTATCGTGACCGATCCTGAAGGCAAGTATAACTTTTATGGCGTTAGCGCCAAAACTCACGTCTTAAAAGTCGACCGCACTACTATCCCTAACGCAACTGAAATGGTCACTCAAAGTAACCGTAATGCTGGGGAAGCTGGCAGCCGTTTCGTCGACTTAAAGTATGGGGAATTGCACCGTGCTGATTTTGGTATTGTTGGCGGTATAGGTGATAGTACTGACCGCTTGAATACAGAACTAGTCGCTCGTAGCAAATCGGTGAGCGCTAAGAACAATACCCTTGAGCAAGCCATAAAAACAGAGCTAGCTTTAGACCCTGACTACGATCGCGACGATGCTGATAACATTGAAGCCAGTGGCTGTAACATCAATGGTGATTTGGATTTGGGCAATAACTGTGATTCCGCTATCGTCAATAAGATGGTCAATCCAGTGGCCAATCGTGTCAATATGACGGTGACCACTGTTGCGCCGCCAGTAGAAAAAGAGCTCGAAGAATACTTAAAAAAAGTGGCTAACAACGATGTCGACTTTATTAATCTAGGTGAAGGTCAGCAGCTTAGCACTTACAAACAGATGGTACAGGTGCAAGCCCCTCTTGGCTCAATATTTACTTTATACGCCAATGGTAAAGCGGTATCAGAGCAAAAAATCGGAAAAACCGCTGAACAAGAAAAGCAAAATGTGACTGCTTTTGATTATTACGCGGTTGATCTACAGCGTGGCAATAACACTTTGCGTGGTGTCGCGACCGATATCAATGGCAAGGTCATCTCTGAGCAGACTATTAACGTATTGACGCCAGACAGTTTGCAAGCAATTGATTATCGTACCCAAGCGCAGCTAATACCAGCCGACGGCATTAGCCAGTATCAAGTCGTTATTAGCCTAAAAGATCGTGATGGGCGCCCTTATATCGCTTCAACACCAATCACTATCGATACCAATATTGGCCGTATAAATCTTGATGATGGCAGTAAAGATCAAGCTGGTACGCAAGTTATTGTTTCTGGTGGTGAGCTACTTATTCCGGTCACTGCCTCAAGCGTACCAGGTAAAGGTGAGATGGTCATCGACACAGGTAGCAGCAAGCAAGTCATCCTTTTACAGTTCACTGCTCAACTGCGTCCACTTATCGCCGTTGGTATCGTTGAAGGCTCTATTTCTCTCAAGGACTTTGATGGCGGTAGCATTACTGATGCTCAAGGTGCATTCGAGCAAGAACTCAATGATTTTGCTGGCAACGATGACCATGCTGCCTCTGGTCGTGCCGCTATGTTCCTCAAAGGCAAGGTACGCGGCGACTATCTGCTGACCTTGGCTTATGACAGTGATAAAAAAGGCGAGCGTCTGTTCCGTGATATCGAACCTGGCGAGTATTACCCTGTATACGGCGACTCATCAGCCAAAGGCTTCGATGCGCAATCTACCAGTAAGCTTTATGTGCGCCTAGACAAAGGTCGCTCATTCGCAATGTATGGCGATCTAAAAACGCAAGTTGATAATGATGAAGGCATCAAACTTGGCCGATATAATCGTACGTTAACTGGTATAAAAGCCCAGTTTGAGGACAGCAATACTCGCGTTACTGCCTTTGTCGCAGAAACCAGTACTAGCCAGCGTGTCAATGAGGCTCGTGGTTTAGGTATCTCAGGCCCCTATCCACTGGCTGAAAACTTTGATGCGGTATTAGAAAACTCAGAAATTATTGAGGTAATTACCCGTGATGCAAACAATCCTGGGTTGATTATCAGTCGCGAGACGCTTACTCGCTTTGCGGACTATGAGATTGATCCTATTAGCCGCAGCTTATTTTTGAAAGCGCCTATTGCCAGTCAGGACATCGATGGCAACCCTATTTATCTACGTGTCACTGTAGAAGTAGACGAAGGCGGTGAAGAGTATTTGGTCGGCGGTATTGCAGCCAAACAACAACTGACTGATAAAATCGCGATTGGCGGCAGCTACATTAATAGTGATGACCCACTTAACAAAGAAGAGTTGTCCAGTGTAAACAGCGTCATCAAATTCAATGAGCAGCTCAAACTGGTTGCAGAATATGCGATGAATAAAGCTGAAAATCCAAATTTTCAGCCAAGCAATCAAATCAATACGACAGAATTAGAAGGTAATGATGCTAAAGGCAATGCCTTACGTATCGAGCTTGATTTTGATAATAAGAAAAACACGCGCGCCAAAGCTTACTATAAAGACACTGATGAAGGCTTCGTTACTGGCGCATCGCCGCAAACTGCTGGTCGTGAAGAATCTGGCGTTGAGGTTACTCACATAATTAATGATAAAAAGACGGCATTAAAACTGGAAGGCGTACGTACCAAAGATCATACAACTGAAGCCAGCCGTCAAGGTATCTTAGCCAGCGTTGAACAGCGTTTAAGTACCAATATTATTGGCGAGATTGGCGTGCGTTATTATAAGCAAGACGCGACGGCTGCCTCACGTAATACTCAAGCGGCAACAGACGTCGTGGATATTACAGATGACACTATTTTTAATGATGACATCATCAATCAATCGGCACTCAACAGTGTGAATGATGCTGAAAAAGACATCGAAGGTATCACTGCCCGCGCTCGTATCACCGCACGCTTGCCAAAGTTAAATAACTCTTTGGTATTTGCAGAGTATGAACAAGATATTGACAACAGTGATCGCAATGCCACCTCTATCGGCGGTGAGACCTCTTTGGGCAGTTTGGGTCGATTATATGCGCGTCATGATTTGATCAATAGCCTATCTGGTAGTTATGGTCTCGATGATACTGAGGAGCGTCAACGTACGGTATTTGGTTTTGATGCCAACTACATGAAAGACGGTAAAGTCTATAGCGAATATCGTATGCGTGATGCCATTAGCGCCCGCGAAGCTGAAGCTGCTATCGGTCTAAAAAATAAATGGTATGTCCAGCAAGGCCTAACGATAAATACTTTGTTTGAGCGTGTTGAATCATTAGAAGGCGATACCGAGAACACCGCCACAGCAGCTGGCATTGGCGTTGAGTATCTTGCAAAAGAAGACTATAAAGCCTCTGCGCGTCTTGAAAAACGTTGGGGTGAAACCAGCGATACGTTACTAGGTAGTGCTGGTATTGCTTATCGCTATACCGATGAAGTCACTTTGCTGGCAAAAGACATTTACTCGCAAGTTGCCTATAATGATGGCGATCGCACGATCAATCGCTTTCAACTTGGTGCTGCTTACCGTGATTATGATAGTAACCAGTTGGATATGTTGGCAAAGCTTGAGTACCGCTTAGATGACAACAACACAGGCGATGACGTTTACCAAAAAGACACGGTCATTTGGTCATTAAATGGCAACTATCACCCAACACGCCCGCTGACCTTGTCTGGTCACTACGCTGGTAAGTACACGCAGTTTGATGCCGACAATATCAGTAGCGACAATACCGCTCATGCGCTTTATGGACGCGGTCTTTATGACATCAGCGAACGCTGGGATATCGGTTTGCAAGCGGGTACTTATTGGAACAAGCAAGCAAATGACATGTCTTATATGCTGGGCGCTGAAGTCGGTTATAGCCCGATGACCAACCTTTGGTTATCACTAGGTTATAACTTTATGGGCTTTGAAGACGAAGACATCGCCTATGATGACACCACACAACAAGGTGCTTATTTTAGACTACGTTTCAAATTTGACGAAGACTTATTCAAGCGTGAAGATCCTAGCAAAAACCAGCGTCTGCCCACTGCTTCTGAATTATAACTGATATGTATGGTTCTGCTATTATCTTATGACAGCGAGAGCAGTATTGCGCTGTTAATGACGTCAAACGCAAACGGCAAATACAGTTCGATAAGCAATGAAGTCAAGTGTGAAAGTGCCAAGCATTGATGCCAATCCGTTCAACACAAGGTTTTTGCTTTATGTCTAATTCTGCGACCAAAATAAACGTTTGTAAACAAGCTACCTATATCCTGTTATCAGCCGCTTTATTTCTGACCATCACGTTGTCCGCTTCTGCGTCGAGCCATCATACTCTTAAAGAGTCGACTTTAAAGAATGATGTCTCTCGTTGCGTTAATGCTATTCAAACACAGTCTAACCATCCCAAATATCAAAGCACACGCCAACGCGCCATGATGTGTATGTTGACAGAGTTACAGACTTATCAACAAAAAAGCATGACAGCACGTCAACAGTACTTTGCTTACAAAGCTCAAGCTTGGCTTAATTATGCCATTCATCAAGACAGCATGAATAGTCGCTCCTCTGCGGGTTTGCAAGCAGCACAAAATGCAGAGACTATTTTGGCAGCGTTAAAAAACGGTACGGAGAGAGACTTGAGTCTCATTCAAGACATACCCTCGAACTCTGCTCTAATGCGACCTGATCTATGGGCAACCTTAAGCGCTCTTAAAGAAAGTGACGGGATAACATCAGCACCGCGTGAGTTAGCCTTTAGCGAAGTTGCCCTCATTTGGGCAGCTACTAATCAATGTGAGCGTGGCTGGCGTGAGTCAGGCAGTCATTTTCGCATGGCAGATCGCTGGCTGGAGCAAGCACGTGAGGCTTATGTCAATGCGCATGATTCGTCAGCTAACATCGCTTTAGAAGACCTTATCGTCAGCTATTATGAGCAATATGCCCCTTTAGATGCGAGCGAGGATGTTTGCCACGGACAGGTATTAACACCGATCCATTAAAATGATTCATTAAGACAACCAAAAAAAGGCCGACATACAATGTCGGCCTTTTATATAGTTAATCAATACTCTTAGCCAACTTAAATTAGCGATTTTTACGCGGTAGCTTTTCTGGCAAATAGCAACGCAAATACGCGATAAAAGCGGTATTCGCTTCTTGAATATATTCATTGGTAATAGTTTGATGGCGACGATAAGACAATGTGAATATAGCATTGATGATACTATAAGCAATTAATAATGTGTCTTGGATATCTTCAAAATTCGGCATCTCATAGCGTTCTGATAAACGCTTATAAACCAAGTCAACGATTTGATGATCGACATCTTCTCCAAAGCTATCACCTTCAAATTCAGGCGTGTTGGTATCGTAAATAAGCTTGGCTTTGGTTTCGTCATTATGAAATATGGTTACACATTGATCGATAAGTGCGGTTAGATACCCTTGCCATCTGTCATAATTACCAACATCAACTGTTTCTACCATCTCTAATATTTCAATAGCGTTCAAAAAGCGCAGGGCTAAGAATATTGCTTCGATATTAGGGAAAAAATGATAAGCAGAAGCTCTTGGAATACCCGCTTCTTCACAGACAGCAGCCAATGTAATATCATTAATAGCATGTGTTTCACTCAGTTTTTTGGCACCAGCCAAAAGTTTCTGACGACGCGCACGGCCTTGTTGGCTGGTAAATTTAAACTTATTGGGTACAAGCTTTTTTGCCAGTTCCGAGTCTACCAACACATCTTCGATTTTTTCGTCTTTATTTTCGCTCATCATAAGTCTCTTAATATTACACCCTATTTTATAGATACAATCTTCATTGGATAATATGTGTCCCAAGTTGAAGGATTACTTTCTATTAGCTTATAACGTAGAGCCGATACTAGCACTATTTAAGCTAACGGAAAGGCATCATAAACGCTTGTACACTAGCAAGCAAGGGAGATGAATGGATTAAAATAATGTATGGGTCAACAATTTGACAGAATTGACCATGCAATGTGATAAATTTAATCGTTAAGTTTAATTTTCGCTCTTATAATACCATGATCGGTGACTCTATCTGCATAATCCCACTTCAAATGGTCATTAAAATAGTCTACTCGTTCAACTTGACCGAGCGAAAATTTACTATCAGCCAAAAACTCTTCTGAAACAAACAATTGATCAATTACTTCTGGCATGCCTTGATATATATGCGTATACGCCACATCTTTCATCCAGCCATAACGTGCTTGAATACGAGCAGCATCAAACAAAGCGACATCGCGCATGCCTTTATCATAGGTGACTTCACCAGTCTCCGTCATCAATTGCGTGGTCACGCTACCGGTAACATCATTCATATCACCCAATAAGATCAATGGCTCACGAGTATGATGCAAACGCTCGATAATAGACATACGAATAGATGCCGCCTCTGACGCACGCATACATAAACTACGGAGCTTAGCACGAATTCTAATATTTGGATCGTCCATATCTTCTAATAGATGACCGTTTTCATCACGCAAGAAAAAAGCACGTTTACTTTTGAGATGCGCGGTAATAATCGTTATTGGCTGGCCAAACACATTCACCCGTAATACTAAGGGCGGACGGTTAAAGCGTTGGTAAGGCCCAACATCAGGAATATCAATCACTGCCTTTGGCACGACTTCTTCCAACAAACTGCTCTCTAGTTGCTCAAAGCGACTAATAATACCGACAGCAGGTGTATTTTGTGCCCCTTTGCCTTGTGTATACGGACTCGCACTGTCATTGCTTGCCAATGGAATCACCACATGCTCAGGCTTAAATCCTAATGAGACAGCCAATGCTTCTAGCGCATTACTGTCCCACACTTCTTGTACTGCAATGATATCGGCATGTGCTTTGGCCAATAAATCAGTAATGCCGCGTAGCTTATGGTCATATTCTTCATTATTATAAGCGGGAGCATTTTCGTAATAGATGCGATTAGGATTAGCAAAATTCAGCAAATTCGCAGTCGCTATATAAAACTGCTTCTGACTACTATTATTGGCGTGGTTGACCATAGATTACCTAGTATTATATTTGATGATGGGTTGCTAATCTTAAAACATAGTCATAAATATAAAGCAAAAAAGCCTCCAAAGATATCTTCGGAAGCTTCAAAATAGCATATTTGTGACTCACTTTGTTCATCAAACTAGCCAGATCTACAATCAAGCTAAATTCAGTGACGAGATAGTAAGCTTCTGCATTGTTTACTTACTTAAATTAAATAGGCCATTAGTTGCACCTAATTAATTTGAGCCTATATACCATTATTTTACTATATTTTAGCTTATTGTTATTTTGACACACGGTTCCATGCATCACGTGATGCACGGCGAGCATCATTCCACTCCATGCGTGACTCACCCTTCACTTCCTGCCATGAACGCTCTAGGTCTGCTTCGTGGTCTTCAAAACGAGCATCAGCGGGATAACGAGCACGGTTGGCATAACCTACTGCATAGGCTGGGTGCAAATCTCGGTCAAAATCATGACCTTCTCTGTAATAGTCAGCGTTTGCATGCTCTGCGCGCCAGTACGCTTCTTCATGTGTTGGATTCATTGCTTCACCTGCTGCATGTCCTGCACTGCCACCAACGATAGCACCAATAGCACCACCAATTAGCGTACCTAATGGTCCTGCCATTGTACCGATAGCCGCGCCTGCTGCTGCACCGCCAATACCACCAATACCTGTACCTACTGGATGCGAACCTGGCTCACCTGTGATCATATCCGCGTTTAAATCGTCTTTTGTTTCGTCTGACATGTGTTTTACTTCACTACGATCGATAGCATCGTGGTCATTTATAATGTTATCGTTATCATGTCTAGTAACTCGATTGCCGTTTATCATATGGTCGTTATCGGTTGCTCTACGTTCGTTGTCGTCAATTATACGCTCTCTATCACCTACTTCAAGGTAATCATCAGCAATTACACGGTTATCAGTGTCTGTAATACGGCCATCGTTATTCATAATATTATCCTTAAATGCATTGTTATATATTAGAGTTATTAAGTGCTAATTTATTAAGTAATAAAGTATATTAAATAATAAAAAATCAGCAATGTTGCTTGATTCGTCTAAAGTATAAGAATTTATAGGTGCAGACAGATAGAACGATTATGTAAACTGTGTCCGAATTACGAGTGTCTTACGTTACAGCCTGTATCTTGAAAATCCTTTTGTATGGCAGTCACCCTCTTTAAGTAATGATTGATTAAGCTGTTACTAAACTTGAATGACATGACTCAATATTTATATTTATATCATGCTCAACGCTCTATCTATAGCTTGTTGCCACTTATAAAGATGCGCCTGACGCATATCGGCAGACATGGTGGCTTCAAAAACTCGTTCGACTTGCCATGAGGCTTGCATCGTTGCTTCATCGTATAGACCTGTTTTCAACCCAGCAAGTAACGCAGCACCTTTGGCGGTGACTTCTGTATCTTTTGGACGCAGTACTGGCACATCCAGCAAATCTGCCTGAAACTGCATAAGTAAGTCATTATTAGCCGCCCCACCATCCACTCTCAGTTCGGTGAGTGGATGAGGACTGTCTTTTTGCATAGCGATCAGTACGTCATAGGTTTGATAGGCAATCGCTTCTAAAGCCGCTCGCGCAATATGGGCTTTGGTGGTGCCACGGCTCATTCCCGTAATACTCGCGCTGATATCCGAGCGCCAATAAGGAGCACCAAGCCCTGTAAATGCAGGCAACAGGACTACCTCGCCACTACTATCGACTTGCCGTGCCAAATGCTCAACCTCACCGCTTTGTTGAATCATACCCAGATTATCGCGCAGCCACTGGACAATGGCACCTGCCATAAACACACTGCCTTCTAAGGCATAAGTAACTTCCTTTTTTGGTGGTTGTAACATGCGTCGTCCTGATTGGACGATTTGATCAAATGAGAGACTCTCTGGACGAGTTGACTCAGATTTTCGTTGCCAAGCGATGGTAGTCAATAGTTTATGCGCACTGAGTTTGGGTTTTTGGCCAATATTCATCAGCATAAAACAACCTGTGCCATATGTATTTTTGGCCATGCCTGCATCGAGACAACCTTGTCCAAACAGCGCCGCTTGCTGGTCGCCTAATACCGCATGAATAGGAATCTGTTTGGCAAACAATCCTTTTTTGGTTTTCCCAAAATCACCATCAGAAGGCAAAACTTTAGGCAACATCCCCATCGGTATCGCAAAAAGAGCGCACAAGTCTTCTGACCACGCCATTTTATGGATGTCATACAACAAAGTACGAGAAGCATTGGTCACATCAATGACATGCTCGCCACCTGTAAGCTTGTATATAAGCCAACTGTCTATGGTACCGACCGCTATTTCGCCTTTGTTGGCGCGCGTACGCCATTTGGGATTGTGTTCTAGCAGCCAAGCGATTTTGCTGGCGCTAAAATACGGATCTAAGCGTAAGCCTGTGATACGTTGTATGTCACTTGCTATGTCGTCCTGATTGCCATTATTGATGCTGGTAGGAATCTCAGTCGCAAGGGTTTTGCAATAGCTTGCGGTGCGTCTGTCTTGCCAAATGATGGCAGGTGCTAAAGGTTTGCCCGTTTGTTTATCCCAAATAACAATGGACTCTCGCTGATTGGTAATCGCAATACTGTTAACATCGGTAGCGAGTAGCCCTGCTTGGTTAATCACATCATGGGCACAACTGATTTGAGTTTGCCAAATTTGCTGCGCGTCTTGTTCAACAAAATCTGCTTGTGGCGTTTTTAAAGTCGTCGGCTGCTGTGCCATTTTAATTGGACGCGCATGATCATCGTACAATATCGCTCGACTTGACGTTGTCCCTTGGTCTAAAGCCAAAATATATCCTGTCATCACTCACATCCTATCTTATTTCAGTCATTTGAACTTTGTAACTATCTACTGACGCTTATATCAATGCCGCCGAGATTCGATTGCCGACTTTGTATACT
This sequence comes from Psychrobacter aquaticus CMS 56, assembly GCF_000471625.1. GTDB lineage: Bacteria > Pseudomonadota > Gammaproteobacteria > Pseudomonadales > Moraxellaceae > Psychrobacter > Psychrobacter aquaticus. The sequence continues at coordinate 215,090 of NZ_AUSW01000034.1, forward strand.
GAATGATAATTTTATATTAAAAATCGTAGGGTAGGTGAATAAGCGCTTATACTGGTTATCATACAACTACTGATAACCTTACTATTACTAATTTTATTGCGAATAACTGTTTTATGAAAAAAATGACTTCCAAATCGATAAGTTGGCTGAAGACCTTACTAGAAGCGTGGCGTATAGCAAATAGTTCTAATATTTGGGCACATTGTGCGAGCGTGGGGTTTTTTGGTTTTTTGTCCATTTTTCCAGTAATGGCTGTGTTTGTGCTACTTTATGGTCTAGCGTTTTCGCCCGCTGAGATGTACGAGCAGATCTCATTTTTGCGCGCCTTTATACCTGATACTGTGTATGAAGTCCTTAATTCACGCTTAAGCGAGTTGGTCTCTAACACTGCATCCGCATTAACTTTCAGCCTTATTGTATCGAGCTTGCTCGCTCTTTATGCTGGCGCTAAAGGTATCAAGTCTTTAATCATTCTTATCAATCTTGCCTTTCATATCACTCAAGAGCGCGGCTTGATACAGAGCACAATTCGAGCAGTTGGTTTGACCTTTGCAGCGATAGTGGTTTTGATCATAGCGATCTCTTCTATCGCTGTTATTCCTTTAATAGCGGCTTATTTCCCTTTCCCTCAAGTGGCTAAGACGATTGCGCTTTGGAGCAGATGGCCAATATTGGCTGGTATCATATTCTCAAGCTTTTTAGGTCTATATCGTCTAGCCCCAAACCGTGATGCCATAGCGTTAAAACAATTGATGCCAGGCGCAGCTTTGGCGACTATTCTTTGGATCATATTGTCTGCCCTGTTTTCGATTTATGTACAAAATTTCAATAATTATAGCGCTGAATTTGGCGCGCTTTCAGCCGCCGTGGTGATTATGCTTTGGCTTTATTATTCAGCCTTTATCGTAGCCTTTGGTGCTATTTTTAATTCTGAAGCAATAGAGAACGCCAAGCCTTGCGCCATTCGAGTGTACTAGAGCGCATTTGCCCCAATCTTGGTCACCGACTAGGGTGACGAAGTATACAAAAAAAGCGCCTACTGGTGTTGTAGACGCTTTTTCTATTCACAGTACCCTATAAACATTTTATAAATTAAAACACTCGATTCAAGCCGTTCAATGCCGCCACGCGGTAAGCTTCTGCCATCGTTGGATAATTGAATGTGGTATTGACAAAATACTCAAGCGTATTATTACTCTTACATTTCATCACTGCTTGTCCAATGTGAATAATCTCTGACGCATGATTGCCGTAGCAATGGATACCTAATATCTCTAACGTCTCACGGTGGAATAGTATTTTTAGAACGCCAGTACGCTCACCGATGATTTGCGCACGAGCAAGATGCTTGAAGAATGCTTGTCCCACTTCATAAGGCACTTTTTCATCCGTCAGCTCTTGCTCAGTTTTACCAATACACGATATTTCAGGAATCGTATAAATACCAGTCGGGACACTTGATACTGGCTCAGCATCGCTATCACCCACCATAAAGGCGGCGGCACAGCGCCCTTGGTCGTAAGCTGCAGATGCGAGCGACGGCCAACCGATAACATCACCAGCGGCATAAATGTTGTCGATCTCAGTACGATAGGTGTCGTCAACTTTTAATTGGCCACGGCTATTGGCTTTAAGACCGATGGCGTCTAAGTTTAGACTTTCCGTATTACCCGAGCGTCCATTTGACCAAAGAATGGCATCAGATTTGATTTTTTTACCACTTTTGAGGTGTAAAATCACATAATCATCATGAGTTTCAAGGTGATCAATCTCTTCATTGCTGCGGATAAGGACACCAAATTGTCTAAAATCGTGGGCGATAGCATCACTGATTTCACTATCTAAATAACTGAGTAGCTGATCTTGGTTATTGATCAAATCAACTTTGTAACCAAGCCCTGTAAAGATAGAGGCATACTCACAACCAATCACGCCAGCACCATAAATGATGATTTTTTTGACGATATAGTCCATTTGTAGGATTTTATCAGAGTCAAACACACGTGGATGATTAAAATCTAAAATGTCAGGACGATATGGGCGGCTACCAACAGTCACAATGGCTTTGTTAAAGGTAATGGTCTCAAAAACATTGTCATCGGTTTCGATACGTAAAGTATGGTTGTCGATAAAACTTGCCCAACCTTGAATAACTTCAATACGGTTACGTTCATAAAAACGTGTGTGAGTATTTACCTGACGGCGTATCACTTGACGGGCATTGGCCAGTACACTATTTAGAGGTACTTGCTTATATTCCATCGCCTTGGTGAACATAGGGTCACGGCGAAAGTTAATTAAGTTAAATACTGATTGGCGCAGCGCTTTACTTGGAATGGTACCCACATGAGTAGAGTTACCACCTACTTGGTCACGCGGATCAACGACGACCACTCTTTTACCAGACTTGGTCAGCTTCATCGCAGCAGCTTCACCAGCAGGGCCTGCACCTAAAACAACAGCATCATACTCATACTCGTGATCGTCACTTTTTAAACGGCGCGAATCTTTAGCAAAACCAGATTTGATGTCAATACGGATATCATCGAGCGGATTGATGAGATCGGGGTGATGCATGACATCATCAGTGACTTGCTCATGAGTCTGCTCAATTTTTTGTTTTTCACTTTGAGCTTCAGTGTGCTCAGGACTGGGCACACGACCACTCTCTTTATTCGATACTTCAGTATGAGTATCCTCATCGATATTATTAGTTGCGTCACTTGCTTTTTTACTTACCATCATGTCCTCTTTATGCGTATTTATTTATCGTTTAAACCAATAAGTGAATTTATACATAGATGAGTCGAAATTGTAATACTAAGGTATGCTCACCATACGTTTTGACACTATATTATATTTCGCAATACTCAATCAGTTGTTATTGTCCTTTATCAACCAATACGGCGCTTAAGACCTGTCATCTGCAAAATACGCGTGGCGATTTCTTCAACAGACATCTCAGACACATCTAGGCTTGAAATACCATGGGTAATATAAATCCCTTGTATCGCGCGCTGCTCTTGCTGACATTGTTGATAGCTCGAATACCGACTGCCTGCGCGGCGTTCTTGACGAATTTTTACCAAACGATCAGTATCAATCAGTAGACCAAATAGCTTGTCTTTGTGCGCGCGTAATGCTTTTGGCAATTGATTGTCATACAAGTCATCCTCGGTCAAAGGATAATTGGCGGCGCGAATACCAAATTGTAACGCTAAATATAATGAAGTTGGCGTTTTGCCGGAGCGAGATACCCCAATCAAAATAATATCTGCCGCATCATAATGACGAGTACGCGCACCATCGTCATTGTCTAAGGCAAAATGAACTGCGTCGATACGTTCTTTATAAGTCTCAGAATCAACGTCATCATGCGCATGACCTGAGTGGCCATCTGGCTCCACTCCCGTCTCTTCTGCAACACGCCCAATCAAACCCTCATACATGTCTAAATTACAGCTTTCTGCCGAGTTGATTTTTTCACGAATTTCAGGATTTACAATAGTATCAAACACCAGAGGCAAAAAACCATCCCGTTGATAGGCCATATTAATTTGCTCAACTGCCTCTTCAGCGCGCTCCAAACTGTCCACATAGGGCAACACTCTTGTCTCAAAAGGTACCGAAGCAAATTGGCTCAAGATAGCACGTCCGAGCGTCTCAGCAGTAATCGCTGTGCCGTCTGAAATAAAGAACGCGGTTCTAATGGCTTGCGAGCTGTCTGAATTTAGAGCATTGCGATTTTGAATAGTAGGATTCACTTGTTCCGCTGGATTGCTTGAGTACATAACGTTGGCACCTCGATTGAAAACACAATAGTAACCTTTATTTAGCGCTTTATTTTAATCTATCTTTGGCTGATTGAACGCATAATGTGGCATTTGATATAAGTACTAAGATTGGATACTTATTAAAATAAGAGAGTTACATAATGAAAAATCTCTTCTATCTATGGTCTACATTATACGCATAATGGAGATCTAATAGAAATTAATGTTACAGGCGTACACTTAGAAACCAACACTGTTTTTGGTCTCGCCATTTCGATTGAGCGTTATTTTACAGACGTTCTACTAATAAAAAATTGCGATGATCTCTACAAGTTATGTAGCAAACTCGACAATTTGTATATTTTTAACAAGTTTTTTGGTTAAACTCCTCGAAATCCTCTTAATATGGCGGTATAATTCACCGTTATAATCTTTACTAAATAACCTTATTTTCTGGAGTTATCATGGCAGCGCAATCTACAGCACTTGTAATCAATCTTGATCAGCTAGGAAAAGACGACATTGAGATGGTCGGTGGCAAAAATGCCTCACTTGGTGAGATGATCAGCCATCTTTCTGATTTAGGCGTTAGTGTTCCAGGCGGCTTTGCCACCACTTCAAATGCATTCAACCGTTTTTTGACCGAAACGGGCTTACTTGACAAAATCAACAGTGAGCTAAAAACATTAGATGTGAATGATGTTAATAAGCTTGCAGTCACTGGTAAAAAGATCCGTACTTGGATTATTGAGCAAGAACTGCCAAAAGATCTTGAACAAGAAGTGCGTCAGTCATTTGAAACCATGAGTGGCGGCGAAGATATCGCTGTTGCTGTACGTTCTTCTGCAACTGCTGAAGATTTGCCAGATGCATCATTTGCCGGTCAACAAGAAACGTTCTTGAACATTCGCGGTATTGATAACGTCCTAATTGCTATTAAAGAAGTATTTGCCTCACTATATAACGACCGCGCCATCTCTTACCGTGTTCATAAAGGTTTTGAGCATGAAGGCGTTGCCCTATCTGCTGCGGTACAGCGCATGGTACGTTCAGAAACTGGCGCGGCGGGCGTTATGTTTACGCTAGATACCGAAAGCGGCTTTGACCAAGTGGTTTTCATCACATCAAGCTACGGCCTAGGTGAAATGGTTGTACAGGGTGCGGTAAACCCAGATGAATTCTACATCTCAAAACGTCTACTAGCCGATGGTAAACCTTCTGTTATCCGCCGTAATCTCGGTAGTAAGCATAAGAAGATGATCTACGGTGACGAAGGCAGCACTGCCAAATCAGTCAAAACGGTCGATGTTGAAAAACAAGATCGTATGCAGTTCTCTTTATCTACTGAAGAGCTGACGTCACTTGCCAAGCAAGCGGTAACGATTGAAAAGCATTATGGCCAAGCGATGGACATCGAATGGGCAAAAGATGGTGATACTAACGAGATCTTTATCGTTCAAGCGCGTCCAGAAACGGTTAAGAGCCGTCAAGACAGTAATGTCATGGAACGTTATATCATCGATACCACTAATGCCAAAGTATTGTGTGAAGGTCGCTCAATCGGTCAGCGTATCGGTTCAGGTAAAGTACGTATCGTTAGTAATTTGAACGAGATGGACAAGGTACAAGAAGGCGATGTACTCGTATCAGACATGACTGATCCGGATTGGGAGCCAGTTATGAAGCGTGCTTCTGCCATCATCACTAACCGCGGCGGCCGTACTTGTCATGCTGCAATTATTGCTCGTGAGCTTGGCGTACCTGCTATCGTTGGTTGTGGTAATGCCACTGAGCTATTGGTTGATGGTCAAGACGTGACTGCCTCTTGTGCTGAAGGTGACACTGGCTTTATCTATGAGAGTCAGATTGATTTTGAAGTACAGACCAACTCTGTTGAGTCTATGCCAGAACTTGCATTCAAAGTCATGATGAACGTTGGTAACCCAGATCGCGCCTTCTCATTCACGCAAATGCCAAACGAAGGTATTGGTCTTGCGCGTCTAGAATTCATCATCAACCGTATGATTGGTGTGCATCCAAAAGCATTGCTAAACATGAACAGCTTGCCACGTGAGATTTCACAAGCCATCAATGAGCGTATCGCTGGTTATGCCTCTCCCGTTGACTTCTACGTTGATAAATTGGTCGAAGGTATCTCAACGTTAGCTGTTGCCTTTATGGATCAACCTGTTATCGTTCGTATGTCAGATTTTAAATCAAACGAATATGCTAACTTGCTCGGCGGTAAATTATACGAGCCATCAGAAGAAAACCCAATGCTGGGCTTCCGCGGTGCTAGCCGTTATGTGTCTGATAACTTCCGTGACTGCTTTGAGCTTGAGTGCAAAGCGCTCAAACGTGTACGTGATGAGATGGGCTTGACCAATGTCGAGATTATGATTCCATTCGTACGTACGGTTGACGAAGCAGCACAAGTAATCGAATTACTGGCGAAAAACGGCCTAAAACGCGGTGAGAACGGTCTACGTGTCATTATGATGTGTGAGCTACCAACCAATGCTTTGCTAGCAGAAGAGTTCCTAGAGCACTTCGATGGCTTCTCAATTGGTTCTAACGATTTGACTCAGTTAACCCTTGGTCTTGATCGTGACTCAGGTATCGTCTCTCATCTATTTGACGAGCGTGACCCTGCCGTTAAGAAGCTATTGTCTATGGCAATCGACGCCTGCCGCAAACAAAACAAATACGTTGGTATTTGTGGTCAAGGTCCATCAGATCATCCAGATCTTGCTTATTGGCTCATGGAGCAAGGCATCAGTTCGGTATCCTTGAATCCTGATTCAGTATTAGATACTTGGTTTTTCTTAGCGGGTGAAGAAGCGAAATAAGCCATCACGTTAAGTCACAGCAATAATTCACACAGTCTAAAGCTACCGCTTTTAGGGTCTATTTGATTTTTTCAGATAGACCCTAATATAATGACTTAAGATATGACTAACTATGCAGGCAATTATGCAGATTTTCCTTGCTCGAAATAACGTCCAAGCTGGTCCATACAATTTGGAGCAGCTTAATATTATGCTGGCCTCTGGTGAAGTGTCACTAGATGATTTGATGTGGCATGAAGGCTTAGATCAATGGCAGCGCGTCGGTAATTTGACCAACAATCAAACGCTTTATCAACCGACTATTGCTAACAGACCTGAGGTGAATGACTCTATCATCAATAATGTGACTGTCTTTCCTGAAGACACAGCCACTAGTGCTAAAGATGGTAAGTCCGTATCACTAGATAGACTATATGGTAAGCCTGAGAACCCTAAAAATGTGAAAGCAGATATGACGACCAATCGTCATCAAACGCCGCACAATAACGTGTCACTGAACAAGTCCAGTCTTAAAAAAGCTACCACAGACAAAGATAAAGTCGTTGGCAATGTGGTACTTGCTCCTATCATGTCGCGAGTGCTAGCCACTGCCATTAATGGTTTATTGTATTTATTGGCAATTGTCCCATTAGTGCTGGCATTGACTAAAATGGATGTGGATTATACTAAGTTCCAAAACATCCAAGATATGGACGCTGCTTATCAATACTCAATGACGCTAATGGAAAGCCTTCCTAGTAGTACATTGATGATGTCGCAAGTCATGGTCTTTGGTTTATTTGCGCTACAACTGGTCTTTATCACGCTACGTGGTCAATCATTGGGTAAGCTACTTACTGGTATTCGTGTCGTGGATCAAACCACCCATCGTCTGCCATCATTTACCAAGCTTATCGGTGTGCGAACCTTGTTGCTTTTTATTATTTATAATTTGTTGTTCTCTTTCACCAGCTTCTTAGGATTTGTCATTATTGCTATCCATTATTACATGGCCTCCAAAAGCCCTGAAAACATCGGTTGGCATGACAAACTTGCAAAAACGTTGGTTGTAAAAGCTGATAGCAGTCAATTGGTAAAAGAGCCAAAAATAAAATAACCTTCTTAAATAAAACAATCTTCTTTTAGCCACGTTTTTAATTTGGTTCATCATATATTTTATTAGCAGCACCTCAGTGATTAACCTTTGTGTTAATGATTAAGTACTGTTATAATACGGCGCTTTATAAACTAAGCTTATGCCCTGCTATATTTGCTCGGTATCTCGCTTACCTTATAAATCTCCTTGCTATTAACATAGGGTTAATAGCTACTAATCCGTAAGGAGTCATAATGCGACATTACGAACTGGTGTTACTTGTACACCCAGACCAAAGCGACCAAGTGGTCGGCATGGTCGAGCGCTATATCAAGTTAGTTCAAGACAACAACGGCACTATCCATCGTTTAGAAGATTGGGGTCGTCGTCAACTGGCTTACCCAATCAACAAGATTCACAAAGCTCATTACGTTCTTTTCAACATTGAAACTGACGGTGAGACTTTGGCTGAGCTTGAAGAGTTATTCCGTTATAACGACGCGATCATTCGTAGCCTAGTTATGCGCCGTGACGAAGCTGTCACTGAAGAGTCGCAGTTAGCCAAGAATGCCGATGAAAAACGCGCACGCAAAGCAACTACTCGTCGTCCAGACAGTCGTGAAAACGATGGTGACGACAACGACAACAGTGAAGACTAATTAAAGGAGAATACTCATGGCACGTTTCTATCGCCGTCGCAAATTCTGCCGTTTCACTGCTGAAGGCATCACTCACATCGATTATAAAGATGTTGAATTGCTAAAACAGTATATCAGTGATAATGGTAAAATCGTACCAAGCCGCATTACCGGTACATCTACTAAGTATCAGCGTCAACTAGCGACTGCTATCAAGCAAGCTCGTTATTTATCGCTACTTCCATACACTGATAACCATCAAGGTTAACCGTTAACTAGGAATGACTCATGCAAATTATTTTGTTACAGCGTATCGTCAACCTTGGTAAACTCGGTGAAACTGTCGATGTAAAACCAGGTTACGGACGTAACTTTCTTGTCCCACAGGGCAAAGCACTACCTGCAACTAAAGCTAACATTGAAAAGTTCGAAACACGTCGTGCCGAGCTCGAAGCTGAAGAAGCTAAAGAAGTTAGTATTGCTCAAGAACGTGCTGAAGCGTTAACTGACGTTAATGTTATTATGCGTGCTAAATCAGGTGACGAAGGCAAACTATTCGGCTCTATCGGTACTCGCGATATCGCTGAAGCATTGACTAACTCAGGTCTAGAAGTTGACCGTGCTGAAATCAAGCTTCCTGAAGGCACTTTACGTCAAATTGGCGAATACAATGTTGATATTCAGCTACACCATGACGTTACCGCTACTATTCTAGTTACCATTCTTTCTGAAGATGGCGACAACGAAGAGTCAGCAGAAGAAGTTGAAGACGAAAACGAAGATTATTCAGAAGAGTAATTTTTTGAATATTTAGATTTAGTCTAAAAAGGCCAGTAACGTCATGTTGCTGGCTTTTTTTATGTCTATATTTTACCTGTAAATCATATTCAAGCCACTATAAAATCAATAAAATGTAACTGTGCGCACTTTTAAAACAGTCAAATTATATAGGCTCTGCCCTCATTTTAAAAACGGTTATAAAAATGAGATCAATTGAAGCCAAACGAGAAAAATAGCGCCGATAATCTTTGGATATTGACCAGCTATTTGACGCGGTTTTGCCAATATTCAATCATTTTTAGTCCATTTAATCGCTATCGTTTAGATTGAGTACACACACTAGCATTGTCTACTTATTATCATTTTTTTTAAAATGATATATTCTAGTAACTATCTGCAATACACCATTTAAAAATATTATACTTAACAATAAGATACTACCTATAAACTCATCTTTATAATTATCAATTAAGTTGCTATTCTTTTATTCATATTATTTACCGACTCTTATTTTTCGACAAGGCATGAAGTATGATAAACACCAGTGAAATAAAAACCAATGATAAATTGTTATGTATACGGGGTAATGACTTCTATTTAGAAGGTGAAATTTACACTGTAGGTAGAATTGTGAATAATAGATATTTTCAGCTGTTGACTGGCAATAATGACGATCACTGGTATGCAACATTAGATGATGAGGGTATCTACGTGAGCTTTGACTCTACAACGGCCAAAAATAGCAAAGCGTGGTTTGATAGAATCGCGTAGCTCTCAGTAACAGAAGGAAATATGAGTTGCTCCTAAAAACGACTGTCAACTCTAATCATGTCTTTGATCAAAAATCCAATCGATGATGCGTCAGATAATTGACAGACTGTGGCCATTCAGAAGCTATCTTTGGCACACTTTTTTTGGCAGCAATCATTTTGGCAGCGTTAATCCAGCCTGCATGACCAATGACTAATATGGGTTGACCATTGCTCTCACTATTGCTCTCAAAGCCATTTGTACTTTCGAACTCACTTTTGATAACTCTATCATGCAACCAACTGTCGGCACGCTCAAATAATTGATGCAAGCTTTCACCATCATTAGGGGCAAAATGGGCAAAATCACGACACCAATCATCAATTTCTGTCTTATCGATTTGTTCCCAAGGGCGGCCGTCCCATACACCAAAATTAATCTCAGCAAGTTCAGACGCAATTTTGTATTGAAAACCACGTTGCGCCAATATCTGCCCAACGCCTAATGAACGTTGTAATGGGCTAACCCAAATAACCTTGGGCAATTGATGCAGGCGTACAAAACGCTCAATTTTATTGGCAAGGCGTTTTAATTTACGTTTGTCTACGGCTATGTCTGTCTGTCCAATGCACCTACCTTTTACCAAAATTGGTTTGGGGTGACGCCAAATATAGAGAATCATCGATGTGGGTTTTCCTATTTGGTTGCTAAAATTTAGACAAATGGTACAGATACCGCAATTCCCATGTATGTGGCAACTTCGCTGAGCTGCTGTGTCGCGCCTAGCCCATCACCAGTATAACCATCAAGCCGTCTACGTAATAAGCGCCGCATATGGTCGGTAGCGATTAGTGCCAGTAACAAAGCCAGCAACCATTGATTCAGTCCGATTTGTTGAATGCCACTAGGAAATATGGCCATTACCAATATTCCTGCCAACAGCAGCCAACCACTGCTCAACACTCCCTGCAATAGCGTCAGCTGCTGCGCCATCGGTTTGGCTTTAGCATGCTCAAGCTCACCGCCGTAAGGCAACAGAGCGAGCAGACTAATACATAGCAAACGCGAAGCCGTATGACCGATAATAAGTGCAACGATAGCAACCGATGGTGGCATAGAAGCCAACAAGGTAATTTTAAGCAGCAGCACTGAAACTAACCCTAAAACACCATAAGTGCCTAAGCGCGAATCTTTCATAATCGTTAAAGTAAGCTCACGAGTCAGGCCGCCACCCAAGCCATCGCAGCTATCCGCCAGACCGTCTTCATGAAAAGCACCTGTCAGTCTAATACCAAATGCGGTACTTATTACTGCGGCAATCAGTGGCGTAAATAAAACACTACCGAGCCAAAATACGCCAGCACAAAGCAGCCCAACCAATAGACCCACGGCAGGGAAATGACGGCTACTCTGATGTAACCATTGCGGATCATAATTGGTAAATGAAGGTACTGGCAGTCGCGTTAAAAACTGTACGGCAACGAGCAGCAACCGCCATTCATATTTGATGAGCTGTATAATGGTTGGTCTAGACACAGATTGTTTTGACTGCTTTGGTAGTTTTAAAGGCGATGACATCAGTGATTTTGCTCACTGATACCAGCATCACTAAAACTTGCCATCTCTTTCATAATGGCACATGCTGATTGCAATAGCGGGTACGCTAGCGCCGCACCGCTTCCTTCACCCAAACGCATGCCCATGTCCAATAATGGCTTAGCTGACAATAGCTCTAATAAATGTGCGTGACCTGGCTCAACTGAGTGATGGGCAAATACAGCATATTGGGCAACGCCTGGCGCTAAACGTTCAGCAACCAACAAGGCGATACTGGCAATAAAACCATCCATTAAAAGAATACGGCGTTCGCTGGCAGCGCCAATCAGTGCACCTGCCATCATCGCAATCTCTAAGCCACCGAGTGCCGCAAGGGCTGCTAATGGTGCTTTTTCCTCACTATGACGCGCTAATACTTGCTTTAAAATATGGGTTTTGTGCTGCAATCCTACATCATCAAGACCGGTGCCACGACCAATACAATCCGCAATAGGTATATCACCCAATCTCGCCAATAATAAGCTAGCGGCTGAGGTATTACCGATACCCATCTCGCCTACAATCAATAAATTACCGGGTAAATCCTTGACTACTTCCATACCGTTTTTTAACGCAGCCAAACACTCACTTTCTGTCATGGCAGACTCTGTTAATGCGTCACGACTACCACGGCGTATTTTACAATTCAGTAGTTGCGGATGCGGTGCAAAATCTGCATCTACCCCCGCATCGACAACCTTGAGCGCAATATTATGTTGGCGTGCCAATACATTGATCGCCGCCCCACCTTGCAAAAAGTTATATACCATTTGTGCAGTAACCGCGCTAGGATAAGCAGATGTGCCATGCTTGGTTAAACCATGATCCGCCGCAAACACTCTGATTTGTGGCTGCTCAATGTGCGGCGTGGTTGTCCCTTGAATCATACCCAATTGCAATGCCAGCGCCTCTAATCGTCCAAGCGCACCAAGCGGTTTGGTTTTTAGATCAAGAATTTGCTGTAGTTGCTGACGAAGTACATCATTTGCTATATTGGTGATAGGGGGTGCGGTGAATCTGGTCAAGAGAAGCATCCTGATATTGGTAGAGGTTAAACAAAAACACATACTAGCAGAGTATGGAATTTTTGCCATTAACTTTGCCATTAACAAAGTCATATCTGTTCCGAATAGATTTCCTAGTAGCGCATATTTACGATAGAATATGCCCCTTTAAAAATCCCTATCATTATTGATGTCGAATTAAGTGACAGCGGCATGAATGATTCACTAAATATCTACTATATAGAGACAGTAATGATCGTATTTTGGCTGGTGCTGACCATTCTTTTTATTATTTTCGCCACAGCAAAGTTGAAGTGGCATCCTTTTTTAGTGTTGATATTGTCCGCTTTTTTGGTCGCGCTTTTTTATCAAGTGCCACTTAACACGGTGGCAAAGACAATCTCTGATGGCTTTGGTGGTATCTTAGGCTATATTGGTTTGGTGATTGTCTTTGGTACTATTATCGGACTAATCCTTGAAAAAACAGGTGCCGCTATTGTAATGGCAGAAACGGTTATCAAGGTTTTGGGGCCACGCTTCCCTACCTTGACCATGTCCATCGTTGGTGCTGTGGTGTCAGTGCCAGTGTTTTGCGATTCAGGCTACATCATTTTAAACTCCTTAAAAGAGTCTTTGGCTGAGCGGTTGCAGGTATCTAGCGTGGCAATGAGTATTGCCTTAGCAACGGGTTTATATGCAACCCATACCTTTGTGCCACCAACACCTGGTCCGATTGCAGCAGCAGGAAACTTGGGGCTTGAGTCAAATTTAGGCTTGGTCATCATGGTTGGTGTGGTGGTAACGGCTGTGGCCGTACTGGCAGGCTGGTGGTGGTCTAATCGCTTTTTGAATGTCGCTCCTGATAATATAGATGCACTGGACGCGCCAGCCGCGACATTACCTGAGAATATGAAAACCCGCGACGACTATAGCCATATGCCTTCAGCAACGATGGCCTTTTTGCCTATTATCGTGCCAATCGTATTGATTTGCTTGTCCTCTATTGCCAACCTCCCAAGTACGCCGTTTGGCAGTGGTATGGTGACTGATATTCTGATATTCATCGGCAATCCACTCACCGCGCTGCTTATTGGTTTGTTTCTCTCATTTTTACTTATCAATACTGAGCAAAAAACACAGCAAATTAGCGACAGCATCGCACAAGGTTTGGTAGTGGCTGCGCCCATCCTTCTGATCACTGGTGCTGGTGGTGCATTTGGTGCCATGCTAAAGGTCACGCCGATTGGTGATTATTTGGGCACGACTCTATCAGCATTAGGACTGGGCATTTTTATGCCATTTGTCGTCTCTGCTGCTTTAAAAACTGCGCAAGGCTCAACCACAGTCGCTTTGGTCACTACCTCTGCGATGGTTGCTCCGTTAATGAGCCAAATTGGTCTCGATAGTGAGCTTGGCCGAGTATTTTGTGTGATGGCCATCGGTGCAGGTGCAATGACCGTCTCGCACGCGAATGACAGTTTCTTTTGGATTGTCAGTCAGTTTAGTCGTATGAGTGTGGCGCAGGCTTATAAAGCCCATTCAGTGGCTACTGGTATTCAAGGCGTGACCAGCATCGTGTTTATCTGGTTATTAACCTTGGTATTTATTTAACGCATTAATTGAAATAGGCAAAGAGAATTTCATGAAAATTTTAATCGCCCCCGATTCGTTCAAAGAAAGCTTAGAAGCATTGGATGTTTGCCGTGCCATTCAATCTGGGTTTAGCCAAGTGTTTCCAGATGCTGATTATACGTTGTTGCCGATGGCTGATGGCGGTGAAGGTACGTCTGCGGTGTTGTCTTATGTATTGGGGGGATGCTGGAAAGAGGTGCGCGTGCACGACCCACTTATGAGACCAATTACCGCAAAATATTTGTTATTACCCGATGCAACTGCGGTTATCGAAATCGCTCAGGCTTGCGGATTGCATCTATTGACAGTCGCAGAGCGTAATCCTGTCATTGCTAGCAGTTATGGTGTTGGTGAGCTTATCGCGGACGCTTTAGGAGAAGGTGTCAAACGCATCGTTATCGGTCTGGGCGGTAGTGCGACCAATGATGCAGGTGTTGGGATGTTAACCGCGCTCGGCATGACGTTTCATGATATGAATGACGACATTTTAGCTCAAGGTGGGGGCGCACTCGCTCGCTTGCAACGACTCGATAACACTAACTTTCACGCAAGCGTACTGGACACAGTATTTGAAGTGGCGTGTGATGTGACCAACCCGTTATGTGGTCGGTTGGGGGCAAGCGCGGTATTTGGGCCACAAAAAGGCGCTTGTCCAGAGCAAGTTAATACCTTGGATAAAGCGCTGAGTCACTTTGCAACTATATCTGGTCACCACGGTTATGACGCGTGTCAAGACGTCGCAGGTGCTGGGGCTGCTGGCGGTCTTGGCTATGCATTGATGACTTTTTGCCGTGCTCAACTGAAATCAGGTTTTGACACTGTGGCTGAGGTGGCTCAACTGTCACAGCATATTGCCGAGGCGGACTTGGTCATCACTGGCGAAGGTAAACTTGATGCACAAACAGCCATGGGCAAAGTAGCCGGTGGCATCAGTCAGTTTGCCAAAGACAGTCATACGCCAGTCATCGCTATTTGCGGCAGTGTAGATGGTTTAAAACCTGCTCAAACCAGCCAATTCGATGTCGTCATGCCTAGCATTCAAAAGATAGATTCTATTGATAATGTGCTGAGCGCCGCTTATGACAATATCGAGACAACCGCTGTGAATATCGCTGCAGCGATACGACTGGGTCAAAGCATGAGATAATACCAAATTCAAAAAAATCATCCCGTTTCGCTGACTCTCGTTTATATTGACCTGACTATATAGTTGAAAAGCTTTAAAGTCGCTACAGTATTGCTGGTGTAAATCTTTTGCAGCATCGAGCTGCGAAGGCACAGCAAGCAAGAAAAATTTGCACCAGCAGTACGTGTTGTATCGATATTACTTTTCACCGACTATATAAATAATGTTTTCTCTCATAGAAAAAGACATGATATCGCTATCATGTCCTTTTTTATTTAATACAAGTACTACGGGCTATTTATTACTCAGCAGCGATGGCGATCATCTCAACCAATAGCTCAGGGCGTGCGAGCGCTGATTCGCCGCAAGCACGAGCTGGTGGCTGTATGCCCTCAAACCATTTGTCATAAACCTCGTTCATAGCAGCAAAGTCTGCCATGTCTTTTATCCAAACCGTTACTGATAATAGCTTTGATTTATCGCTACCCACTTCTTCTAATAACGTTTGGATCTTTTCCAAACAAGTCAACGTTTGCGCTTTAATATCGTCTTCTGCATTACCTACCTGACCACATAAGTAAACGGTCTGGTTGTGGACGACAATTCTGCTCATACGTTGAGTACTATGTAGCTTTTTTATCATGTCATATACCTTCAAATTATTAATTTAACTCGGTGCTGATTCAGTTAAACACGTTATTAGTTAGAAAAACGCTGGGCGCTAAACGGTGCTAAATCGACCAGTACAGGCTTATCATGAATCATCTCTTCAACAAGACGCCCTGTCATTGGCCCAAGTGTGAAGCCCTGATGGCTGTGACCAAATGCAAACCATAATTTGTCATGCTTATCAGCAGGACCGATTACTGGCTTCATATCCGGCATACAAGGACGTGATCCTGCCCATGCTTCACTCTCAACCGCATCTTCTAATGGCAAGATTTTTTTAGCGAGCTTCAATACGGTTTGTAATTGACCAAAATTCTTTGGCGCATTCATTGTGGTCATCTCAGCACCTGTGGTGATACGGATACCCTGCTGCATCGGCCCCATGACAAAGCCTTTGTCCATATCAAACATACTATGATGGATCGTATTTTTTTCCGTCACTTTGAAATGCTGATGATAACCGCGCATTGGGAATAACGGCAGATTATAACCAAGTGGTTTGATCAAATCATTAGACCATGGACCTGCGGCGATGACCAATTTATCACTATAATAAGTATCCTTATCAGTGATGACTTTCCAGCCCTCTGCATCTTGTACTATTTCTTTGACATCGTTTTCTTTGATCGTACCCTGCATGTCTTGGAAGTTTTTTGCATAGGCTTTGACTAGCGAGCTTGGGTTTGACACTTGCCATGAGTTCAGCCAATGGATAGCACCAACGAAACCTTCAAAATTGGCGCGTGGCTCCATTGCTTTTAGCTGTTCAAGGTTCAGTACATTGTGCTCCACACCTTGGTTGCGAGCATCAATGGCTGACACTTGCGCTTCTTTAAACGTTTCTTCCGAGCGATGCAGCTGTAACCAACCATCGCGGGTAATCAATTCATCAGCACCAGAGGCACTAATCATGGTTTGGTGCTCACTGGTACAATGCTCAATCAACGTCTGCCACTCAGATTCGATTTTTTTGACTGAAGCGGGCGTAGAG
The DNA here is from genome assembly GCF_000471625.1 of Psychrobacter aquaticus CMS 56. Lineage (GTDB taxonomy): Bacteria > Pseudomonadota > Gammaproteobacteria > Pseudomonadales > Moraxellaceae > Psychrobacter > Psychrobacter aquaticus. The sequence continues at coordinate 231,973 of NZ_AUSW01000034.1, forward strand.
TATTTCCAATACTGTAATAGCGCCTGATGGTAACGCAAAATTGCTGGAATACGATAGCGAATATCAGTCCCTTGATTTGGCAATACTCGTATCATTTCAGTCAATTGACGCGGAAAAGGATGCGTATGAATGGCTTCGCGCTGAATCAATCCTGCATTGCCATATGAGGTCTCTGACCCTGGCAATTTCTTATCTAAAAGTAATACATTTGAGTTGTTTTTTTGTAGATGCCACGCGATTGACGTGCCAACCATACCTGCACCAATAACGATAACTTCATAGCGCATAACCTATCCTTTTCTTAGGGTGTTAATACAGAGTATAAGATGTAAAGGTCTAACAGAATAAGGTGGTAATAGTAACGCATTAAGCTGAATATTAAACCCTAATCTTATAAATATTTTTGCTATTAAATACTTTTGGTTATAGGGTTTTAAAGAAAATATTTTTGATAGGAATAAGAAGCAAATAAAGATTGCATTTTCCAAAAAAATTGATGTATTTAGGCGCAGTGGCAGCCCAATGACACCATATAACAACCTCACCTATATTGAGTGAAATTTGCTACAATATCACCAATTTTGATTTACAATCTGACTAAGTTTTATATCAACTGATTTTATTAATACATTGAGAGACTGTTATGGGTTTTAATTGCGGCATCGTCGGCCTACCAAACGTGGGCAAATCCACCCTATTCAACGCCTTGACCAAAGCGGGTATCGCCGCTGAAAACTTTCCGTTTTGTACCAAAGACCCCAACACTGGTATCGTACCTGTACCTGACCCACGCCTGAAAAAATTGGCTGATATCGTCAATCCTGAGCGCGTATTGCCCACAACCATGGAATTTGTAGACATTGCAGGTCTGGTAGCAGGCGCATCAAAAGGCGAAGGCATGGGCAATCAGTTCCTAGCCAATATCCGAGAAACCGATGCGATTGCTCATGTGGTTCGCTGCTTTGATGATGACAACGTCGTACACGTCGATGGCCGCGTAAGCCCTATTGATGATATCGAAACCATCAACACTGAGTTGGCATTGGCTGATTTAGAAGCCGTTGAACGTGCAATCCACAACCAAACTAAAAAGGCTAAAGGTGGTGATAAAGACGCGCAAGCATTGCTTGACGTGTTTAAAAAAGTTGAACCCTTGTTAGCAGAAGGCAAAGCAGCTCGCGCCGCCAACCTAGATGCCGATGAGAAAAAACTCATCCGAAGCTATGGTTTGATTACCCTAAAACCAACCATGTACATTGCCAACGTCTCTGAAGATGGTTTTGAAAACAATCCCTATCTAGATGCGGTACGTAACTATGCCACTGGCGATGAGTCTATCGTCATCGCGCTATGCAACCAAATTGAATCTGAAATCGCGCAACTTGATGAAGATGATAAAAAAGACTTTTTGGCTGAAATGAACATGGAAGAAGCCGGTCTTGATCAGGTCATTCGTGGGGGTTATGATTTACTTGATATGCAGACTTACTTTACTGCTGGGGTAAAAGAAGTGCGCGCATGGACAGTCGCTATTGGCGCTACTGCTCCCCAAGCAGCGGGTGTGATTCACACTGATTTTGAGCGCGGTTTCATTCGTGCTGAAGTGATTGCTTATGACGACTTTATTGAGCACAACGGTGAAAAAGGTGCAGCAGCCGCTGGCAAGTCACGTCTAGAAGGCAAAACCTATATCGTCCAAGATGGCGATGTGATGCACTTTAGATTTAACGTGTAATACCACTGGCAGTTTGATGTAAAAAACCAATATAGAGCAATCTATGTTGGTTTTTTTAAGACTAATATGTTATATTATAACGTAACTATTTACGCTTTTATTCTCACACTACTATCACTTTATATTTACAAAGGCATTTTTCATGATAACGCTTACTCGTACTCACTCTAAAACTGCTCTACTTTGCGTTGCTTTTCTATTGGCTGGCGCAGGTTGCCAACAACAAGCCGATACGCCGCAACAGAGTAATAATGAAGCTGCTGCAACTGACTCAACCGCTGAGATGGCACATGATGAGCACACACAAGATGCGCATGCAGACCATGATGAACACGGGCATGAAGGCCATAATCACGCAGCAGATATGACCGTTTACACGTGTCAACCTGAACAGATGATCGAAGCTCATTATGACACTGCAAATGGCGATCCATCTGCTAGCAGCGCCCATCTATTGATTGACGGCGTAGAATATGATCTGACTGCTCTGCCGCCAACGGCAGGCAGTAATGGATTTACTGTATATGAGACGGATATTGGTATCAATAATGATGCAGGTATGAAATGGCAAGTCAGTGCCGACACCAACAAGGCAGTACTGAGTAATAAAACATTAGATGGTAGTGTCGCTGAGAGCGATGAAGCCATACTATTTGATTGCCAAAAAACAGACGGTTAATACTGTCTAGGGTGTATCCTCATAAATAATTATCTGAAGCACTACTCTCTAAAAATTATCCAAAAAAAGTTATGGTTGCCTGTCACAAAACAGGCAGCCATAACAGATGAACCGACATGACTATTTTGCTATGCTAAGAGCAATATAACAAATACCGTCAGTTCATCATTGGGATCATAATAATAATGCCTAACCATTTACCTCTCTCATCCTCTGCCACTACCCAGTGGTCGCACTTGCTAAACGCACAACGCCTCGGATCGTTCAAAAAACCCAAAGCAGGTGAAACCGCACGCTCACACTTTCATAAAGATTATGACAGACTGGTTTTTTCTCACTCTTTTCGTCAGCTCAACCAAAAGACGCAAGTCCATCCATTAACCAATCAGCTCGGTATCCATACTCGCTTGACCCACTCGCTTGAAGTGTCTTGTATAGGCCGCTCTTTGGGAATGATGGCAGCAGAAAAACTCCATGACAAAATAGATAGCGGTCTACCAGCTGGCATCTCGCCAGCCGACGTTGGGGTCATTGTACAAGCAGCATGCCTCGCACACGATATCGGCAATCCACCATTTGGTCATGCGGGAGAATATGCGATTCGTGATTGGTTCAGAAATCCTAACGCTCAGGCTGTTTTGCAAAACCTGAGCATCAACGAGCAATTAGACTTGCTGGCTTATGAGGGCAACGCGCAAGGGTTTCGACTGTTAGCACGCAATGAGCACCATCCTGATAAAGGTGGTATGCGCTTGACCTGCGCAACGTTGGGCGCTTTTATGAAGTATCCTTGGCTTGCAACCGACAGCAACGATGTCAGTACCCAACATATCGGCAATGACGTACAAAAATTTGGCTGTTTTTATAGTGAAGCGGATCAGTTAGAAGCGTTGGCAGCCTCTCTGCATCTACCACGCTCAGAACAGCACGACGGTTTTGCCCGTCATCCATTGGCTTATTTACTAGAAGCCGCAGACGACATCTGCTATGCCTTGATCGATTTAGAGGATGGCATCAATTTGAATATTCTAACTTATACCGATGTGGCCAGTATATTTTATGAACTCATTGGCGAGCGTCCTAGTAGCATTCATGTACCAGCACACATGTCAGTGCGGCAGAGTCTCGCATCATTACGGGCGCGTGCCATGATGCGGTTGGTCAATACGGTCACTGATGCTTTTGTAGCAAATAATGATGCCATGCTAGCGGGGACACTTCACGGCAGCTTATTTACTCATTGTGACACTAGTGTGCAAAACGGTATCAATCAAGCCAAGCAGTTGGCACGTGAGCAAATATTCAATCACCCAAGTAAAGTAAGAATGGAGCTGATGGCCAATCAATGTTTGCATCGTCTGCTAGATGCTTTCATGCCGCTGGCTTGGACAGGCGGTCAAACAGTCTCTATGTCCTCTGTATCTATGTCCTTTGAGCAACAGCGTTTGCTAAGCCTATTGCAACCACATCTTGACGAACATCGCCGTGAGCTGGCAAATGACACCTATCTTAACATCCTGAATGTTTTAGACTTTATTACCGGTATGAATGACCATGAGGCTTATCGATTGGCTCAGGAACTACAAGGTCATTGGGGGACGATGGTGTAGTCACATCAAACCCAAAAAATACGATTAGCTGTGTCAAACTTACTTAGCCTACAAATACGCAGTACTTGCACCCGTCTTCCTTGCTATTCTGATTTTTGGGATTGGTATAAATTCACCCAAGTTGCGTATTTCAGTCGTATTTGTACGCTGAAATGAGTATGATAAACGTCTATCGGACAATTTTGAACTATTATGAGCAGTCGCGAACAAAAAAAACTTCAGACTCGGCACGCTTTTTTTAATGCAGTGCTCGATTTATGTATGACAGGGCAGTCGTTTAGCTCTATCAGTTTAAGGCAGGTAACCCGTGAGGTTGGCGTTGTGCCGACAGCGTTTTATCGACATTTCAATGATATGGAATCGCTTGGGCGAGCATTGGTAGTAGAAGAGCTGGGCGGTACGCTGGCAATATTAAGTGATAGCTTGCAAATCGGCCGCAAACGCAGCTTCGATCGCCAAATTGCCAAGAGTATTCAGCTGTTTCTGTATATGGTCAGTGAGCAGCCTTATTACTGGCAGTTTTTGGTTAGTGAGCGTTATGGTGGCTCGGAAGCTGTGCGTAAGGCCATTAATGAACTGGTCAAAAAACACGCGCAAAGCTTAGCTGACGATCTCGCGCTACAGCCAGCATTTACCCATATCAATGGCTACGATCGTCGTTTATTGGCTGAGGCTGGCGTCAATATGTTTTTTTCTTGGATTATCGATTGGTTGGAATTGACCTATACTGAAGACCATGACGATGAAATAGATTTGAATGAGATTGAAGAAAATAAGCAGTTGATGCTACATAACTGCACCCGCCAAGCACAGATGCTGTTTTATGGTGCTTATAACTGGAAGTCTAGCGAAGAGACTCTCTTAAAAGATTAGAGCCTGTTTGCTTATAATGAGTTCAGTACAAAAACGAGTCAGCGTAACTGGAATGAATTTTTTGTAGCATCGAGCTGCGAAGGCACAGCAAGCAAAATTTATATCAGTTACGCGTTGGAATATACTATATCTGTTTTTTTAGAATCAACTCTATCAAAAACTGGGTCTAAAAGCCCATAATCGTTGGGCGACCACCTTAACGTCCTTTGTTTTGTCGCTATTGCTCGCATCACCTAGATTAGAATTATTGTTATTAGGATTATTGTTATCACCGTTAGAATTACCGTTACTCTCCGTCTCGGTAGCCGTTTTACGGATTAAAACCGTCGCAAAACGCTGTCTTGTTTGGTCACTATCTGCACTATCGGTCGCTGTAATAAGCGCCATAAAAGCTTGACTGTCAACGGCCAGTAATGGTGTCAATGCCTTACGCTGCTCTTCATTTAGACTGCTCAATATTGGCAATTGCCACATGTCATCGACAGCAGTTAACGCTTGCTTTTCGCGTATAGCAACCAGCTCTTGCATCTGCTCGCCAGTGCCACCTTCTATCAAGGCAGCCAACAGGACTGGACTGGCTGTATTGACATTGATAGGTACAAAGTAAGGGGTCGCTGTAATATAAGGACGAAGTGCCGCTAGTACATCAGCATCAACGCCTCGAATCTCTTGCAACTGATCGATACTTATAAAGGGCTGGTTCGGCAATGTATTAGCAGAGATAGCATTCGACTGCTGAGTGTATACCACACTCTCATTACCACCATCTTCATGCACTTCACCGTCTGTATCTTGATAATCAAGTACTGCAATGGCAATTTCAGAGTCCAAATTCAACTGTGTCAAAAGCCGTTGAAATACGGCCAAAGCGGTCGTATCAACTGCCCCCTTTTGATATAAATTATTGATATTAAAACGACTGGCCTCATCGCGTAATTCAATGCTAATACTATGTGTGCCTAAGTTATAAGGCGGTATTGGCTGCGCCCAGATATCTTGTACGCTATCCGTATCATTCAATTTATTATCAGCACGGATCATGGTAACGGCCAACTGCTGACCTGCATTGATATCTTGTAATAACTGATTTTGGTCAAACAATAAACCACTGCGCCTGATGGCAATTTTTTGACTGGCAAGCATCGCCCCTGCGACCACAGTAATACTGACCACCAATAGCAAGATAGTGAGTAGCGCCACCCCGCGTTGAGAGTTGGCTATCATTGACATGCACAGCTTTTGTTATTGACCCAATGGTACATGCTCATTTATACCTTCTCAATTGCCATTTTCTCCACCATCGTTAGCAGTCTCACTATCATTGGTGTTGTCATTGTTGTTATTGCCATCATTACTGCCATTGCTATTAGGAATGTTTTGGCTATTATTGCGTGGTATTGGTTGCGGGGCAAGCGCCCACTGCCACGTGATGGGCATGTCTTGATAAGTGAAATTGACAGCGATGCCTTTTGGTAACAAAACCACTTCAGGCTGCGCGTTTTCCGGATTGACCGTTTGTCCAGAAGTAGGATTCGTAGTGCTATTATTGCTTTCTCCGTTGGGGAACGTGGTGCTCAATTCTGGTAAATATGCTTGCCAACGCCCAGCGCTAACACCTTCAAGCAATACACTGTCTAAGCTAATGCTATCACGCCCACCATCCACGCTGCTATATTGACGGCGAATTAAGCGCTCGTCAGCAAAAATATACTCGACATGCTGCACACTGGCACTACTTTGATAACGTGGATCAGGATCAGCAAAGCGTACAAAGCTGACATGCTCGCCATCTAAGCTCAAAAAAGGCTCAGGCGCTATTTCGTTCGCTTGATCAGCGCCGTTTGCACTGGTATTTGTAGCATTGTTATTTTGAACACTGGCGGCTTGATAAGGAATGATCTGACCCATGTCTTGCTGTAATTGCAGATAAGCATATTGCAATACGGCTAAATTGTCAGCATGAAATTGCGCCCGTTCACGAGCACGGTTGACGCTATCAAACACCTGCCAGCCAGCAACTGCCAGCATAGCAAATATCGCCATAGCAACCATCAGCTCGAGCAGAGTAAATCCATGCTGCGGCTTCACAGACGACCTCCCCTTTGCCCTGCGATATTTGCGTCCAAACCACCCAAATCTAAACTGCCAACATCTTGCTCGGGATTGCTCAATATCACATCGATATCCGTCACTGCGTTGCGCGTCTGTCCATCTATAATAGGTGCAACAGTGATGTTCACTTCTTTTAATGCTGGTGTCATGGCCTCGCTGACCGTCATCACTACTTGCCAATCACGCCCTTGCGCATTGATCGTTTGAGTGAGATTGGCCGTCAGCCACGTATCCTGAATACGCAAATCGGCCGCAGCGTTTTGGGCAACAAAGTGTGCAAGCGTACGAGTGCGCAATACATCGACTGAGCTAAGATAAGCACTACTTGCACGGCTAGCAGCGACAGCAACCACCGCCAAAATGGCCAAAGCTACCATCACCTCAATCAAGGTAAAGCCACCTTCACGCTTAGACTGAGAAAATACAGGCTTAGCAGAAGTCGTCAGCGACTTAGAAGAAATAGCCATCAACTACGACCCCTGTCCTATCGTCATACTACCGTCGGGCATAATCGTAATTACCTCACCGACCAGACGCGAATTATGAATCACTTCAATAGTCACAGGCGTCGCTTGTCCTGTCCCAAACCATAACACCTGCGGCACGGTTTGGTCGGTGAACCAAGGCTGTAGCGTTTGGCTCTGTACCGCATTTACTGTGTTACCAGACTCCAAGCTTTGCACCCGCAAACTGACACCAGCAGGCAGTTCAGGCAAGCTGACTTCTGGCTCAATCCCCCAGCTCGGCGTGGGTTGTTCACTAGTAACACCTGACATACCTGTCAGATCTGCAGACAACTCCATGGCATTTTTGGGACGACTGTTCATACTATCTGATGAACCATCAGCAGTTTGATAAGCAATATAAGGATTAGATAAAGTGACAATCACTGGCGCTACTTGACCCTGTTTATCCGCTTGTAGACTCAAACCCATAGGTTGCATACGCTCCGCTGATAATAGTCGAACGTAACTTAATGAATCGGTCAAGTGTTCATAAAACGCGCGGTTTTTGCGAGACTCACTACTGCCGACCGACAAGCTCATCATGCCAGCAAATATAGACAAAATAACCACCACCACCACAATTTCAACGAGAGTAAAACCCGTTTGTGAGTGAGAAATGCTTGGTGAGTTAACACTTGATAGGTTAAAAGAGGAAGCCTGAATATTTTTTAACGAGGAAACTTCACTGCAACAATGACGAAATGGCGGATTGATATCTGTCTGATTGTATAGCGAATGTCGATTGATTGCGCTGAGATGGCAACTGGCCGCTGAGCTGGACTGAATCTTGGCAGTGACCGGCATGTTGCACCTATAAGCCTATCATTGGCTTGTCATATGTGAGGTAGTATCGTGAGCTTTCAAAAATATAAAAAATAGCGTTAAACAGGTTGCCATCTGGATGACGGCAACGCAGGTTTTCATAAAAGCCTACTATTATAAAAATTGTCTAAAAAACATCCTAATAATTGGTATTACGATGTTCTTCTGATTCAGTATCGATTTGCTCTACTAATTCTTGCATATCCTCATCCATCACCTCATCCTCAGCGGCAGGATAATGGCTCGGCAGCTCTAGCATTTGCTGAACGAAAGCATAGCGCAAGGTATCACGGCGACCCAAATAGCGCTGATAAAAACTTGAGTTTAACAGCCCTGCACCGCCTTGACCCATCGCCCAAATAGAGGACAAGTAATCACGCGTGCTCAAACTGCTATGTTCATCTTTTAGATAAGCACTGATAATATCAATCAAACGCTTCATACGCTGACGGCGAATATCATACAATTCACCAAATAAACGATTGAGACCCGTCACCGACGCCGCCAAACGCTCTTCTATTTGATTGAGTAACATCGCTTTTTGTGGATTAAACAGCTGTTGAAAAATCATACGCGCCACGCCTGCCGATGGACAGTCGTCAATACGATTGATCTCAAACAATTGCTCTTCGTAACGGATAATAATACGCAAATAAAGCTCATCTTTACTGGAGAAATGCTTATATAGTGTACCTTTAGCCAAATCAAGCTGGTCTGCCAAACTGTCTAAGGTGATATCACCATCGCCCGACTCGAGTAGCAATTGCTCTGCCATCGCCAAGATATTTTCTTCTCGTGCCTTAAATTGATGCTGACGACTCATAGTCTCTCCTAAAATCTGACAAGATGAAGCATATGACCATTCGCTGATATCTGTATGTCGGCAACTGGCCTATGAGGCTACAAACAGTCTGGCCGGAAAACAACGAAGAATATGCTTGCGTGTGCTAAATAATCATTGAGAATCATAGGATTACGTTCGGTATTCAAACCCCTTAATACGTAACGCCACAAGGCCTTCTCACAAATGACTGATTGGTCATAGCATAACCATTTTAGTGATACTGTGCCAGTAAATTTTCAAAGTTTTTTGCCGTTAGCGCACCAACCTCATCGCTACTACAGCCATACATACCTGCGATGTGACTGGCGACGTAAGGTACATATGCAGGCTCATTTGGTCTGCCGCGTTTCGGTACAGGCGCTAAATAAGGACTGTCCGTTTCAATCAATATTCTGTCTCTGGGCATTTTTTGCGCAGCATCTTGAATCATTTGCGCGCTTTTAAAGCTGACAATACCCGAAAATGAAATATAAAACCCAAGATCTAACGCGCGTTTTGCGGTATCCCAGTCTTCGGTAAAGCAATGGATAATGCCATGTTCAGCGCCTTCGCTTTTTAAGATATCAATCGTATCTTCTTTGGCGTCACGCATATGTATCACGAGTGGCTTTTTCAGGCTTTGGCTGGCGTGGATATGACGAGCAAGGCTAGCTTGTTGCTCTTTTTTATTCTCAGTTGACCAATAATAATCCAGCCCAGTCTCCCCTATTGCCCATACATGATCGGCACGGGCCGTTTCTATCAGCCGCTCGACAGTCGCTGATTGTAATACATCAATGTCTTCACAAGGATGAATACCCACGCTCATGCCTAAGTTTAGCGTTTCATCACCATAGGTGCTGACGATATTGGCAATCTCATCATATTCGGCAAAATCACACATAATCGCCATGGCACGACTGACATTGGCTTCTTTCATAGCAGCAATCGCGCCGGACAATTCACCATCATACTTGGTTAAATCCAAACGATTAAGGTGGCAATGGCTATCAGTAAACATAAAAAATCTCAGTAATAAAAGTGGATAAACAAAAACCCGATGAAGCATTAAACCTCATAATACACACATTACTTTAATGCAGCGGTACTACTCGCATCACTTCTTCTATGGTGGTGATTCCTTCACTAATGCGCTTTGCCCCAGATAGGCGCAAAGGCTGCACGCCTTCTCGGTACGCTTGCTGCTTGAGCACATCTAGATTGGCATCAGCGGCAACCAATTTTTTTAACTCATTGGATAAAGGCATAATTTCATAGAGACCAACGCGCCCTTGATAACCAGTATGGCGGCAGTGCTCACAGCCCTGCGCTGTATAAATCTGTGCTGGCACTGGCGCGCGCCACGGTTGCACCAACTCTTGCCACTGAATGGCTATTTCACTGTCAGGCGTTACATCAAGCGCCTTTTTACAATGCGGGCACAATGTCCGTAATAAACGCTGCGCCATTACGCCCAGTATGGTGGCCGAGGTCAAAAACGGCTGGATGCCCAAATCGTGCAAACGAGTGATTGAGCTTGGGGCATCATTGGTATGCAACGTCGAGAGCACCAAGTGTCCTGTGAGCGACGCTTGCACTGCCATATTCGCTGTTTCGGCATCACGAATTTCACCCACCATAATGATATCAGGGTCTTGGCGCATTAATGAGCGAATACCATCCGCAAAATGCAAATCGACACCTGGATTGACTTGCATTTGATTAAAGGCTGGCTCAATCATCTCGATGGGATCTTCAATGGTACAGACATTCACTTGCTCAGTGGCCAGCTGTTTGAGTGTACTATATAAGGTAGTGGTCTTACCTGAGCCAGTTGGCCCTGTGACCAAAATAATACCATTTGGATGAGCCGTCAACTCATGCCACGTTTCAAGCTGTTTACCGGACAGTCCGAGCTGCGCAAAGGAGCGTACCAGCACTTCAGGGTCAAACACCCGCATGACCAGCTTTTCCCCAAAAGCAGTGGGCATTGTAGACAGTCGTAACTCAGTCTCTAGCCCTTTTGGGGTACGGGTTTTTAGGCGACCATCTTGCGGCTTGCGTTTTTCGGCGACATTGAGTCGTCCTAGAATTTTAATACGTGCCGTCACCGCAACTATAATCGCCAAAGGCATCTCATAAACCGTATGGAGCACGCCATCAATGCGAAAGCGTACCTTACCTGTCTCACGCCGTGGCTCTAGATGAATGTCACTGGCGCGCTGCTCAAAGGCGTATTGCAATAGCCAATCAACGACTCTGACGATGTGCTGATCATTGGCATCGGGATTGGTATTGTCGCCTAGTTGCAATAACGCTTCGACATTGGTGACATCAGCCGCCGCACGTTTATGGACACTATTTGCCCCTGCAATCGCTTGCGTGACTTGATAAAACTCTCGTCGATAGCGATTAATCTGTTCAGGATTAATATAAACCGTACGATAACTTTTAGATTTTATTAACTTTTCAATATTGGCTTGCCAGTCTGTATAAAACGGTTGGTCTGTACCGATGACCACTTCGTCGATCTTCACTTCAATTGGCAAAATATGCTGCGAGCGCGCATACTCAAATGACATTAGACGTGTTACCGCTGGCACATCGACTTTTAATGGGTCAATACGAACCAGCGACATATCTGCTTTTGCAGCAAGCCATTGATTTAGCCATGCTATCGTCAGTTTGGTCTCAGGATTATTATCAAGTGCATGACCATTCGGCAGACCGAACTCACTAATGGTGAGTAGTGGGTGCTGCGCTTTATCACGACGACTCGTAACCACTAGATTGTAGCCACGCTGATCAATCACCTTATCTGCCAATAACTCATCTAGGCACCAACGCAAATCAATCACTATCGAATACTTATGAGCAGACATATTGTTCTTCTTTTATGATTGGTGAAAATTAAAATACTACCTCTTAAAACACGGTCTCTTAAAATACAGTCTCTTAAAATACAGTCTCTTAAAATACAGTCTCTTAAAATACAGTCTCGTTGGCATAATTAGGTCGCCAAAAGAGAGAGTCAACAAGACTGGGATAAAATTTTTAACTCACTTCTACAATGGCGATTATCTGTAACTGCCCTGATTCTATCAATTGAAAGCTCACATCCACCGACTTATAGCGCATCACAAACGGTATTTTTATGTCGTGACGGCGATAGGCAGGACGCGGGTCTTGCGCGATTAATGCTTTGATAACATCGATATCAGAAACGAGCAATTGACTTTGAGTCTTATGAATCAGCGCAGCAACCGTAGCAGGTTCTGTATCAGCATTCTTATTATCACTTCTATGCAACTGCCATATATTGACTAGAGTCATAAATTGCTCATAAGCAGACTCAGTGAGAGTCACGTCTAAAGACACAGGAGCCATTGGGGCAAAGCCACTCGCTGCATCGATGATCGCATCACTATAGGCCACATAGGGTTTGATATCGATAATGGGTGTACCATCTATCATATCTGCACCGCTAATAATGAGGAATACGCGCCCTTGTACGATCTCAATACGCTCAAGCTTAACGACCGACAACCCCAACGCCGAAGGCCGATACATACTACGACTGGCGAACACCCCTACTCTTTGATTGCCGCCCAGTCTTGGTGGTCGCACTTGCGGACGAAAACTATTATCTGCTTGATTGATAGAATTTTCTTTATTGATATAGTTCTGATGAAACTGCCAACTGATCCAAATATGACTAAACTCATCCAAACCTATAAAAGCTGCTGGCGTATCATAAGGCGCGCTCATTTCGATGACGCTGGTCAGCGCTACCAGATTGGGTTGTCTTGGCGCACCAAATTTCTGTGAAAGTGCGGCGCGATGATAGCCAATAATTGGCGCACGATGATAATTATCCTGAGACGCATTTTCGTCGCCCATAAATCCACTCCATTAATGACAAACTGCTCTGATAAAACACTTCTATCCAATCTTACAAAATTACTCGCTAACGATATTCCATTTTATCATGCTGCATCGTCGAGGCTTGTCAGATTTTTATTTTAAAGTTTGCTATTATGAGCAAACCATTCGATGGTAGCCTTTTGAGTTCATACACTATCGCACCTTCCTATAGACTTTCAAGGCATCTATATGTACTTATCACATCGGATAAAATGTTAGAATAGCGCTCAGTTTTTGACTAATGCGCACGTCTCATTATCAAGCGCTTACCCAATTAATGTTTCAAAAATAATATTTCAGACAAGCATCAAGGCTCAGAGACGTTTTTGTCATTTTTAATTTATCATTAAAAATATTGAGCTGATACTCATCTAAACTTAACGATACACATAACCACTTATTAACGAGGACTTTATGTCAAAACTTCGCACCGAAACGGTCACAGAGGTTCATCATTGGAATGACTCTCTATTTAGCATCAAAACCACTCGTGATGACGGCTTACGTTTTCGTAATGGCGAGTTTGCGATGATTGGAATCGTTGTCGATGGCAGGCCTCTATTGCGCGCTTACTCGATTGCTAGCCCAAACTACGAAGATCATTTAGAGTTCTTTTCTATTAAAGTTCCAGATGGCCCATTGACCTCACGCTTGCAGCACATCAAAGTAGGCGATGAATTGTTAGTGAGTAAAAAACCGACAGGGACGCTCGTGCTAGACGATTTACTGCCTGGTAAACACCTCTACATGCTCTCAACAGGAACGGGAATGGCGCCTTTCTTAGCACTGGCACGTGACCCTGAAGTCTATGAGCGTTTTGACAAAATCATTTTGGTTCATGGTGTACGCCATGCGGAAGACTTGGCTTATCGTGATATGTTCGAAAATGAACTACCAAATGACGAAATATTTGGAGAATGGTATCGCGAAAAATTTATCTACTACCCTACCGTCACTCGTGAAGAATTTAGAAATCAGGGCCGTGTGACTGATTTGATGAAGTCAGGCAAACTTTTTGCAGACATTGGATTGCCACCGATAAACAAAGACGATGACCGCGTGATGATATGCGGTAGCATGCCCTTCAACGCAGAAGTCTCAGCGATTTTAGATGACTTTGGCTTGACCGTTTCACCGCGTATGGGTGTACAAGCGGATTATGCCGTTGAGCGCGCCTTTGTCGGATAGATAGATCTAATTGCTTTAATCGAAAATAATTTGAAATAATTCTTGACGGCTAAAAATAGGCTGCTATAATATGCAGCCTATACAGAGTTAACCCTGTAGCCCAATTCGATAATATTTATTTAATAGACATTATCTTCTACATGCCAGTGTGATGGAATTGGTAGACATGACGGATTCAAAATCCGTTGCCTTTAAAGCGTGTCGGTTCGAGTCCGACCACTGGTACCAATATAAAACAATTTAGCCTCCTCATTTGGAGGTTTTTTTGTGTCAGTCATATTTAGTTTAATTTTATTGATGTGCTTATTTATGGCATTGTCAAAAATTTGAGTCGCAAGTAAGACGAGTATCAGCACCCTATCTAATAAGCTAAATGAATATGACAAAGCTAGTCATATTTTTTGGCAATGCTATGGTCCATTTCATGTTCTGTAACAGCACTTATTTGAATCGGTACAGCAAAGCTCCATGGTATACCCGCACTGCAATAAAAATATCCCTCATGAAATGACATAATATAAGCCGTAAAATCGTTATCGTAATGGTCCATCATGGCTTGCTCATCGCTTTCATCACACACTGCACACCATATTTTTTTCTGTCCTCTTGCCAGCATCAATCGGGTCAAATTACTTCCTTTCAATTCGTTATTCATTTTAAGCTCCTTAGCTCATCTAAACGCTTAAAAAAACACATTCTCAGAACGTTAACCTTACCAATAATTAGGTCTTGAGTTTGATATAAGACACAATCAATAGCCTTTTTGAGCAACCAAGAGGCATAAAAAATATTGCTTGTTGTTCTGTAGTTATGGCCGATCGTGGATACTTAAGTGTAAAACAGCAGCATTAAAACTGTAACATTTATTCATGATCAGCGGAAAGATATTAAGATGAACGGTTCTATAGTCGATACCAAATAACGAATGGATACACGTTTACTATGAGACGATGTTATGACATGAGGCTGATACAAATTTTTCTTGCTGTGCCATTGCAGGCAGAGGTGACAAAAAAATCCCCGCCACGCTGACTCTCTTTTATATTCACTTGAATATGCGCACCACTTAAATTCACTTATGATTATATTTTATAGGATTGATATTCCTAACAATTGATACTGAAATAAGGCAGTCAAGTCGGGTAAAATAATAATTATGACAGCCTCTACCAATTCTAGCCCTCGTAAGATTATTCACATAGATATGGATGCTTTTTACGCCAGTGTTGAGCAGCGTGACTTTCCTGATCTACGTGGTAAGCCATTGGTCGTGGGCGGTGATCCAAACGGTCGCGGTGTGGTCGCGGCTGCCAGTTATGAGGTACGTGAATTTGGCGTGCGTTCTGCGATGTCGTGCTATGAGGCGCGCAAACGTTGTCCAGAAGTCATATTTGTACGACCGCGTTTTGAGGTTTATCGAGCCGTCAGCAATGATATCCGCACGATTATGCATAGCTTAACGCCCTATGTTGAGCCATTGTCATTAGATGAAGCTTATCTGGATGTTACTGGTCTACAAGTTCATCAAGGTTCAGCGACGTTAATGGCCAATTGGCTCAGAGCTCAAATCCTAGAACACACCGGTTTAACGGCTTCTGCTGGGGTGTCATTTAATAAAATGTTGGCTAAAATTGCCTCTGATATCAATAAGCCTAATGGCATAGCCGTCATCACGCCAACTGATGCCGATGCCTTTATTAGTACGCTACCTATTGAGCGCTTTCACGGTATTGGTAAGGCAACAGCTCAGCGTCTGCACTCCATGGGAGTGAATAACGGTGCTGATCTTAGGCGCATGCCGGCTGCTGTACTGGTGCAAGAGTTTGGCAAACGTGGACAGTTTTATCATGATATTGCGCATGGTCGCGATGAGCGTGCGGTAAAATCTGAGCGTACTTATAAATCAGTAGGTTCAGAAACCACATTTGCAGATAATTTAAATGATGATGACAAATTACGCATACAAATTTATGAGCAAAACGCCGATGCCTTTAATCAAATGCAAAAAAAACAGCTTATAGCCTATACCATTACACTCAAAGTAAAATATGCAGACTTTACGCAAATCACCCGTTCACACACGCTATCAACAGCGTTTGATAGTGCCAAATCCGCCCATTATTGGTTGGACAAATTATTTTCAGACATTCCACGCCAGCTGCCGATTCGACTTGTTGGTGTTACTTTTTCATCGCTCACACCCGCTACAGAACTATTACCTCAGTTAAGTTTATTTGAATAATAGTTAAGATAGTTGATTTTAAAGTGCATTGTTGATTATTCATTATTAGAATTTATTACTTAGGCTATTTATATGTATTAAACAGATTTTATGCGCATCAATCCCTATTAAACTGTCCTTTCATAACTGCGTTTCTGCTACAATTACGCCAAAACTTATATCCATTTAAAGACTGATTATGACCGATTCCCACGCTGTAAACTCCGATAATAATATTCAGATTAATACTAATAAAGATGACGCCGTTTTAGACTATTTGAGCGTTAATGATTATGATTATGAGCTGCCAGACAGCCTGATTGCGCGCTATCCCTTAGCACAGCGCTCCGCTTCAAAGCTTCTGTACTTAGCCACTGATAATCAGAAAAATGTGGCCCACGTAGAGGATCGTTTATTTGCTGAATTGCCTGATTTGTTAAATGCTGGCGATCTCATTGTGTTTAACGACACCAAAGTGATGAAAGCGCGCTTATTTGGTCAAAAAGATACAGGCGGCAAGCTTGAAGCGCTCATTGAACGCTTGATAAATATTTCAGATTTAGATGCAGCAACTCTACATTTAGAAACTATGGACGGTAAGCTCGTTAATCAAGAACATATAGCTCTGTGCCATGTTAAGGCCAGTAAAGCGCTCAAACTCGGTCAACGCGTGGCACTTGCTGATGGTCACATGAATGCAGTAATGGTTGGTCGTCAAGATAACTTATTCGTCTTGGCGTTTGATGCGCCTATTTTGCCGCATTTAGAGCTTTATGGTGAGTTGCCTATTCCGCCCTACTTTGAGCGCCATGCGGATGATACCGACAATACGCGTTATCAAACGGTCTTTCATGATCCAGCCAAGCTTGCAAGTGTGGCTGCACCCACGGCAAGCTTACACTTTGATGAATCAGTACTCAGTAAACTGGCAGAAAAAGGCATTAACACGGCTTTTGTCACTTTGCACGTTGGTGCTGGTACCTTCGCTCCAGTCAAAACAGACAATTTACTCAATCACACCATGCATAGCGAATATGCGCATCTGCCACAAGCAACCGCTGAGCTTATTAATCAAACACATGCAAACGGTAACCAAGTTATCGCTATTGGTACAACTGTGACTCGTGTCCTTGAAACGGCGTATCAAAAAACAGCCGTAAATGGACAAGCGCTTTCTAGTTGGTCAGGCGATACGGATATATTTATTTATCCTGGTTTTAAGTTCGGCGTTATAGATCGTTTGCTCACTAATTTTCACTTGCCTAAATCAACACTATTAATGCTGGTGTCGGCATTTTCTGGTAAAGCGGCCATTGAACACGCCTATCAACACGCTATCACAGAACAATATCGCTTCTTTAGTTATGGCGATGCAATGTTGCTCGACAAAAAAGTCAATTGAACACGACTCAAACATTTTTGCATTGGACACAACAGTTGTGAAATAAACTGGTAAACTAAACGGTATTTTGTTATAACAGCAAAGACAACTTATATCTTAAAGGGCGGCTCATGTCTTGTCATTTATCTCATCGCTTGACTACGGTGCATCGCGCGATATCGATGGCATTACTGTGTTCTGTCGGCTATGCCACTCTAGCATCGACTGCACAAGCTGCAACGATTGGCAAAACGGTGGTGACTTCTGCCCAACATGAGCCTCTAGCTGCCAGTATTGTGGTCACTAATATTCGATCAGCTGATTTTTCAGCCAGTTTGGCAAATCCGATTATTTATCAACAAATGGGACTGACACCCACTGATTCGATGACTGTACGTTTCAAGCCTACCTCAGCGACCAGTGGCCAAGTATTCATTACCACATCAAAACCCGTTTCTAAGCCATTTGCTGATGTCGTATTGGCGATAGAGGATAATGGTCAGCGCAATGTCATTCCTAAAACGTTATTGATGCCACTCGATACTAGCTTACCCATTGCAATGCCTAAAAACATCGTAACAGGGGCAAAAAAACCTAACTTACCCAGTGTTTCGGCAAATAATGCCCAACCATTGACGGTGAGAAAAGGTGCGCCGCCGCCACTAATAGCAGTATCTCAGTCATCATCAACACCCAAGTCATCGACGAGCGAATTGATAGCTTCTAGATTGCCAGCGCCCAGTATTAACGCAGCTGGTATTCAAGTACCTACTGTGACCACTACATCGCAAAACAACAACCTTACTTATGCCTCTAGCCGCTTAGATAATGGTCGTTTGAATACCACTAAAAATACTGGGACAATTAACATTAGTAGCAATAATAATCAAAATGCAGCCAATAGTGTGATGGATAATAAAACCATTACAAATGACGCAGCCACACTCCCTGACAAAGCAATGGTGGCAGAAAATGGTAAGCCTAAGACAGCTATCATTACTGACAAACAGTTAGATATTTTAAACATACAAGTCACTCGTCAAATACAGCCAAGTAGTCAGGCAGATGTTGGTATGATGGCGGCTTCCCCAATCATACCAACACCAAATAATAATAATGCCAATGTCTTAAATCCCAACATTGATATTAGCATTGCAACTGCTGCAACGAGCAATGTGACTGCTAACACCGTTGCATCTACAGCGCCTAGTAACGTCAAGAACAACGCTTTTTCTGCCAATAAGACAACGAATAATAGCACCACAACCCAATATCAAGTACAACGCAACGATAGCCTGTGGGTTATTGCGCAGCAGATCGCCCAAGAAAATAATCTAGACATCCAAACCGTAATGAAAGAAATTCAGTCACAAAACCCTGACGCGTTTATTAATAAAGACGCTGGTCAATTAAAGGCTGATGCCAAGCTGAGTTTACCCAGTTATGATGTCCTACCTTCTCAAAAGAATTTAGAAGCCGCTATTAGCGCACAAAGACCATATAGCCGCCGAGCACACACTCCAGTAGCAACAAAGACAACCAAGACGTCTGTTAAGAAATCCTCTGAGACAACTCAAACGGCCAAAGTGCGTAAAAAACCAACAGTTACTAAGACACAAACATTGCCAAAAGCACAATTTTCAGTGCTCGCTCCTGATAACAATGGTAGTGCAGAAGGTACGCAAGTAAAATCAGCTGCGAAAACAGGTAACGGTCTCAGTACCGATATATTAGCAACGCTCAAAGCATCAAGACAAAGTACAGCGTCACAAGCTCAGCGCTTGTCAAAAACCAGTAGTGCGCTTGATAGTTATACTAAAAAAATTCAACTACAGAATCAAAAACTGGCTGAGCTACAAGCTCGTCTCAAAAAACTACGCAATCAATAATTGCCTGACTGATCAACGCAGTATGCCATGATCATAGGCGTGGGAATAACTATGGACAATATGCTATATATCATCGCCGGATTGGTGCTTATCTTATTAGTAGCTGGTTTAGTATTGCGCAAAAACAAAGCACAGAAACCTTCAGTGCCGCCGCATGTCATACCAAAACAGAACACTGCTACCCAAACCACGGCGACTAAAAACAATTACGACACGCCTGCCCCAAGCCATACAGATGACAATAAATTCGATCCTATTATGATTGCCCAACGTTTTATGGATCAGCAGCGCTATGACAAAGCCATTGAAACGCTCGATCGAGGGCTGAAAGAAAAACCGAATGATAGCCAGTTGTCTCTTAAGCTACTTAGTATCTACGCTACCATCGATCAACCTGAAAGCTTTAATACCGTTTACGAGACTATCAAGGCGCGTAACGACTCAGATGCTATTGCACGAGCCAATGAGTTAAAAGGGTTGTATTTTGAAGAACAAAATTCAGTATTCGCACAAGAAGTACCGGCAGAAGACAATACCAATTTCCAAAGTATAGATTTCGACTTACCACCCCCACCCACCCAAATCGATAATAATAAAACTCAGTCTGACCAAACACCTGCTGAGAATAGTAGCCCTACCTTAATCAATGAGTCTGTCGATACACCAGTATTCTCAAATGAACGGGATGAGATTAACGCTACTACCGAAAATGTAGAAGACGACTTTGATCTTACGCTAAGCGACTTCGAGAATGATTTTGACGAACCTACTACTACCGCCACATCAATAGACGTTTCAGACGATGAAAGCTTTGATACATCTACTATTGATAGTACAGATGCCATCGAAGATAAAGATATTAGCGACTTCGATTTTAGTTTCGATATCTCTGAAGCAGACAATGCGCCAACTGAACCTGCTGTCACGTCGAATACAGCCGACAGCGCTACCGAAACGATGGCGTTAGATCATGAAGAGTTTATTTTAGACTTTGATGACTTGACAACGGATGATGATAAAAATACGGAAAAACCGATTGTTGAAGCAGTGAATGTCGACACCACTCAAAACATTGAAGATGACTTTACGTTATCTTTAGAAGGTTTTGAGGAATTGGATAACTCGAATAGCACAAAGACTGTATTAGAAAACGAGAAGCCTATCCTCGAACAAAGTCATGATATCGATAATTTTGTGCTTGAAGACAGTAGCTTTGAAGACTACACGTTAGATGATACCTTTCAAGAGAGTAATCTTAAAGAAAGCAGTCTTGTAGACAGTAATTTTGAACCTAATCATCTTGAAGAACAATCATTCGATGAATATGATTTAGAAAGTCCTCTTACTGAAGCGTCAAGGATCGCGCCAACTGCACCTTTACTATTTGATGATAACACTCTATTAGATGATGACTTTGAAGCTGGCTCTTTGGTAGCAACCACTCCAGAAGCTCCAGTCGAAATCAACACTGACATTGCTACTGAAGCAAATGTTGAAACAGCAGAAGATTTTTCAGCACGTTTTTCAGCAGACTTTGATTTTGTAAAATCGTTAGACAGTAATCAGGTAACTTTAGATTTGGCTGGTCAATACCTACAACTGGGTGAATATGACAGTGCCAAACGCTTGCTCAATGAAGTGATAATTCAAGGCAACAGCGAACAGCAAAAACAAGCACGATTGTTACTTGAGCGTACCGCATAATAAATAATCGGTTCTCTTATCATTCAGTACTTTATGGTTATAGACGTAGAGTACTGAATGATTTTTTTGCATTTAGCCCTGATATTATCTATCATTAGACTCCTTCTCTTTCACATTCTTTCATTGTGCCACTATTATGCTAGCCTCTGCTATGACAAAGACCGTATCTGACCCTATTCAACTGATTTATGCTGGTGGTACTTTTGGTAGCTATGGGCGACCTTTAGCGCCGTTGTCAGCAGAAGTGTTTTTACCTACTTTAAAAAAACTACTGTTAGAGCAAGACAACGCTGCCAATTTACCGAATATCTCATGGTTAGACAATCCGCTGATTAAAGACAGTAGCCAACTTACTCCTAGCGATTTTATACATTTCTATCAATTGCTACTGACCGCTTATGCGCAAGGTGATAAACGCTTTGTTTTAATCACTGGCACTGATACTTTAAGTTATCTAGGCGCTTTTTTAGCAGAAGCTTTTGCAGGTAGCGATATTTGTGTCGTTTTAACCGCAAGTATGCGCCCCTTACTAGACAGTGAGGTACTGAACTCCTACTGTATCGATACTCACAGCGATGCTTGGGACAACCTTAATGATTCGTTGAAATTGGCAGCGGCTGGTGAGTCAGGCGTCAAAATTGGTTTTGGCGGTGAATCGTGGCCTGCACAAACTGTACAGAAAATCCACAGTCATGACTTGATGGCATTTACAGGTCATTTTCGGGCAGCATATCCAGCCAATAGTTATATAAAAAATCTACCAGATATCCGTCGACAGCATTGGCTTGATGATCAGAAAAAAGCACTGAGTAGCATTCAAACACGCGCCGAGCACGCGCGCATCCATGCGATATATTGTTTGCCTAATGACGCCAAAGTCATTAACAATCAACTAACTGCCTTATTATCGCAACCGCCATGCGGCATCATCCTGTTGGGGTTTGGTTCAGGTAATGTTCCTTATTCAGCAGCGCTAGCAGAGACGTTAGAGCTTGCCCACAAAGAAGGACACATGGTGATATGTGCCAGTCAGTGTCCCTTTGGCGGCGTTAGTGACAGTTACGCCGCTGGCAGTTGGCAATATAACCATCACGTGATTACTGGTGGGCGTCTGACTATTCCCGCTATTTATGCACGATTGTTGTGGTTGCTATTGCGTTATGACAGTCCAGCCAGACGCCGGCAGCGCTGGTTGAACAATAGTAATCAGGCTGGAACCAGTATCAAAAAACGATAAACGACGCTCAAACACCTTTAACTTCATGAGCTTAAAAACTATAATGTCTGAGAATGAAATTACTGAAACTGAACGTTTACCAACTTATACTTTGGCAATTGCTATTGAGTTTTTAGGCACACATTATCATGGCTGGCAGCGGCAACGAGAAGTGCTGGGTGTGCAACAAGCGTTAGAGACAGCTATCAGTAAAGTCGCTAACGAACCAGTAGAAGTCATTGCCGCTGGGCGTACTGATGCCAGTGTACATGCCAGCAATATGATTGCTCATTTCACCACTCAAGCATATCGCCCCACACACAACTGGTTACGCGGCGTGAACAGCTTATTACCTGATGACATTGCACTACGCTGGATTCAACAGATGCCAGCCGATTTCCACGCGCGCTTTGGCGCCATTGCCCGTCGTTACCGGTATATTACCCTCAATCAAGCGCAGCGCCCTGCGATACTCAATCATCAAGTGACTCATATATACGAGCCGCTTGATTTGGCAGCGATGCAACTGGCTGCGGCTGACATCGTGGGTACTCATGATTTTAGCAGCTACCGCGCTGCCGCCTGTCAATCCAATCAGCCAGTGCGTACCGTGAGTCATGCTAACCTTTTCGCTCATGGGCCATTCATCGTTTTTGACATTCAAGCAGATGGGTTTTTGCATCATATGGTACGCAATTTAATGGGCACGTTATACGCCATAGGTAGACAAGAGCTAGCGCCAGCAGATTTTTTAAATATCTTAAATAAAAAAGATCGTACGATTGCACCGCCTACTGCTTCTGGCGATGGCCTATATTTTATTAATGCTTACTACCCCGAGCATTTCCAGAAACTATTACCAAACGCGCCTCTAACGCCTATGTGGCTAAACCTACCCGACTAAATTAATATAAGTCGGCATACATATCACTTACATGCTGTCAAGTCAAAAGCAGGTTCTGTATTGCTTTAATCTACTAACTTACGTATAATATGGGCTTATTTTTAATTGATTGATACAAATTATGGCAAAAGACGATATTATTGAATTTGAAGGCGAAGTCATCGACACCCTTCCTAATACTTTGTTTAAAGTTCGTTTAGAAAATGGACATGAAATCATTGCGCACATCTCAGGTAAGATGCGTAAACATTACATTCGTATCTTGACGGGTGATAAAGTTAAGGTAGAAATGACACCTTATGACCTATCTAAAGGTCGCATCACTTACCGTGGTAAAAACTAAATACTCGTTAACTACAATGGTTATGAACGTATTTGTAAAGATACAGCCAATAGCCGAATAGCTACTTTTTCGCTGATATAAATGATTGGGTAGTTTAAATGATAATAATAATGAAAACGTCTACCTGCTCATTATTGCCTATCAATGTTTTAGTTATTTAGTATGAGCTGTCTTTTCTTACCATAAAAAATACCGCTAAATTTCAGCGGTATTTTTTTGTCTATATTTTCTCGTTCAATTAAACTCAACGGTTGCGTCATTTTCAATAACGCCCAAAAGACTGAGTGCATCCCAATTGGTTAGACGGACACAGCCCGCTGATGCTTGACGACTAATACGCTCAGGATCGGGTGAGCCGTGAATACCGTATGAGGGCTTACTTAGCCCAATCCATACTAAACCAACGGGATTATTCGGGCCCGGCGGAATGATGGATTTTTTGCCATCATCATCCGTATAGGTGTAGTTAGGCTCGTGAATTTTAACTTTAACCTGATGCGTACCCGTTGGAGACGGTGTTGCCGTGCTGCCCACTGTCGTTGGATAACTGGCGATCAAATTGTTATTATCATCGTAAGCATAGAGCGTTTGAGTGGACTTGTCAGCGACTACGCGGCTCACTGGCGTGGTGTTAGGGTTACCGGGATTGTAGACGATGATAGTCTCACCAATTTTAAAGCTGGCACTAGGATTGAGCGATTTGAGATAATCCCGACTGATATGAAATTTTTCACCCAAGGCTTCAAGGACGCTTTCATAATACATGCCATCGAGCTTGGCTTTGGCTTCAGCACTAGCAGGAATGTCGATGGTTTTAACATTCACATCAGCATCCGTTAGCTGATAGCTTACCAGTACAGGCTGTGAGATGAGCGAACTATTCTTAGTCAAGGCTTGCCAAGTTTGAGTATTCATTTCTTCAGTTACTGGTAACCCTTGCGCTTTTTGAAACGCTTGCATGGCTTTTCGAGTATTTTTTCCCCAGTAGCCGTCAACCGCACCAACGCCGCTATGATTCCAGTTCAAGAGCGCTTGCAATTTGGTACCAACGTTACGATCAATCTTACTGCTAGCCTTCCATGTTGCTTGGTTAACCTTTTTTGTGGTCTCTGACAAACTTCCTGTACTATATTGAATCTTGGGTAATAATCTGTTGAGTGAATTGGCAGTTTTACTGTTGCCTTCAATTTGTTGACTAACGCCATTGGTAACTGGACTTGTATCGTTGCTATCAGTCATTGTACTGTTTGTATTTATGCCGTCCGTATTGTTTATAGTATTACCTGTACTATCAGTATTTTTCATGTCACTGCTTTGACTAGTATTGCCATTCATCTCAGACTCAGTATCTGCATTCATACTATCATTTGCTGCGGTACTATCTGTATTGCTACCCGTACTATTGTCTGTCGCACCGCTTTCAGACGACTGACTGGCATTAGTCGTTTGTACGTTCTTGTCAGTGGTACTGGCATTGCTGCAACCGACCAATAACGCTGATGTCGTACCTATGGCAACAATGAAGCGGCCCACCTTAAGTAATTGAGACATAAAACTCTCCTAAATCATCACTATATATCGAAACCATGTATCGAAAAAAATATTCAAATTTACTATACAAATATATTGCCATATCTCTACCACTGCACCCTAACGGCTTTATGTTACCAACTGACCATTCTTGCCCTATGTTTGTTAATAGAGTGAATAAAAGCATCGATTTATTTACAATAAGCTGCGATTCAAGACTTATAGCATAAAAAACCCATAAACTGCCAAGCAATTTATGGGTTCATTTTCTTATCTTCGGTGAGTGCTACTTATGTCTAAAACAGAGCTCGACTTATATCAACTTAGCCAATACTGCCTGACCCATTTCTTGGCACCCTACTTGCTTGAGGCCAGCTTCACTGCTGTCTAAAATATCCACAGTGCGTAGACCATCATCTAAAACATCACTGACCGCTTGTTCAATCGCCAGCGCTGCCTCTTCTTGCTTAAAAGTATAGCGCAGCATCATGGCGACAGACAAAATAGTCGCCAGTGGATTGGCCCTATCTTGTCCAGCAATATCAGGCGCTGAACCATGGCACGGTTCATACATACCTTTACCTGCTTCATCCAGACTCGCTGATGGTAGCATGCCAATAGAGCCTGTTAGCATAGCGGCTTCATCAGATAATATGTCACCGAACATATTGCCCGTTACCATGACATCGAACTGCTTGGGATTTTTGATCAACTGCATACACGCATTGTCAGCATACATGTGCGTTAATGCCACATCGCGATAGTCTGTTTGCTGCATCTGGGTTATCGTCTGCTTCCACAGTTCAGTAACCTCTAACACGTTTGCCTTGTCTACTGAACACACTTTCGCCGCCGTACCTGCTGCTTGCGCACGTGTTTTTGCCAACTCAAAAGCAACCTTGCCGATGCGCTGAATTTCGCTCGTGCTATACACCATAGTGTTATAGCCTTGCTGCTCGCCGTTTTCTAATGTGCGAATACCACGTGGTTCACCAAAGTAAATACCTCCCGTCAGCTCACGCACGATCAGCAAATCTAAGCCTGAAATGATCTCAGGTTTGATACTTGATGCGTTGACAAGCTGCGGATAAAGTTTTGCTACTCGCAAATTAGCAAACAAACCAAGCTCACCACGGATTTTAAGCAGGCCACGTTCAGGGCGTTTACTACGCTCAATCTCATCCCACTTAGGACCACCAACAGCGCCAAGTAATACCGCATCGGCAACTCGTGCGCGCGCCAACGTTTCATCTGGCAGAGGCTCACCAGTTGCATCAATTGCTGCACCGCCAATCAATCCAGATTCAAGGGTCAAACCTAATGCAAACTGCTTATTGACAGCTTCGAGCACATCAATGGCTTGAGTCATGATTTCGGGGCCGATGCCATCGCCTGCTAATGTTAAAATCGTTGCCATACTGGTCCTTTTGGGTAGGTAAATTCTTATTAACTGGGGTATGTTAAAACGTAAAAGAAGCTAACACGTTTTAAATTCTAATGTTCTATTTACTATACTTTGACTTTTTTATTCTTAGATACTGTTTGTACTGTCTGACTCATACTGGTTTCTAAAAACTCACCTTGACGCTCGGCACCCAGTTGTTTACAAAATCGGCGCTGTACTTTATTGCCTTGTAACAACTCAATACATAGAGGTTCAGGTGAGGCGTTTTCCAATAAGCTACCAGAATTCTCACTAGATTTTTTTTGATAAGCACGTAGCTGATAAGTACCAACTTCAGCAAAATCATGAATCATTGCAAAACGCTCAATGTATCTGCTATTGTTTTCTGGATAAAAATTTACATGGATTTCACGCTTGGCGGGCATTACCCGTGCATAATAATTGGTCAAACCCGGCATCGCCGACGCAGACAATGGCACTATTTTGATGGCATTTTTGTTGGTAAGTGGTGCCATTTTCAAATTCATTGGCGCTTTGGCAATTGATTTAGCGCCATTATCATTTGACAAATCCACCACCATACTGGGATTGACTGGTTCATGACTATCCGGCGCAATGATTAATGTTCTATCTATTCGCACAATTTCACAGTGATAAGTGCCCACACAGGCAATATTCACTTCACCAGCGATAGGCTGAATCTTACCTGCCCACGCATTAGCGCTTTCTGCATTATTTATTTTTTGATAGCCAGTTAATAGCTGACAACCAGACAATAATAAGCTGGCAGTAAAAATTGTACTGCTCCATAAAACGTAACGTTTTTTATTCATAATGGCGGCTACTATTCATAAGAGAAATAATAAAATATCGTAGAAAACTCTCCCTCATTTTAGCCAGTTCACCGTCATAACTCAACGCTGCATTACTACTGTTTAGTAGTTTCGTAAGCAATATTCTATAGAGTAACTGGTTAGGCTCGTACTTCGTTAAATATCCAAGGGGTTTTCTGCATCATTTTATATTCATAATTCTTGATAGCATCGCTTTGCTGCAAGGTTAAGCCGATATCATCAAGCCCGTTTAATAAGCAATGTTTGCGAAAATCGTCCACTTCAAAAGCATATTCTTCACCTGTTGGCGTGATAACGACCTGACGCTCAAGATCTGCTGTCAACTCATAGCCTTCATTAGCCACCGTGGCTTTCATTAACGTATCCACGATTTCTTCGTTTAGTACAATTGGCAGCATGCCGTTTTTGAAACAGTTGTTATAAAAAATATCAGCAAAGCTTGGCGCAATGACGGTACGAAAACCATATTCTGACAATGCCCAAGGCGCATGTTCGCGACTAGAGCCACAGCCAAAGTTTCGACGTGCCAGCAAAATAGTCGCGCCTTGATAACGTGGTTTATTTAGCACAAATTCTGGATTGATAACGCGTGTGCTATTGTCTTGACCCGGATAGCCTTCGTCAAGATAGCGCCAATCATCAAATAAATTGACGCCAAATCCTGTGCGTTTAATAGACTTCAAAAACTGTTTTGCAATAATCTGATCGGTATCGACGTTTGCACGATCAAGGGGGCAAACGATACCCGTTTGAGTGTTATAAGCTTGCATAAAATGTCCTATCAATGATATTTTTATTGATGCGTATCAGTCTTAAAATGTTCTTACATCTACAAAACGACCCGCCAGTGCTGCGGCAGCGGCCATCGCTGGACTGACCAAATGCGTACGACCACCATTGCCTTGACGACCTTCAAAGTTACGGTTAGAGGTAGAAGCGCAGTGCTCTTGCGGCTCAAGCTTATCGGCATTCATTGCCAAACACATTGAGCAACCTGGCTCACGCCATTCAAAACCAGCTTCGGTAAACAAGATATCCAAGCCTTCAGACTCTGCTTGCAATTTCACTTGTCCAGAACCTGCAACGACGATCGCTTCTTTGACATTGTCTGCAACTTTGCGGCCTTTGATGACGGCAGCGGCATCACGCAAATCTTCGATACGTGAGTTGGTACACGAACCAATAAATATACGATCAAGCTGGATATCGGTAATTTTTTGTCCAGCTTCTAGACCCATATAGGTATAAGCGCGCAACCAGCCTTCTTGTTGCGCTTCATCAATGGCTTGATCAGGTGTTGGAACTGATTGCGTGATATCGACGACCATCTCAGGTGAGGTTCCCCAAGATACTTGCGGTGCTATTTGGCTACCATCAATCTCAATCACCGTATCAAATACCGCATCATCATCTGAGTAGAGTGTGCGCCAGTAAGCTTCCGCTTTATCCCATTGTGATTCGTTTGGCGCATAAGGACGACCTTTGACATAATCTATCGTCGTATCATCGACGGCCACCATACCTACGCGCGCACCCGCTTCAATCGCCATATTACAGACGGTCATACGCCCTTCCATACTCATATCTTCAAACACTTGTCCTGCGAATTCAATCGCGTGGCCTGTTCCGCCAGCTGTACCGATTTTTGCAATGATAGCAAGTACCACGTCTTTCGAAGTCACCCCAGCACCAAGCTTACCTGTAACACGGATTTGCATATTTTTTGATTTCTTTTGAATCAAACACTGCGTCGCCAATACATGTTCAACTTCTGAAGTACCAATACCATGTGCCAAACAGCCAAGTGCCCCGTGCGTTGCCGTATGTGAATCACCACAAACGACCGTCATACCCGGCAATACCAAGCCTTGCTCGGGACCGACTACGTGTAAGATACCTTGACGTGCATCGTTGATGGTGAATTCGGCAATATCAAATTTGGTACAGTTATCATCCAATGTAACCACCTGCAAACGTGACACCTTGTCTTTAATACCAGGAACACCTTCTAGACGCTCTTTGGTCACTGTAGGCACATTATGATCTGGACTGGCGATATTAGCAGACAAGCGCCACGGCGCTCTATTGGCCAGCTCCAAGCCTTCAAATGCTTGCGGACTCGTCACTTCATGCAACAGATGGCGATCGATGTAAATCAGACTCGACCCATCATCACGCTTAGTGACTTCGTGAGCGCTCCAAAGTTTGTCATATAATGTTTGACCAGCCATGTTGCTATCCTTTATTAGAGTTACTAATTACTTAGTTTTTCGTTTGCCTACGTAGTGGTAAGCGAATCTTCTGTTTATATTTTATATAAATAAAGACATTATCTAATGGTGATTTGATATTTATCGCTGCTTTTGCCTATCGAAACAGGTTTTATGCGGCAAATTGCCAAGTAAATATAATAAATACCTCTCGATGTCTTGTGATTATAGCAGGCTAATCCTATAATAATAATTGATGATTTTTAACCAGACGCAAACTTTTATTTCTAATACGTTATGATTAGATCAGCCAACTTTTCTTTATACCTCGCTAAATCATTAAGGACATTCGTTTGAACACCACAAACTTAACGACATTCGTGACTGTCATGCACACTGGTAGTATCTCAGGCGCAGCAGAAAAGCTGTTTATTACTCAGCCTGCTGTCAGTAAGCGTATCAAAAATCTGGAAGATGAATTCAATATCACCTTATTTGACACAGTTGGACGAGGGATTGTCCCAACACAAGCTGCTAGTGAAATGCTGCCACATGCCAAGCGCTGGCTAGAAGATTATGAGAATTTCAAAATTAACCTGCAACATTCTCAGCACATTGTCTCCGGCAAATTGGTCATCGGCACCAGCCATCACATTGGCTTACACCATTTAGCACCTGTGCTTAAACACTTCATTCAAACCTATCCTGCCGTACAGTTAGAAGTGCATTTTGTCGATTCAGAAAAAGCGCACAAAGCGGTATTGGACGGTGATCTATCACTGGCCTTTGTTACGCTACCTCCTGTTTATGACAAGCGTTTGACCTATCATACGCTATGGTCAGATCCGTTATACTTTATGACAGGTACTCTGTCGCCCTTGGCGACCAAATCTAATGTGACCTTGGAGCAATTGGCACGATACCCTGCTATTTTACCGTCTGCCAATACTTTTACCAGCCAGATTACGTTGGCTGAATTTGCTAAGCATAACCTTAAACCTTATGCCACCATGAGTACCAATCCTCTTGAGTCTATTCGTATGTTGGTATCTGTCGGACTTGGTTGGTCTGTTTTACCACAAACCATGATTAGTCAAGATTTAGAACGCATTGACATGGCGGACAATATCGAATTGCAGCGATATTTAGGCGTGGTTATCAATCCAAAACTTACTCAATCTAATAGCGTTACCGCTTTGCTCGACTTACTTGCGCCTATTGAATAGAAATTTCTCAGAATATTTATAGTATCTAATGAGATTTTATTGAATTTAGCAAGCACACTGTTCGCATTTTTGACACTCATACGTTATAATACACTCGACGTTGTTTTATAACAAAAATTTACCACAAGGACACTGATAGTCATATATTGAATACTTTTAGTAAGATATGATGGTTAACAGTAGGTTTAATGGTTTCAAATGATTGATTATATATAAGTTGCTAATACTCATATATAAATAGCAGATGCGAGCAATAAACACCGAAAAATGGAATGCGACGTTCCTGTTGCTCTCTATCTCTATATGAGTGCTAGCCATAGAACGACATCAATCATATAAAACTCATAGCGAATACTGAACAAAGCCATTATGTCTCAATTAATGGCTTTTTTTGTCTTTAAATATTGTTTTAACGTCGCCTTTTAAGAATTAACTTTTATAGTTAAAAATAATTACAGCCAACTGTGTTGGTTAAGGACAATTTATATGAACGGAGTTTCTAGTGGCGTACTGATATCACTTGGTGCCTATTTTTTAGTGATGATTGGGATTGGGATTTATGCTTATTTTAAGCAAGCCAATGATACCGAAGGCTACCTGTTAGGGGGACGTAATTTAGGCCCCGCCGTCACTGCGCTTTCGGCAGGTGCTTCTGATATGTCAGGTTGGTTACTACTTGGTCTCCCAGGTTATATGTATGCTGATGGTGTGGTTAGTGTGTGGATTGCGCTTGGTTTGACACTTGGTGCATTTTTAAACTATATGATCGTGGCGCCGCGCCTTCGTGTTTATACTGAAGTTGCTGACAATGCCATTACCCTACCTGATTATTTCGCTAATCGTTTTGAAGACAAATCGCACATGCTGCGTGTTATCTCCGCAATAGTCATCATCCTATTCTTTACGGTTTATACTGCCGCAAGTCTCGTAGGCGGTGGTAAGCTTTTCGAAAGCTCACTAAATATGTCTTATAGTACAGGTCTTTGGGTAACAGCTGGTGTGGTCGTCGCTTATACGCTATTTGGTGGTTTCTTAGCGGTATCAATGACTGACTTTGTTCAGGGTATCATCATGCTATTTGCGATGGTAATTGTACCAGTCGTTGCCTTTACAGATCTTGGCGGTATATCAGCCACTACTGAGGCTGTAAGAAATATCGATCCAAGCTTACTAAATATCACTAGCGGCATGACTTTCATTGGTATTGTCTCATTAATGGCGTGGGGCTTAGGCTATTTTGGCCAGCCGCACATTATCGTTCGTTTTATGGCAATTCGCTCAGTAAAAGATGTTCCTACTGCCCGTAATATTGGTATGAGTTGGATGATTGTCAGTCTTATTGGTGCATTGATGACTGGTTTTGCTGGTCGCGCCTATGTACAAAAAACAGCCATGACTCTTGATGATCCTGAGACCATCTTTTTGGTATTCACTCAGTTCCTATTCCATCCATTGGTTTCAGGTTTCTTATTAGCCGCAATTTTGGCAGCAATCATGAGTACCATCTCATCGCAGCTATTGGTGGTATCAAGCTCACTAACCAAAGATGTTTATAAGTTGTTTTTTGATCAAGAAGCACCAGAAGCTCGCCAAGTATTGGTTGGTCGTATTTCAGTTGTGATCGTTGCTATCGTCGCTATTTTGCTGGCCTCTAATCCGGAGAGTTCGGTGTTAGACTTGGTTTCTAATGCTTGGGCAGGATTCGGTGCAGCGTTTGGTCCATTGGTTATCTTTAGTCTCACATGGCGCAATATGAACCGTAATGGTGCAGTTGCTGGCATGGTCGTAGGTGCCTTGACAGTTATCTTATGGATCTATGGTCCTTTTGAGATGAATGGTGTGGCACTAAATAGCTGGTTATACGCTATTGTTCCAGGCTTTATATTAAGCACTATTGCAATTTTTGCGGTTAGTATCATGACTGGTGGTCCAAGACCTTCAGTATCTGCGAAGTATAAAGAGATGGAACTGAATCTCAACAAATAAGTTAAGTTAGTACCTTTATCTTATCGCTACAAAAAAATCTCGCTATCATTAGCGAGATTTTTTATGGATGCCAGTTTATGCTAAGCGATAGTCGAAGCAGCTTAAGTTAGGACAATATGATTAATGTAAATATTACCAATATGCAGCAAGCGAGGAAAACCTACACCAGCAATACTGTAGCGACTTTAAAGTATGTCAACTATATATGTTTATTTTTAACACGTCATATCTACCAAAAAATCCCATAAAAAAGCGACCCATGAAGGATCGCTTTTTTACTTATTGGTCATAAATACTGAAAGATACAGGAATTATTTAGTATCTTGATAAGAAAGCTTCATACCTAGGATGAAACCATCATTGTCTTGAAAATCTCCAACAATTTTACCACTTGGTAATCGACCTTTAGCATCACCGAACCACAGGTATTTACCACCTGCTGATACTGCCCAGTTTTCGGTGAAGTTATATTTGGCACCAAGACCTGCACTATAATAACCATCAATAGGACCTAGTGAAGTGGTTGGATCACCTGCGCCACTGTCCCAACCAACTGTACCACTGACTGCCAATGCTGGTGCTAAACGTTTAGAAAGACCCAGCTCAACCTGCCACTGATCATCATCATAATCTACCAAGTTCAAACCGTCAGGACCATATATAGGATTCAGTTTACTAACTTCATTATACAATGGCGGGGTAATTTTAAAGTCGCCCCACGGCACCCAGCGTACTTTGGCTGTTGCTAATGTCGTCGGATTGATACCAGTCTGGAAATCAAGGTTGACAGATTTGGGGGTAGAAATCTCGTAATTACTAACTTGATTTGCTGCTGCTGCTGCCTGCTCAGGAGTAGCACCTTGTCCAATAGCTCTAATAGCTACTAGCGGATAAGTCTCAGCTATCTCTACATCATGATCAATCTCAGAACGATAGGTCAACGCTGCTTTTAATGCTATTTCAGGTTTGCTATAGGAAATACCTGCAATATAACCATAATCCATATCAGGGTTACTATTTGACGTGTAGCCAGTAGCAGGACCATACGCTAGACCACGTAACTTCACATCAGCTTGAATACGCTGCGCCACTGGACCACCATATACTTGGAACTCTTTATTAGCACCAAATTTCATACCAAGAAGCCCAGTTAGGTTTTGACTACGAACCTCTACATTGGTATTTTCGCCTGCGCTTCCAGCTTCGGCTTGTGCTATTGCACCTACCGTACTAAGATTTGTTATTTGCTGTACAATTCCAGCTCTTATTTCTGCATTAGGCTCTGCTGCAGCTTGGGCTCTTAATGCATTTATTGTAGGGCCAAGAGTTGCACCATTAAACTGACCATTGGTTAATTGCTGAATAGAAGAATTGAGGTCGCCTTTTGATACAAAATTGCTATCGCCAGTGTATTCAGCAGCAGCACCAAACGGCTCATCGTATAAGACACCAACGCTAAAGGTATCGTTAATATCTGTTTTTACACCATAACGAAAGAAATCATAAGCTTCAGCAATATCACCCGTCTCATTACCTTTAACATAGGTATTACTAGAAGGCACATTGTTAGCACTATCGTACCCACTAACATCAGCATCGATATAGGTATAAACAGCTTCAGCGTACGTACCGTCTTGCAAGAAGGCTGTGACATCTTGTCCTGAACGATCAAGACCAGCAGCATTAGTGACGCTAGCGACAGAAAGAGTAGCTATGGCTACTGCAAGGGTTTTTAAGTGAAAGGTAGTGCGCATTGTGTATCTCCAAACGTCCTCGTTGTTTAATCACTTCAATAATCAACATGTTGCATGACTGCTTACAACATTTAGATTACCAAAGCGGTGTCCTAAGTTGAATACTAATGACTTTTTGACACTAAAACAACAATTAAAACCCTTTATTTCTCAAATATGACTGAACAGTACACATAATATGTAAACAAGATACTGATACTTATTTTTCAAAACTCGTTGATTGCCTTAAATATATTTAGCAAATGAGAATAAACTTGAGTTTAACCTTGTGCAATATCAACTTTTCTTCATGAAAAATAAAAAAGCGACCCATTTAGGATCGCTTTTTTTAGTATTAATGATGAATAGCATCATATAGCTGTTCTGTAATTTACTGAGCTTGGTAAGAAACCTTCATCCCAAGGATAAAGCCATCGTTGTTTTCGAAATTACTAACCATGGCTTTAGTTGGGATTTGGCCTTTAGCATCGCCGAACCATAGGTATTTGCCACCAGCAGATACCGCCCAGTTTTCAGTGACGTTATATTTTGCGCCAAGACCAGCACTATAGTAGCCTTCGATAGGGCCTAACGATGTCACAGGATTACCTGCACCGCTATCCCAACCAACTGTACCACTAATAGCAAGTGCTGGTGCGACACGCTTAGCCAACCCTAGCTCTACTTGCCACTGGTCATCGTCATAACTAACTAGTGATAAGCCTTTATCATCCCTTGTCGATATTTTGCTAACATCATTATACAATGAAGGCACGATAGCAAAGTCACTCCAAGGTACCCAACGAACTTTTGCGGTGGCTAAGGTAGTCGGGTTAATACCTGTTTGAAAATCAAAGTTGACCGATTTAGGCGTAGTGATTTCAATGCTATCATTTCTCTGTGTTGAAAGGCCTAATGCAGATTCGACAGGAGCTGGTATAGCGCCAGTACCTACAATAGGGTAGATTTCAGATGATTGTGCATTGTGTTCAATTTCTGAACGATATGTTAAGGCAGCTTTCAGCGCGATTTCAGGTTTACTATAAGCAACACCTGCGATGTAACCGTAATCTTGATCAGCACTTACATGTGTAGTATAACCGTTAGCAGCACTATAAGCCGTACCACGTAACTTTACATCTGCTTTTACGCGTTGAGCAACGGGGCCGCCATATACTTGGAAATTCTTATTTTCACCAATTTTTGCACCAAGAATACCAGTAATACTCTCCGTACGTACTTCTACATTGGTACCTTCACCATTTCTAGGTGAAGCAGGATTTTGATCTACAAAGTTATTATTACCATTATAATCAGCCGCCGCACCAAAAGGCTCGTCATATAAAACGCCAACACTAAAAGTATCGTTGATATCGGCTTTTACGCCATAACGGAAAAAGTCGTAAGACTCTGCGATATCATCGATCTTATTACCTGATGTATCTTTACCAGTCACATCGCCATCAATATAAGTGTAGACAGCTTCGGCATAGGTGCCATCTTGTAGGAATGCGGTGATATCTTGGCCTGAACGATCAAGGCCAGCAGCACTAGCAACGCTAGTAATAGAAAAAGCAGCAATAGCTACCGTGAGCGTTTTTAACTGAAAGGTTACGCGCATTATGTATCTCCAAACATCCACATTGTTTCGCTGCTAAACTTATTTTCGCCCAGTAAGCAGCTTCCGAGGTGGACGATATTAAAGATTTTCAAACTGTAAAACAACTGTAAAAACACATTATTTCTTTATTATGACCAAACAGTCATTAGATAGTAATTAATCTGATAATGTGAATATAGTTTTATTAACTTCAAGTGATTTTACTCATTTTTGATATTAGTAGTGTGGCGGTCTGTCTGACATCACATCAAATGGCGCAATACCCCCTTCTGTGTCTTGGCTCTCAACTTGTTTATAAATAAGTTGTAACTGTCTTTGCAGCGTTTGAATGTCTTTGTCTTGGCGTGCAATCACTTCATCGAGCCGCTCTACTGTCAGCTCCAAATGTGCCATGCTCATTTGCAGCTCAATCACCTGCTGCGTTTGCAATTCGGTTTGCTCGTTCGAAGCATTTTTTTGAAAGTTAGATTGGTTCATATATTTCTCTGAGTTAGGATAAATATAAAGCTAGCAAGATTCGTTAGTGAGATAGAGACGCAACCATGGCTTATGGCCTTATAGTAGCGATGAGTAATAAAAGCTATAATAATTAGTGCTGATAAAACCATTTACGCGCACTACAGTCGCGTGGTGGCATGTTATACTGCTGGCAATTTTGCAACAACCCCTACTCTCTATTATATAAGCTTAAGATATTCTATGGCACTGATACATTTAAAAGATATTCATTTAGCCTTTGGCGTCGCTCCAGTCCTCGATGGCATTGATTTTGCTATCAATGCAGGCGAGCGCGTGTGTTTAATCGGCCGCAATGGCGAAGGCAAATCCACCTTATTTAAACTGATTAATGGCTCATTGCAGCCTGACAGTGGCGAGATTATTACTAACAGCAGCGTGCGTGTTGCGATGTTAGAACAAGACGTTCCTGAAACGAGTGGACGTATCTTGGACATCGTTATGGGCGGCAGTCGCCGTACGGCTGACTTGCTAATTAACTACAATAAACAAGTTGATCTATGCGCAGATGGTGACATGGATGCTTGTGAACATATGGCCACGTTACAGCATGATATTGATGCGGTTCATGGCTGGGATTTAGAACGTGATGCCACGCGCCTGATCACTACAATGGGGCTAGATCCAGAAGATGACTTGTCCTCTTTATCAGGCGGACGTAAGCGCCGTGTGCTCCTCGCCAGATCTTTAGTCACCAAGCCTGATGTTTTACTATTGGATGAGCCAACCAACCATTTGGACGTTGAAAGCATCGAATGGTTAGAGCGTTTCTTGCTGGATTGGCAAGGATTGACATTATTGTTTGTCACCCATGATAGAGCATTCGTGAATAAACTATCGACTCGCATCATCGAGCTTGATCGTGGTCAATTGACCAGCTACGATGTGACACAAGGTGAAGGTGGCTATGCACGCTACCAAGAGCTAAAAGAATTACAATTATTGGCCGAAGAAAAAAACAATGCCAACTTTGATAAAAAACTGGCGCAAGAAGAAGTGTGGATTCGTCAAGGTATCAAAGCCCGTCGCACCCGTAACGAAGGACGCGTCCGCGAACTAAAAGCACTGCGTGAAGAGCGTAGTGGTCGCCGTGAACAAGTCGGCAATGTCAATATCACCATGGGTGAAGGCGAAAAAAGCGGTAAGCTGGTCTGTAAGGTTAAGAATCTACATCTGGAATATGATGGCAATGTATTGGTTGATAACTTTAGTACCATGATCATGCGCGGTGATAAAATTGGTATCGTTGGCCCTAACGGCGCTGGCAAAACCACACTTATCAAAGCCCTACTCGATATGTCTGATGATGAAGTAACCAAAACTGGTAGCGTTGAATTAGGCACCAACTTAAAAATTGCCTTCTTTGATCAGCTGCGTGACCAGTTAGACCTTGAAGCCAGTGTTGCGCAAAACGTTTCAGAAGGCTCAGACTTCGTCGAAGTTGGTGGTCGTAAAACGCATATCATGAGTTACTTGCAAGACTTCTTGTTTGCACCAGAGCGTGCGCGTACGCCCGTAAAAGCCTTATCAGGTGGTGAGCGTAACCGCGTCTTACTTGCCAAGCAATTATTGAAGCCTGCCAATATTCTCGTACTCGATGAGCCAACCAACGATTTGGATATGGCGACACTTGAGCTACTAGAAGAGTCTGTCAGCAGCTTTAACGGCACTATATTACTTATCAGTCATGATCGCTCATTTATGGACAATGTCGTCACGTCCACTTGGGTGTTTGATAAGGATGCAGAAGGTAAAGGTATCGTTAAAGAATATGTGGGTGGCTATCAAGAATATTTGGTCCAAAAAAATCGTGAAGAAGCTGCCCACGCTGCCAGAGCGCCAGCCAGTACAGGCACGAGCAATAAATCTGCGAGTAAACCAGCAGTTGGCGCCAAGCCTGAGAAATTGATCAAAAAGCTCAATTACAATGAGCAACGTGAGCTGGACAATTTACCAAAAGAAATCGCCGCGTTAGAATCAGAGCAAAGTCAGCTTGAAGCAAAGCTAGCGGATGGCTCATGGTTTAACACCGACGTTGATGCAGCCACTGCCGCTAGTGAGCGTCTGTTGACTATTGAAGAAGAAATGATGAGTAAGCTTGAACGCTGGAGTACGCTTGAGGGTTAGCACTAGCAACCAACTCATGACTTTTATAAAGGCACTCAATATTCTTTTTTAGATTCTGTCTTAATAATCTGTCGAAGATAATAAAATAATCACCACTTTATTATATAGAGTGGTGATTATTGGTTTATGACTCAGTTACATAGTAGTTAGGTACTGAAAGTTAGTGAACATTGCCGCAATTTCAAGTATCATTCGCTATTGCTAAATATCCTTATTAATTATAAGGTCATCACGTTTACAATTCTTACTCAAAAACGGATGTTAAACATTGATAATCCAGCTGTTTTGCTTTGGTTGTCATGTTCAACCTTATAATATGTCCTATAAAGGTTGCTTTATTTTTAACGCAATAATTTATTTTATCACCGAAATAGCTTAGAATAGCAACAATTAGCAAAATTAGGCACAGCTAAAGTGGCTTGATATTGTATATTTTCTAAGCCACAAACCCAGTGTGGGATAATCCCATTTCATTCACCTGGAGGAAGTATTAATGAGCCAAGCCGAAGGCGTTAATGTACAACGCCGTAGAGTTCTTATTGCCTCAACTGCCGCAATTGGTGCAGCTGGGGTAGCTGCTGTGGCAACACCTTTTGTCCGTTCTTGGTATCCAAGCGCCAAAGCCGAAGCTGCAGGAGCTGCAGTCACCCAAGATATTGGTTCTATCGAAGCAGGACAGATGATCGTCGTCAAATACCGCGGTAAACCTATCTTTGTCGTCAAACGCACAGAAGACATGCTAGCGACCTTAGAATCAGTAAAACCCTTATTGTCTGATCCTGATTCTAGCGCATCACTGCAACCTGAGTATTGCAAAAACCCACAACGCTCTATCACACCCGAAGTTTTGGTGGTTGAAGGCGTTTGTACACATTTAGGCTGTGCCCCAAACTACCGTCCCGATATAGGCGCAGCTGACTTGGGCGGCAACGATTGGTATGGTGGGTTTTTCTGCCCTTGTCATGGTTCTAAATATGATTTAGCAGGCCGTGTCTATAGTGGCGTTCCTGCACCGCTTAACTTACCTATTCCAGAATATGGCGTGGATGGTACCATCTTGACGGTTGGGGAGGCTTAATATGAGTATGGGTAAAAAGTTAATGCATTGGGTGGACGCGCGTTTTCCAGCGACCGAAACCTATGAATACCATATGTCAAAGTACTATGCACCAAAAAACTTTAATTTTTGGTACTTCTTTGGTGTGTTGTCGATGATTGTATTGGTCAACCAGTTGGTGACCGGTATATGGCTGACGATGATGTATAACCCAAGTGCCGAAGGGGCATTTGCGTCTGTTGAATATATCATGCGTGACGTGAAAGGTGGCTGGCTCATCCGTTATATGCACTCGACTGGCGCGTCTGCGTTCTTCGTTGTGGTATATCTACACATGTTTAGAGCATTGTTATACGGTTCATACCAGAAGCCGCGTGAGCTTATTTGGCTCATCGGTATGGGTATCTACTTAGCACTAATGGCAGAAGGCTTCTTTGGTTACCTATTACCTTGGGGTAACATGTCATTTTGGGGTGCTCAGGTTATTTTGAACCTTCCTGCTGCGCTGCCAGTTATTGGTGATGGCCTTGCTGAGTGGGTACGTGGTGATTATATCATCTCAGGTATCACGCTAAACCGCTTCTTTGCTCTACACGTGGTTGCTATTCCTTTAGTACTGGTAGGCTTAGTATTCATGCACATTGTGGCGCTGCATCATGTGGGTTCAAACAATCCTGATGGCATCGACATCAAAAAGCTAAAAGATAAAAACGGTATCCCATTAGACGGTATCGAATTCCATCCGTACTACACTGTGCATGACATGGTTGGTATTGTGGTATTCTTCATCTGCTTCTTTGCAGTGGTGTTCTTCTTCCCAGAAGGCGGCGGTTTCTTCCTTGAGCCACCAAACTTTGAGACAGCAAACTCATTGAAAACACCAGCACATATTGCACCAGTATGGTACTACACACCATTCTATGCCATCTTACGTGCCGTTCCAGATAAGCTAGGTGGCGTTATTGCGATGGGTGCGGCGATTGCTGTATTGTTCTTGATACCGTGGCTTGATAGATCGCCTGTACGCTCTATGCGTTATAAAGGCATCTTGTCTAAGATTGCACTAACTGTGTTTGCTATTAGCTTTGTTGTATTGGGCTATTTGGGTGCAACGCCTGCTACACCGACAGCGACAATTATGTCACGTGTATTCACGGTTTTATATTTCTTATTCTTCTTATTAATGCCGTTCTACACTGCTATTGAGAAGTGTAAACAGCCACCAGAACGCGTTACCGGAGGTCACTGATGAATATCCTAACAAAATCCTTAACAGGTTTAGGCTTAGGTGCAGCATTAACTCTGACTGCCGGTACAGCACTGGCAGCTGGTGGTAGCGGATGTGGTACATTCGTGAACGCTGATGGTGTAGAAGAACACTTAGCTTGTAGTACTGCCCCTATTGATTTTACCAATAAAGGCTCACTACAGAATGGTGCAAAAATCTTTATGAACTACTGTGCGGGTTGTCACTCAGCACAGTACGTTCGTCACTCGCGCATCGCTGAAGATTTAGAAATACCGCCTGAACTGGTCGAAAAATATCTAATGGTAACAACCGATCAAATCGGTGATCATATCAATGCTGAGATTGACCCTGAAGTACAAGCAGCTTGGTTTGGTGCGCCGCCTCCAGACTTATCATTAGAGACCAGACTGCGTGGCGATGACTGGGTTTATACTTATTTACTATCGTTCTACGAAGATCCAAGTCGTCCTTGGGGTGCTAATAACTTAGTACTACACAACGTGGCAATGCCTCATGTATTGCATAACATGCAAGAAGAATTGAGTGCAGAAGAGTTTGAAAGCGAAGTGGGTGATTTGGTCAACTTTATGGCGTGGATGGGCGAACCTGCACGCCATGACCGTCAAGTAATCGGTTTCTTTGTGATTTTATTCTTATTAGTATTACTGATTCCAGTTTACTTATTGAACAAAGAATTCTGGAAAGACGTAAAATAAGTAAGTGGTTAGCATATAAAATCGAATTATAATATTAGGCACTACTCCGGTAGTGCTTTTTTGCGCTCTGATATTAGGGCTAAGAATAAGACAAATAAGGCGCTCGCAAGCAATGTTTACGCACGTTCCCTTGATAAATAAGGCGACTTTGTTTACGATGACAGTCTTCACTATTAACATTAGGCTTTCATGATTGATGCGAATGACATTCCAAGTAGTCAGCTAATTTTATACGCTGATGACGGCTACGACAGTCATGTAGTGCGCCTATTACTTGAAGAAAAAAAGCTCGCTTATTATTTATCACGTTTGCACTCTGAGCGTCCTGAAGATTTGACTGAGCTAAACCCTTATCATAGTTTGCCGGTCTTACAACAGCGTGATATTGCGCTTTATGAGATTAACGTAATCTTTGAATATCTTGAAGAACGTTATCATACAAACAAGTTGCTGCCTGAAACACCGCAAGAGCGTGCGCAGTTTCGACAGTTGGCTTGGCGTATTCAGCGCGATTGGCTGTCACTCGGTAAACGCCTCCTGATGCATCCAGATAGCTTTAATAAAGGACAAGCGGCAATTGCTAAAAAACAGCTGAGTGATTCGTTAATTACTTTATCGCCATTGTTTGCTCACAAGTCATATTTCATGGCGGATGAGTTTGGCTGGTGTGATGTACTACTAGCTCCTTTATTATGGCGACTTGATGAAATGGGCATAGAACTACCACACGCGATCAGTCGCCCATTGTTTGACTATCAAACACGGGTTTTTGAGCGCGATAGTTTCCAAAAAAGCATCCGTTAATTAGACAAGTGCTTACCGTTACCTTAAAATAAATAACAATCAAAGAGTGACACATTTTGTATAGATTAATAACAACCTTAAGCCAATTTTTCATTAACCCTTATTTAATATTATCAGTATAGGAAACCAAAAAATGAGCGAAATGACCTCTATCAGCCCAACACGTCCCTATATGGTGCGCGCAATATATGAATGGATAGAAGACAATGCGCTCACACCGTACCTAATGGTCGATGCCACTGCTGAAAATCTACAGATTCCAACAGAACACGTACAAGATGGGCGTATTGTGCTAAATATTGCCAGCCGTGCAACGGGCAATATGAATATGGAAAACGAATATATCCACTTTAGCGCACGCTTTGGTGGGGTATCACAAGAAATTTGGGTGCCACTTACTGCGGTCATGGGCATTTATGCCAAAGAAAACTCGCAAGGTATGTTTTTTGACCCGAATGAGTACGAAAACTATCAACCTGAAGAGGATTCGGTGGCGCCTCCTAAACAAGCCAATGCCGCTCCTAAACCCAAACGTGATAACAAAGCAGGTTTGAAAGTTTTAAAATAAGAAATGTATAGCGTTAAAAAAGCCAGCCATATTTGATATGGCTGGCTTTCTTATTCTTCTAAATGAACTGGATTATTAAAACAAACCCTAAGTTCTTGGTAGCGTCACTCCGCGTTGGCCTTGGTATTTACCGCCGCGATCTTTGTAGCTGGTTTCACACACATCGTCAGCATCACTTTGGAAAAACAGCATCTGTGCCACCCCTTCTCCCGCATAAATACGCGCTGGCAGATTGGTGGTGTTGCTAAACTCTAAAGTGACATGTCCTTCCCACTCAGGCTCAAGCGGTGTGACGTTGACGATGATGCCACAGCGCGCATAAGTTGATTTGCCAAGGCAGATAGTCAATACGTCACGTGGAATACGGAAATACTCCATCGTACGTGCCAGCGCAAATGAATTGGGTGGAATAATACATTCGTCACCTATAATATCGATAAAGCTTTTTTCGTCAAAATTCTTAGGATCGACCACAACTGAATGGACGTTGGTAAAGACTTTAAATTCAGGGGCGCAGCGTACATCATAACCATAGCTTGAGGTGCCGTAGCTGACCAAACGCTCGCCAGCATCATTGAATCGTACTTGACCCGCTTCAAATGGCTCAATCATGCCATGCTCTTGGGCCATTTTACGAATCCAGCGGTCAGATTTGATAGACATTGTTATTCCTTAGCAAATATTTCACAGTGATGATTTTTCGATAGCGACGATTATACGGAATTGATGGGTTAATTTATAGAGGAGCAACAAGTTTAAAATCAATAATGCTATAAAGATAGCTATTAGCATTATAGTTGCAGCATTCTACCAAAGCGCTTTAAGAAACCACCTGTCCTTGGTAGCTAACGGTAGCATGTATTATTTTTCTTTTTGCCTGTCCTGAAGCAGCCCAGACCGCCTCTCTAATAACTTTGATCTCTAGCGCAGTCAAACCATCTACCAATTCTTCAGTCACATTAGCTGCTGCAAAAGCGTTCAATCCAAATGAATGTTTGGGAAATTTTAGGAGTAAATCAGCTATAGCCTGTACCGCCTTAAGAAAATCGGCAATCACCATACGACGATTACTAAAGTCAGCATTGAGCTGATGGCGCTTGCTACTACCATCTTTGTAGTAGCAAACGGCTATCAACTGATTATTTGACAGCTCAATCACATATATCGGCGGCCGGAATAACTGTAATACATTATATTTTTTTGGCACTTCTTTAAGATGCCTTTCATAAGTAGATAAACTCAAAATATTCTCTTTAAATAAGTACCAGTATTTCAGGCAT
The DNA here is from genome assembly GCF_000471625.1 of Psychrobacter aquaticus CMS 56. Classification (GTDB taxonomy): domain Bacteria; phylum Pseudomonadota; class Gammaproteobacteria; order Pseudomonadales; family Moraxellaceae; genus Psychrobacter; species Psychrobacter aquaticus. Next base: position 276,785 of record NZ_AUSW01000034.1, read on the forward strand.
AAAAATGCCGTTCTTAATCAAACTTTTTAAACATCAAAAAATACGCTTATCATCGACTGGTTTGGCAAATTTATTGATATTGGCTTCGATATTTTTGGCAATGCTTAGATAATACGTCGCAAACTCGTCATTAACTAAGACGCTTGGCTCGCCTTTATCCACTTGCGCACGGATACCGCTGGCGAGTGGGAGTTGTCCTAATAACGGGACGTGATACTGCTCAGCGATAAACTCACCGCCACCAGTACCAAAAATCGCTTCAGTATGCTGACAATTGCTACACGTATGCAGCGCCATGTTTTCGACCACACCCAATACTGGAATATTGGTTTTATTAAACATCTCGATGCCTTTTTGGGCGTCAAGTAACGCAACGTGCTGCGGCGTCGTGACAATCACAGCGCCCGTCACTGGAATACGCTGAGCCAATGTCAGCTGTATATCACCAGTTCCTGGTGGCATATCAATGACCAAATAGTCTAGCTGCGGCCAGTTGGTTTGATTATACAGCTGCATCAATGCCCCCGTCGCTTTAGGGCCACGCCACGCAACAGGTGTATTATCGCCATCGAGCAAACTGCCAATCGATAGCATCGCCATACCATGAGCGTTAACAGGGACGAACTGCTCATTCTCTAACTGGGGTTTGACATTATCTACACCTAGCATCGTTGGCATGCTCGGACCGTAAATATCCGCATCGAGTACGCCAACACGGTTACCAAGCTTTTGTAATGCCAAAGCAATATTGACGGTCGTGGTTGATTTACCGACACCGCCTTTGCCTGAAGCGACCACAATGATGTGACGAATGCGTGGATGTGCTGCCAATGACGCTTGTGTTGGTGCTGATTTAGTGATTGGCGGTTCGGCATCAGTGCTTGGAGGTGGTTGACTTTGACTGTCCATGGCATTGGTCGTCTTGGGGATTGGCTTTGGTAAGGTTGAGCCTGCGCCTTTCTCTGGTGCAGGCAAACGCACATTCATATGGATGGTTTTGATACCATGCGGCTGGAGCATCCGCCCAAGCTCCTGTTGGATGGTTTCAGGATTGCTATTTTGTGGCAAGCGCAAATCTAAGGTAAGCTGATCACCATCACGCTCAAGACCAGTAACCATGGTAACGATGCTGACGGTACCGACTTCATAGCCGAGCAGCACCTTATCCACGGCACTATCACGTTCTGCCCGCTGTTGCGGGGTTTCAGATGCTAAATTGGATTTTTTTTTCATGAAGTTAAACATAGCTGCCGTTACTACCTATATAGGTGGGTTGGTATGGTACATTCAATCCACTATAAAAGCGTTACCGCGTTAACCTCGCTTGACGTATTCAATATACATCTACACTCGGTTGCCTTGTAACACTTTCAAATTGAATTAACTATAGGACAAATCAATCTATACTGGGACAGACATGGTCAATAGTATAGCCGACAAGCCTGTTGTCCAAACCTGTTATCGTGACAGTGTAGCTCAATTGAAAGCATAAAAAAACCACAACGCCATTGGGTCTGACGTTATGGTTTGTACAAATGATACCTACTTAGTCATAAACCCGTTAATTCATAAACCAACCATGACTGGCAACGATAGATTGTCCAGTAAAAACATTGGTAGGAAATGCGGCTAAAAATAAGGCCAATTGCGCAATATCATCGACCGTCGTAAACTCTTTATCAACTGTATTCACGAGCATGATGTCGTTAACCACGGCTTCTTCACTGATGCCTTTTTCAGCCGCTTGTTGCGGAATTTGCTTTTCGACTAGAGGCGTTTTGACAAAGCCCGGACAAATCACATGGGCGCGCACGTTATGAGGAGCACCCTCCTTAGCCAGCACACGACATAACCCAAGCAAGCCATGTTTGGCCGTGACATAAGGCGCTTTGTACAAGGAGGCTTCATGCGAATGCACTGATCCCATATAGATCACTGTACCACCTCTATCCTCTTTATACATGTGCTGTACGGCCGCTTTGGTAGTCAAAAAAGCCCCATCCAAATGGATAGCCAGCATTTTCTTCCAATCATCGAACGCCATTTTATGGATCGGCTCAATGATTTGAATGCCTGCGTTAGAGACTAGAATATCAATACCACCAAAGGTATCGACCAATTTTTGTACGCCATTGTTGACAGCGCTTTCAGAAGTAACGTCCATAGCAAGAGCGAGTGCTTGACCACCGCTAGCTTCAATCGCATCAACGGTTTTCTGGGCGGCTTCAATGTTTATGTCTGCGATGCCCACAACAGCTCCTGCCTGAGCATAAGTTTCAGCGATATCCCGTCCGATACCACTTGCTGCGCCTGTAACTAACGCCACTTTACCTGTCAAATCCTGTTGCAATTGGGTCGCCATATATCTTCCTTAACAGTGGTCTAAAAGCAATCGTTTAAAAGTAATGATCTAAAATCATTGAGCGATATTCACGGGCGTTTTTTCTTGTAGTTCTTCAAAGCTAACACCATCTGCCAGTTCAACCAGCTTCAATCCATTGTCAGTGACATCCAGTACGGCAAGCTCAGTGATGATACGATCAACCACACCTTTACCTGTTAATGGCAGCTCACAATTGGCAAGGATTTTTGGCTCACCATGCTTATTGACTTGCTCCATCAATACGATCACGCGCTGAACGCCTGCCACAAGATCCATAGCACCGCCCATGCCTTTGACCATTTTTTTGGGAATCATCCAGTTGGCAAGATCGCCCTTCTCTGAGACTTCCATTGCGCCCAATATTGCCAGATTGACATGTCCACCACGAATCATCGCAAAGGATTCTGAGCTACTAAAATAACTGGCGCCCAGCTCTGCTGTTACCGTTTGCTTGCCCGCATTAATCAAGTCAGCATCGACGTTTTCTGCGGTTGGAAACTCACCTATGCCTAATAGGCCGTTTTCTGATTGTAGCCACACATCCACATTTTCAGGAATATAATTGGCCACGAGTGTTGGTAAGCCAATACCCAAATTGACATAATAGCCGTCTTGTAGCTCTTTTGCGGCACGCTGTGCCATCTGTTCTCTTGTCCATGCCATGATGATTTCCTTATTTTTCAATACTTTATATTATAAATTCAAAAACTTTCTACCACTGATTTAGAGGCTTTCAGGGACTTTAGTCGTGGTTTTTTCGATACGCTTTTCGGGGTTACTGTTCAAGACAATGCGCTGAACAAATATACCCGGTAAATGGATCTCATCAGGGTCAAGTGTGCCAGTCTCTACAATTTCCTCTACTTCGACAATAGTGATTTTTCCCGCCATCGCGCAGTCTGGATTGAAGTTACGCGCCGTCTTGTTGAATATTAAATTACCGGATTTATCAGCCTTTTGTGCTTTGATTAGTGCCACATCGGCACGTAATGAATGCTCAAGTACATAGGTCCGTCCATCAAAGTCACGTGTCTCTTTGCCTTCGGCGACCAGTGTACCCACGCCAGTTGCCGTATAAAACGCTGGAATACCAGCACCACCTGAGCGGAGTTTTTCGGCCAACGTTCCTTGCGGCGTCAACTCAACTTCTAACTCGCCTGCCAAGTATTGACGCTCAAACTCTTTGTTTTCGCCCACATAAGAAGAAATCATCTTTTTGATTTGACGCGTTTGTAGTAATAACCCTAAGCCAAATCCGTCGACACCCGCATTATTACTGATACAGGTGAGGTCTTTTACCCCGCTATCACGAAGCGCTTCAATTAATGCTTCTGGAATGCCGCACAAACCAAAACCACCAATAGCCAGCGTTTGACCATTACTAACCACATCTTTTAGCGCCGCTTCCGCACTGCTATATACTTTTGATTGACTCATGCTCATCTCCTTGCCCGTCTGTTTTTTGTTATTCAAGCGTATTCATTATCAGTGATACTCGCTTGTCTATGCTATTAGCCTGTCCATTATTTTTAATAATCCATATTAATACGTTCTTTATCGATATATCATATATAAAATACTTATGCTAACTTAACATATTATTTTTGTAGCGACTAGAGAATAACGTGTAGAACGTATAAGCCAGTGTAGCCGCTCAGCATAGGATAAATTACTACCATATCAATATAGCGTCAGGTTTAAAAATATACCCAATTGGCGTATTTTTATCCATATTATTGATCACTGTCTACTTGCTTTGTTTACTCACTGTCTTAATTTTGCCAAGGAGGGCGATTATGTTTAGTACCTTTGCTATTGTCATTACTTTATTACTCTTGATGTTCTTTGCTTATCGCGGTTATTCCGTGCTGATCTTAGCACCGATTATGGCGACATTAGCTGTGCTACTATCAGGGGATTTTTTGAGCAGTATTCCCGCCTATACCGATGTATTTATGGCTGCTTTGAGTGGGTTTTTGCTCAAATTCTTTCCTATCTTTTTATTAGGCGCATTGTTTGGGCGTTTGATGGCAGATTCGGGCGCAGCGACAGCCATTGCCAATACGGTAGTTGAAAAACTTGGTGCCAGCAAAGCCATTCTAGCCGTTATTTTGGTCTGTGCCATTTTGACCTACGGCGGCGTCTCGTTGTTTGTTGTGGCCTTTGCCATTTATCCCATTGCCAAAGATTTGTTTAAAGCGGCCGATATTCCTAAGCGCTTGATTCCAGCTGCCATTGCCTTAGGCTCATTCACCTTTACCATGACCGCTTTACCGGGCACACCTGCCATTCAAAACGCCATTCCCATTCCTTACTATAATACCAACGTCTTTGCCGCCCCTATCTTGGGAATTATTGGCGGTACTATCATGTTTATTGGCGGTTGGTTATGGTTGCAATCACGAGCCAAAAAAGCCAATGCCGCAGGCGAAGGCTACGGTCAACACGATGAAGAGGATGTGGGCGGTATTGGGACGGCCGAAAAACAAACCGAAGTATTAAGCACGCATCAGACGTCATTTAATATTGCTATGATTCCGCTGATATTGGTGATCGCTTTAAATGCTCTGTTGACGTATGCCGTTTTTCCTTCAATGGACTTTAGTGGCTTGCAAACCCAATTTCCAGAGCTGAATATCGCAGGTTCACTGGGTTTATGGTCTATTATTATCTCATTGGTCGTGGCTTGCGTAGTGATTATTGTGCTGCGTATCGGGTACTGGAATAATCTACAAAAAACCATCAACCGTGGTACTTATGATTCGATGTTGCCGATTTTTAACACCGCCTCAGAAGTTGGCTATGGGGCGGTTATTGCTTCACTGGCAGGTTTTATTATTATCCGTGACAGTATTTTGAACCTAACGCCTGACAACCCACTCATCTCAGAAGCGGTCGCGATGACCACGCTGGCTGGCATCACAGGCTCATCCTCTGGTGGTTTGAGTATTGCGCTCTCGACATTGGGTGAAGACTATCTAAGAATGGCGGTGGCTGCTGGTATCGACCCAGAACTGATGCACCGCGTCGCTGTGATGGCCGCTGGTGGTTTGGATACTTTGCCGCACAGTGGCGCAGTGATTACCTTGCTTGCCATTTGTGGTCTGACCCATAAGCAGTCTTATCTAAACGTCGCGATGGTGACCATGGCCATTCCTCTTATCAGTGTGGTCGCCGTTATTATTTTAGGGACAATGTTTGGCTCGTTTTAAATAGTAGTTAAACTCTCCTCACTTTTTATGATCAATCTCCTCACTTTTTATGTTCAAATAATCTTGTCCCAATAAAAACCCACTAAGCAAATGGTTTAGTGGGCTTTTTTATAGCAACTAAATCCTAGTGTTTGCGGCTAGAGCATATCCTCATTCGTTAGCGTATTAGTTTCTGAGGAATGTCACAAATTTGGCTGAATTAAGTTATCATAGACACACTTTTTAAATTTTTCTTATTTTTGGAAATTTTTAGACTTGATAATATCGCGTCCAATAGGCATAAACTGCTTAGGACGTTTGATAACCAACCCGTTTATATAAAAATATAGGTGATGAAAGTGCGTGAGATTCTAGTAACCAGTGCGCTGCCCTACGCCAATGGAGACATCCATTTGGGGCATCTTTTAGAGCATATTCAAACTGACATTTGGGTACGTGCGATGAAAGCACAAAGCCATAAAGTCACTTATGTATGCGCGGATGATGCTCATGGCACTGGCATTATGCTCAAAGCAGAAGCCAATGGCGTGACGCCAGAGGAGCAAATTGCAGCGGTCAAAGCTTCACACGAAGCAGACTTTTCAAAATTTCTGATTGATTATGATAATTATCACACCACCCATTCAGAGGAAAATAAACATTTCTCTGAACTGATTTATCGTCGTCTGAATGATGCAGGACATATTAGTACAAAGGACGTCGAGCAACTATTTGACCCTGAAAAGCAATTGTTTCTAGCCGATCGCTTTGTCAAAGGAGAGTGCCCAGAATGTGGTGCGCTGGATCAATATGGTGATAACTGTGAGGTTTGTAGCACAACTTATAATGCCGTAGAGTTAAAAAATCCGCGCTCAACTATCTCAGGCGCAACACCCATACTCAAAACCTCCAAGCACTATTTCTTTGATCTGCCAGAGTTTGAGCAGTTCTTACAGAATTGGACACGTAGTGACAACCGCCTACAAACTTCGGTCGCCAACAAGCTCCAAGAATGGTTCGATTCTGGACTAGCTAGCTGGGATATCTCACGTGATGCGCCCTACTTTGGCTTTCAAATTCCAGATACGCCAAGCGATGAGCCAGATAAATATTTTTATGTATGGCTAGATGCGCCTGTTGGTTATATGGCAAGCTTTAAAAACCTGTGTGATAAGCGCGCTGGTACAGATGAGGCGCTTGATTTTGATCGTTACTGGATGCAAGAAAACGAGCACAAAACCGAGGTTTATCACTTTATCGGTAAAGACATCGTGTATTTCCATGCGCTATTTTGGCCAGCCATGCTGGCAGGTAGTGAGCTGCGTACGCCGACAGGTGTTTTCGCCCATGGTTTCTTGATGGTCAACGGCGCAAAAATGAGTAAGTCACGCGGTACCTTTATCAATGCCCGTACCTATGCCAAGCACTTGCATCCTGAATATCTGCGCTACTACTTCGCTAGCAAATTGACGGACAAAGTAGAAGACATCAACTTTGATTTAGAAGACTTTATGCAAAAGGTCAACTCTGACTTGGTTGGTAAAGTCGTCAATATCGCCAGTCGTAGTGCTGGGTTCTTGGTTAAGAAATACGACGGTATACTGTCTGAAACTTGCGCTGAACCGCGCCTATTAGAAGACATTACCAAGACGGGCGATGAGATTGCTGCTGCTTATGAAAATCGTGAATTCTCGCGTGCCATGCGCTTAATCATGCAGTGTGCGGACAAGGCCAACGAATATATTGATGCCAAAAAACCATGGTCACTGGCAAAACAAGAAGGGTCAGAACAAGAAGTACAAGACGTCTGCTCGGTCGCTATCAATATCTTCCGTCAATTGATGGTCTATCTAGCACCTGTATTGCCTGAACTGACAGACAATGCCAAGACGTTCTTAAATCTTGATGATTTAAGCTTTGCCAGTCGTAATGAGTGGTTATTAGGGCACAAAATCAATAAATTCAAACCGCTGATGCAACGTATCGAAGAGAAAGACGTTGCTGCTATGGTAGAAGACTCCAAAGCATCATTGACTCAAGCCGATGCACCTACTGCTACTAAAGACAACAAAGCAGCTGCGAAGAACGAGCCTGCCACAACAGATGCCGAGCAAGCTGACTACATTGGCATCGAAGACTTTGCCAAAGTTGAGATGAAAGTGGCGCACGTCTTGGAATGCAATCATGTCGAAGGTGCAGATAAGCTATTACAGTTCACATTAGATGTTGGCGAAGACAAGCCACGTAACGTCTTTAGCGGTATTCGTAAGTTTTATGAGCCTGAGCAACTGGTCAATAAAAAAGTCATTTGCGTCACCAATCTGGCGCCACGCAAGATGAAATTTGGTATTTCAGAAGGCATGGTACTGTCAACTGGCAATCCAAAAACTCAGCTAACGGTCGTTACTCTACCTGACAACTGTGTTATTGGTGATGTGCTCGCCTAAAAACGTTAAATTAAATAATGATGTAAGTAATCATTAAAGAACGAAAAAAACGGTCTAAGTAGACCGTTTTTTTATGGCTGACTTAACAGATGAAATCTTGCTGTTATCTATTCAAGATATCGATGATCTGCAGCGTTTCATTAATCACCGTTACAATATTATTTTCTGGCGTACGAATACGAACGTAGCGGTCATCATAACGGTCTAACACAACAGAACGATCATAATCTCTTCTGTCAATCTTGCCGACTACTCTATAACCGTATTTATCAAGATCGCGCTTAAATGAGGCATTAGGGCTAGCATTGCGATAAGCATTGATGTTGGGTTGAGCGTTGCCACTATGCTTGTAATCTTTACTAATATGAGCAGAGTTACCCTTGGCATTTCCGTGACCGTTGCCATTATTCCCATGATTGTCTTTTGCCATAGCAGGTAAGCAAATCAATGAGGTAGCAGTAATGCCAGCGATGGTTAATAACTTTAAATTAGCAGTATTCATAATGTTATCCTTAAAGTATTTATACGAAAAAATTAAGTAGATATTAGAGTCTATTACACCTTCACTACCTCAAAATAAACATGGTATGAGTGGTAGACTTACTATAACTTTCGAATAAAAATTGGCTTAAGCTAATTATAAAGTGAGATCGTAATAGCTGCGTTGCTGGTTTGTACTCTTTTCAAGTATCGTTTTACCACATAACAAGATGTCCTAAGTGGCATCTTTTTTATGGGCAGAATAAATAAGAACTCAGCGCATAAGACAGTCAATGCATGCCTTAATAACACCCGTGACGAATACGCTTTAATTTCTTATTGCGATAAGTTACATTACTGTCATAATATGAACATAATGATCGATGGAATGATTACTTTATTGTTAGCCTGCTATTTTGGCATCAACATAGCATTGACTCGGCTAACCTGCATTTTCCAATATCATTTTTCAAAATCAAGCATAATTTAGGCAAGCATAAGCACTATAACCAGTAGGCTTAGCACGTCTCATAATATTGGCTTGGTCTTTTACGATTGCTATAAACTACGAGTTAACCTAATAATGACTATTGCCACTACCTTACGCTTGAGCCTATACGGTGCTGCTATCAGCGCTACTCTTGGATTGATTGGCTGTTCAAATACTACTGACACAGCCGCAACAACTGATGAAAACGCAGCGGCTGATACCGACAAGCCTGCCAAATCATTGGCCATCACCCAAATTGTCGAACATCCGTCATTAGATGAGATGCGCCGCGGCATTATTGATGAGTTGGCTGACAATGGCTATGTGGAAGGTCAAAACCTAACTGTCAATTTTCAAAGCGCCCAAGGCAACACGGCAACAGCAGGTCAGATTGCAAAACAGTTTGCAGGTGACAATCCCGATGCCATCGTAGCAATCTCGACGCCATCTGCTCAGTCTATCGTCGCCTCAACCAAGACAGTTCCAGTCATTTATACCGCCATCTCAGATCCTGTCGCAGCAAAGCTGATTGACGAAAATAACGTACCTATCCAATCTAATGTCACAGGCTTGTCCAGCGAGCTACCTATCGAGCCGCAGTTAGACAATATTCAAAAGATCGCGCCCAACGCAAAGACCATTGGCTACGTTTATAGCCCAGGCGAAGTCAATTCCGTTGTGGTGCTCAATCAACTCAAAAAAGCCGCACCAGCACGTGGGCTTAAAATATTAGAAGTCACCGCCAATCGCCCAACGGATGTTGCCATGGCGACTCGTAGCCTTGCTGGTCGCGTCGATGTGATTTACACCTCGTTAGACAACAATGTTGTGTCAGCGTTTGAAGCGATGGCTGGTGCCGCAAACGAGCTTGATATTCCAGTCATTGCCTCAGATGAGTTTAGCGTGAGACGCGGTGCTACTGCTGCCCTAGGTGTCAATGATTATGACTTTGGTCGTACGACGGGCAAAATGGTATATCGTGTATTAAATGGCGAAGCGATCAATACGATTAAGCCTGAAGTGATGAATACTCTAACCTTATACGCAAGTCCCAAGCACGCCGCTGAGCAAGGAGTAAGCTTGACAGATGACTTGTTAAAAAACGCCATCAATATCGATAAGCAAGCACAGAGTGCGAATAAATAGTGCCAAAAACTGATATTTAGCCGTCTATCTTTTATATCGAGGGCTCTTTTTACCCTTTATTTTATTCATTTATTAAATAATGTACGGACACATTATTATTTTCAGGAGTGAGACCCATGTTGTATCAAAGTCGTTTTGGTCATTTCAATTTTAGTAAAGCGCTATTATTAGGCGGCGTTTGTACCGCTATCTTAACAGGTTGTAATCAGTCAGCCCAAGATACCAGTACTACTGATAGTGCTACTGGCGATGCCGCAACAGCAATGAAGACTGTCGCAATCACCGCTATCGTTGAACATCCAGCGCTTGATGATGTACGCAAGGGTGTGATCGACGAGTTAAATGAGGCGGGCTTTAAAGACGGTGAAAACTTAACCGTTAACTTTCAAAGTGCGCAGGGAAACACAGCCACTGCTGGCCAGATTGCCAAGCAATTTGTTGCAGACAACTCAGACGTTATCATCGCGATTGGCACGCCATCAGCGCAGTCAGTAGCGGCGGCGACAAGCAGTATTCCTTTGGTATTTTCAGCAGTGACTGACCCTGTCGCAGCCAAACTGGTAACCAAACTAGATGGTTCTGGCACCAATGTCACTGGTGGCTCTGATGCCCTTCCTTATGAGCCACAGATTGAATTGATGCGTCAAATCATTCCAAATTTAAAGAATGTTGGTTACGTTTATAGCCCAGGTGAAGTCAACTCAACCACCATTTTGAACAATCTAAAAGAAAAACTGACTCCATTAGGCATCAATGTACTCGAAGCGCCAGCGCAGCGTAGTACGGATATTGCGATGGCCGCACGTAGTCTCGAAGGCAAGGTCGATATGATCTATACCTCGACCGATAATAACGTCGTATCGGCCTACGAGTCATTGTACCAAGTTGCTAAAGAAAGTAAGATTCCTCTGATTGCTTCAGATACCAGTTCAGTTGAGCGTGGTGCAGTGGCAGCATTGGGTGTGGATTATTACGCGCTTGGCCGCGAAACGGGTAAAATTGTTGTCCGTATTTTAAATGGTGAAAAAGCAGGCGCTATCCCTGTCTATACTCCACAAATGCTGGATCTATATGTCAGTCCAACGCATGCCAAAGAACAAGGCATTACTTTGTCACAAGCGGTTATCGATAAAGCAAAAGAAGTGGTAGAATAACGCATTTTTATAGTTGGCTTATCATAGCAACCGTAAGATAGATGTCCATTTTGACCATGTCATCATTTGCCGTTTTCTATGATGTTAAGTGTTTAGTACAAGAAACCCAGCTATGAATCAGTAGGCTGGGCTTCTTGTTTAAGCAGGCGTTGTTTAAATACTTGAACCTAGAGCGTGTCCTCATTTTAAAAACGGTGATAAAAATGAGATAAATTGCCGTCAAACAAGGAAAGTAGCGCAAATAATATCGAGATATTGATAAGCTATTTGACAATGTTTGGCAAAATTTAGCCCATTTAGAGGATAATCGATTGAATTGAGGACATGCCCTAGCTCATTGCTTATAAAGTGCTTATTCAGTATAAAGTATTTACGCCGTTTCTAAATTTGCCATATCTTGAGTCAAATTATTGAGCCAAGGTAGCCCATGTTAGTTCTTTATCGTGATATGTTTTGGTTTACCCTAACCGCAGATTGCTTAATCTGTTAAATTCACCGCTTAGCTGTTTAGCTAAAATAGACTTATAGAATCGTAAATAAGGTAACGCTTATGTATGCAGCCTTATTTAATGAATTAACACCTATAGTGTTATTTGCTAAACGCTTGGTTATGACTTACTGATCTCTTATGTCCTTAATTGCTTTTTTTGGTGCGCTTGAAAGTGGTCTGATTTATGGCCTAGTCGCACTCGGTGTGCTGATCTCATTTCGTACCCTCGACTTTCCGGACTTGACCGCTGACGGCAGCTTTCCGTTAGGCGGCGCCGTCGCTGGTATTTCTATTATTGCTGGTATCAACCCATGGCTAGCTTGCGCCTTTGGTATGTTGGCAGGCTCAGTCGCTGGTATCGTCACTGCGTGGTTGCATGTCAAGCTTGGCATTTTGCAATTACTTGCCAGCATTTTGGTGATGGTCGCCTTGTATTCTATCAATCTACGTATCATGGGTGCGCCAAACTTGCCGCTGTTGGGTGAAACCACGGTATTTAGTACCTTGGTGACTGATGGCAACGGCTATTGGATGCGCTGTCTAATCATTGGCATGGTCGTACTATTTGCCATGTTATTTTTGAACTGGTTTTATAGTACCGAAACTGGTTTGTCCATGCGAGCAACTGGCTCGAACCTACGTATGGCACAGGCACAAGGCATCAACACCTCATGGATGACTATCATCGGTATGGCGATCTCTAACGGTTTGATTGCTTTAGCAGGTGCATTGTTTGTACAGACGCAAGGCGGCGCCGATATCTCAATTGGTATTGGTACAATTGTCATTGGTTTGGCAGCGGTCATCATCGGTGAAACCATCATTCCTGCCAAGCGGATTTGGCTGATTACTTTTGCAGTGGTCGTCGGTGCCGTACTATACAAGTTATTTATTCAGGTGGCTCTGTCAAGCGATACGTTACGCAGTATCGGCTTTGGCCCGCAGGATTTGAACTTGATAACAGCGCTGCTCGTGGTATTGGCCTTGGTATTGCCCAAAGCCAAAAATGAGCTTTTAAGCCGCAAATTACGATCTCAACGTTAACGAATAAAAGCGGCGTAAACAGCGACTGTACTCGCTAAGCTTGAGGCAAACATAAGGAATAACTATTATGATGCAAGCCACAGATTTACGGTTGACCTTTAATCCAGGTACGCCCATCGAAAACCCTGCCCTACGTGGTATCAATCTCAATATCGCCGATGGTGAATTTGTCACTGTCATCGGTACCAATGGTGCAGGCAAATCAACCTTTTTAAATGCAGTTAGTGGCACCACACGCGTCGATAGCGGCTCAATTTTGTTAAATGGCATTGATGTCACCAAAAAAACGGCGCATCAACGCGCCCATTGGGTAGCTCGTGTGTTCCAAGACCCGATGGCTGGGACTTGTGAAGCACTCACCATCGAGGAAAATATGGCGCTTGCTTATAAGCGTGGTGGTAAGCGTGGTCTCAAATTTGCCCTGAATCCGAACAATCGTGACTTGTTCCGCGAAAAGCTATCTGTCTTAAAACTAGGGCTAGAAAATCGGTTGACCGACCGTATGGGGCTGTTATCAGGTGGCCAGCGTCAGGCTGTGAGTTTGCTGATGGCCTCATTACAGCCCTCTAAGATTCTCTTGCTTGATGAGCATACGGCTGCGCTTGATCCCAAAACCGCCGCTTTTGTTTTGGAGTTGACGGACAAAATTGTTACGGACAATAAGCTCACTACCATGATGGTGACGCATTCAATGCAGCAGGCCTTGGCACATGGTACGCGTACCGTTATGCTACACCAAGGTCAAGTCGTCCTAGATGTTGCAGGAGACAAACGTCAAGGCATGACGGTACACGACTTGCTTGATATGTTTGAGCAAACGCGTGGTGAAAAAGTCGAAGATGATAGTTTGATCTTAAGCTAACTTAAAATAAAAATACCCGCTCATAAACCTTCAAGAAAATTCACGTTTCTTGAGGGTTTTTTTGTTATCTATGGTTAATGATCCTATAAAGTTTATGCGCTTCATTATATAGTCGTTATATGTGAGACTTTACCTATCCAGCTTATCTATGAGATTCGTCATGCGTAAAATTCCTGTTTATAGCCACCCTGCGGCTGGTTGGCCAGCACTGATCTCCTCTGCTCGTAAGCTAATGGACTATCAGACTTTTTTGCGCGGCAGCGTAAGTGTGCTAAAAAGCAATCAACCCCAAGGTGGATTTGACTGCCCAGGCTGCGCATGGCCCGATCATAAGTCACATAAGGCGATAGACGTCTGCGAAAATGGTATCAAAGTGGTTGCGAGTGAAACCATGACAAAAAAGGCAGATGCGGCATTTTTTGCAAGACATACTGTCACTGAGCTACAACAATGGTCAGGCTACGAGCTTGAGCACAGCGGTCGTCTATCAGAGCCAGTATATTATGACGCGGCGCAAGACCGCTATTTACCAATCTCTTGGGAAGCGGCTTATCAATGTATCGCTGAACAGCTAGGGCAGCTTGATTCGCCAGATGAAGCGTTATTTTATACCTCAGGCCGAGTCACCAACGAGCCTGCCTTTATGTATCAGTTATTTGTGCGCTGCTTTGGTACTAATAATTTGCCAGATTGTTCTAACATGTGTCATGAGCCAACCTCAGTGATGTTGGGTAAACAGTTGGGTGTTGGCAAAGCCACGGTGAGGCTAGAAGATTTTGAACAGGCCAAACTGATATTGATGTTTGGGCAAAATCCTGCAACCAATCACCCGCGTATGCTTGAAATGCTCGCCCATGCTCACCAGCAAGGGTGTTGCATTATATCGATCAACCCTATGCGTGAACAAGGTTTACGTAAATTTAAGAATCCGCAAAAACCTTCCCATATGGTAGCAGGTCAAAGCGATGATATGGTCGATGAGGTCATTCAAATTCAAATCGGTGGCGATGCAGCATTATTAACAGGTATCGCTAAGTGGTTGACTAAAAACAAGAGAATGAATCAGCACTTTATTCATGAGCATACTTTAGGATATGAGGCGCTCGACGTGTGGCTTCGTCAGCAGTCATGGACAGATGTGGAGCGAGGCTCTGGTATCAGTCAAGAGCAAATCATTGCTATTGCCAAACTGGTTGCCGACAGCCCAGCGACGATTTGTACATGGGGCATGGGTATCACCCAGCATGTGCAAGGCGATGATAATGTGGCGATGATTGCCAATTTACTACTACTAATGGGTATGATTGGCATTGATGGTGCAGGCGCCTCCCCAGTGCGCGGGCACTCCAATGTGCAGGGTGACCGTACTATGGGCATCCATGAACGTCCTGCACAAAAATTACTGGACAGCCTTGAACGTGTTTTTAAACGTCCGATGCCGCAGGAGCACGGCTATGACGTTGTGACAGGTGCAAAAGCACTGATAGCTGGAAAGTTAAAAGTCTTTATGAGTATGGGTGGGAATTATGCGGTTGCCGCACCTGATACCAGTGCCATTCAGCAAGCCTTAACCACGACACAGCTCAATATTTTTGTCGGCACCAAGCTCAATGAAACCATGTTATATCCGAGTGCCAATAATTTAATTTTCCCTTGCTTAGGTCGTACCGAACGCATAGTCACTGCCAAAGGTGAGCAGTTTGCGACCATCGAAGACTCTATGTGTCAGATTGTGCCGACTCAAGGTAAACTTAAACCTGTTAGTGACATGCTAAAGTCTGAAGCACAAATTGTCGCAGACATAGCAACTTATGTGTTCGGATCTGGTTCTTCAATTCCTTGGCAAGCAATGAGTGAAGATTTTGATATCGTTCGTGACTATATCGCTCAGGCGATTGATGGATTTGAGAATTTCAACCAACGTATTCGTGCTACAGAACGCGGCTTTCACCTATATCACCCAGCGCGCCATCGCGTATGGAACACTGACAGTGGTAAAGCCCAATTTGAGGTGCCACAGTACTCGATTACCTATGTCGCGGCGCAGATGACAGAGGCCACTTTATCGTTTAAAGATCATGCGAAAGATATTGACAACAATGATGGCTCTCAACATAACACGCAAAAGATTTGGCAGTTAACCAGCGTTCGTAGCCATGACCAATTTAACACCATGATTTTTGGCTATAACGACCGCTATCGCCAAACCAATCGCCGAGATGTTTTGTTTATGCATCCAGATGAAATCAGTCGCTTAGGTTGGCAAAAAGGCGATCCTGTGATGGTCACCCGCCACGCCAACAAAAACAGCTCGGATCAGCCGCGGCAACTGGGTCCACTGGTACTCACTGAGATGGACATTGCATCAAATGCTGTTGCAGCTTACTACCCTGAGTGTAATGATTTATTTGACTTAGACACGCATGCACCTAACTCCCATATACCAGCATATAAATCTACAACGGTCTTTTTGCAAAGAGTAGATGTAGATGCTGGCATGGCTGAGCCCGTATCGTAAGTGATGAG
The DNA here is from genome assembly GCF_000471625.1 of Psychrobacter aquaticus CMS 56. Taxonomy (GTDB): domain Bacteria; phylum Pseudomonadota; class Gammaproteobacteria; order Pseudomonadales; family Moraxellaceae; genus Psychrobacter; species Psychrobacter aquaticus. The sequence continues at coordinate 292,998 of NZ_AUSW01000034.1, forward strand.
CGACGTATTCAGTCATAACCCTACTTGCAAGGCAGATAAAAAATAATGCGGCTAATTAGACACGATAGTTTGTTTTTATGATGGCTCATACTCACATTAAAGAAGACGATCAATTTGATCAGCGATTCTTATCAAATAAAAATCCAGAGGCCGCAGAAACCGCTATCACGCCGCTTTCGCGCACCCATTTATCACAAAAGCACGCCTATTTATCAAATAAACCTCAGGTTATTGCTCAGACTCACATTGATTACCAGCCTGTTAGTTTGGCAGTAGAAGCTGCCATTGCTATCGTCATCAATGGTATTCACTATGCTGTACTGATGGCCAGCCCTCATCAGTTAGAGTATTTAGCCGTTGGCTTTTTGTTTAGCGAAGGTCTGATTCATCATAGTCACGAGCTACTTGATTGGGAAGTTAACCAGCTGACAGATATCGCAAGTTATCGAAGTTTTACACAAGACTTGGATAATGAAAATATTGACTCAGAAGAGTTTGAGAAAATATCCCAGCAGTTGCAAGACTACGATATTTATGTGGTGGAGCTGATACTAAACCAGCGCTGTCACCAGCGTATTCAAGCACAAAAACGTCAGCTAGCTGGACGTACAGGCTGCGGCATGTGCGGTATCACTGGGTTAACACAAGCCCTACCCGATCTTAGTAGTTATTCGCAAAGCAGCATAGCGACCGAGTACAAACATGGCTCAAAGAAAAAATCCACAATTCCCAGTCTTGATTATTTATTAAACATGCGTCAAGAGGTCGACGCTTTACAACATACCCATCAATTAACTGGTGCGGTGCATGCGGCAGCAACGATGCAAAATCAACGGCTATGTCTGTTTGAGGATGTGGGACGTCATAACGCCCTTGATAAACTGATTGGCTGGCAACTGCGACAAAAAATAGAAGTCGAGTGTGTCCTAATGACATCGCGTCTGTCAATTGAGCTGGTACAAAAATCCATTCGTGGGCATATACCTTGGCTCGTTGGCATGTCTGCACCAACCAGTACAGCGGTGCGTATAGCTGAGCGTTATGGATTGGGATTGGCCGGATTTTTACGTCATGATAGAGTGACTTATTATTCGGGTTACTCAGACTCCTAAGTAGCTGCACTATATTTTTGATACCTATCATTTGTAGACATGAAACTTATATCAATCCCTAAAATCAGAGTAACAAGCAAAACGAGTGCAAGTACTCCGAATCGTAAGCTGAACGAGTTTTACACGGTTAGCCGTAGCTTTTGGGGTTGGTATCAAACCAGACTAGACGACTGCTTAAGATGGACCTATAAAGACTATCTAGGCCTTAAATGAGTACAAATTACGGCCAAACATACACAAGCCAGTAAATAAGTTATTTTTAATCAAAAAATAACTTGTAATTTGCTATATTTTTGCTAATATAGGCCACCTTGATTGGCTGGATGGCAGAGTGGTCATGCAGCGGACTGCAACTCCGTTAACGCCGGTTCGATTCCGACTCCAGCCTCCAATTATTTATTAGTTTTACGTTAATTTTAGCTTGCATTATTAGTATAACCGATTATAATAGCGAGCACTTATCTAGCAAGTACTATACTTTATAGATAATACAAGTTTTGCCCGGGTGGTGAAATTGGTAGACACAAGGGATTTAAAATCCCTCGCTAGCAATAGCGTGCCGGTTCAAGTCCGGCTCCGGGTACCATTACATAGTCCTATACTATCTTATAGAACAGCTAAAGCCCCTGATATCAGGGGCTTTGTTGTATCTGGCGTTCTAGAATTTGTCACAGTATTTATCCTAGATTCTACTAAGATTACATACCGTAGAATAAAATGCTATAACCTCAATACAGTAGAACCTCGTTTAGAAAATCCTAATCAAATAGCTTGATCTAGATTTTATCAATCCTTCCTTTAAAAATACTGGTTTAACTATTATAAGCCACCACCGCCCACGCAAACAAACTTATGTTAATTAATGTCACCATTATCCATCTGATATTTACTTGCCAACTCTTACCTTGAAAAGCTTTCTCTGCTTCGGGAGTAATAGGCTGAATGGGATAAGGATTATCTTTTCCATCCCATGTCAGTAATTTCTTAACATCAGGATGTAATATGGCTTGTTCAGTACACTGGTAGTTATTGCCTTGTAATAAGTAACCAAGCTCATATATTGAGCTGATTATAAGCATAACGATGCCGCCAGCGCCTGAATGTTGCGTATTGAGAATACCGTATTTGCGAAAGACAATATCGCTACAAGCAAACAGTGATTTACTGGTATCAGAAGGATAAGCTTCACAGAATTGAGGGTCTATTGGTAGATCTTTGGCATCACTTTCCATATAGGTGCGGATAAATGCCCAATGTACACGAGGGTCAACACTGACATCATGCGGTTTAATATGATGAGTAATCTCTCCTGTATTAGGATCTGCGATATATAGATTTAGCGGCGTATAAGCAGTATTTTGTTTGATGGTATGTATTTCGGGAATGATATCTTTGTAGTCTACTATCTTTAATTCAAAGGGTTTAAAAAACTGTAATGAGGGACGATAGTAATACACTAACTTCTGCTCTTTTTTTAGAAAGTAGTATTGAATGCGGTACGGATGCTTTCTGATAAATTGATAGAAGAGTAAGAAAAGAGGAGTACCAAACACAAGTAGCCAGAAAAAAGTAAGTATTATATCAAATAAGTCAAAATTACCATTTATAAATACAACTTCTCCAATATCTTGCAAAAAATAGTTACCTAGCCAAAATGTAGAAAAATAAACCCAGCCTATGCAGAAATACCAATACCAAAAGTAGCTAGGTAAGAAAGTCATATAATCAGGATTAATGTTGGCAATCTCTTTGTTAAGATGCTCAATGTCTTCTCCTTCTTCTAATAAACCTTTATTTATCTCGCTACTGTACGGACTTTCAAGAACTTCTTGTAGCTCATTAACATGTTGAGCAAATTCACTGTACTTGTCTTCAATCATTGGCTTGTCTCAATTTCCATCAACTATTATAAGCCATTACCGCCCATACAAAGAAGCCAACGTTAATAAGTATGATACACACCCATCTGACATTAACTTCCCAATTTCCACCTTCAAAAGCTAATTTGGATTCATCAGTTATGGGCTGTATTGGATAGGGGGTGTTTTGTCCATCCCAGGTTAAAAGCTTTTGAACGTCAGGATGTAAAATGGCTCGCTTGGTACATTGGTAATGATTGGCCTGAAATAGATTACCTAAAGCTATTATTGAGCCTATTATAAAGACCATGATCTGACCACCGCCAGAATGATCGCTAGACAGTATGCCGTTTTTACGGTAGATAATATCGGCACAGGCAAATAGTGAACCACTAGTATCAACTGGATAAGCTTGGCAGATTTCATTGTCTATTGGCAAATCATCCGCTGGGCTTTCCATATAAGTGCGGATAAATGCCCATTGTACGCGTGGATTGACTCTATAATCTTCTAGCTTTAGATGATGGGTAATATCGCCTGTTTCAGGATCAGCGACGTAGAGATTGAGCGGTGTGTAAGCTCGATTGTATGGGTCCTGATGCAAGTCTGGGCGTATGTCTTTATAATCTACTATCTTAAGCTCGTAGGACTGTCTAAACTTCCAGAGTGGACGGTAGTAGTAGGCTATCTTTTGCTCTGTTTTTAAAAAGTAGTATTGGGTGCGAATGAAGTGCTTTCTGATGAGTTGATAGAGGAGAAGTACTAATGGTGTGCATGATGGTACAAATATAAAAAGTGTTACAAAAACATTTACAATAGACCAATCATTTAAATAAAAATAGTTTATATCGGCAATTAAACTAATTATGAAGAAAAATACTGAGAAATAGACCCAGCCAATCGCAAAATAAAACACCCAAAAGTATGCGGGTAGGAATGTTAAGTAATCAGGATTGACGTCGTGAATTTCTTTGTTAAGATGTTCAATATCTTCAGTGTTCTTTAATAAGCTTTTGTCTATACTAGCGGTATAAGGACGGTCAATAGGATTGTGAAGCTCACTAATATGTTTGGCGAAGTCGTCGCGTAATTGCATGTTGTTATCCTTATTGACTTGTGACGCTTGTACGTAGTTGGTAATATGGATTCATACTTGGGTTGAGCGCATACTTCACAACGGCTCTAAGTTTATCAACTTCACGACCAGCATTGGCTTGTGCTATCTCTCTAGCTTCTTGCATATCGTGTTCCTTATTGGGATCTCGCGTCCCTTCCCTATATGAGCCTAAATACTGCGCTTGAAAGTGACTGGTCTTGGGAATGTCTAATACGACCTTTAGTCCTTTTGAGGTTTCAATGACTTGGTTTTGTCGTTTAAGCGTCTCTATATTGAAGGATTTTCTATCTAGTCCTAGCTCTCGACTGCCGATACCGATAAACTCTACGACAAGCTCACTATTATCGTTCCACTGACTTAACGTTATTTCTATTTGCCCCGATAATGTTTGTCTAAAATTAGCAGTGTTTGTCGCAAATTGTGGGTTAACTTGTATCTCAGTTAAAGCTAGAGAGTAAGCGTGCATATCTTGCTCAAGGCTACTCATTGCCTGTATATTAAAAGGATTATTGGGATATTCGCTATTTAACATAGCTTTATTACCAAAGACGCCAGCATCTAACCAATAGTGAACAGGTAGAATATGACCTTTATCATATCGAAACGCCACCCATTGAGCGATTAGACTGACGCCCCAAGCGACTGCCATAATACCTACTAGCCATGGCATAGTAAAACCTAATGCAATCGCTGCACCTGAGATACCTGCTGTTACTGCTGCACCTTGAGCTACCCCAACTGCTATCACTGAATTTCGACTACTGCTTTCTTCCAAACGTTTACGAGTAATTGATAAACTATACACCTCAAACCCAGCACCCACAGCACCAAGTACACCAACGCTCAGACTCAGCCTTGTGACCCATGCACTGCGTGCCGCTTTCATCTGTAGTCCCGCATTAGCGACATCAAGGCTGGCACTCGTTAAAGCAAGAGAGGTACTGGCATAACCTGTCATGAATTCAAGACCCGCGCGGTCGCCTCGGCGTGCCATACTGCTAAGCGTGCTCTTGCCCATCCAAACACTACGTAGTTGAAACAAAGCTATACCCGCTGATATCAATGCCGCTTTGCCCGCTGAGCTGCGCTCAAGCTTTTGATACTCGCCATTGATGGGATCTAATGCTCTGTTTAGATTGGCAGCTTGTTTATCCATATCCTGATTGATGGTTTGAGTTGTACGCGCTGACTCTTCGGTGGTATACATGGTCACCACAGTGCGGGCATGCTCATCACCAGCAGCTGCCTGATCAAAGATATCTAATGCTTTTTGGTCTACGCCATGTGAGTTTACTAGATCGAAAGCAATCGGAGCTTGGACTGAGGAGGCATTACTAACGACTCTATTATCAATACTAGCTGGCAATAGCGTTTGATGCGGTTTGGCGTTATTAACAGAACGGCTGAGACGCTGCTCACTCCATTTAAGTATGGCCTCTGGGCTATGTTTCAAAAATTTTTGCGCCAGTTTAAAACCTGTAGATTGATATACACTCGCTCTTTGCCATAAATCAAGCTTATGTAATAGCTTGTTATTATCTTTAATATGGCTCATGTTGCTACTCATCGTTTGGACAATTTGAGCCTTATGATTGGCAAGTTTATTAAGTTGCTCAATATCCATATTGATTTTAGCAGTGATTTGTTGCTTTTGTTTTTGTACTTTGAATGCCACCACCCAGCTTGTCGTCGTACCAATAAAGTCACTAGCACGCGCTAGGTTTTCATAGGCTGGTGGATTTTCTAATCTATTAATATCTTCTTTATTGAGACCAATCAACGCCTTCATTAACCAATTGTCTTCAATAGACTGTTGACCTGAAATACACGGCAGTAGTGATTGTTCAAACTCTTTCTTGGCCGTCATACCTTCTATTTTCTCTGGTTCATAATCCGCCCATATCGAGTCTGGTATGCCGATATTTCTTTCATCAATACCAATACCTTGAGTGGCTTCGGCAATAATTTGAGCATAGCCTGAGTGACTGTCTTCATCATTTTCAAGGAAGTCTTCACGCATGACAAAAGCAAACTCAGAACGTGTAATAGCATCTATAAATGTTTGCCGTGCTGTTGCAATAGCAGCTTTATCTTGACGATTTTTTTTCGCACTCTCTAAGACAGCTTTAAATTTTGATTCATTAATATATTTATAGATATTTTTATAATTTTCATTTTTTATTTGATTATTACTTTCTATTATTTTAGTTGCTGTCGCTGCTGAGAATTTTACATTGTCATCGTATCCAATACGTTCTTTAGTATTTGCCTCTATACTACTTTTAATATTATCGATGATGATGGCATTGACTTGTTCTCGAATTTTACCTTTATCTTTTTGAGAATCGTCTAGTTTCTTAAGTAAATAATTTCGTTTCTCCGCTGCTGCAATGACTTCACCTACTGGATCAGGTAGGGCAACCATCATAGGTTTAATTTCTAAAGCAAGATCCTCATCGTCTTCTGCAATACTTCTTTGCATACTTTGATACAGCGATGACGCGGTTCTTACACTTCCTAATACATCACTATCTCCATTTTTCTCTAATACATTAATTTTTTCGTTAATATCTCCACCTTGAGCAAGCTGCTTACGTTGAGAAAAGCTTTTTATGTAGCCGACTTCATTAGTGCTCATATTGACGGTATGTTTATTACCTGTAAGCTCATCAGTGACAAACTTTTGCATACGTTTATTTCGTAATCCTTCATCTTCCACGTATTTTTTTAATGTAGATTTGCTTAACTTGGCATGACTCACCATTAACCATGCCGTATCCCCTTGAAGCAAAGTGATATATTTACTCTCTAACGTACTATGTTCTTTTCTATCACAGTTAAATGGCTGTACCTCTTCGTCAGAACTGTCACTGTCAGACTCATCGATATTTTGTACGTCTATTTGTCCAGATTGGCTGGGTCTTTCTTTAAAATCTTTGTCAATATATAATTTAGTACGTTTTAATGCCCCGTCTGCACCTGTGTAATACTCATCAAAATTATACCCTTCACTATCTTCTATATAACAATAAAGATAAGCATGATTTGGTAGGCTCGCAACAGCAGTATGAGTAGATGGTATAGAGGCAATCTCGTGGGCAAAATACCGCTCATCTTGGGTCGCTACTTTATAATCTGTTTTACTCAGCACCACAGGTAATATCGGAATACCCGTTTTTCCACATTCATAATCGCATTTCTTGGTAGCCGTTACTATGATGGTATCTAGTAAAACTGATGGGTCATCCGTAGGGATTTCATATTCTAGCTCTAATACTACAGGCTCAGCTTTCTTTTTATCTTGGGAACTTTTATGATTACTTGTCAATCTATCCATAAAGCTTAAATCATTACTCATCCCGTTACTCCCTGGCTTCTAGGCTGCTCCAAACCCTCAATAATATTATTAACCGCCTGCTGCTGCGTCATTTTACGCTTGGCAATCAATAATGCTTGGCTCATGACAATTTCATAAGATTGAGCGTTGATCACTATTTGTTCTTTCAGTTGCCGAAATATCATATTTATCCACTCTGTTTGCTCAAGCAGTTGCCACTGCTGCTGATTAAATCTAAAGGGTAAAGGTCTGAGCTGCTCCAATGCTGCTTCAATATTAGACGGATATACCTTATTGGGTATCGGCAACGTTAGTACCTTCATTTTGTTATTCCAATCAACATAATAAATATGAGAGAGCCCCAACTGGTAAATTTGCAGCTTTTGTGGCGCTGTCCATAAATAGTCCAACAACTGTATTACTCTCGGATCCCAGTAGCGCAGATAGCGGCGCTTATTTGTCCCCAATCCATACGCTTGACCTATCAGATATAGACTATGTTTTATCGTTTCAGTAATTCGATGGTTGAACAGCCATAAACAAATGCTACGTGAATGCGGATTACCTGCTATATCATTAATATTCTCATATAGTGCTAGTGCCAATAGCTGCTCTAGTATGCGCTGACCAGTACTGTCACCTAACTGAATGTCAACAAGAGCTAAGTCATCGTTGAAGGTATGATGAATGCGTTTTATACGCTCAAATGGCAAATCTACGCCGCAGTCAAGGACGTTAAATATTTCTGTCCCATACGTATTTAGATCAATGAGCACAGTGAGCTGCTGATAGTGATTATCAGAAATGCGTTGATACACAGCTTCAAGCTGCTTTTGATACTGTTTCGTGGCTTGAATATCATCAAGATATTCTACTTGTGGTAATAACATATTTAGACGGCTCCGCCTTTTTTACCCGTGCTAGCCGTTTTAGCAACACAGTCAGCAAGCTCGTCTTGAGGCACAGTAATCGTTGGACTACCACCATCCCCACTGCCCCAATCCACCTTACTCGCCTTATAGCCTACTTGCTTCGGTGTGATAAACGTCACATTACCGCCCGATATCTCAATACCACTGCCAGCGGCTTTTAGTGTCAACGTGTCAGGCGCAATGATCTCAACACTGTCGCGGCTATGGATACGCAGTACTTGTTCGCTATCCAGTCGCATCTCGCTTTGATGCGCTTGTATGGTCACATCACCATGAGCGGCGGTATGGGTTTGTGCTTTGTTTGAGTAGTAATGGATATCGCCTGCAACCAGTTGATTCATTTGGGTTTGGCTATGATAATGGGTACTGTCTGTGGCATGACTACGGGTGCTTTGAGTACTGGTATGCTGACTGTGTTGTCCACTTAACAGTGCGAGATGACGCTGAGAGTCGATAAGCAGATGGGGTTGTTGCCATTGTCCAGACTCGCTCAGCGCAGCATCATTGGTGTCTTTACTAAACTTGATAAATGGCGTTTGAGCGTCTTCTTGGTTTTGGCTACCATTTGGTTTGTCATTGGCGCTACCGTCCAATCCTACTGGTTGATGGGTATTGGCGAGTTGCTCGTATGCTTGTTGATGCTGATCGGCCGTTTGTAGTTTGCTGTGGCTGTCATGACTCATGTGCTGGGGGCTGGTACGGCTACTAATGTGGATGCCTGTACTGCCTTGTATATTGGCGGCTGCCCCAGTCTCTATACTAATACCTTGTCCCCGCGCTTGACCGCGCGCATGGTCGGTGTGCTGATACAGCTGGCCTATTGTGAGGCTGCTTTGGTAGCTTGTGCTATAGAGATTGATTTGTGGACTATCAGGATGGCCGTCAAACATGAGCTGGTTATAACCATTGGTTAAGCTGTCTTTGCTGGCGTCCCCTGTTCGGCTTGAGTCAATACTTTGGGTTTTGATGCCGTCTATAGGATGGGCATGACTTTGGTTGATAAACCAAGTGGGACTGGTGGCATCAAGGGCATCTGTGTCGCTGACGCTGCTATTGTGCTGGGCATCACGATTGCCTCGACCGTTGTGGGTGCTACCGATGATGATGGGGTGATTGATATCACCGCCGATAAAGTCAATAAGCACGTGCTGTCCGTGACGCAGCGGATAGGTTTGTCCCATGTGGTCGGCAACGAAGTGGCTGGCAATAGGTATCCAATGCGCACCATCTTGTTGATCGTCGTCTTGTTGCCAGTGATAGCGAATGTGGGCACGATGATTACGATCAGTATCAATAGCGCTGCCACTAGCAGTATCGATAATACTGGCACTCATTAGACCAGTGAGACTAGGATGCGGTTGCCCAAGGTTTGTCAGTTGTCCACCAAAGGGAATATGGTGATGATGTGGAAATGGCAGGTAGCAAGCAGTAATATGATGGACAGTGTCGTCATCACTATCCTTTTTTAAATAAGGCTGTAGAGTCATCGGATCAAAGGGCGCTATGCCCAGCCAATCGGTAGGAATATGATTGTTAATACGTTGATGAATAGAAGCCAGACTTATTGGCTCAGTCACGTAAGGGTTGCCATCGATATAGTGAGCGCTTGGCAAAGAGAGATGCCGGATGTTACCTGTGATGCTACCTAGATTGGCTAGCTGCTGAGCATTCTTTTGATAGCGCGTAGCAAGTTGATCGAGACCTTTATCATCAAAATGAGTATGGCTATGCAAAAAGCGGTTGTGACTGTTTGGACTGCTTGAATCGATAGACTGTTCGCTAGTGCTACTGCCACCATAGGTACTCAATAACCGATTGTCATAACGATGTAGGTCGGTTTGTTGGATATGCTGGGTAATACGTGGACGAATGGCAGTGATACGGTCTTGTCTGTCAGCAAGATTGGCCGTATTCTGACTGAGCGTGCTATGGATATCACTCGTGTCTGGACGCAAGTCCTCACAATCATGGGGAAGTAATACTAGAGTATGCTTGTCTGCTTCATGACGGTAATAGCCTGTTATGCCATACAACGTAAGATACTGCGTTAAATAGGCTAAGTCCGTTTGATTGTACTGCACGCTATGCTGAATATGATAGTCGCTCAAACGTTCGTCAATCTCAATGTCCATCTCATAAAGGCTTATGATGTCAGTAATAAGCTCATTAAGGCTAAGATGATGGTGGCGACGGTTGTGACTAGATAGGCGTAGCTGACTTAAAGCCGGCTCACAGATGATACGGTAAGCCGCCATGCCACTATTGCTACCAAGGGCGACTGCTTCAGTGATGATACCGTGACGAATTTGATGTGCCAGCACAGCATCACCAGTGCGCCAATGAATCGCGAGACTCTGCCCTAGCCAATCTTTTATATTAAGTCCTGCCTGCAGATGCAACAAGGTAATGCTAATACGGTAGCCGCAATACAGAGCAAGCTGACGATCAGCATAGCTTTGAGTTCGTTGGTCTTGATGATAATTGCTTGGATAGGCATTGGGCGCGGGCATGAGTGCAGGCGTAGCCCAAACACTGTCTGGTAGCGGCATACCCAATAAGCTCTCGATGATATCAGCTTGCTGAATCAAACTAGTGGCAATATCAGGATGAGCACTATTGATCTGCAAGTGCCGCTTTGTTTGAGTCCATACCATGATAAGCCCTTTCCTATCCGCCCAAAGGTTTAAATATTAAAATCGCTAGATGAAGAATATAAAAATAAACATATGCTGGATTGGCTACTCACTGACAATGTAAGCAGCACACTGATTAATAACCATCGTCAGATAGCTCTCGTTTGGGCTGAATACCGATCATGTCAGAGAGCGTCGCTAATTGGTCTTCATTTTTGATGATGTGAGTCAACCATTGATCCAATGGCATATCTGCCCAATCAATCGCTCGGCCCAACAAAAAAGTCACTGGACTGTGCGGCTCATTGGTCGCAAAGTAGTCTTGAATTTGACCCAATAATTTGAGGGCTTGCCGACGGTTGCTTTGATGATCACGGTTGCTGGGATTAAAGCTGGTTGAAGTCACGTTTACTGAATGAGCAACTTGTCCATTACTCTCCAACGACACATTTTCATCAGCCGTAATATTGGTTGCAGCATCTTGTCCTTTATTATTTACCTGATCAATCTGCTCTGGTATCAATGGACGCAAATGTTGATGAATTGCTGACAACAGATCCGTCACTGGCGCAAAAACGGGGGCATCCATGCCCATGAGATTGTTTAGCTGATCGGTGAGTGTTTGCCACTGTTCAGTGACTGTACTGAGATTTTTCATTAACGCTTGTTGCCATAACTCGCTACTGTTCTTTATGGCTTGGTTATAGTCATTAAGGGTTAACTGACTAGACGTTTCACCATCAGGATTTTGCTGGCGCTGCTTATCATGATCACGAGCGGTTAGATAGTAATTGTAGTTATAATTTCCTGTCTTCGTATCTGCAAGCGGCAATTGTTTGAGATCATCAGTGAGCGCTTTGACAAACCATGACAACAGCCCTGCTCTGATATCCATACTGTCTTCTTCACCATCTAGCGGTGGATACATGGTAAGCCAATATTCATCATTGAGCGCCTGTAGCAGGCTAAGCCCATGACTGATACCAGCCAAATGATCGGTATGACTTAACGCATCGACGTACCACAGTGCCAGCTTCATATCTTTACTAGTATGACCGAGCAAATCTGCACACTGATTTTTTACAAAATCCCAATCAGCGACTTTTAACTCAGTGACCCAATTACCTTGCGCCAATAATGGATCATCTTCTTGACGAGCAGCAACGATGGCATCGATACGCGGGTCAAAGATGAGGTCTTCACCCACGCCATGATGGCTACCGTTAATAGGAGCAATAAGCGTATCAATATTGATCATTAAGGAGTTATCAGTACTCATTATAGTGACTCCTCCTCAATAGCTTTTTTACTAGTGATTTTTTTTGTTGACGTCTCGTTGCTCACTTTTTTGCGGCTTTTATTTTTAGTGGATGCCTGTTTTTTTGCTGTTTGATTCACTTCTTCAAGACTATTTTCTACATGACTTGTAAGATTGCTTTTCACGTTGGTTTCACTGGACTGCGCCATTTGATTGAGTGCCACAATGGGATCACGATCCAAACGATAAGCGAAATTATCGTCCTCATCCACGAATACGGTAATTTTCTTTAGTACACTGTGACTGTCATCATGAGAAAGTAGCTGACCTGCCAGCTGCGGCAATAATGTCTGGCTGATAATGGCATCGGCATTACGAGCACCTGAATCAACTTCATGACAACGAGATAAAATCAGTTCAATCACTTCAGGATCAATCACACAAGGTACGTCGTAATTGTCACGAATACGACCAGTGATTTTATCCAGCTTAAGGCGAATGATTTCTGCGAGCGCATCATCGGTTAGCGGATAGTAAGGAATTACCGTTAGACGACCTAAAAACGCGGGTTTAAAAGCTTTATACAGATGTGGATTAATGGCCTGTTTCAGGCTGTCACTATCCGGCAAACTAAAATCAGTGTTATCAGGATCGGTGTTGATACACTGCTGCATAATCTGCGATGAAGCAATATTACTGGTCAATAGGATAAGGGTGTTTTTGAAGTCGATTAAGCGCCCTTCACTGTCTTCCATCACCCCTTTGTCAAATACCTGATAAAACAGATCCAATACATCTGGATGCGCTTTTTCTACTTCGTCAAGTAAGATCACGCTATAAGGGCGACGACGGACAGCTTCTGTTAACACGCCGCCCTCACCATAGCCAACATAGCCGGGTGGTGAGCCTTTCAAGGACGCGACGCTATGGGCTTCTTGATATTCGGACAAATTAATGGTGATGAGATTACGCTCACCTCCATACAGTACTTCGGACAGCGCCAATGCGGTTTCTGTCTTACCGACACCGCTTGGCCCTACGAGCATAAACACACCTTGCGGACGGTTGGGATCATCTAGGTGTGCTTTGGCGGTGTGAATACGCTTGACGATAGCGGCGATAGCATGGTCTTGTCCAATAACCCGTGCTTGCAAGGTATCCGCTAAATTCAATATGTGGTTTTTTTCATTCCCTACCATATCGGTAAGTGGAATACCTGTCCAATCCGAGATAATTTGCTTGATAACCTGCCGATCCAGTACCGCATGAATGAGTCGATGCGCCTCTTGTACTTGTTTGAGTGTTTGTTCAACATTTTGATATTCTGCTTGTTTGTCTAAGCGCTCCTTTGCACTCAGTGTATCGGAGGCCTCCAGCTCACCATTTAACTGCTGATTGATCATATCTAGCTGATCATTCAGTTGGCGTTGCTCTTGCCAGCGAGCGGTCATATCAGTAATGTTCTGTTGATTGAACTGACGCTGCTCATCAAGCACGGCAATTTGCTGGCTCACCTTTTCTTTTTCATTAACGCCGCCAATACGTTCAAGCTGCTGACTGAGATTGTTGATATGCTGCTCTAACTGTACGCCTTTGGCCTTTAGTTTATCTAGTTGATTGGGCATGGCCGTCTTTGATAAGCTCACACGGGCGGCAGCAGTATCTAAGACACTTACCGCTTTATCGGGTAGCTGCCTGTCACTGATATAACGTGCTGATAGCTCAACGGCTGCTTGCAAGGCATCATCCTCTATCAATATGCCAAAATGTGACTGCATTTTGGCACTCAAACCACGAATCATCGCTACTGCGGTATCGATATCAGGCTCGTCGACCTTGACCACTTGGAAGCGGCGCGACAATGCAGCGTCTTTTTCGAAGTACTTTTTATATTCTGACCAAGTCGTGGCAGCAATCGTTCGCAGCTCACCGCGAGCCAGCGCAGGCTTGAGCAAGTTAGCTGCATCATTTTGGCCTGCTTGCCCACCAGCACCAATAAGGGTGTGTGCCTCATCGATGAATAAAATAATCGGCTTGACTGAGGCTTGCACTTCTTCAATGACTTGCTTTAAGCGATTTTCAAACTCGCCTTTAACACTTGCGCCTGCCTGCAATAGTCCCATATCGAGACTACGTATCGTCACCTCTTTGAGCTGATCGGGCACCTGACCTGCCACTATCTTTTGTGCCAAACCTTCGACCACGGCAGTCTTACCCACGCCTGCCTCGCCTGTCAAAATAGGGTTGTTCTGGCGACGGCGAATCAGAATATCGATAAGTTGGTGAATTTCAAACTCACGACCAATGACTGGATCTATTTGATCGGCATCAGCTTTAGCCGTTAAGTCATAGGTATATTTATCCAATGCAGGGGTTGGCTTGGCAGCTGCTTGTTCTGTATCTAAAGATTCGCAATCGTTCGTGCGGTCTGTCTTAGTCTTCTTGTTTTTATTGACACTTTCATTACTGTTAACGAAATTACTGCCTTCGGTGCTACCACGGCATTGACGCTGGTAATCGTCTTTTAGCGTAAAGAGATCAATATACTGTAGTGGCTCAGGAAGGATATTGAGCAAAGACTGGTAACGCTCATGAGTTAAAAGCACCAACACGATATGTCCAGATCGGATTTCTAACGGTTGGTTTTTATAAGCATTTTGCCCATACTGACTGCTTGCCAGCTCCCAAGCATCTTCAAGCAATGCCATCAAACGCTCACTAAATACTGGGGTGGCACCTATTGCCTGACCAAACGTCCCTAATAAGTCCGTGATTTCTGCCAATAATGACGGCTGATTGATCTTATTTACTTTTAATATTTGAGCGACGTCATTATGCGGGGTGGCAATAATTTCATGCAGCAAATGGATGGTATCTACTTCGCGATGTCCTTTATCAATACAGAGCCTAGCGGCCTGCTGCAAACACTGTCGGCAACTCGGACTCAAGCGGGTAATCACAGCTTTTAACTGACTCATAACTCTCTTCCTTTAGCATTCTTATTCAATTCAAAATTATATTTATAGGCTTTGTATATAAAACTCTGTGTTATTTGAACAATGATCGTTTTACTGAATAGGGAGCGCATAACGGGTATCGTCATGATGCGCAGTAGTAGGCTGCGATACCAAAAAACCACCCTGCCCCAAACCACCAAAATTACTTTCAGATAGTGACAGAGGCGTAATATATTGCTTATCCAATTCCAACTGCATTTCAACCGCCAAACACACCCCGCACCATTTACGAATGAAGTCGATAATGACTTGGTACATATCGCCTGCAGGTAACAATCTAAGATAACGTTTGGCATCTAGCTGATGAAATACGATTCTAATCTTGCTGTCGAACTGCACGACACGCGCACCGCAAAACGCTGATAGTCCAAGGGCAGCATGCTGACCACCGAGCGCTGTTTGCTCACTTGCTGGCAAATCAAACCACTCAGGTACGAACTGCTCAACACTGACCGTGCTGTCCAAAAAGTGTGACAACACATGTGCCAATTGATCGGCGGTCAGACGCCCAGGAGCAATCATGCCCGCATAGGCAATCAAGCTATCGATTACTGTTAGTTTCTTAGGCTGCCGTGCCAATGCTCGCAGGCTCAGCAGGTAGCTGTCTTTTTTATGGTTCAACTCATACTGTAATGGCAGGTTATAAAACCAGCTTGCCTGCACATACAAGTCCGTCAAACGATGATTAAATAAATCTAAAAATGCAGGTGCTGCTTTGTCTTTTGCGTGATGTACTCTCGATGCCAGATGATCGGTATACATCGCTGGCAAGGCAGACAATGGACCCGTCAGTCCGATAACCGCAGGGTAAACTTCTATTTGTCTAAGGCGTGTCTGATCAGCATTGCCATCCATACTGTCTTGGACAATTAGTGACATTGACTCAATTTCAGCCTGCGGATAAGCCAAGGACAAAGAGGCACGGTAACGTATCTCAATAGGCGCATTGCCCATATTGATTTCATAATGAACCAAACGTAGCGCTTGCAATAGCTCATAAGTTTGCGGCGCAGCGATTAGATCGGTTAAATAAGAGGACTGAGACCACTGCGTGGCTGACATCTATATATCTCCTCTTTGGTTACGGCATTACTGATGGCAACTTCGACAAAGCTATTTAGGCTGGCGTGATAGCCAAAAACATAAGCCAACAAATGAGCAAACTGGCGGATACTGACTCCTGCAAAATTCTTTTGATTAATTTGAATATCAATCACAGTGCCACGCACAAATCCCGGTTGCGGCAAGCGCTGGATACGCCTAGCTTCAATACTGGTCGCGACAGAGACGATACCTTCAACCAATAGTTTGTTAGCGGCAGATTGCGTAATGTCATACAGCGACAAATACTCCTTCATCAGCTCGGCATCTTGGGAAGCAAGCGATAAAAAATTCAAACTGAGCAGTGATATTAATCGCCAGCGCTCTTCACCAGTGTACTCAAACCGTGCTGTTCTGGTTGGCTGCTTTAATAATGACAGACTACTAAAACCCGTCATTCCTTCACTAAACAGATCACCGCGACTTTGACCAAACACCACTTGTGCAGGCAAATCTCTATTGGTACATAGTAAAGAAGCGCTCATGCTCACCGCACCGGACAAGTTTTCACGGTTCTTTTCGACAAACATAATCTGATATTCAAAACCCTGCTTAAACTCAGCCATATCTTTATCACGTTTGATATGATAATAACGGCCGTCATCTTGCTGCTCATAGTGATTGAGCGCATAAAATGGATGATACTCACGCTGTATCAAACGATTCTCACTCTGTTTGGACTCGATGACTTTGTTGACTTCATAAATTTCATGTTGAAAAAGTGCACGGGTATCAGGCACCAAATCATAATAGATAGAACGATGGGTCACTTGAATCGGCTTGGCTGCAGCCTTGAATAGGTTTACGACAGGCGTGCAAAACAGCTTGATACTACGGCTACTTAACTGCTGTAGGTTTTTTAAGCGAATGCTGTTTTTTTTATCAAATTTAAAATAGCATCGAATCTCAAAACCACTACTGTCAATTTTTAAATCAGGGCAAGTAGACCCAAGATTCAGGCGTAAAAAGTTAAATTTCTCTGGAAAATAAAAGTACTCTTTTAATAAAGCAGAGGCAGCGTTGCTCACCCGATGGCTAGGGAGTATTTGCTGCTCAGGGTTAAATCCTATAATCTCAAACGGACTACCCGCTACCTTATTGACTTGTCTGCCATAAATATGGGTTTGTTTAACATCACACCATAGTAAGTCCCATAAACTGGTGCCTTGGCTAGCATCTTCGTCTATATACAAATCTAGTGAATGACTCAATAACGCTTGATAATCAAAACTGGGATTAAGACCTTTAAACTTAATACTGATGCAGCCATTGAGCAATCCGTGCTGATTGTCATACACTTCTTGGCGTGTCTCAAAGCTGACGCTATCTATCTGTAGCGGTAGCAAGGCAACGTCTTGGGTTGATTGAAATTGGCAAGGCGTACCATTTATTTTTTGGGTGGTAAACACACTTTGTTTGGGAACTAAAACCGATTCACTCATCGCATTACCCTGTACGCCCAGATTGAACTGCGCGATAGAAACAGAGGGAAAAGGCTTTAAATAGTCGGGATAGACGACTTCCAATAAAGACTCTGTAAAATCAGCATAAGAATCATCCAGCTTTTTATTAATACGTGCACTGATCAGCGAAAAAGCCTGTATCAACCGCTCAATATGCGGGTCATCTACCGTATCGTGTCCCATCAATAGTCGATTGGCTATTTTGGGATATTTTTTGGCAAATTCTTTTGACTGTTTATTAAACAGGCTAAGCTCATGCTCAAAATAAGGAAGTAGACTGTCCATGATGCCTCAATATAGTTATCGCTGAACTGTGCAATTTGAGCGGCGATATTGGTTATTTTATTAAGTAACGTTGAGAGCTTGGCTCAAAGAACGCATCGAAACTGACCAACTCTTGGGCTGGGTAAACCTTCAGCAAAGCTTCAATAGAGAAACAAAGCTGATTGACATCAACGGCTCCAATATCTAACGATACTCGAACGTTTTTTAATCGTGTGTCTTGTTGCTCTACGGTTCGTGCGATTTGTCGGCAAATATAGTCACAGTCAGCAGGATTGGCACTGCTTAGCCCTACAAAATCTAATATGCCAAAATTCAATATTGATGAGCGCACATGTTGATAAGATTGCAGCTTGTTAGACACCACACAGCGTGTATTTAACAAAGACTCCAAATCTTGCGCGACCGAAGACTTTAATTCATCAATATTAAGACGACGAACAACGAGCTCATGCGCTAAATGACGAGGCTGCTCATCAAATAGCTGTTCAAACAAGTTCGGGCGAAACCCCACTTCTTTAGCAGCGTAGTTCATTGATACAGTCACTCCCATTTAAAAAGTAAAAAAGAAAGGCCTAGATATAAACCTTTCTTTCTTGGCACAATGAATAGACAACACCTGAGACGACCTACCTTAAGCGGTATATGTAGCAGTGTTGTTGGCTAGCGACCATTTCTTAGTGACTGCGCCTTTAGCAGTACCATCGATGTCTTGCTGCGTATAAGTCCACTCAACTGCGGCATACTTGATACCAACTTTTTCGATTGGTACGCCTTCTGAACGTACAGTAGGCTCAACACTAGCGATAAGGGCATGTTTAAGCTTTATTTCAAGATATTTAACACGCTTATCACCGTTGGCACGATAAAAATCAATTTGAATTTCATCAAAAGTGTAGCCAGCAGAACACGCTTCCCATAGCTTCGGGCTAGTCGAGTCCAAATCTTTCATAAACGTCATATCAGAATGTTCACAACGCTCAGAAGTATGGCCGCCAACGCTACTTGCTGTCGCGGACTTTGGCTGACGAATTAAGTGATCCCATGTATTTACTTCAAGCCAGCCTTTATGCTCGCTATCACGAGACTCGCCATCAATTTTGTATTTACCACGGAACTGAATATAAATATCTTTCATATATCACATACCTTCTTTTAGGAGATTTAACGTTTGATTTTAATAAACGATCAGCTGTTGCTAGCCTGCGGCAGTTGAGTGACCAGACGCAAAGAAACAGACAATTCGTCAAGTTGAAAGTGTGGTCTTAAGAAAACCACTGACTTGTAGACACCAGGCTTACCCGGTACTTCTACAACTTGTACAGAAGCTTCACGCAGTGGGTACTGGGCTTTTGCTTCTTGTGAGGCTCCGTCATCTAGCAAGACATAACGAGAAATCCAGTCATTCAAAAATGATTCAACATTGCCAGGTGCTAAGAAACTACCAACCTTGTCGCGCATCATTGCTTTTAGATAATGAGCAATACGCGAGACCGCCATGATGTATTGCAACTGGGTCGATAGCACCGCATTGGCATTGGCATCATCATTTTGATATGTTTTGGCTTTTTGCACTGATTGCGCCCCAAAGAAGGCAGCATAATTGGTATTTTTGCAATGAACTAATGGAATAAAACCCAAGTCACTTAACTCTTTTTCGCGGCGATCAGTAATAGATATCTCAGTTGGACACTTGAGCGCCAAATCCCCTTCATCCGTCTTAAAAGTATGGACAGGCAAGTTCTCTACCAAACCACCTCCTTCAACACCGCGAATGGCAGCACACCAACGATAATCAGAAAAAGCTGAGGTCAAACGCGAAGCAAAAGCATAAGCAGCATTGACCCATAGATAATCGCTGTGATCATTGCCAGAAACTTCTTCGGTAAAATTAAAGCCTTCAACCACGGTTCCGTCTTTAGGATCATAAGGCAGACGCCCTAGGAAACTAGGAACAGTAAGCGCAACGTAGCGGGCATCTTCTGACTGTCTAAACGCACGCCAACGTATGTATTCAGCCGTTTCAAATATCTTTGATAGGTCGCGAGGGCGACCAATGTCAGTAAACGAATCCAGTCCAAACATCTCAGCGGATGCGGCCGATACAAAAGGTGCGTGAGCAGCAGCAGCGACATGAGACAATTGCTCAAGCAGGTACATATCAGAATTTTGGCGAGTAAATTCAAAATCACCAACAATGGCAGCATATGGCTCACCACCGAAGCTACCAAACTCTTCTTCGTAGATTTTTTTGAACAATGTGCTTTGATCAAAATCTATTGAAGACTGAAAGTCTTTGGTAAGCTCATGCTTAGTGGTATTCATCATGCGTATTTTCAGCATGGACTCTGATGGCGTTTGGCTACATAGATAATGCAGACCGCGCCAACTAGACTCCAGTTTCTGAAACTCAGGTGCGTGCATGACTGTCGTCAATTGCTTAGATATGAGCGCGTCGATCTGTGCAATACGGGCGTCAATGGATGCGGCTAAGTTATCTGATAACGTCACTGTACCTTGCATGACCTCATTAGCCAGCTCAGCGATTTGTGACTTCGCGCGATTTTTTTCGTCATCGGATTTAGCAACGTTACTCTTATTAACGATTTCTTCGAGCAAATCATAACTTTCGCTATTTGACGAGTCCGCTACTATATTCTGCTGGGCTTGGGCGTTCATCGTTTAATCCTCACCATCAGTTTGGTTTTGTTCTGCCATTTTTTTAACTTGTTCTGTGTTTTTGAGTACATCGTCCAACAAGTCTTCAAGCTTTTCATTGGCTGATATCTTGTTGCGTAAATCCGCTAAACGATCGCGCGCTTGTACTAATTGTTTTAACGGCTCAATCTGATTAGCCACCGCTTCTGGACGAAAATCATCGATACTATTGAACGCCAAATCAACTGCAAACTCGCCACCTTTATCACTTAAATCGTTACTAACACGGAAGTTCGCACGCGGCGCAAGACCGGACATCACCTCGTCAAAAGTATCCAAATCCACTTCGACGAACTTTTTGTCTTTAAAGCGTGGTTGTTCCAGCTTAGAGTCTCCTGAGAACTCTCCTAGTACGCCAACAACAAAAGGGATTTCCTTTGTTTCTATCGAATCACCAACTTCGACATCATAGGTAAGATGCACCCGAGGGGCGCGTACTTTTGCAATTTTCTTCTGCACACTGTCTTGATTTGCCATAATAAGTTACCTCAGCAATGTCTAGTTTCAACGCAATATACTGAATGGATCAGTGGATTTGCCGTTGTTGTTTCTGGGGGATGAAGGTTTGGTCGGTTGGCGCACAGACTTGGCTTTTGGCGCTGGTCGTGACGGTTGTTTTGCGACTGCTTTTCTTTTAGTAGGAGTCGTTTATTTTTTTACAAACGTACGACGCTGAGCTTTTGATTTGCTTTTTGTTTTAGCACTTCTAGGTTTGACAACGGGCGCTGGCGGCTTCGGCAAAGACTCATCGTAATTAAAACCATAAATGTCACCATATATTTTACTTAGCGCGTACTGATATTCTTTCAAAAATGCCGCATCAACCTCATCCGTCAAATAGTCGGATTGCAATTGGCTTTGAGAGACAATAGCACTGCTGTTTAGTAGTATCTTTTTCAGCTCAGAAGTGCTTTGACCCAGATCAATTGCCTCACTGGCTGCATAGACAGCGTAAGCATGATAACCATGGTCAGAGTAAATCTGTGCCAAGATCTCCCATGCTAGAGAATCCTTTGGATTGCTAGCCAGTCTTTGATTTAACTCTACAATTAATTGCTGAAGTTGCGGTGATTGGGTGTCAGCGTTTTTGAGCGCAGCAAATTGATTGACGATGCTAGAATCTGGATCTTTTTCTTGAATTACAAGCTCACTATGCGCTGTACTCATCACTGAGCCCATGATAAACAGACCCGCCAAGAGTGCTTTAGGTAGCTTAAAACTGGCCTTGATACTGCTTTTGATACTGGTCATCGTAAGTCGGTGCTCGCCATTATTAGTATGAAGTAAACACATCTATCTACTTAAAATTTTTTAATTAGATGTATTAATTGAGGTTGTGATATTGGTCAATGTTTCTTTGAACGTTGCCTTATCACTATCATTCATTAATGCATTATCGTGATAAGCGTCAATATTGCTCTCCATCACCTTAACTGCTGAAAGCATGGCAATCTGCCGCGCTTCTACCATTTGATTATCCATACTCAGAGCTTCGTTAGCGGCTCTTAATGCCCGTGCATAGCGCTTTGCTTTATAGTTATCTTCAGCGATAGTCATCCACGTTGCAGGACTGCGTTGATTAGCGGCACCAGACAGATACGTGAGTGACGGCTCACTCAATTGTTTGACCGTGGTCTGGCTTATTGTATTTGGTTTGTTTCCCTCGGCAGTCGTGCTGCAACCCGTTATCAACGAAGCCACGTTGAGCACGACCGTTAGCAAACCTACTGTCTTAAGTTTAGTGCGATAAATAGGATTCATAAATACAGTGTCATCACTAAAAACATAAAAAATATTGAAAGAAGAAAAATTCTAACTAAAGTCTGCTAAGTATGTAAAATTCATTGGATTGATTATACATATACTTGACGATATTTCAATAAACTCTATAATTTTCTTAGTAAATAATTTAGAAAAACTCCTACTCAAGCCATTTTCTTGGTATAAAACAAGCAGTAACGGTAGCTCCCTTATGCCTTCTCAGACCAATCGTCTACATAAAATGACCGTTCACACCCATAATCTAGGTAAAAATATCTTTTACCCTGTCGCATTTTCTGGGTTAAGTGGTATTAATCAAATCGAAAAAATTGACATACTAGTGTTTGGTTATATTTTTTTAGACTCGAACGCTTGTTTATCATTAATAGGATCGCCCCTATGTTTAACTACGCTATCAGCCAATCGCACACCTACGCACCGTACAGGACTCATTAAAGAGATTAATTACCAGCATTCAGATGGAGCAATGCATTTCTACGCTTTAGATATTGTCAGTCCTGATTGGCAATTGACGCAGTCCATACATACTCGCAATTTTCTCAACCAATCTACTCTCGATATCATGGCCACTATCCTTGGCGATTATGATATGAAATGGCAGGTGTCTGAAACCTTGTTGTCATCAGATTGCTTATCCATGCCATTACCTATGCGGACCCAGTTGGACGTCAGTGACTATGACTTTATCACTGGACTGCTCGCAGATATTGGGGTATCTACCTTGTGGGTATCAGGTGATTCTATTGATGAGCTTGGCACGTGGTGGCTGATGAGTGGTTTGGATGAGATTGAACGACTACCACTGAACTACAGCTATGCCCAATCTTCGATGCAGTCAGGTCAAGACAGTGTCAGTACGCTACAAATGAATACGAAGCAACTTGGTAGTCGTACGGTGAGAGTACAGGCAGACGGTTTAGCAACTGATACCATCTATGAAGGTCAAGCGGTAGACGAGTCGCCCTTAGCGATGGATGACACCACAGTGTTACTCGCTGCCCCTTCTCGGGTGAGCAGTGACGAAGCTGCCACCAAGCTTGCTGAACAGTGGATTCAAGCCAATAACTGTCAACGCGAAACCTATCACGCCAGTGGTGCCATGCGTGGCCTGATGAGCGGCAGTCCAGTGAGCATCCATAATTTACCATCCATTGGTAGCCTATCTACTCATTGTATAGCCACGACAATGATCGGTATCGAACCCGATAACGATAGCGTCTCTTATCATCATCAAGTATTTATCAAAGAATGGTTAGACCAGACAGTACCTTACACCCAATGCCATATAAAGAACACCAATGCTACTTTTATACCTGAATACGCCTACGACATTGCTCGTAACACTGGCGTTTGGATATCAGCCACTCTATTAGATGTATCAACCCCTTACTGCCCATATCCTAGTACCTCAGCCTTTGTCAGCAGTAGCTATACAGGTCTGACTCAAGCCCGTACAGGTAATGCAAGCTCGTCTACCTCCCCCAGCTATGCATCCCGAATCACCGATGACTCTCTACAACAAACCATCACCACCCCTGTTTGGTCTGGTATCAGTGATCATGACGATGGCACCACCCCACCCCTGCGTTCATTACAATTGTCCTCAGGTGCAACCCACGGTTGGCAGTTTGCTCCGCGTCTCGGACAGTCGGTTCTGCTTAGCCACTGGTACGGTGATATCGACAGTCCGGTGATTAGCCGATCCCTGTATGACGGTATTGGTATGGGTGATGCTGATGACAAAGATGTCACTACTCGTGATTCTGGGCTGTCCAATCGGCACAATCTACAAGGCGGATCATCGCCACGGTGGCATGGCAATGGTTTGGGTCACTCGCAAATCAGTGATGATGATACACACAGTGGCTGGCTATCAGGTATTGCTCAGTATGGACTCAGCTCAGACTCTGAGGTGACATTAAGCTTTGATGATACGCCAAACAAAGTCGGACTCCAGTGGACGGTGAATACTGAGTCACATGCCAATGTCCAGAATCCAACTATCACAGATATTGCCGCCTTCTCAGTTAATGAAAACGTATTAGAACTCGGTGTGTTACGTCATCGCTTTAGCAATCATCAATCAAGTGATAGCGGTCAAGGAATCAATGTCGCAACCGATCATGGACTACAAATTACTGGAGAAACAGGTGTGCTGCTCTCTACTTTTGGTGTCCATCACAGCCAATCAGAACATGAGTCGGCATGGGTCAATGACGCAGGACAACAGCAGCTTAAACTGGGTGCTGGACTGAGTGAAACCTTTACAGACGCTAAACAGGCACATCTGCAATCAACACAAGCACTTAATAGTGCTTGCCAATCGATAGATGCTTTTAAGACCACAGCCCAAGTGATAGACGAAACCCTAAATACAGAAGTCTTAGGTGCGCCCGATGTGCTACTGGTCAGCAAAGACAGTATTCTCGCATCAAGTAGCAATACCCTTTGGACAGCAAAGACCATTGTGAGGCAAGCCGGCAGCACGCAGTCGGATGTGGTGGCAGGCAATTATATGCTGACGGCAGACCGTATTGATTCACTCTCTGGAGTTGGTGGTCAAGCCAACTTATCAGGACTACATATCAGTGCCAACAGAGAACCTCTCGGTATTCAGGCGCAAGGTGGTGAGCTGCAATTACACAGTCAGCAAGGTATGAAGATTGGTAGTGAGTCAGGACAAGTGAATGTGTCGAGTCCAAAGCGGATTAAGCTACAAACAGGCGCGGGTGCTTCTATCACTATAGATGACAGCGGAATTAAGCTAGTGTGCCCAGGAACGATTAAAGTTCAGGCGGTGAAGAAGGAATTATTGAGTGGAGGTAAAGTTAACGCGCCAGTGATTGCTTTACCAACTTCTGGGTTATTTAGTAAGGCGTTTGATCTCAAAAAACTTATTCCTCAAGACCTCATAGACCAAGGCATTAGCTATAAGCTTATCAATCATACAAGAGGCACAGAAATTGAAGGGAAGCTTGACGAAGAGGGTCAGACATTAAGAGTGTTTGGGGATAAAGCTGAGAAAGTTGAGTTAGAACTTATTGGCAACGTGAACCATAAAGGAGAGATTAAAGCTATTGACGTATCAAATCAGATAAAGAGCGATCATTGCTCTATTGAAGATCTATTTGAAGATTGTGGTGATAATCATGCACATGATGAAGACGACTTTGGCTGTTAAACTTCTTAATAGGATAATTTATGTACTTATTTAAAGATAAAAATCTATGCTTTTTTTCAATATTCCTCTTCACGACACCATTCGTCAGTGTAGCTCAAACCACAAACGAAGAAGATTATCAAAGTTATATAGATAGCATACCTCGCGTTCAGCTCAAAATGATCGCTCCTTCACAAGATGAAGAGAACGAACCTTCAGAGCAAGCATATACTTCAGATTCAATAAGTTATACCGATAAACTAAATAAAGAACTGGTAATCAATGAAGTTCCTTTTCGGTATGTAGATTATGAGTATGGCGATGGGAAATTCACCACATACCCTTTTGAGTTAGTGAATGAGAAATTACCAACCGTAGAGGGTATTAACTCTAATTACGATAGTAAATATGACAAAGCATTTCAAAAAATGATTTCTAAACTTGTCAGTCCTATTGATCTTACTAATAAGGAGCTTTATGCCATGGGATCACAGCAAGAAGGAGTATACATACAAGATATAAATACTGATAAAAAGTATGTATTTAATGAAATTTGCTTTGATAGTAAATGTGCTATAGGTCAAGTGTTCTATATTTTTGACCCCAAAAACTATGAAATGACAGGGATGCTCTATGATGGTTGTTCGTTTATTAAAAATAACATAACAGGTAAGGATCAACGTACTAAAGAACTATTACAAAAATATATCGATGTACAATGCCCTCTAGATTATAGCTATGCTCCTAATGCTTGTAGAAAGCGATCAGCAATAGAGGAAAAATAATATGAGTCACTTAATAAAACCAGTTAAAGGGGTTACTTATACTCCTGATAGGAACGGGTATATTGGAGCTGTTTCTAGACAGGAGTCAGGATCTGACTTGCGTTATTCTTATACTTATATTGGGAACAATAAAGAAGGTACTAAGGTTGATAACCCAAAGGCTGTTAGTATATTAAATCCTTGGAATTATGTGGGGCTCTTCCAGTTTTCAGAAGAAGCTTTACAGGATGTGGGATGTTATCGCTTTGATGGAACTAAAAATACAACAACTCAGGATTGGGGAAAGAATGGCAACTATTGGACTGGTAAGTTTGGTGCTACCTCCCTTAATGTTTTCAGACATAGTGGTAAAATACAAATGCAGGCGATTAATGAATGGATTAATCGATTATGCAGATACTCAAGAAGTAAAAATTTAAACGAATTTTATGGAAGGACTATTACAGAAGCAAAAGGTTCTCCTCCCTTTGAAGTAACTGAGTCAGGTGTGATAGCCGCTATACATTTGAAAGGTTCAGGAGCCGTCAAAAAATTTTTGACTACAAATGGTAGAATCAACAAAGTTGATGGCAATGGTACCAGTGTCGCTAAGTACATGAGTCAATTCGCTTATTATGATGTCCAGACTTGTTGTAAAAGAAAAATATACGTAAAGATTTTAGATGCTAAGAAAGACGGTATTCCTAACAAAGAAGTTGAAATTAGCTCTGAATTTAAGGGTAAATTTAATGTGGGTAAAGTAGTGGTTACTCATAAAACAGATAAAGAAGGCAATTTACCAGTAATAGTCAGACATCCAGAAGCCAAAATTCAGTTAAAAATTGATGGCACTCTCGTTGAGACTATTATTCAGAACGCTGATCAGATACAAGGGTATGAAATAGCATACCTAGGTAAACACAACTATTCGTCCGTACTATCAGAACATAAAAAAGTGAATACCACTCAAGAGAGTAGTGATAGTAGTACCAATAATGATAAACCAAGTAGTTCAGATCACCCAAACGAAGGCACTATCGATAGTAATATCATTGACGAAGTCACTTTCAATATAAAGCTAGTCGAAGGCGACACAGGAAAACCCATACCAAATACAACTTATTATCTCGAATATAAAAATAATATAAAACCACATAAAACTGATAGCTCAGGCATTGAATCAGGTATAAAAGCTGATATCAGTCAATCTATCGGCGTCTATCTTGATGACGACGATGGAAAGAAACAATCTATTTACAGCATGGCATTCCCCATTACTGGTGATTTAAACGGGCAAACCAAAGTTTTAAAAGTTCCTGTTCTCATCTTCGGCATCAAATTTGTTGATAAAAAGAATCAACCAATACCACACTACGAGTTTAAAATTCTATATCGTGGTAGACAATCTGCTACAAAAAGAGCAAGCAGCCAAGGTATTAGTACTATTAAAGCCCTTGCTGGTCAAAAACTCACTCTTATCGATGGACAAAATAGAGCGCAAACAACCGCCATCGCTACCTATGGATCCAAGCAATGGACTATAATTATAGGAACAGACATCACCGAAGAAAATATCAGCAATGCCTCAGATACCTTGAGTCAAGAAGCATCGACTACTCCAGAGACAAGCGAATCAAATGACACACCAAAACCTCAAATAGAGCAAAACCCTGTCATCAAAGTAGAAAAGCCGAAAGTAACAGAGATTGAAAAAAAGACAGAAACAGGGCCGACGCTTGAGGTTGCCTCAGATGAGGCTAAAATTACCATAAAGTTCGTTGATGAAGCAACAAATAAGCCACTATCGGGGCTTTCATATATTACTCAGTCTACCAAATATGGTAAGAACACTTCTGTGACAGGAAATGATGGTACTAGAGGTAGAACACATGATTCGCTAGTAGGTGTTGAGATAACAGTACTGGTGTATGAAGACGGCAAAGAGGTTAAAAAAGATAGCTTTTTTGCGAGTAAAGATAGAGATAAGCCGTATGTTTATAAGGCTAAGAAGCCTACATACTCAAATATTGAAATTGGTTTTACGACTAAAAGGTCAGATGTAGTTACTGAAAAAACCAGAATGGTTCTACGAGAGCTAGCTCAAAAATATGGTATTAAAAAAGTTGTAATAACAAGTACGCTAAGGACTCCTGAAGAGCAAGCAACTGCAATGTACAACAATATCTCTAAGGGCCGTGTCATTAGATATGCAGCGCCTGGTGCTGCAGTAACACGTGTTTGCCAAAGTGGTATTAAAAAAGGATTAGGTAAGAACCAAATCATCAGGAATATGGTTTCTAAAATTCTAGAATATGACAAGAAGGGATTAAGGGTATCTAAACATTGTGTTAGTTTTGAAACTTACGCTAAAAAGAACATCGTTGACTTAGGTGTAAATAGCAACGGATTAAATACTTATGCAAAGAAGAAAAGATTCCAAGAAATTTGTGATGCAGCTCTCAAACAGGGTAAGCTTTCAAGTTTTATATCTCCTCTAAGAGACAAAGCTGAACCAGCTTTTCATCTCGAAATACCTCAATAGATAAGAAGTTATATTTTATGAAGAAAACCCTACTCTTATTGGTTATGTTAACTTTACAAGCTTGTAGCGACACTACTGTTCAGCTTCCTACAGATGATGTCCATAATGGCAATGGCATAAACTCAAAGTTAGAGACAAATACTGCTCGATCAGATACAGATACAGATACAGATACAGATACAGATACAGATACAGATACAGATACAGATACAGATACAGATACAGATACAGATACAGATAATAGTATTCCAACAGGTATTTACTTTTCTAATAAAAAATGTAGTTCAGACAAAACTTGCAAAAATTTTACTCCTGAAAAAATTGATGGAAAATATTTTCTTTCTAAAAATCAGGATTCAAACGAAGCTACGTACTACTTATTATTTAAGGATAATACTTACTACCTTTATAGTTTACAGTTTTTAGATGAAGATTACAGCACCGTTGGCTCTTGGTCACAAATGAAAGAAATCAACGCAGCAGACTTAACTTTTGAAATCGAATATATTGAGCAAGTCATGGGTTCAGACTATATGGGAAGTTACGACAATGCTAACATAAACAATAAACTTAATACTTTAGCTAATCAATCTGGTTTGCTAGAAATAGGTAGCCTATTAGAAGGTAACCAAATACCTACTCATGAAAATATCAAATTTATACGCACAAATGATGGTTACAAGGTCGATTGCGAAAATTATATAAAAAAATATGAAGAGGTAGCTGACGAATTGTTTGAAAAAAATATGGCTGTAGGCTTTCACTTTTACTATGAATGTTCTAGTGGAAAAGTTATATATTTTCAAGATGTAAGTCAATTAAAATAGATATTGTACTATTCTTATTTGTAAAATAAAATACTAACATTCATTCTGTTAGCCATAACTTTATGTAAACCCTAATTCCTAAAAAACGTCCAAAATAAAGGGCAGACAGTCTATGACGGTCTACCCTTTATCGTTGTTTGGTGGAGATGGCGGGAGTTGAACCCGATTACATCAAACACTATCACACGCTATCAAATCCACTCTTAGTAATATCAATGACTTACGATTATGCAATGTGATTACATATGATAGTGTTTGATGGCAGGCTGTCAAGAATCATGTCACAGCTTAATTATCTGCTGCTGCATAACGTAGATTTACAACAATTCTACGCGCCCATCCCTTACCAAAAGTTTGCCATATTCTTAAGTTAGTAAAGAACTCTAAGCGCTCAGCGTTAAACAATAATACCACATCGTTCTTGTCCATTGCCGCGACAGCTTCCAATGTTTTAGGACCAATCAAACCATCTACAGCTTTGCCTGTAAATCCAATCGCACGCTGTAAAAATTTGACCGCTTGCTTATTGCCATGATTATAAGCGGCATCTGTCAGTTGCCATGCAATTAGCCTATCCAGCTGATCGCCTTTGATCGCTTTGTAATATGATTGCTCGGTAATGCGCTTGGCTGTTTCTTTTGGCAAGTTGCGCATTGAGCCGTGGTACCCATGTGCAACTGCCACTCTTTTAGTGACGCCGTACATAGTTTCCCCGCCAGGGTCGTTTGGATGATTGACGTAACCACCCTCATGCTTCTGCAATCGCTCGAAAATAATATCGAATACGCTCATTATATTTACCTTATTTTAGATGTAAAAAAGCCCCAAAAAAGGGGTGGTATTTAGTGCTGTTTTTATCAATCAGTGAGCTTATACATTGCCGCCCAAGACAATACAACAATGCCTAGAAAAACAATCGTTGCTGCGATAACGGGACGTCCTGACAAACCTACTAAAGCACCCAAAATAATAATTAGACTGCCAATATAAATATATCGGCAATTAGTGTTAATCAGCTTGTTTGGTAAAAATCCTGCTATCACGGTCACACCGCAAATAATTAACCATATTGACCCAATCATTTATCACCTCCCAGCCCCAGTCTAGCTTTTACCAGTGTTGGCAATATCTGAATAAGATGAGGCGCGACAAATGCCACGCCACCAACCCACAGCGGTGTGAGTAGTGTTAAGACACCATCACTATTGAGCACCCATAAAAACGCGGCAAAGCCACCTGTTAAGCAGATAAGCAATCTTAACCACGGTCTAATCTCAGCACTTTTCAAATCATCAGGCGTAGGATATAAAGCACCGATAATCGAGCCAAGCCACCAGCAAACGATGCAAGCACCGATAATGAGGCTTGTAGTGTGCGATTGCGCTAGCTGTGCAATGGTATCGGTCGTCATGACTTGCTGTCCGTCCGCGCTATCTGATGCGTTAGCGTTACGCATAGCGACCAATAGCGGATAGCTGCACAAGATAAACAGCCGCCAAGTTAACGCCCATAATTTATTGATCATAAATCCTCCGATTGTGTTTACGCATAAATCCTCCAAATTTTTGCAATAAAAAAACCGCCCAATGGGCGGCTCTTATTTAATTATCATTAGTATTAAAGCACTAACTTCTCAACCCAAATACCTGCCTTGTTTTTGACACTAAACACGATTTTAGCTTCAAAGTCTGTGTCATCATCAGTATAGACGAATTGAACCTTAGCAACATCTTTTAGTATTCCCTCGCCTGTATCATCAACTCCTGACACAACGGAATAGACTTGCGAGTGTATTGAGTCACCACTTTGAGCTGGCTGAGGAACAGAGATTTTACCTCTATGACTAACATACCTATCCCATATAGATTTATTAGTATCACCATAACCAATGTTCATATGTTCTGGTGTAGGGAACTCTACAGAACCATTTATATGAGTTATTGTAGGTACGGTTGCATCATGATCTGCATCAGCGCTGGCTTCTGTCCAACCTGAACCTGGACGACCTCCACTACGTTCAATCCACTGAGGGATGAAAAATTGGACTTTACCTCCTTCGGGTGTGCTTGATTTATAATCACTACGAGCACGACCTCCACCAACTTTAAAGTTCATCCATGCACGGTTTCCGTAAGCCGTATGAGGAGGACATACATGAATAGACCAACCTTCAATACCCCACTCAACAGTAAGACTGTTCTTATCAACATGGTCTTTCACAGGCATAGTTGTGACAGGGTAATTAGGTCTGTTTAGGTTCATACTC
Organism: Psychrobacter aquaticus CMS 56; assembly: GCF_000471625.1. Classification (GTDB taxonomy): domain Bacteria; phylum Pseudomonadota; class Gammaproteobacteria; order Pseudomonadales; family Moraxellaceae; genus Psychrobacter; species Psychrobacter aquaticus. The sequence goes on from NZ_AUSW01000034.1 coordinate 325,168, forward strand.
ATCTGCATACCGTAAGCTTCCCTATAGATATCGCAGGTCATATCCATAATGCGCTCAGGATAGTTATACCCTGTTTTTCGAGCATAGTTTGATATTTTTAACGGAGCATCTGCTGGATACATTTGACTAAACAATTCTATACCATGCGATGTTTTAACAATATCTAACCCATTATCAGGGTCTAGACCTGCTTCAAATACATTATCGGGATTAACAACACCAATACTAGGAATACCTGTTACGTCTGTCATAGACAAAGTATAGAGAGCTAACTCTTTAAACCCAATATTATAAGGTGGTGCTGTCTTAGGAAGTATTTTTTCCAATACACTAGCAGACGGTACACCAGCAGGGAACTCTGTGGTTAAATCAATAGCTACAATATAATCTACTGTTAATTCTTTACCGTATGCTATTTCAGGAGTTGCATATTCATGGATAATAAATATCTCTAAAAAATTACCACTTTTAGGTAGTCTAACCTCACTGAAATCAATCCAAGTATTTGCAGCGGGTGTATTGACTATATTATATCCGCCAGAAGAGTTACCAATTAGGATCCGTTTACATCCTGCACTATCTACTTTTACACGAGCTTTGATAAGTATTTGGTTGCCATCTGCTGCTGTATAATAAGTATGTTTAGCAAAACCATCTACAGCAGTACCATCTAATGTTAGGACAGCTTTACTATTAACTACTGTTAATGTTGCACGTTCTTTTATCCAATTAGCTGTACTGGTAATAGGACTTAAAGATGTGTTTTGTTCAAGAACAATATCTTCGTCTGAACCAGCACCAATTTGTGCAATTTTGTTCCAATCTAAAAAAGTACGATTGTCATATAAATCATTAGTATTTACAATATAAGGTGCTGGAGTTTTAGGTATTACAGTATCTAATTTTTCTTTAGATGGAATACCATCAGGAAATAAGGCAGTCAAATTAATAGAAGAGGCAAAATCTACTGTCATCTTTTTGCCAGTTGCTGTAGCAGCATCAGCATAACCAAAAATCAGACTGAAATAGTTAGTGCCATCGCCATTGGATGTTCTGATGTCACTAATATCAATCCAAGTATCAGCAACAGGATTATTAATTATTACATAACTTTCCACATAACCACTACCTGAATGTCCAATCCAGATATATTGACAACCAGCATCAACTTTGACACGAGCCTTCATTAATACTTTACTGTTTGCTCCTGGATAAATGGTATGACGTGCAAAACCATCTTTTGCTGCACCAGTTAGTGTAATAACCCCTTGACCACTAACAGCCGCAAAGGTTGAACGAGCAGTTGTCCACTTATTTGTATCAACAACACGAGATGACATACTAGTTAAAGTAATTTCCTCGCCTACATTTGAGTTTTCAGCTATACGTTCATAATATCCGTTATCTTCTGAAACGCTATCATTAAGAACCCTACCGATAGAACCAACAGCTATTGGGCTTAATAGCATATCGTTTTTAGTAATAAAAACTTCTGCTTTTTTAAGTAATTTATTATCTGTATAAGCATTAGCTGATGCAATAGGGTCATAGACAGACTTAGTAAATGCCACCCCATCATAAATATAAACCCCATTTTTTGCAGCGGTATCGTTTGTTATCTCGATAACCGACTGCGGATTAATGCTTGATTGAGCCGCAATCATCAACGCTTCTGTTTTGTACGCTAAACGCCCACCACTGTTTTCAATCTTAATCATTGAGTCGGCAATCAGTTGCGATATGCTTTGGACTGTTTTATCACCAACCACTACATCGCCCGCATCTTGCGTAAAAACAAGTTTAATGGCGTTTAGATAGTCTAAGTAGTGCTGCAAACTATTAACATCAGCAGCCAATCGTCTAGTAATAAGTACATCAGTAGCAGCGTTCATAAATTCTTCAAACGATTGCATATCAACGCGTGCGTCAATCACTTCTTGCACGATACTGCTTACATCATTTTCTATAGCCATTTTCTAAGCTCCAAAAAAAGCCCTCTAAGTGAGGGCGTTGGTTTAAATGAATTTAGGCTATCAAGCCGTTTATGTGATCTTTGTCGTTTGAGTAATAGCGCTGATCATAAGCCATGGCATTTATAGATGATTCAAAAAGCCCTTGACCAGACTTTTCACCAATCAAGTATGCATCGGCTTCAACGTCCGTCGCTTCAGTGATATTGAATACTGCATGAGTCACACCAGCCGTTACCAGCGGCATCATTGGTATTCGTGCCAGCTCAATTTGATCATGACCAATCTGCCCGATAATCTCAATAACATCAACAGTCCTGTTTTTAAGCTGCAGATGTATGACGTAACTTTTGTTTTCGTCCAAAATCGCTGGATAGTCTAAAGTCAATATCGTATTCTCTTGGAGGTCTACTTGCCCGCTACATAGTATTGGCACCGTCGAGTCAACAACTGCAATTCTATCCATCCGTGTCACCAAGTCGCCTTCCCCATAGGCGGTAAACTCAATGGCTTTACGGTTATACCTAAGCTTATTCCATGCCCGGTGCGCCAAGAAGTGCGCTTGTGCGTAATTGGTCACGCCTTGGCTATCTATAGTCTTATAATTGGTACGCAGATCATCGGGCAACCTAATAATCGCTTCACCATAATTATCGTCAGGATCACGCCATTTAAGTTCAACACCATCATAATTATCTTGGATTCCAAAAAACTCAGTAACTGTCATGCTCTCCGGTACAACATTGCGATGGTTAAACAAAGCTAAGCTATTAGCCGTCTCACGCTCGAAATTAAAATAATGCAAACCGCCCTCTCTGCGTGCAGTACAAAACACTGCTTCAGCGACTGCAAATATCATCTCTTGATAACTACTGTGCTTGTCATCAAACGTGTAATTAAACTCGCATGCTTTGTTAGTGCCAAAATAAACGGCCATCTCATCACTCAAGTCATAAAAAGACTCGATATCAACTTCGGATTCATCCATTCGGCCAATATAAGTATCAATCGCCATCGCAATTGATATGTCAGCAAAATCGCTCGTCGGTAAAAAGCCGTTAGGCGTATCTAGCTTGCGGTGGACGACTGCGTTTAGCTCACTGGCATTAGTGCCCGACCCAATCGCCATACGACGCAGACGCGCGACAGTATCGTATTCGTAGACTGAGCGCTTCGTCTCGTAGCAGCTATATGCGCTTTCGAAAATTACATCGTCAATTAGGCTGGAGTCATTGCCATTGTCGTTAGAGCGCTTCGTTCTAAATCTAAACGGACCAGTGCTAGGCAGATCTCTTTTAATAGTTAATCCTATGGGGTTGCGGTTGTTAGCAATACCGCTCATAACGTCACCATACTTAAGTATCGGACCGGTTGGGATACCGTCTACAACCATCTGATACTCAACTTCGATTGCCACCTGCTGTGCCTCATCGCCCTGATATATACCGTTTTGCGCTAGATAGTTCAGGATAAAGCCAGTGCTATCTTTACTGCCCGCATAGTACCAGCCAATAAAGTTATTTTTTGAGCTCGCAAAGGTCACTGTTTTAGAGAGAAAATCAACTATTTGAGATTGAGTTAAAGTGCCTAATTTATTCCAGTCGCTATTCACAGCAGCCGGATTAACTAGCGTAAGATTTGTATCGGTGACGCTTGATACGGTGTATTCGCCCGATAAGTCCACGTTATTCTCATGATCTGTCAATACCCCTGACGTAACGCCCGTCGTGTTTGCCGTCAGCATATAAAAGCTTGGGTTAATATCTTTGTAGCCAGTGGCCAGCGTCAGCTCATAGACGTATGCGTTGTCACTACCAGACTTAACAATACTATCGACAACGTACTCACCTGCCAAATTCAAACTACCGCCACTTTCGTCGCTGACCAACAGTGATGTAATACGGATTTTTTTATAATCATTCGGGTTGGATATGCTTTGTTTTGCGGCGATGGTCAGTACACCATCAGTAATATCGATATTGGTATTGCCAGATATCACGCTGTCAGCAACCGTTCCGTACACTGCATTGGCAATAATAATCCTTTCGCCCGACTGAAACTCGCTGGTGAATTGAGCAATCTTGGGTTTAAGCAAGCTAATAAAGCTGCCATTGTTATCCCATTGTAGATTAGCGATCGTACCCTGGTCCGCTTGAACTTGTATCGTATTTGGCGAAGTAAAGACGACGCCTCGATATTCTAAATAACCGCTATTAGGTGAGCGTAGTGTTTGTTTGCCGTCAATTGAAGATACTTGCTTGGTAACTAGTGGTAGCGTATCAAACGCTGCGCCTATTTTGATTTGCGGATTAGGATCGATAAGCGACTGATTCGGCTCGTAGATACTGATTGATGCGCCTTCAATCGTGCTGATAGGCGTCTCACCTTCTTTGATACTATTCTCATCTATTGCAAATGATCCAGTACCAAAACAGAGCAAGCACTCCTCCACCTGAATGTTATCTTTATAGTAGCGGTAAAATGGCGCGATACCATCCGGTAAAGATTTGCGCCTCCCGTATATATCAGGCACACGCTCATTGACACGATGTTTGTTTTGACGCTGAGCGAGACTATTATTTGGTGACCCTGCTACATCTTGCGGCGTACTCATGTCAGGCATGTTCATATAAGTATAAACAGCGGTACCAATCGATATGACAGCAGCAATGATCCCCATAGTGACAGGATCGCGTGCATGGCATAGCACATAATAGTCACCAGTTACATCTTTGAGAGCCCAAGCGTCTATCTTAGTCTTTGGCGTCACATCATTCTGCACACAGATACTATCTTTATATAAACGTGCTGCTGGGTATTGCTCACGTACTCTCATCCATTCAGTTAATAAGCAAGTAAAGCTATGCTCAGTACATTCACTCGCATCAAGCTGATTATGAAAAATCTTTAACGTCATAAAAACGCACCTTTTTATATTGTCGCTTCATGCTACGCATAACCTCAAAGCGTGAACCAATTTCAGATAAATGCAAAACGCGGCCACAATAGTACAATCCGACATGGTGGCGGTTATCTAAGGTCATCATCAGCACGATGGTCCCATCACTAGGTTTAGCAACTAAAGTACCCTGCTCCATGGCAGCCTTGGACGGACTAAGTTCGGCATTCAAAGAGCCGGTCAACCCTAAAAAGCAATGGCTGAAATCGTAGTCAAACAGATGCTTACCAGCCTCGATCAAAAAATGGATGCAATGATAACTATCACGGTCAAACTTACGGCCAAGTAAAGTATCAATGCTTTTCATGCCAGCAGCCCTTTTAAGTCGGTGTAATAATCGGGCGAGTACGGTCTGCCTGTTTTGACTGTGTTCTTGTCTGGCGTCTTTGCGTCAAACGTCGTTGCCTGATGATCACGACTCATCTGCTCAACAAACAAGCCTTTCTTGATATCGATGGGCTTATCTTTAGCAAACGTCATTGATGAGGTGTCAAAAGCATAAGCGCGATAAATGACTTGCGGATATTCATCGTTGTCTGACGCTCTGATTTGCTTGATCAACGGTGGTACAATTTCACCCAGGTCACCTAGGGTGATATTAAGACTCTGATCAAGATCGTCAGAGGTAGTACCGTTATTAATAAGTAGTGGCGCAAACTCAAAATATACAGTCTCACCAGTCTCGAGCATGGCTTCAATGCCATCAGCATGGTTGGTTACGATACGAATGGGTATCGGCCATAAGCTATGGCTAACTTCTAGTGTTTCAAGCAATGCGATGCTAGGAGAGCTATCAAGATGCAGATCGGTGATATCATCAATTGTTACCATTGAATATCCTCCCTTGCATCTGGCATGTCTTCATTGACCAACTTTTCAACTAAGTTATTCAGTCTTGAAGGGTCGCCGTCGTTCCAAGCATCAAGAATCAATTGATCAAACTCCCTGCTTGTATGATTTGGTTTTAAGCGCAAACCAAATGACACGCTGTACACTTTGCCATCGCGCTCACCAACGCTTAACGAGCCAGCGATAAACTGGCAAACGTAGGTAGTAAGTTCAGTCTCCCCAACAATCAAACGCCAAAGAAATGGACGCGGATTTTCTTGATAGCTATCCCAAAATACCCAAAAGTATTGCTGCTTTCTTTTATCATCGAGCATGACTGATGGGTTGACAGTGTGTGTATTATTGACAAACTGGACGCGCTGACGGGCAAAGCCACCCATTAATGCTTGTTCTAACAGGTTGTTAGCCACTTCAGGTGTATAGCCGCGCTGAAGCGGGCGCAATGCAAAACTATTCATGAACGATTCACCTTTGCTGTGGTACCGCGCCTGACACTTTTGCTTTCGATCGAGTTGGCGCGGCCAATACGGCGGAATGATTTTTCAATCATTTTGTCCACCATGTCGACCGTTACTTCACCATTAGGACCTCTTGTGGCGGTGACTTGAGCACTTGAGTTGTTGTTGATGGTGATGTTGCCGGCGCTAGACTTTTGACCTTCAGACATAAACTTAACGAGGTCTTTGTTTTGCTTAGGGGACAGCACACGCTCATCTTTTTGCAGCAAGTAAGTTGCTTCCTCTGGCACATTGTCCAAACCGCCGTGGGCGATACCGGCAACAGATGGCGCTGCCATACCGCCAATACCAGCAGCTTGAGCTATCTGTATCGCTGATGCCGCCACCGCGCCCGGCATAGCGATATAAGGTCCGATCAAAGGAATAGCAGATAACGCATCAAAGGTGTTTGAGTAAGTCGTTTTCACTGTCATTAATGCTTTTTGTACAGCAAATGCCTTTTCCATGGCAAACGCAGCGTGATGCATCTTTGAATTTTCACCGAAAAACATGCCGGCTACGCTTGTCATAGCACTAAAAGCATTTTCTTGGATAGCGACGCGTTGTGCGGATTGCTGCTCATCAAGCGTTTGCTGTTTAAGCGCGTATTCTTGATCCATCGCCCACATGTTGTCCATGTGTTCTTGCTTAGCGAGTTCCAGTAATTCAAAACGTTCAAGTTCTGGTAGGAGGTAATCTTTGCCACGCTCATCTTTAGCGTTAATATCTTTCTGGCGGTTGCTGTAATTATCATTAACCGATTTGTAAGATTCGTCTTTGTCTTGACCAAACCGCCAGCCTGCATAACCCTCTGCCGACATAGTGCGCTGTGCCATGCTATCCAAGCCATTGCTAGCAGACGCCAAGCCGTTAGCCTTCATGCTGTTAGCAATTGACTGGTACATCTTGTCTTGCTCACGAGCTTTTGCACCAGCTGCCCATCTAAAGTTCTCTAAATCCTCTTGATAAGCACCGTTTTGCAAGTCAATAAGCATCTGTCTTGTTGGGTCACCTTCAACAAACTCAGTATTAATGCGCTCAATCTCTTTATTATGCGCGTATGTCAACTTTTCCTCATCTTGCATATAACTTTCAAGTATTGATTTTGCTTTTGCTGTGCGCTTCTCATCGTAACGCCCTTTTTCTGCGTTTGAATACTTGATGTGGTCAGCGGAGTCTTTAGCATATAAAGCATCAATCTCAAGCATATTATTGGTGTGCTCAAGGTCTATCTTTTCGCGCTCCGTAGCGTACTTAACTTGTATCGAACCTTGACGCTTTAGGGTTTCTTCTTGAAGTTTTTGAGCTTCTTGCGCTTGCTTGGTCACGGTGTCGTAAACTAATTTGCTTGTATCGGTCGTGGCTGACTTCATGTAGGCAAGTACGTTTTTGGTGTACTCTTTAGTCTGACCGATACCCGTTTTCTTATTTCTAGCCCAGCGGTCAGATAGAATTAAGGACATTGGGTTTTTATCTACATTACCCTCGCCCGTGTTGTAAGCTGCAATCGTTTTGGTTAAGTCGTGGTCGAACCGCTTATAAAGCCAGCTTAAGTACTTAGCAGCACCCTCTGTTGCTTGCTCCATATTGTAGGCGTTATCCACCTTAAAACGCTCAGCGGTGGCATCGATAAGCTGAAAGCCGCCTTTCGCTCTGCCATACTTGGTTACCGGTCCTTTTGCTTGTGTATTGCCGTGTGATTCCTGCATGTGTATGCCGGTCATCAATCCCTGTGGTAAGCCGTACTGAGCCTCGTAACCTGCAAAGTCGTACTTCTCAGCATTAGCCAGTGCCTTTGCGTTCGGTGCGAGCTTGACCGTGCCCGCTGTCTTTTGAGCTTTAGCTAGCGCTTTCTCCCTAGCTTCTATAGCTTTAGTGTTAGCGTCATGCTCAACCGTATTTGTTTCTAATCCGCTTGTGTACTGCTGTGTTGCGGCGCTAGTTGCATATAATGCACCAGCCAGACCATTTAAGGGCTTTGTGCTTGACTCAAACATACCGCTAGTGGCTGTCAGCATATTTTTGACTTCACTAATTATGTCGCCACCTAGGTTTGCACCTATCTTCACATAATCAATAGCGCCTTGTTTTAACACTCTCGCCTTAGCGACCAAACCCTCAGCATCAAAAAAGTTACTTGTAGTTATGCCGATATTAGCGACCTGCTCTCCGAATGCTTGAACCAATCTAATTATAATCTTTATGCCGCCTGCAACACCTACAATGCCAGCCGCTACCGTCTTAGCAATAATACCCACAGACTCCATTGTTGTGCCAAACTGACCACCTTTAGTCTTGCCTTCAACAAAATAACCCATTAAATTATTCAATACTGGCATCATCTGCACTGCTAGCTGTGTTTTAAAGCCGTCAAATTGAGTTGATACCGCTTGCGTTTGTGCTGTCAATCTTCTTGATTGCTCGATAGCAGCTTCGGTCTTAATAACCCCTGCTGCCTCTAGCTCTACGCCGTACTTGTTTAGTATGTCGCCGCCATCAGCAAACAAGGGCATCAAGTTACCCAAGTCACCCGCCAAGCTTTCAAAGACAAATCGCTGCTCTTGCGATGTTGCGCCAAGCGCGTCCATTTTATCTTTGACCAATTGAATGGCCTCTGCGCCGTCTTTACCTTGAAGTGTCTTGCCAAGGTTGCGAATTTCTTCGTCTGTCATCTTGGTATTGTTTTGTAAGGCTTCAAAGAAATCGGCTGCACCACCACCACCTGTTGCACTAAACTCACCCAACTTCTCTTGCACATCGCCCAATATCCCTGCGAGGGCGTCTTGTTCAACGCCTAGCCCAGCAGCGGCATAACTTAAGACTTGAAAGTTTTTTAAGCTTGTATTGGCTGTATTGGCCATAATACTTAGTTGCGCGTCAGCCTTGGCGGATTCCATCGTAAATGATATCAACGCGCCAGCCGCGGCCGCGACACCTGTTGCTGCCATCGCTCCAAAAGCCAATGCCGCTTTGCCAAGATTTTCAGTAACTGAACTATTAATATTGTTTGTACTATCACGCGCTTGGCGTTCAGCTTGCGTTAGGCCGTCGGTAAACTCACTCAGCCGTACTGCCAAATCTAGTGTTAATGTGCCAAGTGATGTTGAGGCCATGACGGTAAATCCTTATTTTGGGTGGTATATTTCCGCATTTAAAACACTGAATTTAATAATTTATTTCAAAGGGTCGGATTTCAAATCTAACCCTTCAATATCAGGGTTACGCATTTCAAATGCGGAATTCAGCAATTTATGCTCTATTCAATTGAGCAATTGCCAATATAATTAGTGCCGCAGCAACTGCCAGAGCCACAATAAGCCCTGACGATGCAAGAATAATTCCTGCTATATCTGCACCTTTCTGACTCATACCGCCTCCTACTTTTAAGTCGGTTTTAGATGTGTTAAAATTAAACGGTAATTTCATTGTTAATCCTTATTACGCAAGGGTTAATATAAAAACCCCTAAAGGTTGCTGCCTTTAGGGGTTTTGCTTTGGGTATAAAAAAGCCGCTTTAATTAATAAGCGGCTTTTCAAAATTCGTTAGTTGGGGCTGTATCAATGTTTGTAAGTAAATTATGGCTCGCTCATTGGTCTGTTTCTCTTGCTTGCGACTGTTTAGCCCTTTGCCGTGAAATGAACCTTTAGCCTGTGAGATATTTTCTTGCATAAGCACACTATTAAGCTCATCTTGCATTCTTTGATGTTTGCCAGTCCAGTATTGCCAAAGTACATCATCACACTCATTCTGATAGCGTATGATCTTATCTTTAATCTCTGGTTTAACCTTGTTTGGACTGATAGTCATCAACCAACCGAATAGCTTGCGTAGCGGCAAACAAGTATAAGCACGTCGCTGAACATCCCCATCTATCTGCATCACGATTTCCGTGACGCAGGTGCTAAAACGACTTTTAAGCTTCTCGTGCTGTGACTGCCAAGCCAGCCCCATGTTTTCAACAATTGGGCGCATGGGTATGTAAGGCTCACCTTCGTGATTGATAACAGACAATTGGTCTTCATGAAAACTAATACTGATTGGATAACTCATAAGTTTCTACTCTCATGACTTCTACCTTGAGATAGGAAGGGGCTGGCAACCAAGGTAGAAAACATTGGCCAACCCCTAAAACGTAAAATTCGGATAATAAAAAACCCCAATCATTGCTGACTGAGGTTTCTTAAAGTATTTTTAGTTTGTTAGATTATCTTACTTCTCTCGCAGTTTCACTTTTCAAGCTCTCAAACACACTAAACTGGTGTTCGTTGTGCTGGCGTATGACTTCTATACCGCAATCCAATGATGCCAGTGCTTTTTTTATCACACCGATAGCGTGGCGGGTTTCTTCAACTCTTTGACTACCGATAGCGTGCATATCGTTAATATACTTTGAGTTATTGGCATTGCTTGCCTGCCGTGCCAGTATCACATCATAAACAAAGGCGACCGCTTCAGGCAGCTTCGACTCTGGTATCTGGTCGATGTGCTCAACGTTGTAATGACTGGTCACTATCTTATAAGCATCACTGATAAGCATATTGCCTACTGCAAGACGATCACATGCTTTCCTAAGCGGCGTGCGTTGATGTGATGTAGTCTTTACTTCACGCTCCAATATATCCAGCACCCAGACTCTAAAAGCTTTGGCGATATCAGTACGGGCAAACATAGCGAGCAGATGACAACCACGAAGTGAAAATATGCGTGTTTTTACCGTCAAGCCCTTTGTTTTCGACGAGGTGGTCAAATTGACCCCCTCGATAGTTTTTGTCATATTTGTACCGAACTCATCTTTGTTACGACTGAATATTCTGTTGACACTTTTATAATCTACATACCCAAGCGCAGCCGCCAAGTCACTGGAAGTCAGCCAAACTTGGTCATCTTTATTAATTGTGGTAAGAGTAGTGCCGTTAAAGGTTAGTGCGTTCATGATGAACTCCTTCTTGTTTCTTCGAATTTGCCCAATAAAGGGCGCCGAGAGGTTCGAAACCGTCAAGAAGAACGGCGGGCAGTTTTCCCCACGAAAGGTATTGTATGGCTGCCACCCTCTCGACATAGAAACATGTGGTTTATCACAACGACACAGATAGCTATTATGAGAGTTTGCCTTTTGCATAGGCATAAAAAAGCCACGATTACGCTTGTGGATTGCGCTTCTTGATTGGAGGTTTCGACGCCTCGTTTATGATTATGTATGAAAAAACCCACCTTGGCAAGTGGGTTTATTTTCAATCATCATATTTTATTTATCGAAGCCTTTGGTGACTTTATATTTAATTTGCTTATTGTCGGCATCGATGACATCTATCAAAGCGCCTTTGTACCCAATTTCCTTGGACTGTGATAAGTCGTATTCAACATCATTATTAAAAGCCGGTCTTGCTGTATCGCTGCTAAATTCACGATAGCCAATATTTATCTTATTACCTACCTTGCCGTTATAGAGTAGTGTCTGTTGAAAGCTGTTTTTATTAGCAATCGCCCAATTAGTCTTTTGGTACGGAACGTCTGTAGTACAACTGCTGACATAGTTATAAATTGTCATGACGCAAAGAGCTTTGTCCTCTTTTCTAATAGCCAACAAAGCAGGTGGGTCTTTTAGCAGGCCTTTCGTAACGTCGCCAGCGTCAACATCCTTAGAGATTTTATACTGCTCATACTTTTCATCTTCACCTTGTTTCGCAAAGTAGCCTGGTGATACTTTATTACCAGACATATTGTAGTAGTCATCTATATAGATAGCATCTTGTTGAACCATCATTCCCTGCGTCAGCATATGACTGCCAAGGCTCGCAGTAGTCACCTGTCCGATTGGGGGCTTGCTTATCTCTTTGATTTCGGGTTTGTAATTGTAGGCAGGTGTCGCGCAGGCAGACAAAAAGCCAGCCGTTACAATTGATGTAAATAGTATCTTTTTCATAATACAGTTCGCCACAGTTAAATAAAGGTCAACTATAACCGATTGGAAACACTCTAGCAATATTATTTAATCCGTCAACTGCTCCTCAAAACCAATCTCAACATCATCTTCATGCGGCATAAACTCAAGGGGCTCTACCCAGTCCTCAAATTTAAGCTCTTTGTTAATGTTCATTGCAATGATATTGGCGGCTGCTTGCTCAACACGCCTACCAATGTTTAGACTGCCACGTATATCGCGATACTCAGCCCATTGGTTAATCTCTAGCATGGTCAGATTTGATTTAACTTGATGAATGGTATTTCCGCCGATACCTGACAGCGCAAGCTCAAAAAGCAATTCGTTTTCACCTGCTATGAAGCCTTTTTGCTCTTGGCTTGCATCGCCTTTTTTATATTCTCAGTGCCCCACACTTTATCAAAAACTGCAGACGCCAGTGCTTGCACAAAATTTTCTTCTATCTGTTTTTTGGTAAACATCACTTTGTCGTTGTCGTCTACTAAGGCTTTACTGATCCACTCACTAGCTACGCTTTCTTGATCGTGCATACGCTTCAGTAATGTCTCAGTTTCAAAAAATGGTAGCTGCTTGATGCGCACATCAACACTGCACTCTTCGCCGTTGTGGAAAAATTCCACGGTTTCATCGCGTACTTGCGAGACAAGGCTACCTGACTTAATATCGGCTAGATTTAACTTGGCCATCTTTACAATCCTCTAAAAATAGTTAAGCCCCAATTAAGGGGCTCATCGTTCGTTTATTTTGTCAGCGCTTTAGGCTTATGGCGTGACAGTCTTGTATGCCGTGATAGCTCGAGACTGACGCTTCATCGATACAGTATTTTTAACCAGTGAATCAGGGTCGAAAGTTGGTGCGCTATTTTTTAGCAGGGCCGTAAATGATGTCCAAGTCCGACCTTCTGGCAGCGTTACCACACCGGTCAAAGCCTCAATCTCTGGGCTAATCTTACCGTCAGCCCAACCAACGAATACTTCTACGCCTTCACGGTCATCAGCAAGCTGCAGCAAAGTAATATGAGTGGCGTTTTCAGGATCAGTATTAATCGTAATAGATCCTTCGCCCGGTGTATTCAGCCCATAAGTAGACGTTGCTGAATCCTCTTCCTCTAAGCAAGTGTCAGGGATATCTGTTGGACTGTCATCGCCCAGCACAATACCAGTAATACAAACCATCTTAGTCAGTATCGCCGCACTATCTTCACCGTGTTTAATCCAAACATTCGTGCCTTGCGCCAGTACGCCTTTTTTAATCTTAGCCATAATACTATTCCTGTGAGTAGTGGGTTTTCTTAACGCTCTAGGATCCAATTTGCATCGAATCCACGACCATAAAGTTTTGCTTTGCTGTCATATAGACTGATAGATGGATTTGATATCCAAGATTCTTTTTCGAGCGCTGCTCGACAAGCATCGCGTAAAATATAAGCGGTCTTTGCATCTGTTGCATAAACCATCAATTGATACTGCGTGTCGTCAAAATTTGCGGGCTCATCCAAATGATTGTTTGCTTGTCCTGATATGGTTTGCCAGACGATGTATGGCGGTGATGTGTCATGTGGCGCAATATCTTCAAACACTTTACTCTCGACATTAATGAGCGCCGCCAAATCAATATCAGCGTTAAGTGTGCGGTATATCGGTAAAAAGCTCATATTTCACCCATTAAAAAAGCCCTTGCTGTTTCCAGTAAAGGCTCGTTGATTTAATTTTAAGTTTTAAGCTGTTTTCTGCTCAGCGATATGTTTTAGGTGCTCAGGAATATTATCAGGTAGCCTAGCCCCTTTTGATATATTGTCAAATTCCCATAATGGCTGCAGGTTTGTGTGATGGCACAGCTCAATTAAATGCTCTTTAGTTTCAGCAATTGCCAGTGGCACAATGTGGTCAACGTGCCAATCGCCGTAATTATCCCAACTCATGCCATTAGTAAACCGGGCTTCAAGATACGCTCTAAGCTCAAGCCATGAACAGCCTAGGTAGTCATTTACTTTTAACCATTTGGTTTCACCACGTTTAGCTAATTCAAACTTAAAACGCCCACGCATATTCGTTTGCAAGGCGTAAAGTTTGTCAGTTTTTCGTCTTTTCTTAACATACTCTCTTGAATATTTATTGATCCGTTCGGATTCACGTTTTTGATATTCGGCCTGTCTGGCTATTATTATCTCTCTATTCTCAGCATAGTACCTAGCATGGCGCTGTCTTATTTTAGCTCTATTTTTAGCTCTATATTTTGCCGTCTGCTCAAGCGTATGCTCTCTATTTTCAATGTAACGCATTTTACTTTTAGCTAGATATTCATCCTTTTTAGCTTCATAGCACCGCTTTTTTGCTGACGCCACTTTTTCAGGGTGCGCTTCGCGGTATTCTTTAGACTTGGCTACAGCCTTATCTCTATACCTAGGATATGATTCTTTTCGCATGGTGCTACGGCATGGTTTGCAATATATAGCAAAGCCATCTTTTGCATTCTTGTCTTTTGTGAAATGCTCAAGTGATTTCGTTTCTTTGCAACGGGTACAGGTTTTCATAATATTTACTCTGCTATACAACCCTTGTATTATCTCACATTTTACTAATTTCTTTGTCCAGTTCTTCTAAAAATGAGCGCTTGAACTCAGCTTGAACTGCATCTATGTTGTTATTCAGCGCTGGACGTAACAAAGGGGTGGCTGAGTTGGTAGCTGTCCCATATTCCAAATAACGCCAGTAAAAAGTGTCACCACCGGGGTTCTTCTTATCCCCTTGGGTTTGATACCTGCGACCTATTCGACCTGCCCGCCTATTGTCCGCATTGGTACCGTAATTTCTAGCACCGCCTTTGACGCCCACTTTCATCATGACAAAGTCGCCCTTAGTTTTACTAGGCTTAGTGACAATGTTTTTCCAAATCTTTTCAGGACTGTGTTTGTCATCGAGCGCCTTGGCGTTTTGCACAGCGTCTTTCTTAACAATGTTCATTGCTTTGCGTGATGCGCGTGTCGCAGCGTTTTTAACTTTGCGTGGCTTACCCAGCTGCCGAATCTTGGCAAGAACCTCATCAAGTCCAGTGATTTCGTTTGCCATGATTAGTCCTTAAACTGCTCAACCCCACCTGAAAGATTAAACGTGGTATATTCCAGACCGCTATCGCTATCATCAAGGCCTTGGCTACTTATGGCAAAGAGTCGACCCTTCCAAATCACGCGCATTGTCGTATCGATATCAAGACCAGCGCTATATCGCACTTTCATTCGAGCGGTAATTTCAGAGTCTGCCGCTTGTGCACTGATCAAGTCTTTAGTAGAGAGAGGGGTGATCTTTGCATATGCCTTTTTGTAGTCGATCCACTCGGATGGCAAATCATATCCGTCGTCATCGCGGCCGCCTTTCACATAGCTTTGGATAGTGACACGGTGTCTTAACTCGCCTGCATTGACTGCCATATCAATCATCCATATCTAAAAAGCCAGACCCTGTTTCGTCATCGTCGTCTTGCTGCTCGATGAGCTCGCTTAATATTTCGTCATTCTGCTCAATCAAACGCAATATCACTTGTTCTTTTTCACTGGACTGCTGGATTAGTACGCTATTTTGTTCGACCAGCTTGGTCACCAGTTTTATTAAGCTTGGCAATAAGTCGCTTTGCTCGATCCCTTGCTTCATCGGCTCTTTGTTTAATCCACTCACGGCGTGCCTCGCATCCTTTACAAGTCATTGTTAAGTTCCCATTCGTCGGTAAGGTTGTAGCAGAGCCTTAGCCCCCATTGGCACTTCAATCATGGACGATTCAGATACCGCCTCACGATGGGCATACCAGTGACCAACGATGAGTAAGGTAGCCTGATCAATAGAAGCATTGTCGATCACACCATACTCATCGTCTTCTGGTACCGCCAATTCGTAAATAGTCCGGTCAATATGTTGTTGAATATGATCACGAGCAGCTGCCATGTATCCCGCCAGCAGCGCATCTTCATCTTCATGCTCGATGCGGCATTGAAATTTTACCTGCTCAAGTGTCACCATAATTAATCTGCCTTGCCGTCGGTTTCCGCTTTATCTTTATCTTCAGCAGCAGCAATCGCACGCTCTTCTGCTTCTTCATCTGCTTTAGCTTTGGCTTGTTTTTCGGCTTTAGCAGCTTTAGCTAATTCAGCTTTAGTTGGTTTTTTTTCATCAACTTCAGCTTCTTTATCAAGATTATCAACCTCGACAGCATAGCCTTTGTCCACAAGTTCTTTGCCTTCTACAGCATTGACCTTTACTGTCTTACCATTTGCGACGGTAGTACGACCTACCATCATGTATTTCAATGTACGAATAAGCATAGCTACTACTCCTTTTTGTTAATGCAAAGCTAACTGAAATAATTAACTTTGGATTAATAAAAAACGAAACCCGTTAGACGAGTTTTGTTTATTGTTTTTTTCAATAAGAAAGTTTCTTTAAATGATTAAGCGTTCAGCAAAGTCTTAGCTGCAGCGAAGTCACCAAAAATGAACGACTCAGGACGCTTGACGACTAGGCCAAGGCGCTCTTCGCAACGGATAGAAACCATGTTGTCTTCAAAGTCAGTATCGTTTTCAGTACTGATAATAACGTTTGCTTCTTCACGGTCAAAGATTTGAGCAGCACTTGCGAATGCGCCAGTCAAGAACTTACCACGGAAATCAGGCTCATCTGTGTCAACAACTGGCAAACTCCATAGCGTATTACCAACCAGGTTCATTGGATTAGCCATAATATAATTACCAAGGCTATTCTTAGTGAGTTCAATTTTTGCCCATTCTAAGAAATCCATAACCGTGGCAGTTGCTGGTAAACGAGCAAGACGTGCCTGCAACATTGCCAAGCGAACGATGTCGATATTAGTAACAGGCGCTTCAGGATCGAATGGAGACGAAAAAGCGGTTGCTTGTGGCACGATACCAGTCAAATTACTACCGGTACCGTTTCCAAATAACAATTGGCGCTCTTCTTCTTGCTTAAGACCAAAGCGCATTTCAGCATCAATCGTTGACATGAGCTGACTCATATCATCAAGAATTTGCTTAGATGCCTTAAACATATGAGCGATAGTGCCAACTTGCGTCATTTTAGTTGCAAACGCAATGTCACTGTAAGGCTTCTTAGTGCCTTCTGGCACAATGGCAGCTGCATTAGTAAAGCCTGTCTGCTGCACCCAAAACAAAGCATTGCTCTCGGTTGTACCAGGTGCGATAAGATCGCGAATGAATAAACGTTGTTTAGGCTGCTGATCAATACCAGGCAATCTCATAGGTTCAATAACACCAGGCACATCAGCAGTTGTTAATGCATCTTGTATTGGAATACGCAACTTGTCGCCATGTTGTAGATTTTTAGCAAACTCTGCTAAACCCTCAAAGCTTGCAACTGTTTGTCCAATGGTTTTAGCAGATGGACGACCAGAGTTGTTTTCATTACGCTTGAACAACTGCTCAGCATCACCAAGCTGCGCCTCAAGGGCGTTTTGCTTAACTTCTAATGCGTTAGCAAGAGTCAATGCTTTATCTGCAGCGTTCTTAGTTTTTGTACTAACTTCGCCATGTCGACGTGCTTCTTCCAAAGCTTTTTCAGCTTGTGGTAGTAGCTGTTCATGGGTAATTTTAAGCTGCTTATTGACAGCTTCAAGTTCCGCTTTAATATTTAAATCTGACATTGTCTGTCTCCAAAAACAGAAAAACCACCAGACGGTGGAATATGAGGTAATAATTAAGTTGGGTTTGAGTTGAGGTCAGTCTTTCAACTGGTAGGGATTAGCGGCAATAGCGCGCAAATCTTCGACCAAGTTTTTTATGTCAGCAGCGTCATGCGTACTGTTTTGAGTAGCGTCTGGCGTACCCTGTTTTAATTCTGCAAATAATTCACGGCGTTCGCTCCGCGGGATACCTTGCATG
Source organism: Psychrobacter aquaticus CMS 56 (assembly GCF_000471625.1). Lineage (GTDB taxonomy): Bacteria > Pseudomonadota > Gammaproteobacteria > Pseudomonadales > Moraxellaceae > Psychrobacter > Psychrobacter aquaticus. The sequence continues at coordinate 343,287 of NZ_AUSW01000034.1, forward strand.
GCCATCATACGGTCAATCTTACGGACAGCGTTTGAAGTGTGCTTGTTGTCTACGTCATTGGTAATAACATCTGAGTCGAGATAACCATCAGCAAATCCCATTTCAACAGCCTTCTTGCCACCGATCCATGTTTCAGCATCCATTTGAATAGACAACTCATCTGCATCAATACCGCTACGAACGTGATAAACATCAGCGATCGTAGTGTCGATTTGCTCTAAGAAGTCCGCAATGTCGCGTAAGTCGTTACGGTTCCCGCCAGCGATAGTCCAACTGTTGTGGATCATAAAGAAACCAGCACGTGCAATCTGCAACTCATCGGCTGCCATTGCAATGAACGAGGCTGCTGAAGCAGCCACTCCAAGAACTCGGACAGTTACTCGGCCTTTATGCTCACGTAGTAAATTATAAATTGCCAAACCTTCGAAGACATCGCCTCCTGGTGAATTGATATTGACGATGACATCACTATTACGCCCTATGCTACGAAGTGCCGCATTAATGCGCTGGGCTGTGGTACCGCTATCAGTCCACCAGTCATAGCCGATGGTATCTAAAATATTGATGACATTATCGTCTTCACTCGTATCCGCGGCTTTAATAGTGCCATCCCACAGCTCAAGCGCTTTGGGTGTAACATCTGTGTGGGCCTGTGCACGATGTTTCTGTTCTGGCGCCTTAGGTAGTTGACTGCGTCGGTTCATTTTTTGCTCCGTAATTTGTGCCCACTTGGTCAATCCCAATCAAAGCAGACTGCACTGTATATTTATCACCGCCCTCAATAGGCGGTAGATTCTCAAGACGTCGTACTTCGTTGCGGCTCATCCATCCATTATTTAATGCTGAGTTATAGTAAGCAGAACGTCCAGCACTATCCGCTCTTAATAACCCTTCAACTGAAAACTCGACCGTAATATTGTCAGCATCAAGAGGACTTAATAAGCACCGGCGTATCTCTTGTTCAATATTGACTAGTATCGGACGCAAAGTATTAGTTAAGAACTGAAGCCATTGACCATCAACTGATGACGCCCAACTTGATGACTTATCCATATGGCCAATCATGAATGGCGGTACACGAAACAAGCGGCATATCTCTTCAACATTAAAGCTTCGCGTCTGTAGCAACTGTGCCGCTTCTGGATTCATCGTAATGTTCTGATACTTCATACCAGACTCAAGAACCATGATGCGACCAGCGTTTTCACTTGAAGCATATTTGGTAACGTTGTCTCTAATCTGCTCACGCTGATCAGTTTTGAGCTGCATATCAGTACTTAAAAAACCAGAAGGTTGCATGCCCTTTTTAAAAAACTTACCTGCAGATTGATCAGCAGCTGTTGCGCTACCAACGGTTTCTCGACCTTGTGCAATTGGTGACAAACCAGCCAAGCCGTCAATACCAAAGCCACGAATATGCATCATTGCATCTTCAAATATAACTCGCTCTTTACCATTTTTGATAACTTTGTATTCAAGAGCTCCGCTCTCTAATCTCTTTTGACGTACTGTTTGAGGCAATAAAATGTCAAGAGAAACCAAGCGCGTACCAATGTAAATCTTTTCAACATAAGCATTTCCCCATAGGCAGATACTCGCAATGATCATCAACATAAAACGGCTAGGTGTATACTCAGCATTCGGCTTTTGCGAAAGTAACTTATGCAAAGGGTGAGTCTTGGCTACTGTTCGGCTACCGTCCTTATTGTTTTGATATACCTTGATGGGTAGCGTTGATATTGTTTCACTGAGCAAGCGCGTACACGCCCATACCGTCGACAACTGTAATGCGCTGTCTACAGTCACATGCTTTCCACTTGATGTACTATTACCACCCATCAAGTTGAGTATCTGACTGCTGGTTAAATCTGTTATTTGATGCGGTACACCCATAAACTCCAATATTGCGGCTCTAATAGGGCCTATTTTCTTTCTCATAAACCCACCATAATTGGATTGTTTGTAAAATTATCTAAGCTATTTGCACCGTTGTCACCAGCCAGCACCATTGCACGACTGATACCCATTAACAGTGCAACAGCACCATCAATCTTTTTGTACTTGGTTTCTTTACGCGGGAAAACGTTGTTGTTTGCATCCTCACGCGATACCACATTGCCAATCATCCAAGATAAGACTGGATGGCCATCATGATGAAACCGTCCACCTTTCATTGCAGCTTCTAATTCACGCATAGCAGGAGAAAAAGACTTAACAGTTTTAGGTATTTTGACAGCATCGTAACCCGCCTCTTCAATAGTAGCGGCGACTTGGAAACCACCCCACTCATCATAAGGAACTTCGGTCAATGGGAAGTTGCCCGCATCAGCCACCAGATCATCAGCAATAGCATTCAAGTCGTTTTCAGCACCATCATGAACTTCAAGCAAACCTTGATTCATCCACTTCTGGTACCGCTCGATGGCTTGCTTCTCATCGCCCTTATAAACCGTATCTTCTGGTAAATAAAACCATGGCGATATGCAGTAGTAATGCAGTCGCCCATCGTCTTCATAGCGATAAAATAAGTTGATGCGTGCAGCAATATCAATCTTGGAAGCCAAGTCAATTGGCATCACACAAGGTGTTGTTGAAAAATCATCAAGATTTAAACTGTCATCAGCACAGGCGCGCCAATGTTCCATATTAAAGAAAGCCGATTTTGCAGATACCCAAACATTTAGGTGCTTGGTCTTAAAAGAGTTTTGACGGCTTGCATTATTAATAGCCTTGGTTTGCTGCGATGCTAGGAAGTCAGCATATACGGACACATCATAATTCGGGTTTGCTTTGATCAGTACGTTTGGGTCCGTCCAATCATCCCCGTCATCGATGCTCCATATCCAACCAAACAATTCATCATCTGGCACATTGCCAAGCAGCATATCTTGCACACGACTGCGAAGCTCATAGCAAGGGCCTTCAATATTATGACCCGCTGTGGTAATGACAAACATCATTGGTTGGCGACGCGCACCCATACCCGTTTGCATCGTGTCATAGAGACGACTATCAGGATGCTCATGGTATTCATCGACGATGGCGCAATGTGGTGACTGACCGTCTGGTGGATCACCGATAATTGGCTCGAACAAAGAACCGTCATCAGGTCTTTCAAGACTGGCCGCGTTAATCTGTATGCCGGTTGCTGCTACCAAAGCAGGCGACCGCAATACCATCAAACGAGCAGGTTTAAAAACTTCCCATGCCTGCTTCTCAGTTGTAGCACCAGAATAAACCTCGCTACCAAACTCGCCATCGTTTGCAAACATATTGAGAGCGACGCCGGCAGCAATTGCTGACTTACCATTCTTACGTGGCACCTCCCAATAGGACTCACGGAAGCGCCTGAACCCATCTTTTTTACGCATCCACCCGAATGTGACCGCGATACCAAATTTTTGCCATGGCTCTAACTGGATTTTTAAGCGCTTTAAAGCCCATTCACCTTTGGTATGAGGTAGCAACTCAACAAAAAGAATCTTCTTTTCGGCTGCTTTTGGATCAAATTTGTATGGATAGTCACGTTTTTTTGATGCTTTTAGGTCGTCTAAGTGACGTTGGCAAGCCAGAACTACCCATTTGCATGCTGCAATTTTGCCTTTGATGACTGCTCTTGCCCACTTATTGGCGATATCAACATTAGGATAATCGACCATATTTATCTCGCTTGAGCAGTCACATATTCAGCACACCAGCAAATGGATTGGTTTGGTTTTTATCGCCAGCGCCAGTCAGTCTTTGACGAGATGAAGGATCTAATCCTAGTAAGCTGCCAAAAGTTGCCATCTGTCTTGCTGCCTCATTGAGTGCGGTTAATGCTGGATTTTTAATTGGACTACCTGATGCGCCAAGAACCGTAACACCTTCTTTTGCAAGCTCCATCTGGCTTTTACGGTAAGTGTCATAAGCCATACAAAAAACTTCGACGTTATGCATGTCAGTAATTCTTAGCAACTCATTCTCAAGCAACTCTGGAACTATCGAGCGCCAGATCATTGGTGCAAATTCTAAATCGCTCATATATTCGGGCGGCTCAATGTCGACCACTTCGCTAAATGTTGGAACGTTGATATTTTTATTTTTCGATTTTCTAGGATCAGCCTTGCGGCCGCGACCTGGTACCGATGCGATTCCTCCCATATCAAAAAATCCTTAGTCCGTCAATAGGGCAAACTTTTAATTCAACGCTCGTAAAAATGTACTTTAGGGGGCGGTCATTAGGGGCTTCTGGCTGAAGGATTGATGTACCCTCCCCCTTTATTCATTGGCCGTTTTGGTTCGATGGCATTTTTTACAGAGCGATTGGAGGTTTTTAAGCTCGTCGGTACCGCCATTTGCCTTGTTAATTATGTGGTCGACGTCGGTTGCTGGCACGTATCTGACTGACTTGCTACAAGATACGCATAGATAGCCATCACGGCGTAGTACTTCTTCGCGAAGCCTACGCCAAGCGTGTCCGTAACCGCGTGCTGTGGTACTACCTTTGCGGTCTGGTCGCTTGGTCCAGTTGCTGCGTTGGTCTGCATGCTCATCACAGTATCCTTTGTCTTTACGAGTGGTTAGGTTTGGGCATCGGTATTGACGGCAAGGTGTGGACGGCATTACTTATCATCCTTGGCTTCGATAAACTTAATGAGCTGCTTAGCTTCTGTGTTGCCGCGGTCAGCACGGTCTTGCAACAGCTTGCGTTGATGCGCCTTGAGTGTAGGAGTCTCAGCATTGTCGTAGCTGTCATAGAGCTCTTTGCCTGAGTATTCGTACAACATGACAGCAACTCCATGACCAAACGTTAGACATAAAAAAGCCCACGCTATTTCTAACGTGGGTAAATAGATTAGGTATTATCACGTATTAAGTAATAGCTACTTTTTATGTGTGCCTTCTACACCACGACGCATACGCTCAATAGTTCGTTGTTGCAACCAGTGCTGCGCTTCTTCAATATGAGTCAACGCGCAGGCATTTTCTTTGCAACGATATTCACCATCTTGAAAACCGCGCAATCGATCCGCAACAATCTCAAGCAACACTTCATTTGTTAAGCCATTCACACCATGCTCGTTAATAGGACCGTTTTGAAAACGAACATCAACTAGCGTGCTATTGTCATGCGTTACTTGATAATGATGATTGGCGTTGCCCTGCCCTTTTTCATCCATCGCTACCAATGATAATGCGTCATTAGTTGGGTTAATGATGTGACCTTTAATCTCTCTCATAATAATACCTACTAAATTCGGGACATAAAAAAGCCCACGCTATTTCTAACGTGGGTAAGGAACATTGCAAGAAGGCGCCAACACATCATGATGACTACACGCCACATGCAACGTGCATCAGTCAGTGAAGACTTCGATTTGGTTTGCAGTGCCACCTGCTAGCGGGTATCTCTATGGCATGTGCTGACTGTGGCTAAATCAATCAGGCATAAAAAAAGACGACCGGCTATTAAACCTATCGTCTTTTATTTCTTTGGCTCTACTTACAACTGAAGCCAGTATGACAAATACTACCCCATTCGGGCAGCATGGGTCAAGCGTTATCATCCACCTTATTAAGCTGGGCGCGATAATTACCAATAGAGTAATCAATCCGCCCAATCATATCGAATAGATCGTGTGTCATCTGTCTTTGGTAAGTCAGCCATACATTTGTATATGTACTAGCATTAACCTCAATACCGCAGAACTGCAACCGACCTTTCACTGTATATATATCCCACAGCTCATACAATTCAAAATGTAATACCATGCGTGCCATCAGCCGTGCCAGCTCAGACAGGCTGTGAGTACATGCCTGCGGTTCTGAACGACCATCCTTCTTACAGCGCTCGACCATCTTAGCTGCTAGATATATTACCACCTCATCAAAGTGCCGTGACCAATCCCAGTTGGCATCACTACCCCACAGCAATATACTTGCCAGCGACTTGGCTGGCTTGTCTTCAATCAGAGCAATGGCGGCACAATGGTCTTCCCAGTTTACTTCAGGAGGTAGACCGCCAGCACCAATATTAAACTTCACAGTCTTAGCGTGCATGCCTTGCTCAAGCCAGCCTTGGTTTGATAGCTGCAGGTTTGGTGATTGACCAAAGTTGTTAGGCAATTCATCAATCCAAACGTGTGATGGCGACTCCTTTTTAACCACAGTTTCATCTACCGCTGCTTGAGCTTGGTCGACTGGCACAGCGTAACTGAGGAACTTCTCAATAGACACAACTCTTTCTTTTTTACGGCTTTCATTATTAGGCCATTTAAACCTAACCTCTCCTTTATCAGCATCAATATGCAGTACCTTAATCGCTCCACCTTCTTTATCAACCCAACCAGTCTTATTATCAATACCACACATCGCCATCCCCTCAATATCAATCACGTTTAAAACCAACTCTTGCAACCATTAACAACGCCAAGAACCCAAGTAATACTAACAATGAGCCTGATAGCTTATATAGAGATAGCACAACCCATGATACAGCCAATACTAATACCACGTTATAAATCATCGCCATTAGTGCATGCCAGCATTCTGGCCAATATTTCCAGTCCATAATCATCTGCTCCTTTAATCTGAGTTGGTGGCATAATCCGCCCATTCTGTTTGTATTAATTCATAATCCAGCATGCCCGATGGTGGGTTAAGGTAATCGCAATCTGAGCACCTGATCATTAAAAAACCATTAGGGTAATCACTGCTAGCAGGGCGTGGTCTAAGCTCTAAATCACTGATTACAAATTTTATAACTTGATAACAGTTGCCACATATCACTTGATAGTTTTTCATAAGCCTCCTTTAATAACTACTAACCAGACCGTGTTAAAATAAATACCTAGCAATTGGTTGTTATGTGAGGATGCCTAATGAATTCCGGAATATATGAAATAAGAAACATGTTGAATAACAAAATATACATAGGTTCCTCTATTAATATAAAAAGCAGGATTAAGCGGCACTTCAATGACCTTAAAAAAGGATCTCACCATAGTTTGTTTCTCCAAAGATCTTTTAATAAACACGGATCAGAAAATTTTTCATACAGAATTATCGAAATCACATCACAAGATAACTTACTGCCCTGCGAGCAATTCTATTTAGATACACTAAAACCCGCTTATAACATTAGTAAGAATGCTGGTAATACCCTAGGGATTAAGCATAGCCCCGAAGTTGTAGAGCGCAATAGGCTAAGAAACTCTGGGTTTGGCAATGGAAACTCCAAAATAACGCCAGAAAACCTCAATGAAATACTAGAATTAAGAAAAAACTTATCAGTTTCAGATATTGCAAGTTCATACGGCGTACATATAACTACTATTGAAAGGGTTATCAAAAAACACTCCAGCTCTATCTTTGGCAAGGTATACGACAAAAACTCAAGGCATAAAATATCCAATAGCAAGAAAAAGAATAACTATGCAGGCAAAACTGTTTATAGGGTTAATGTGGGCGGTACCATTGTTGAAGTACACGCCAGCATGACCGATGCCGCTAAATTTGCTGGCATATCCCTCGCAACAATGAAGTACGGCATAGAAAATAACATTAAGCGTGGCATGTACTTTTTTAAAATGGCTTCATAACCTAAATACAATTAATCCAGCATCCCTAGCGTGTCCATTAGTTCGACCAGCCCACTTGGTTATTCTTTTAAATTCTTCCGCTGTTTTCTTAAGTCCCTTACCCATTGGTTTGATAAATACCGCTTGATAGCCATTCTCTTTGCACCAGTCTTGCCATATCTTGGCATCGCGCTTAACACTACCAGCGCCTTGGCGCCTAGATTCCGTTTGCTTGTTCTTACCACTAAAGCCTATCCATAGCCTTGCATCTTCGATATAAATCTTAGTATTCGATGCTGGGTAATTATCAATAATTAGCTGCATTGCCTTAGTAATTGTCATACACTCTACGCGATGCAAAATACCCTCTATTGACACAGCTATACCTGTCTTAACGCCTGTATCAATACCAATCAATATCATATCTCTAAGCCCCCACGTTTTTCTTCATTTAACTTATAGCCGATTGGATTGCAGCCGCCAATTCGTTTGTCTGCAATTAAATAACCCCATTCTGTCAAATCTTTAAGCATCTTCTGTGCCGTTCTAATGTGCGTGTTTGTTAAGTCCGCTATGTCTGCTGCACTTACACGGTTAGGGCTTAAATTGGCGATATGACGTGGTGCTGAGTGTCTTGACTCGAATGTTCTTTGCGCCAATGGTCTGCTATCGGTATTCATCTCTCAACAACCTTATGCATCGTCTTGAATACATCGGCTGTCATATCGACTTTGCTGCCATCGGTATAAGTGACTGCGACTTTGGTGCTACTGATATGCTCAGCTGTGCGTACTACTTTGCCGTTGGCTCTGTTTTCTGTGATAGCGCCTGTAATGGTCTTGATACTCATACCGCCTCCTTCATTTGGTTTAATAATCTGTCGTAAGCTTCGTCTTGCATCTCACCAGGCATTTGCTTTTTAGCGATGTATTCATACGTTTCTTGTACGCTCATGTTTGGCAACGGCTCTTTCCACAACCCATTCACCACGACCGACACGCTTGGATCACGTTTGGCTTGGATGGTTGGTTTGGCATGGCTAGGGTGAAATACAGGTGGTAAGTCACTATCAAAATTTGAACTGCCTTTGTTTGCAGTAGTGCCCCATTCTTCGTTATCTGTAGAGAAACGGCCCTTAGCTTTTTCCTGACGGGCTTGGTTTGCTGCTTGCTTGTCAACTTCACTCATCAGCCATTTGCGAAGCTTAGCCTTGCGATTTGATTCAGTTGCTAGTGCTCTACCAAGTAATGCCTGCTCAGCGTAATGAGCCTTGAAGTCTTCTACGTGCAGCGAATACTGGTCATCGGTAAGTTGCATCATCTTGCCAGCTCTAAATAACTCACCGCGCATTTCATCAATGGTTGGTGCTTCCCAGTTTTCGATATCGTCAGCACGTTGGTCACGTATCAAGTCAGCTTTGGTTGCTGGCTGGTTGGCTGATGATTGAGTTGGCTGTGATAATTCAACTGGTGCTGGTTGGCTGTCTGATGGTTGATTATCATCAGTAGAGTTATCCACAGAACCATGATTAGATTTATCCACAATTCCCTCGCCAGCGTTTGTGTGTGCGTCACTCTCACTAACTGGTTTATGGTTATTGGTTACTGGTTCATGGTTTGTAGTTATAGCAGCATTTTTTGCGTTACCACCGTTACACGCATCATCGTCATTCGTTACAGTTGTCGTTACATCGGTTGTAACGTTACTTGTAATACTGTCGGCGTGAGTTGCATATAGATCTCTTAGGTCGGCAGCCTTAATATCCTTATCAACCGAAACACCTATACTAGTAAGGGCGTTAATCATATTGCGTTTGTCTTGACGAGACTTGCGTGTACGCTCTGCATTAGTCATTGGTATTTCATCATCGTTACACGTAACGTTACGTGTTGCGTTACCGAGCGTTACACCTTGCGTTACATCAAACGTTACAGCGTTACCACTTGCGTTACTGTTTTTGAATTTGTAGTTTTTAATCTCTCTATCGATACGATGATGGTGATGACGCTTACCACGTTTGATAAAGAACTCATCAAGCACATATTCTAAAGAAGCGCGATACTCTGTATTGGTGCACAGTAGACGACGGGCTAAGCTGTCCATATCTGAGGTATCAATAGCCTGCTCTGTGTTGTAGTACATATCTATCAAGTCACGATAAATAGCGCGCTCAGGCAATGATAAGTGACGTGCTGAGTTATTGAAGTCAGCAGGATTGAACATATAAAAATGCATTACGCCACTCCTTCACTGATTAAGCGCTCGATGATCCATGCTTCGCCGCGCTTGGTGAATAGAGCTTGTGAATGGCCTTGTTCAGTCTGTTTGACTGCACCTAACCCTTTATCGATAAACCATTGCTGGAATACACGCGAACGCTTCACAGCCTTGTTATAGACGCCAAGCTCTTCAAGTACCTTATTCATGGCAACAGCTGACAAACGAATCTTTTGAGCGACTTGCGTGGCATTCAACAAGCCAGCACGCTCAACGACGTTGTCATAATGAAGTACTTTTGGCTTAGCGAGTTCAAGCTGGCGTGCTTGGTTTGCTGCTAGTTGTAAGGCATCAGCAAAATTTTGTGGTATTACTGGTGCAGACGGTACGGCTGATTTAACCTTGCGCTCGCACTCAATAAAATACTGACGCGCTTGGCGGCCTTTGTCTGAACGCTGAATCATTGATATTTCTTTAGCCATGTCAGTAGAGACATAGAAGTCCGAAAGCGTTTGTCTTGCTAGGGCGTTAAATACTTCACACCCTAAATAATCTTGGGTTTCAACAAATCCATATTGCAACTGACGATCAAACCAGCTAGCAAAACGCTCAGTTGGTTGTAAAAAATCATAAAGCTCACGTGCTGATACAGCCTGCTTCAAATCTTTATGTTCTTGAATAGTTAGTAATTGCATGTCATAATCCTTTTCTAAATGTTTGTTTTGCAGAAATACCTAAAGCCCATCAATGTCCGTTGATGGGCTTTTTGCTTGTTTGTCCTTCAGGTAATCAATCGCTTCTAGCATGTCACCCAAATCACTTATCTTCTGATTGCGCTCGATGCGCTCGAACTCGCGCTTAATAGCAAGCTCATCACCAGTGACTTCTACGGCAGCGATGCTTTTGCAATAAGAGCAGTTGTTGCAATTTTTTGCTGGCATGATCAATTCCCCTCACAATGTTTTGTGATTTGAACGCTCAATGTGCGAAGCGCGACGATGGCGTTCTGTATTGTCGTTTGTAGAGCGTCATGCTCTTTATAATCGATACAACCGTCTTCTAATGCTTTTTGCATTCCACTCATGATGTCGCCCTGGCATGCTGACGTAGATAATGCAGTCATGAGTATGCTTGCCTGCGTCGCCTCACCATCAACTTTACAAAACACACCACCAAGACGCTGGGCCATCGCTTGGATGATGCTCGTGTCATTGGTATATTCCATAATGGTCAGCGCTTCATCTAAACGTAGATGGTGTGTGTTGGTCGCTGGATTGACCTTGTTGTTTAATACGGTGCTCGACATACCCATGCGTGCGGCAATGGCTGTTGAACCACCATGCTTAGGGTTATGTACTGTCTTGTGGGCTGCGTCTATTACGTCCATCGTGTCCTACCTATATTTAAAAACGTGTTGTTGATGAATGGTTGGTTGTACTATCTAACTAACAAGAACGAGGTTTAAAAGACTCTTTAATCTGATCTACTGGAACACCTGAAATATCAGAAAGCGCTTTAGAGTATTTGGTTTCATCAGAATACTCAGTGCGAGGTAAAGAGCCGTTTGATGCCCACTTATAAATAGCTCTCTCGCTTAGCTTTACCTTTTTAGCGACCGCAGGAATACCACCGCATTCTTTGTTTATGAAATCTTTTAGAGACTGTTCGAGCATGGCTGAATTCCTATTTTAAGAACAATTGGTTCATATTAACAGGTACTGACTTTTCATTCAATAGGAAATACAATTGAACAAACGGTTCATAAGGAATAAGAGATGAATAGTTCAGATGACGCAAAAACTGCATTTGCAAAAAGACTGAACGATGCTCTGACTGAGAAAGGTTATCCACAGCGCGGCAGTGCTCAGCGATTAAAAAGAGAAGCGGGATTCGATATCTCTGATAGAGCTATTAACAAATGGCTGAAAGCCGAAACACTTCCTGATCATCACAACATAGAGTTGCTAGCCAAATTTTTAGGTGTTAACTTTAACTGGTTGGCTGCTGGACAGGGTGAAAAGACATTTAAGCCAAGCCGTGACGACTTGATGCAAAAGATAAGAGATATAGAAAATCAAGATAAAGGTACCGACTACCCAACACCAGAAGGCACTACAGCTGTAAGGATGACTAGCCAGTCTTCTATGGTTCCTATATTGAGTTGGGTTGCAGCAGGAAGTTGGTCTAACGTAGAGGCTGTGACATTTGAAGATGCTATAGGTCAAGCGCCGAGACCAGCTAATCTCTCCAAGTTTGGCTTCGCATTGCGTGTACAAGGTCAAAGTATGCTACCTGAATTCAAACCTAGTGAGATTATCTACGTGGAGCCACAGACAGGCTTCCTTGCGCTCAAAGATAGCGATCTTGTTATCGTGCAGTGCAATGATGATAAAGAAGCGACGTTCAAGCAGTTGGTACTAGGTGAGACATCGGATGATATGTATCTAAGACCTCTTAACCCAAACTGGCCTGAACAAAGAATGATGCCGATGGGTGAATGCAATCTAGTGGGTAAAGTGGTGGGTAAATATGTCGAATACTAATGATTGGGCATACGTATGGATATGCCATTTTTTAAAGCACGCCAAGCCAGTCGATACTTTGCCATTAGGTTGGTGCGTGTATCGTGAGGCATTAGACTGGGATTAATAGCAGATAAATAAATAAAACCGTCCATTTGGGCGGTTTTTTTGTGTCATTAGTTCCTATTAGTTCACATAAAATGTATTGATGGTTCATATTTTGATTGACACTTAAGAACCTATGGTTCATAATTAATCATCACATCGACACAGAGTAACTGTTATGAACTCAATCAAAGATTTTCTAGCCAGCATCGGCGTTGTCGCGCTATTGATCATTGGCATCAACGCAGCAGTTGTCGCGCTATTGATCATTAACATCAACGCAGCAACGGCTGGCGTGCAACAAATCAATAAGGCTTTTGATCGTCAGGAATCAGCTCATGACGCGATGATTGCTGAACATAAGGCATATCTAGCCAGCGATGACGAAGACTACTACGTCACTGATCCAATGAATGGCTTTGACGAAGAAGTATATGAAGCATCTCGGCAGGCAGAAACAGCAAGACATGCCAACCTCTTTATATCTAATGCTTACGCTGACAATTAACTCCAACCCTGTCTTGCCAGCAGGTGAGCCAGTCCAAACAACCTAACCTAAAAAAAGGAAAGTCTTATGACTATCTCAACCAATGCAGAAAACTTCGTAGGCGAACTTAACGCCGGTGTATTCGCCAAGCAACTTGGACACGTGCTATCAGATGTCGCTGAAAGTGTCGCTACTCACGGTAAAAAAGGCGAGGTAACCATCAAGCTACGGTTTGCGCCATCGAAGGCTGACAACCAAGTAGAGATGGAATGTGATCTGTCTTATAAAGCACCAAAAGCAAGCCGCGGTCATCGTGCAGAGCTAACGCCAAGCGATACGCTCATGTATGTCAACAAAGGTGGTCGTCTGAGCTCATACCCTGAGAATCAGCATGACCTGTTCGCCAACCACACTGCTGCCGAATAACGGTAGCAGTCAACCCAACCAAGCCTATTATTAAGGATTTCAAAATGTCAGATGTTAATAACGCGCAAACCGTCGCTAGACTCGTGCAAAGTATCAATATGAACCTCAAAAACCCTAAAGCACCTTCGTTAATAACCATACCTGAAAGTTATGTCTTAAAAAATACCGAAGCCAGTCAAGAGCATCGTGATCGTTTCCGTGGCACGTTCAAAACAAAATCATTGCAAGCGTTTTCTGATTATGTGATTGAGCGTGGCAGTGCTGATAAATGCTTCGTGGACAATAACCATATCAATCAAATGGCATGTCAGGCCATATTCAATCTAGGCAATGAAGCGGTAGCTGGTCATGCAGATGACACTGCTAACCTAGTTTTGAACATAACACATGAGTTTGCTTCGTTGCGGAGTAGTCAGAGACTCAATCAAAAAGGTCTTATCGAGTTTGTGCAAGATTATGCTTACTGCTTATCTTTTCATGAGTCAGTCGATGGTGAAGTTGGTGACGCTATGAGTATGGCAGCCGCTATCAACGCTTTCCGTAGCGTGACTATCAAGACAGCACGTGAAATGACTAGTGATGTACGTGATATGAGCTCAACCAAGTCTGCCCTGGAACATATCGAAGCAGACTCAGCGGTTAAGTTACCCGGCTTCATTGTCATGCATACACCAGCATATGACGACTTGCCAGCAATAGACATAACTGCCCGTTTATCTGTGCTCACAGATGACGAAAACGTCCGATTTGGTGTTCGTATCGTGGGCGAGCACAAACTCTTAAACGAACAGGCCAAGCAATTTGTTGAAATGATTAAGACGGCCGTACCTGATGATCTACCTGTTTATGCTGGGACGTTTGCGCCGTAAATAATCTTTATTGTCTATAGTTAAGACCTGCCAGCATCGCGATTGATGTTGGCAATCAACAATACTCTTATCGGTAATTTAATTTAAAAAGGTAGATGGCTAATGGCTGATGATATAGATCGCGCTGGTGAGCGCATAGATGCTGAGATGACAGCGCGTCTTAGGGTATTGCCGGTATTCGACATCCCATCATTCCCTGAGTGCATATCATGCGGTGAGGATATACCGGCTATACGCCAAGCAATGGGCAATGTGAAGCGCTGTGTTGATTGTCAGATACATCATGAAAGCTCAGTAAGAGTTTGGAACCACGGTCATAAATAAGCGTAAATATTTTTAAATTTGAAGGACGGAGATAGTCATGGATAAGTTTATCAAAGAAAATGATTTTAATTGGCTATGCTTGGCTACAAATGATGATTGTAAAGGCACCGAGCGACCTTACCTAGAGTACATTCATGTTGCAAATGGTAATGCTTACGCAACAGATGGACACCGTATGCACGCAGCACCCTGCAAGCTAGATGACGGGGTTTATTGTCGTTACGAGATTGCCAGAAGTTTAGATATTAATAATATACCCCCAGTTGAAACTGACGTTGCGATACCCGACGGATTTAAGCCGCAAGTACTTATGATCAAACAAGCGCGTAAAGCGTTTAATCCAGCCAGTGAAGTAACTGCATCAGATTTATATGTACAAAATGGCTTCTACGGCCAATTGATGCCGAAAGACGGTAGCAGTAGATTTCAGCGCATATATGTACTAGAAGCACTGTTTGGTATGTCCACCAAGGGTGAAACTATATTGCATGTCCATACTAAAGACGATGGTGAAAACTTTATGTATGCCAATGACGGTGAAAGGTCTTTTGTTGTGATGGGCATGCGATTGGATAAGGAGAGTGATTGTGAAAGCTAGAGAGTTGCAAAAATATCTAGGTACGCCTAGGGCTGTACACGCAAAGGAAGGCTTCATCTGTATAGCCTCTGCATATATCAACAATCTAGTATCCCTGAACGTTGATACTGGTCATTTATCTTATGCGTTAGGTGGTAGACCAAAAGACACAGAATTAGAAAAAATATGTAAAGGCCTTGAGTCTCTAACCAAAGAACAGCGTAATTACTTCTGGAATGGCTCTGATGAAATCAGCAAGCCTATCACTCTTTATTATGCGGATGATCAAGGTGACATAAAAACTGCTATCACGGACAGCCTAGACTTTCCAAACGTAACTGATGATGGCATCTTAATTTACTCGAACACTCACTTTGAAAGCGAAAAAGAGTTATTAGATTACGAAATAAATAACGCCAAGCTTGCAATTAAATGGCTCAACCAGAGCGTGTCTGAGAAATACAAGGCATTGATGGAAAGCCGAAAGTTGTTATCTGATCATAAGTATAAGATTTATAAGCTTGAACTATCATTAATTGAGGTGATTGAAAATGCAAAATGAATCTCAAGCCATTATCGACCTACTCCACCAATCAGGATTAACGCCGCTTGATTGGATGGATGCCAAGCAGTTCGCAGCCCTGACAGGTATCGATGAGAAAAAACTCACTCACCGTAAGCAAGCATGGCCAGAAAACGTTGTTTGGATGAAAGAAGCTGGTAATCTGTATTACTCAATAAGAGGATATAACAAGTGGATGACGCAGCAAGCAGACATACGTTACCGCAAGGCGTGCGGCTTAGATCGGGGCGTATCCAGATCTACTTTAGACGAGACGGTAAGTCCTATCACGTCACGCTCCCACACCCCATCACTGCGGAGGGCATCAAGGCAGCTGCTAAAATTAGACGTGACCTAATCACCAAAGCCGAATGGGGTGTGCTCACAGAAGCAGACCTCGCCAGCGCTAAAGGCGAAATAGTTAATGATGATAGCGTTATCGTTGGTGATGGCGCATTATTTCAAGAAATAGCACAAAAGTATCTGAAGCACTGCGAAGCCAATACAGACTCTAAAAAAGACTATGTGAGTGCATTGAATAAGCATTGGATGCCAGACTTGGCGTTGATACCTATTCATCAGATAACGTCTGATTTGATACGTGACATCATCTCTGACATAGATTTCAAATCAGATAAGACGTTTAATAACTGTCTGGTACCACTGCGCGGCGTATTTGAAAAAGCAATTGAACTGCGCCTTATCACGCCAGCAGAAAACCCAATGGCGATGATTAAGAATAAAAAAGTACAATCAGGCCTGCCGGACCCATTCACCCGCGATGAAATGAACGCACTATTAAACTGGTTGGATAAAAATTTGACCGATAAAGACCATTTTTATTATTGGTATTTTGAAGTGGCTTTTTGGACGGGATGCCGTCCTAGTGAGCTGAACGCTCTAAGATGGAAAGATATTGACTGGTTTAATGGCTCAGTGATTATTAATAAAAGCCGTGTGCGCGGCGTTGAGAAACAAGTCACTAAAACTCATACAGCGCGTGAAGTCTATTTGAATGACCGGTCGAAGCGAGCGCTTGAAGCACTGGACGCTATGAAGCTCAGTGATGACTATGTAATGATATGTCCAGAAACGAATGAGCCTTTCTACAATGAAAAACCTGCCCGCATGAGATTGATTGAAGCAATGAAGTCTACGCGGGTAAGACATCGCCCAGCATATAATGCCAGACACACCTATGCCACAATGCTGCTCATGTCAGACGTAAACCCAGTGTTTGTAGCCAACCAACTGGGCCATAGCTTACAAATGCTCATTAAGCGATATGGTCGTTGGCTGCATGGTGATCAGAACAAGCTTGAGATATCCAAGCTGACAACTGACTGACATGTTCTTGCCAGCCAATCATGTCAAAATCATGTCATAAAAAAAGCCAGCCACCTAAGTGACTGACTTTATTTAATATATTTGGTGGAGATGGCGGGAGTTGAACCCGCGTCCGCCAGCATTACGCTCATGAATCTACATGTTTAGTTTCTGTCTTTGATTTTAGTCTGCACCGATCCGACAGTCAGGATGGATTAGCCGATTCTCTACTTTTGAACCCAAGCGATTGAGACAATCCCTTGTGGCGAGCCTACATGCGGACGCTTCAACTTAGTTGACCAACTGTAGGTGATCAGCAACCAAGTAAACAGGGTTTAAGCTGCTAGAGCGTAAGTTTCGTCGTTTGCGACTATAACAATATATGTTTGATTAACGAGAGGACATACACTCTCGACATGCATCATTGAGTTTCATCACCAGCGTCGAAGCCAGAACATCCCCAATAAGGTCGATTATTATATAGTATATATAGAGCAGTTTTCAACCTGTATGACAACAGTATTACATTACGTTACAGGTCAATCTTTTAAGCCAAGACAGTATTTAGCCATTTACCAATATTTTGAATCTGCGGCATGCAAACCTGATGTGCCATCGGGTACGTATGATAAACCACATTATAGCCTTTAGCGGACAACAATTGCTGGGCTTGCTCTCCTAAAATTATAGGAACCATTGGGTCATGAGACCCATGCTCAATCAGAATCGGCATGTCTTTATTGGCAGCGTTATAGTCGATAGTGTCATTGGTCGCCAAATACGTAGAGAGTGTCATTAAACCCGCCAAACGCTCTGGGTAGCCCAATGCGACATGGTATGCCACTGCCCCGCCCTGTGAGAATCCTGCAATCACAATATGCTCAGGAGCGACGCCGCGTTCCATTTCACGACGAATCAAAGCATGTATTTGCTGAGAAGACTCCTCGATCTGAGCGGTATCGATTTTACGCTCGAGGCTCATCTCAAAGATATCGTACCATGCAGGCATCAGCATGCCACCATTCACGGTTACTGCACGCTTAGGGGCATGCGGGAAGACAAAACGTACGGCCATGTCATCGGCCAAGCCTAGCTGCGGCACCACTGGCTCAAAATCATGACCGCTCGCACCCAAGCCATGAAGCCAAATCACAGCACGATCAATATTTTTTTGTGCAGGATTGTGTTCGGTAATAACGCAGTCTAAATAGTCACTCATATTTTATCCTTAATGGTTATTAATATTTTAAAAGTAAATAAAGTCAAAAATGCAACGTCTCTTGAGTTGTCATCATTTCTTAAACATCCTTTGATACTTTAAGTGCTGTACTACGGATGGTCAGACCCTACTTCTTATTTTGCCCTTTGCTTGAGGACAGTTTACATGACAATATTACATAATTCAGTGGTGACGCGTCATCAAGGCGCTTGTAAAAGCCGCCCGACAAAAAAACTTCTTTTACCGCTCATGCTTGCCAGTAGTGTTCTGTTAATAGCGTGTGAAGAAGATAACGACATCGTAACCACCGTACCACCTGTCACGCCGCCAATCACTGAACCGGTTCAGTCTATGGTTTATACTTATGGGCTTCGTCCATTCTATTTGGTCAATGACATGGATGAGGGCGCGCTCAAAGACGAGCTTTTAGCTTGCGGTACTCAGCAGCCCAGCAAAACAGACTTTTCTATTGCGCATCGCGGTGCGCCCTTGCAGTTCCCTGAACATACCTATGATGGCTATGTTGCTTCAGCTCAGATGGGAGCAGGCATATTAGAATGTGATGTAGCATTTACCAAAGATGGTGAACTGGTTTGCCGTCACGCACAGAATGATTTGCATACCACGACTAATATTGTAGCAACCCCGCTTGCCAGTCAGTGTACGGTACCACCTATGATAGACACCAATGGTGGTCTTACCAATGCATCAAACATTGAATGTCGAACCTCAGACATCAGTTTAAATGATTTTCAGAGCCTAAAGGGAAAAATGGATGCCGCCAACACTCAGGCTACAACCATTAGCGACTATATGAATGCCACCGCACCGTGGCGAACAGACTTGTATTCGCAAAATGGAAAACTATTGACATTAAAAGAACACATTGCACTTGCCAGCAGTTTGGGTATGAAGCATACCCCTGAGCTAAAAGCCCCTGTTGTATCCATGCCTTTTAATGGCTATAGCTTAGACAATTATCGTCAACAGCTGATTGATACCTATAAGGCAGCGGGTGTTGCCCCTAGCGATGTATATCCACAATCGTTTAATATCGAAGATGTCGACTATTGGCTGCGTAACGAGCCAAGCTTTGGCGCCAATGCGGTTTATTTAATTGATGATAGTAATGAAACGGCAGCGGGCGCCTCTTTTGATAAAAATGACCCGACCACATGGAAGCACTCTTTAGCCGATATTAAAGCACGAGGCATCAATATCATTGCCCCAGCCTCTTGGTTACTGGTCACTAGCGATGGCAATGGCAATTTGTCACCTTCTGAATTTGCCATACAAGCCAAAGCCAATGGACTGGAGATCCTCACATGGTCGCTTGAGCGGTCAGGCCCCCTAGCAAATGGCGGCGGCTGGTACTATAACGGCCTGAATGATGCGATCAATAATGATGGCGATATGATGACCTTTATCGACGTACTGGCACAAGATGTTGGTGTCAAAGGCATCTTCTCAGACTGGCCAGCAACCGTCAGTTATTATGCCAACTGCAAAGGCTTAACCTAGCCTAGCCTAGCAATTATACCCGTAAGATACATGCTCCACCGAAAATACAGTGTATTACCTTAACCAAAAGACCGTCTTAGCACATCTAAGACGGTCTTTTTTAATGCTGCGTTTGACAAGCCATCACTTTATAGCCAGCTTCTATTGGTTAGTGACAACGGACAGCAAGACAATGTGCTGCTAAGCGACCTTATACGTTGAATATTCAGACAATTTACCTATTTTCATCCCCCTGTTTTTTTTCATCAATTTTTCATCTTATTGGTAATCGCCATTTATCAGTTGAATTATAAACTATGCTAGGATGATCACATACTTTAGTCACAGTGCGTTTATTATGAGTACCTGCCCGCATATTTTATTAGTAGAAGACGATCCTGCTATCGCGATGTCGCTTAAAGTGACTTGCAAGCGTGAAGGTTGGGATATCACATGGCTGGATAATGCAAGCAGCGTACTACCAATGCTACATAGTCCTGAAGCACACGATCTATCAGCCATCATTTTGGATGTTGGGTTGCCTGACGGTGACGGTTTGAGCTTGTGCCAACAAATACGCCATACCACTGATATCGATGCTTTGAAAGACATTCCTATCGTATTTTTAACAGCTCGCAGTGAGGAAGTTGATCGTATTTTAGGTTTAGAGATGGGCGGTGATGATTATTGTGCCAAGCCTTTTAGTCCCCGAGAATTGGTCGCTCGTCTAAAAGCCATTTGGCGACGTGAGCAATTACTTTCTCACCCGTCAGTTATTCATACCACATCGACTGACAATACCGTTAATGAGACGTTTTCTAATAACATGTCCGGTCAGGCTCTAACGTTTGACTGTCAATGTGGCATTTGGCATTACCAACCACTGAACTATTCATTGATATGGCAAGGACAAAAGCTTGAGCTTAGTAATACAGAGCGCAAGATTTTATTGACCTTATTACAAACACCCAATCAAGTCTTTAGCCGTGAACAACTCCTGCATGCGGTGAGCGACTATCCAGATCATCGCCTAGCGCGAACGATAGACAGTCATATCAAGTCAATTCGTAAACAGTTGGCGACGGTCGACGCTAGCATTGATGTCATTCATACACATCGTGGCCTAGGATATGCGTTATGCCCAGCTTAATATGGTTATATCATAAATTCAAACCGCTTCTAAAATATGAATAATAAAGCGGGTGATAACGCTCAAACCAATCAAAGCAACTGGTATGCAAAACTGCATCCCATTGGCACCGCGCAGCAAACTACTAAACCCAAACGATTGCTGAATCTGAGTATTTTTTTTAGGATTTGGTTGGCGGTCGCTTTAGTCTTGATCATTTGCGGTTTGGTCGTGTTTACTCAACTATTTGGTTATGTTAAGCCAACCGCGCAGCAAGTTATTGAAGATACATTACTGGATACCAGTAAATTTCTCGCGGCAAATTTGCAGTTACCATTGTCCTCAGGGCAGCTATACGATGATGCTTATCAAGCAAAGCTCGATACTGCCTTTATCAGCGCGCCAGCGACTCATAAAACCATCAAAACTAAATATAAAAACAAAAGCCATAGTAGTTTTCGAGTGTATGTGACAGATGATAAAGGAGTCGTCATTTACGACTCACTGCCCGCGCCTGATAATGACGAAGGGCAAAATTATAGTCGATGGAATGATGTGTATTTGACCTTGAATGGTCAGTACGGCGCAAGAAGTACAACGCGAGATTATGGTCAGCGTGATAATACGATAATGTATGTGGCACAGCCCATAAAAAGTGAAACAGGCGAGCTGATAGGTGTCGTCAGCGTTGGTAAGCCAGTCGCTAGTGTGCTGCCATATTTGGACAAAACACGCGAGCGCATGTTTATTACTGCTCTACTCATCAGTATCGCCGCGCTTATTTTAGCAGGATTGGTAGCATGGTGGCTCAAACAAAGCATCACCTTAGTGACCCAATATACCAGCGCACTGGCAGAAGACACGAAGAAACCGTATTTTTATTTAGGCCATGAACTCAATAGCCTGACTGATACGATTGAATCTATGAAACACCAATTAGAAAATCGAGCCTATGTCACAGATTATGTCCATACCCTCACTCATGAACTTAAAAGCCCACTCACGGCGATTCGCGCCAGCAGTGAGCTATTAGAGGATGAAGAGCTGGATAAAGATGATCGGCAGATGCTTATCCAAACCATTGGCGAACAAAGCATCAAAATGCAGCAGCTGATTGACCGTCTACTATTGCTCGCCAAAATCGAGCAACCAACCTTTAAACTTAATCGACAATTGACGTCATTATTACCAATACTGCACAGTCTAACAAAGGACAATACCGCTAAGTTACAACAGCAGCATCTACCGCCTATTACAATATATATTGATGATAAATGCTTGACTGAAACCACGCCTTTATCACCAGAGATTTTGGCAAGTACCAGCGTTTTTGCTGACCAGTTTTGGTTGGTGCAAGTGCTGCAAAATGTACTAGACAACGCCATTTATTTTGCCGAAAATACAGTCGTTATTTACCTCCACAGCACCGCACGAACCGTCACCATCGATATCTTCAATGATGGCAAGTTGTTGCCTGACTATGCGGTTGATAAAGCCTTTGATCGTTATTTTAGCTTATCGCATCAGAGTCAGCCTACTCATCATTTAACAAGCCATTCAGCAAATTACTCAACAACTGATGCATCCAATAAAAACTCAGTACCACGCTTTGAATCAAACCCTCCGAACGCTTCTCACAGCACCATCAAAAAAGGTACTGGCCTTGGCTTAACCTTGGTGAAGCAAGTGATCGAACATCATGGTGGTCAAGTCGCTATTAATAACGTCATCGAAAATAATGATAATCGTGTCGCTATTCATCAGCTTTCTGGCGTGATGGTCAGTATCACTCTGCCTTTAGCTAAAAAGTAAAGGCTTTGCAGAAGGTCTATCTTATCCCGTTTTAATACACCCTTTTATTATCTCTTAAAAACTTCTTCTTAATGACAATTCATTAATTTTCCATCATTGCTACACGTACTTTCTATCTCTTTATTTTACGATAGCGTTATTTATCTTCGTAATCTAAATTAAAGGTAGACAAAGCAATGCAAAATCTTACTCAGCAAAATCAAATCATAGAAAATTATTTAGGTCATAATCGTTATTACTGCCTACTGACTTTATCGCGTGCAGGGATTGATAGTATTGCTTTTGGACATTGGCTTGCTATTCCCAGCCAGCAGCTACTCTTGGTGTTTCGACATCAGCAATGCGTGGCGATTGATAGGTATCAGCTGGCGGCTTAAGACTTTTATCAGTAAACCAATTGCACTTCATAAACGCTATCAACTAGCTTTTAACTCCCCACAAAAAAGCCCTTTTTCATTTCTAATAATAATTCATTAGAAATGAAAAAGGGCTAATATGTTTAAAACGAGCTGGCTACATAATAGCCTGTACTGGGGGCTGAACATCAGCATTTTGGCCGCGATGGCGCAGATAATGATCGAGCAATACGATCGCTAACATGGCTTCAGCAATGGGCGTGGCACGTACACCAACACAAGGGTCGTGGCGACCTTTAGTCAGCATATCGACCGACGCGCCCTGAGTATTGATACTTTTGCCAGCCGTGGTAATACTAGACGTGGGCTTCAGTGCAATACTGACACGAATATCCTGACCCGACGAGATACCGCCCAATATACCACCAGCGTGATTGGCCGTGAAGCCGTCTGGGGTCATCTCGTCACGAGAGCTGTGCCCGAACTGTCCTGCGACATCCATGCCGTCGCCAATCTCAACCCCTTTTACTGCATTGATACTCATCATGGCATGAGCAATATCGGCATCTAAACGATCAAAAACAGGCTCACCAAGCCCGACTGGTACACCACTGGCGATAATCTCAAGGCGAGCACCGCAGCTCGTACCTTCGCGGCGAAGATTGTCGATTAATGTCTCGAAGCGACCAACGGCTTCTTTATCCGCACAAAAAAACGGATTGCTATTCACAAATGCCCAATCAATTTGACTTGGCTCTAGGACGTTACTGTATTCATTACCAATTTGGGTCACATGACCACGAATTTGTACACCCAAGCGCTCTTGTAGATACTTTTTAGCAATAGCACCCGCCGCCACCCGCATGGCTGTCTCACGTGCTGATGAACGACCACCACCACGATAGTCGCGAAAACCATACTTCATACTATAAGTATAATCAGCATGACCCGGACGAAACGTGTCTTTGATTTCGCTATAGTCTTTGGATTTTTGATTGGTATTACGAATCAACAAACCAATAGAGGTCCCTGTCGTTTTGCCTTCAAACACGCCAGAGATAATCTCAACTTCATCAGACTCACGGCGCTGAGTTGAATACTTAGATGTCCCCGGTTTGCGGCGATCCAAATCTACTTGTAAATCCTCTTCAGACAGTGCTAATCCTGATGGCACGCCATCAACGATGGCCATCAAACCTGCACCGTGTGACTCGCCGCAAGTGGTAACCGTAAAAACCTGTCCAATACTATTGCCTGCCATAACTATCCTTAAACAAGTAAACGCGACTGCTGCTTATTTGACCAACTGCCTGTGATTTTTACTGGTCATTACCAACTCATATAACTATGTATATATGGCTACTGAATACCATCCAACTGCTGTACAAAAGCAGCAAATAATTGACGACTAGCTATTAATTCATCATAGGTAATCGCAAAAACACCATGTCCGCCGTGAGCAAATTTTAGCCAATCAAACTGGATTTCAGGATAGGCTTGTTTTAATGCCCATTCACTATCGCCCACTTCACAGACCAGCAATCCCTCTGGACTCAAATAGTCTGGTGCTTCAAACAAAATACGATGAACCAAATCCAAGCCATCTTGACCCGCTGCTAGTGCATGTTCAGGCTCGTATAAAAACTCAGGTGGCAGCTCTGCCATGATGGCCGCATCGACATATGGCGGATTGGTAACGATAAGCTCATACTGATTTTCAGCAGGAATTTTAGCAAATAGATCGGACTCAATCACATTCACTTGATGACCAAGGTCGTGGTGATCGACATTGACCATTGCCACCTCTAACGCGCCTTTATCAATATCAGCTGCATCGACCAGTGCATCGACGAAACGCGTCGCAAGGGCAATAGCAATACAGCCTGAGCCAGTACATAAATCTAAAATGCGTTCAGGCTGCGACAATTGCTTAACGTCTAAACCGTGATCGTAAAATGCCGCGGTTTGTTCATTGACACCTACCCCAAGCGGTTTGGCCAGCTCACTGACTTCAAAATACGGATGGAACTGCTGACGTATTAACTCTGCGATAGGTGAACGCGGGATTAAAACACGCTCATCAACATAAAAAGGCAAATCACAGAAGTACGACAAGTTAATTAAGTAGCTTAGCGGCTTACGCTCAGCGATACGCTCTTCTAACAAGCTCAGCACCAACTGCTTCTCTGAGGTGGTCAAGCGGCAGTCAAGAATCTGCTCATTCGCTGACCAATCTAAAGAGAGTGAGTGCAAAACAATCGCTGCTGCTTCAGCAAACTCATCCGTAGTGCCTTGGGCAACGACCACATCATAGTTACGCAACTGCGTGACCGAAAAACGAATGAAGTCACGAATACTAACCAGCTGCTCGCGTGCTTCTTCCATCTCTGCATGCAAGTTGGCAAATTGATCGTCCTCACCGAGAAGCCCAGTCTCCAAATCGTACTCCAAATCGCCTTCGAGAGCCGGAGAGCCATCTTCATTGAAGTATTGATTTTGAAACTCTTCTGCGCTCATTGTTTGGTCTTCTGACATATCGCACCTTACTGATTGCAGTGTCACTGACTAAATAGTCAATGACTACATGCGAGTGGGTTAAATCGCTTTTTGAGAAAAGCTGATCTACTAAATAAAATTTTGGTCATACATTATAGACACAAACGCTAAGTAGCGCCAATATTTGCACTCATACTGATATTTTGTATTTATGAAAATAGCGCGAATAATGAGAATGCTTTGCAATAAACAAGCACAATTCAATACCTACCCTCGCTATCTTATTGCCCAATTGTAGTGAATACGTCAACGGTTGACGTTTAGCAAGCCTTAAATGAAAAAAGATGTGTCTAAAGTTTGCGAAGCTACCAAATTATGCGCATAATAGCCGCATTAGTAGCAACCACAAGTGACTCAATATTATGAAAATAAAGCCTATTATTACTGCTATCTCTCTCGCTGTCGTCAGTGCTAGCGTTAGCGCGTTTGCCGCCCCCGCTGACAATACTCGCTCGTTGCCAGTACGCACAGCTGACGCCATGCCTGGTATCGCAAAGAAAGTCAGCCTCGACGTACAAGAAGATCGTAGTCGCTCAATTAATAGCGCTGCTGCTGTTGCCGTAAAACCAAATGCGAACAACTCCAAGCCAGTAGATCGCATGAACCAACTTATTGATTCAAAGCAAAACGCTACGCCGAACGCTGCTGCTGCCGACAACATGAGTGCAGCAGAACTGACGCTAAAAGATGAGCAGTCTGACAGCACCGATGATATTAGTGAAGGTCAAGCCGTGGCCGCGCCTAGCGACGTCTCATCTATTGACTCAACTGATCCACTCGCCTTTGAATTGCCTGACAGTGAAAAACGCCAAGACTTCAGCGATGATCCTACCATCAAAAATATTGAAGACAAAGATGGCAAAAGATATACCACGCTAAACCTGTCAAACTATGCCAAACAAGTCAATGAGGCGGTTTGGTCACCTAACATGAAAGTCAATTCAGCGATGACCATTAAAATGCAGGCATTGCTCGATTGGAATCATGCTTCTCCAGGTCCTATCGATGGTGGCTGGGGTATGAACAGCAAAAAAGCCCTTATCAACTTCCAAACCATGAAGGGTTTGCCAGCGACTGGCAAAATGGATCAAAAAACATGGGATGCATTGATCAAAAATATCCCTGCTAATAAACCAGTATTGGTCACTTATACGATCACTGAAGATGACATCAATACCAACTTTGCGACCACGCCTGCTACCTCAGAAGCAAAGTCAAAGATGAAAGGCCTGTATTATCAAGATATCAAAGAAATGCTGGGTGAACGTTTCCATATGGATGTACGCTATTTAGACAAGCTAAACACAAACAAAGCATACAAAGCTGGCGAGACCGTCACTGTTCTTAATACCCGTGGCCCGCTTAATCAGCGTATCAATCGCGTCGTTGCCAATAAAGCAGAAAAAACACTGTACGCCTACAATGGTAATAAATTGGTTGCCACTTATCCAACCACGATTGGTAGTGATGCCACACCTTCCCCACAAGGTACTTTTAAAATTATTAATAAAGTAAAAATGCCTTGGTATAAAGCAACAGTCGGTGAAGGTGCCCAGAAAAAAATCCATATGCTACCACCAGGGCCAAACAATCCTGTCGGCGTGGTATGGATGGGCTTATCTAAACCTTCTTATGGACTACATGGCTCACCAAAGCCTGAAGGCATCAGTCGCCAAGCATCAGCAGGTTGTGTACGTTTGACCAACTGGGATGTGCTAGAGGTTTATGCCAATATCGAAAATGGCGCGACCGTTGAGCTGCAATAAATAGTTATAAATGATGAATAAAAAGACCTTGATATCAAGGTCTTTTTTTATGGTCAGAATAAGGCGTGTTGGTCTAAAAGCTCGAAGTTTTACCAGCAATATTAAGCGCCGTAGCCTTCTTCGTTCCCAGTAATATTGCCTAGTTTTTTGCTGAAATACCAGCTGATAGGCAAACTCAACAGCAAGCCCGTGGCGATAACGATTCGAATATGGACAATTTCATTGAACCCTGTCACCAAAGCGGTAACCATAAGTACACCAATAACGACTGTTAATGCAATGGTAAAAACTACAGAAAATAATGGCCAGTTCATTACCTAATCCTTACTTTTATTGTGGATATAGTATCTTTATACACTAAACCCACAATAAAATTAAGTGTTTCTTTTGAACCTTGTGGCCACTGATATTCAATGGTTCTCAGAAAAAACCTTGTTACTATTAAGGTTTTTATCGCAAGCACTGCATTGTTTTAAATATTACTTTTTGACCACCTCTATTCACCTATTTCTCTTTTCGTAAATCGCAAAAAACTCATATATTTTTATCTGTTTATCATTACAATAATGACTTTCTGTTCTCTTTTAAGAAAGTTTTCTATTATGACCTCATCCGAAAAAAGCGCTGCGCCTGACTCATCGAATCTACAAAACTCGTCAACTTCTACTGATCGTTTGGATAATCAAGATACTTTACCTAGTACAGTGGCTGATGCTGCGGTGATAGATGATCCTGAGATGGTGGAAGATAAAGACTTGGCATGTACTCAGGATTCTGAAGCCAATATAGTGATAGAGTCGATCAGCGAAGATGTAGCAGTAGCAACACTAGAACCATCTGAGTCTGAGTCAACCTCTGAAGAGTCCGTTGCTATAAAGTCAGAATCAGATTTTTTTCAAGTGGAGGCTGTGAATGCCGCAGAAACAAGTTCTGCCAATTCACCTGAAACGGAAACGGCTCTTGAAACAGAAGATAGTCACCCTATTGACGAGCAAAATACGTCAATAGAGCAAGCGGATAAATCTTCAGCCAATCGGCGAAAAGCAAACGACAACGCCAAAAATAAAAATACAACTCAAGTCAATCACATACCGACTGCTAGCCAAGACGAAAATACTGATGTTAAAGATATTGACGTCACAGATAATGCAGAGCCGCTAAGTGACAAAGAGGAAGAAGTCAAAGAAGAAAAAGAAGCCAAGCTTGAATCTTATAAGCAATTTGTAGCAGAGCAATTCAGCAAACAAAAAGTCGATTACCCTGAAGTACGTGTCAGGATTGAGGCCAATGCGCTGCCGACCAGAATGTACTTTGTGATGAATGCGCTATCCGCTATCATCGCCAGTTACGGCTTAATTACCAATTCTGCCGCTGTAGTCATTGGGGCAATGTTGGTGGCTATGATGCTAGGCCCTATCACAGGGGTAGCACTCGCGGTCATTGATTATCGTATGCCGTTACTGCGCAAGTCATTGTTTGCTGTTGCCGCTGGTGTATTACTAGTAATCCTCGTCGGCTTTATCATTGGCTTATTGCATAGCACTCAGCCGCTGACAGCAGAGATATTGTCTCGTACTCAGCCAACCTCTATGGATTTAATGATCGCTTTAGCGGGCGGGACAGCAGGTGCTTACGCGATGGTGTCTCCGCATCTGTCTGTTGCGGTGGTCGGTGTGGCGGTAGCAACGGCATTGGTGCCGCCCTTAGCGGCCAGCGGTATATTGTTCGCTCATGGCGAATTGACACTGGGATTTGGGGCGGCTCTGTTGGCATTGACAAACATCATTGCCATCCAATTTACCAATGCATTAGTGCTATGGCTATTGGGTTTTCGGCGCTTAGTAGATGACGATTATAAATCAAATACCTATCTGACTTTTTTGCAGCGTAACGCGGTGACGCTATTGCTACTAGGTGGGCTTGGTACATATCTGACCATCAATCTACAAGCCAACGCCAAGCAACAGGCGTTTGAAAATAATGTCAAAGAAACCATCAACAACTACTTTATCGATAAAGGCAATGTACTGACCAATACTCAATTCGACACTATAGACGACAATCAGGTAGTACGTGCTGTCATTCGTGGTGAAACAACGCCCAGCTCATCTGATGTGCGTCAAATCGAATCAACCATTACCCAAGATATGAAAGAAAATTTCCCCGATTATTTACCGATCAAATTGCAATTACGCTACTTGCCAGTACAAGTGATTGAATCCCATCCATTGATACAAGATAAGCTTGATGAAACCGATGCGGCAATTTTGACCAATTAACCAATATGCTAACCGACACTTTTTAGTATATGAACCTGCTGATCTTATCCGCAGAATAACCCAGCAGTTGTAACTCTTGTATCAAGAGCTTGGGCGTTTGTGCTAAAATCGCTTGCAAAATTATTTTACTTAATATACTCAATTCTATCCGTCAGTAAGGAGCCGCTATGAGCCAGCCATTTCGCTCAGCCGATATTCGCCAAGCCTTTATCGATTTTTTTATAAGCAAGCAGCACACCCCAGTGCCATCGTCTAGCCTGATTCCACATAATGACCCGACCTTGCTATTTACCAATGCCGGTATGAATCAGTTTAAAGAGACTTTTTTGGGTATGGAGCCACGTGATTATACGCGTGCCGTCACTTCGCAAAAATGCGTACGAGCTGGTGGCAAACATAATGATTTGGACAATGTGGGCTACACAGCACGTCATCATACGTTTTTTGAAATGCTCGGTAATTTCTCGTTTGGCGATTATTTTAAACAAGCAGGTATTGAGTATATCTGGGAGTTTTTGACTTCTAGCGATTGGCTTGCCATTGATAAAGACCGCCTATACGTGACTATTTACGAAACCGATGATGAAGCGTTTGAGATTTGGAATAAAAACATTGGTATTCCAAGCGAGCGTATCATTCGTATTGGCGATAATAAAGGGGCACCTTACGCGTCAGATAACTTTTGGACGATGGGTGATACTGGCCCTTGCGGCCCTTGTACCGAAGTCTTTTATGACCATGGCGCAGATATCGAAGGCGGCTTGCCGGGTACACCTGAAGAAGATGGTGACCGTTATATTGAGATTTGGAATTGCGTATTCATGCAATTCAATCGTCAAAAAGACGGTACGCTATTGCCACTCCCTGCGCCAAGCGTTGATACAGGTATGGGGCTTGAGCGTATTAGTGCGATTATGCAAGGCGTTCATGGTAACTATGAGATCGATTTATTCACTCACTTAATGAATGCAGCGGCTGAGATTTTAGAGATTAACAATGAACAACAATCGTCACTAAAAGTCATTGCTGATCATATCCGTGCCGTGGCATTTTTGATTGCTGATGGCGTTACCCCAAGTAACGAAGGCCGTGGTTATGTATTGCGCCGTGTGATTCGTCGTGCCGTTCGTCACGGCAATAAACTTGGCGCAGACAGTGATTTCTTTTATAAAATGGTCGCGCCACTGGTTGCTGAAATGGGCACAGCCTATCCAGAACTAGCAAGCAAGCAAAGCGTCATAGAAAACGCTATTCAAAAAGAAGAAGCGCAGTTTGCCAAGACATTGGCACAAGGGTTGCGTTTGCTTGCCAGCGAACTTGAAGGCCTGCAAGATGGTGACACCCTATCTGGAGAAGCAGCATTTAAGCTTTATGATACTTATGGTTTCCCGATTGATTTGACCGCTGATATCACGCGTGAACGCGGTATTGCGATTGATGAAGCTGAGTTCGATGAGCATATGCAAGCGCAACGTGAGCGTGCTCGCGATGCTGGCAAATTCGATGTCGATTATAGCAGCGTTATCCAAGTAGAGACGCCAACGACATTTATTGGTTATGAACAACTAGAAGAAGATGGCGTTACTGTAAATGCACTTTATCAAGACGGCAATGCAACCGACAGCTTAACCGAAGGAACAGAAGGTGTTGTCGTACTTGACCGTACACCTTTCTATGCCGAAGGTGGTGGTCAGGTTGGTGAGCTGGGCGAAATTCGCACCGCGACAGGCGTCTTTGAAGTTCAAGACACCAAAAAATCGGGGCAGGCCATTATTCATTATGGTGTGGTCACTATGGGTGACATTAATGTCAAACAAACGGCAGATGCTCAGGTACTCTCTAGTATCCGTGCGGCCAGTGCCAAAAACCACTCTGCCACTCACCTATTGCATGCAGCATTAAGGGAAGTATTGGGCGAGGAAGTCACGCAAAAAGGCTCACTGGTCTCAAGCGATGTCCTGCGTTTTGATTTCTCGTATGACAAGCCAGTTAGCGCTGCTGAGATTATGCGGGTAGAGCGCCTAGTCAATGAGCAAATTCAGGCCAATACGCCTGCTCGCATTGAAAACATGTCTATCGATGAAGCCATGAACCAAGGTGCCATGGCGCTATTTGGCGAAAAGTACGGCAGTGACGTTCGCGTTCTCACCATGGGTACAGATAGCATTGTAGACGGTCAGCGCAAACCGTTTTCTATCGAGCTATGTGGTGGTTTGCATGTACAGCGCACGGGTGATATTGGCATCCTCAAAATTACCAGCGAATCAGGTATCGCCGCTGGCATTCGCCGTATCGAAGCCGTTACTGGCATGAATGCGATTAAAAACATTCAACAAAGCGAACAACAACTGAGCGAGCTTGCCAGTCAGCTAAAAGTGAAGCGTCCTGAAGTGGCGCAGCGTGTACGTACCATGGCTGATAAGCAGCGTGACCTAGAAAAACAATTAGAGCGTTTACAGCAAAAAATAGCCAGCGCACAAGCGGCGAATTTGCTTGATGATGTTCAGACCATCGCTGGCACACCAGTTCTTATCAGCACCTTAAACGGTATCGATGGCAAATCCATTCGTACACTGATGGACGACATCAAATCTAAACTGCCCGATAGCATCATTGTCCTGATTGGCGATAAAGACGAGCAGTTGGCACTGGCAGCCAGTGTGGCAAAATCTCTCACTGCTAAAGTAAAAGCGGGTGATATTATTCGCCATTTGGCCAGTGAGCTTGGCGGTAAAGGCGGCGGTAAACCTGACTATGCGCAAGGCGGCGCGCCAAAGTCTAGTGACAGCTCGGCGGTTATTAATGCGCTACCTACTTGGATTGAAACCCAAATCGGCTAAGCGTTTAAGCAGAGTGCACTTCTGTTCTACGTACGCAAGATACGCGATTGGTTATAGCTATTATAACCAATCGCCATATATCTAAGCCGCATGCGCACTTAACCTTATGTCACAGATATGATATAAAGGTCAACGTTTGAATACATCTTTCATTCGGTTAAAAGCCATGGTGAATAAATAAAAGACATGGGTGCAACTTTTATAATACTGCTTTATCTATACCAGCATTGATCGACTGTCATATTGACTCTCATCAATGATAAAAAAGACCATTAATGAATAATAGGTAGGTTTTTATGGCGTTAATAGTACAGAAATACGGCGGTACCTCGATGGGCAGTATCGACCGCATTAAAAACGTCGCCAAACGAGTCAAACGCTGGCATGACAATGGTCATCAAGTGGTCGTCGTGGTATCTGCCATGAGCGGCGAAACCAACCGTTTGATTGATCTGGCACGCCAGATTAGCAACCAGCCTGATCCCCGTGAATATGACCAAATGGTCTCGACGGGTGAGCAAGTATCCATCTCATTACTCGCTATGGCGATTAAAGAGCTTGGTATTGGTGCCCGTTCATTCACTGGTCGTCAAGTAGCCATCAAAACCGATAATGCCCATAATAAAGCACGTATCGAAAGCATTGATGACAAAAATATTCGTGAACAACTAGAAGCTGGCAATATCGTCATCGTAGCAGGCTTTCAAGGTATTGATGAAGACGGTAATGCCACTACGTTGGGTCGCGGCGGCTCTGATACAACGGGTGTTGCTATTGCCGCAGCATTAGGCGCGGATGAGTGTCAAATCTATACCGATGTCGATGGCGTCTATACGACCGATCCTCGCGTGACCTCAAAAGCCAAAAAGCTTGAAAAAATCACTTTTGAAGAAATGCTGGAAATGGCAAGTCTAGGCTCTAAAATCCTCCAAATTCGCTCAGTCGAGTTCGCTGGTAAATACGGTGTACCTTTGCGTGTACTCTCTAGCTTTGATGAAAATACCGACGGTAGCTTTGACCAAGAATTTCAAGACACCGTTGGCACCCTAATTACGATAGACGAAGGAGACAGTATGGAACAGGCAATCATCTCAGGTATCGCATTCAATCGAGACGAAGCAAAAATTGTAGTACGCGGTGTACCTGATCACCCTGGTATCGCTTCTGCTATCTTAAGTCCGATTGGTCGCGCCAATATCGAAATCGATATGATTGTGCAAAATTTATCGGTCAATGGTACGACAGACTTTACTTTTACGGTCAACCGTTCTGACTTAGACAAAACCATGAAAGTACTCAATGAGGAAGTCAAAGACGAGATTGGTGCCAAAGAAATATTGGGCAATAGCGAAGTGGTTAAAGTCTCTCTAGTGGGTGTTGGTATGCGCTCACATGCAGGGGTTGCTAGTCTCATGTTCCAGACTTTGGCTGAAAACAATATCAACATCCAAATGATATCGACCAGTGAAATTAAAGTGTCTGTTCTGATTCAAGATCAGCATTTAGAAAAAGCGGTGAAATCATTACATACCGCATTTGGTCTTGATCGCGAAGATGGTGAAAGTAAAATCGCTGGACTATAATAAGTTCAGTATAAAAACGAGTCAGCGGGACTGGTATGAATTTTTCGCCGCCTCTGGCAGCAACGGCACAGCAAGCCAGAAAAATTTATACCAGTTCAGCGTTGAAATATATCGCTTAAAACCAGTAAATATAAAAACTCGGTTTTCACGGTTTTATTAATTGATGGTTCGTTACTTTCAATAATACTTAAATTAAATAGGGTCTTTTTAGATCCTATTTTTATTTTCTATTATTGCTAGGGTGAGTATTTACCCAATAGTTTTGTGAAAACCCGTGACACCATCTGTTATGCCCCCTATAATGGGGCTTTCATTTGGGCTAAATGAATCTACCTATCATTGCCGTTATTGGCACAACATTTAGCATTGTGGTTATGATTAATACATTGCATGTTTGATGCTGCGGTGATGTCCTGCAATTGAGAAGTGATCTAATGAGTAATAATTTGTTGATGCGACATAAGGAGTGTGACGCATGTTAATTTTGACACGCCGTGTGGGCGAAACGCTAATGATTGGTGACGAAGTCAGTGTGACTGTATTAGGTGTCAAAGGCAATCAAGTACGTATCGGTGTGAACGCACCTAAAGACATTGCCGTACACCGCGAAGAGATTTACCAACGTATTCAGCATGAGCGTTCTGTACAGTCGCAAATGCAACATCTTGAGCAAGGCAGTTTTGCGCCTTCATTCGATGACGAAGACTACTTTAATCGCTAAGCTGTGAGGTTTAACGCTTAATTATTAATAACTATTGAGTACACGTAGATATTATATTTTCAGAAATACTGTGTCTTTGCTTTTTTTCATCTGCTCTGAGGTCATTTATTTATGAGTATTCGCCAATCAGATGTATCGGCTCTACTTAATGGTTTGAATAAAAAAGCCATTGGATTCAATGATGTCATCAGCTTTATTGATGATTTTTATCGCTATGCACCTGCTCCTTTTGTTAATGGCATGGTACATAATGCAGCTGGTGAAAATGAAGGCAGTGCGAAGATTTTTGGTTTTGCCAAGCATCATGGTTTGAATCAGTTAGATACGCTAAAACTATTCGGCGAGCATTATGCCAAAGTTCAAGCCACTCCTAATGGTACCGATCATGCCAATATTCGTAATTTTTTACATTGGGGCTGGCAAGGGTTTTTGATGCAAAAAAACCCTTTAACGGTGCGCCCTAGTGTTGATACCACTGCACTTTAATTATCTGTCGAGCACAAAAAAGCCACGCTAACTAGCGTGGCTTTTTCGTTGTGACTCATTATTGAGAAGAAGTTTATTTGTCACGAAACTTAATGGGCTGTACCGCACCTTTAGGATTGGGCATATTGGGATAATGATGCTCATGCTCGACATCACACTCAGCGCCAACGATAGAACCATCTTCTTTTACTGGTTTATGAATGTAGCCAGTACGCTCAGCAGGCGGTAGATGTTCGTGCTCCCAAACCATCACCGCTTGCATACAAGTTTCGCGCTGCTCAGCAGTTAGCTTACGGCCATCAGGCCATTTACCTAACTCAATTGCCATACGAAACTTATCGACCACTTCTGGTGTTAGACTTGCTAATATCGTTTGTTTGTCCATTTTACTTACTCTCCACCACTATTTTCTATATAACGTTCTTTATATAACAGATTCGCTTATTCATCGTCCATAATATCATCATCACCATCAAGACTGAATTCTTCTGCATGGACGTTCCAGTGCAACTTTGTGCGACAAGCCTCATAAAAATCAAACCCTGGCGGATGTAATAAAGTGAGCTTATCCGGATGTTTACGAATATAAAGGCGCTGCTCTTGTTCAAGTGGGACACTTGGCTTGCCATCTGCACTGACCATCGGCTGAGTGCGGTTGTCTTCATGAATGCGAATACAAACTTCGCTATTACCGCTCACCACTATCGGTCGACTAGATAGCGTATGCGGATGCATAGGCACCAGACAAATCGCATCCATACTTGGATGAATAATAGGACCGCCGCCAGACAAGGCATAAGCCGTAGAACCCGTCGGTGTGGCCGCTATTAAACCGTCACTATGCTGTCTATAAACATCTTGACCGTCAATTTTCATCTGAAAGTCAATCATGTGTACCGATTTGCCAGCATGCAACACGATATCATTGAGTGCCATGTCTTCATGGATGATATTACGCCCTTCTCGTATCTCCATGGTCAATAAGAAACGATGATCCAATTGATAATCGCCCATCAATACTTGGCGCAATTTAAAAGCAGCTTCCCCAGGTTTTACATCGGCCAAAAAGCCTAGACGGCCACGATTGACGCCTAATACAGGCACACGGTAACGTGCCAGCGCCTCAGCAGCGTGTAATATTGAGCCATCACCGCCGACGACGATTACCAAATCACAAATTTCACCGATCAAGCCACGCTTAACGATTTTGACTTTTTCGATTTCCATGAGATCTAACGTGGGCAAGTTGGCAGTTTGCACATCCATAATCAATGTGAGATTCATATCATTGATCGTCTGGGCAATTTGCACCAGACTTTGTGTGACACTGCGCTTACCCGCACGCCCCATCAGACCAATGCGCCTAAAAGCAGGATTTTTGATAGCGTGGAACAGCTCTGATTCATGTAAATGTGGCAATCTTGCTGACTGCGCTGAGTTTTCCATAAAACGACTCGGTATAACGGTAAAATACCAAGCAATAATAACGATAAATGCGTGCTGAGACTAGTAGGTTTATGAATAATCGTTGTTAACTGTCGTAATCAACCCCATATAAAAGCCATCACACGTTGTTTTGGACGTGTTCGTTGAGCCACCTCTACCATTTTATATATAAGCCCATTAGCAACTTTCGACTGCCACACTGCTTAGCTGACAGTCACGTAAACACAGTTGACAATAATGGCGGGTTTGCTAAAGTAGCTCATATCTATATTGTTTATATTTTATTATTAAGGATACATGTATGGCCAATCCTATTGTCAGTCGCGCAGAACTTGCGATCGGCGGTAATCCAATGACGGTCAAGGGTGTGATTCAAAAGACCAGTCTATTACTTGGATTATCAGCCATCACGGGTGTGGGCTTTTTCTTTTATGCCCTTATGGCTGGTCTGTCGCAAGGTTTTATTACGATGGCCGCCTTTGGTAGTATGTTTGCCGCTTTTGGTCTTGCCCTTTTTATCACCTTTAAGCCACAAAAAGCCAAAACCTTAGCTGTGCCTTACGCACTTCTAGAAGGTATATTCTTGGGGGGTATTTCACTGTTCTTTATGAGAATGTACCCAAGCGTGCCAGTCACGGCTATGTGTGCAACTTTTGTGACAGCAGCGGTAATGTTAGGCTTATATCGTTCAGGTCTGGTTAAAGTGACCGAAAAATTTCGCTCCATTGTGACCTCAGCCGTTATTGCTATTATGCTTGTTTACGTAGCACAGTGGGTGCTTTCTTTAGCATTTGGTTCAACCTTACCCTTCTTATTTGAAGGTGGCGTAATCGCTATTGGTTTTAGCTTGTTTGTGATTGTTATCGCTTCTTTTACGCTTTTGTTAGACTTTGATAATATTGATCGCGGTGTAGCAATGGGCGTTTCTGAAGACTACGAATGGTTATTCAGTATCGGCATCCTTGCCACACTAGTGTGGATGTACATCGAATTTATGCGTCTGCTAAGCTACTTACAAGACTAGTCTAAAAAGCACCTAACGATCATTTTAAATGAAAAACCGCCTTAGCTATTTATATATAGTTGGAGGCGGTTTTTTTATGAATGAAATTAGGGGTTACTCGAATTAAGCACGTTTTAGACGCAGTGCGTTCAATACCACCAGCAATGAACTTAGTGACATACCAATAGCAGCCAACCAAGGTGGTACATAGCCTAGCGCTGCTGGTATTAATACAATGCCATTATAAGTAAGTGCCCAGCGGAAGTTTTGCTTAATGATACGTTCTGTTTTATCGGCGATACGTTTGGCAGCAGTGATGGATTCGATTTGTCCATTTAGGATAATACTGTCACTCGATACTTGCGCTAAATCCGCTGCCCCAGCAATTGAGGTCGAAACATCTGCCGCTGCTAATACGGGTGCATCATTGATGCCATCTCCGACCATCAACACTATTGACCCTTTGGCTTGCAACTGCTGAATATGATTGACCTTGTCCATGGGTGACAAACCATTATAGGCATATTGCATGCCCAAGCTTTCAGCCATAACCAGTGCTTGTGGACTTGGGTCACCAGTCAGCATGACAGACTCAATACCCAACTCTTTGAGCCTATCAAGCATGGTTTTTGCATTCTCACGTACTTTGTCATTAAAGTAAAAACACGCCAGCGCTTGCCAAATTTCTGAGTCTTTTTGCTGGCAAGACAAGACAACCGCTGAGCTGGCTCGCTGTGCAACCAAATCAATGGTCAAATCATTATTTGCAGTGGCATCGTTGTTGAGTCTATCTAGAGCAAAATCCACATGTCCAATTCGGTATACTACTCCATCAATTACCGCTTGTACGCCACCTGCTGGATAATGCTGTAAAGCTTGCGTCACAGGCAGATGCAATTGATAAGCAGCGGTGAGCAATGCATAAGCGATTGGATGACGACTACCCACTTCTAGCGCGGCCGCGATAGCTAATATGTCATCTTTTTGTTCGGCTAACTCCGTATCCTGCGTTTCGGATTGATTTATTGGTTTTATCAGCTCAAGATTAAGTAAATTTGGCTTGCCATAAGTGAGTGTCCCTGTTTTATCAAAAGCCACATGGGTTATTTCAGCGAGCGTCTGCAATGTATGCCCTCGTGTCGTCAAAAAACCATAGCTGGCCAATCGATTGGTCGCCACCGTTAGGGCAATTGGTGTCGCTAAAGATAGTGCACAAGGACACGTCGCGACCAATACCGCGACCGTCGCCCAAATGGCTTGGCTTGGCTCGACTATGTACCAGCCAATAAAGACCAAGACTGACAATACTAAAATGCGCGCGACAAACCAACGTGCCAGCTTATCTGCTTGCTGTGCCAGCTTTGGCTTTTCACTCATGGCACGGTTCATTAATCTATCAATCAAGCCAATTTGGCTGTCTTCTGGTAGTGCCGTGACCAACATCTCAAATGGCTGGCTATCATTTTGCGCACCGCCGACGATATAATCGCCTTGTGTCTTTATAATTAAGTCGCCCTCGCCCGTTAGCAGGCTTTGCGATACCGTTGCGGTTGGACTGAGCAAAATACCATCGCTAATAATCTCAGAACCCGCTTCAACCATAACAATGTCACCCACTTGTAAGCTGTGGGCAGTCACCATCTGCTTTTCTTCTGTATTATCTTTTAGTGCTGACAAAACTCTTGGTTGATTACGTATCTGCTGCCAGTCTTGCGCAATACGTGACGTTATTTCACGGACATTGACATCCATGCTCTGCATAAAATTGGGCATAGAGTTTGAGGCACTTTGTGGGCGTGCCTCATTCAAATCCAAGTCATTGACCTGTTTGCTAGTGTCTTCACTTTCCTTATCAAGAGCCGCTTTATTGAGCACATTTTGCTCTAGCTGCTGTAAAATGCGCTCGGCCGCCTCTTTGTCCTCAGCGATCTTTTGTACCAGTACAGGCTCAACCACCACCAGATCATTGGCCATGGTGGCCGCTTTTAAACGCGCATTATGCTCAATATAACGCCCTGCCAATAAGAAGAAAATAAACATACTGACTGAATCGTAATACGTCTCTCCTTGCCCAGTAACCGTGGCATAGAGACTGGCAAAAAAAGTGATAATCAAAGCCAGACTAACAGGCACATCCATATTGACTTGGCGGGCACGAATCGCTGACCATGCTGACGTAAAAAAAGGTGTGCCAGCATAAAAGAAAACAGGTGTACTAACAAATAGAGATACCCAACGCAAAAAATCCCGCTGAAATATCAACATGTCGCTATATTCACCAAAATAAAGGGCAACGGCATACATCATTGCTTGCATTGCACCCAAAGCGGCGATACCTAGACGCAATATCATCTGATTGTTATGACGTGCTAGCATGGCCTCATGGGTGTCTTGCCGATACGGCTTGGCTTCGTAACCGATTTCATTAATGACAGCTAGAATGCGACTAATTGGTAGCTTTTCTTCATTCCAAGTTACTCGCATACGCTGGTTGGTCAAGTTCACCTGACATTTGCTAATGCCGTCCAACTCATCTAAGCGCGATTCAATCAGCCAAGTACAAGCAGCACAGCGCAGGTTGTTGACAGACAGCTCCGCCACTGACAGACCATCTTGCGCATAGACAAATTGCGATTTTATCTCGTCGTGATCGTATGCTTCGAGGCGAGTCAACTGAGTAGGCAAGCTTGCCGTACGGTTAATCTCCGAGCGATCAAGATAGTATTGCTCAAGTCCAGCTTCGACGATGCTTTGAGAGGCTAACTGACAACCCATACAGCACATCTCACGCGACTGACCTAGTATCTCTGCATGAAACGGCGGCTGTGGCACTGGATCACCGCAATGAAAGCAATGACCTGCAAGTGGCAGCACAAGACCTTCGGTGATAGAGCTGTCTTCATAGGGATGGCTGGTTGTAGATACCATTGGTGATGGGACACTAGACATAATCGCGCTTACTTCCTTTAGACAGGTTTGCTTAGACCCTATTCGTTTTGAGTAAACTTGCTATTATCAACTCTGCTCAATATTATTTAAAACAGCTATTTTAGATACATATTGGCATGATTAGCACAAATTAAAAAAACAACTGCTAATTCATAAAAATCACATCGTTACATCGATCTTAAACCACTATTCTATACAGTCGATTCACTTTAAAAACGTTACAGTACAACTGCGATAATTTTTGCAGCCTTTGTTTAACAGCACGCAAGGAAAATTCATCTCGGTGTATGCGGCTATTAACCTATCAATTCACATATTGAGTTTATTTTGAACGGCCTATATGGCATTGATAAAGCGCAATTAAAAGCGCCTAACGCTATATTATAAATATCCGTACTTAAATAGAGATTATACTACACACAATCACTGTGAGCGGTATAACTGTCCATAGTCTACTACCAATGAATGCCTCTGTTAACGATGATAGATTGAAAAATTTGTCAATTTACGTCATTATGAGGCAGTTTTTTATCCAAAAATGGTGCGACATCCGTGCAAAAATCCAATTCCAAGCTAGCAAATGCTAAGTTACCAAACCTCAAGCTACCACACTCATCTAAGTCTGCTGTACACGCGCTACCCTCACAGCAGCGCGGCTTGGTATTTAGTAGCCTTTTATTAATTGTCATTATTGCTGGCATGGTGCTCTTGGCCTTGTATTTAGTCAAGCTTGATCGCACTATCACTCATAAGTTTGAGGGTAAGCGCTGGGATATTCCTGCGAAAGTATACTCACAGCCGCTAGAGTTGTATCAAGGTGCCAATGTCGATAGAGACACAATGAAGACGTGGCTGGAGTTGCTCAATTATCAAAGCGACAACGCTTATGATCGCACGGGTACTTATCATAGATCAGGCAATACCTACTTTATCCATACACGCGGCTTTACTTATAGCGCCAACGATGTGGATAAAGAACAAGTTATCAAAATGACCATTGCTGATAATAAGATTGAGTCTGTACAAAGCACCTTACCTGCCAAAAGCGGCATCATTCGCTTAGAACCTGTGAATATTGGTGGCATCTATCCAGACAGTAACGAAGATCGAATGGTTGTCTCTTTAGATCAAGTGCCTCAGCCGTTAATTGATGCACTGATCGCCACCGAAGATCGCGCTTTTTATGACCATAAAGGGGTATCTATCCGTGGTATCGCTCGCGCCGTAATGAATAATTTCTCTGGCGGCGCAAGACAAGGCGGCTCAACCATTACCCAACAGCTGATCAAAAATTTCTATCTGAATTCAGACCGTACGTTAAAACGCAAAGCCAACGAAGCACTGATGGCGGTACTACTTGAGCTACATTATAGCAAAGATGAAATTCTACAAACTTATCTCAATGAGATTTACTTAGGTCAAAACGGCAATCGTTCTATCAATGGTTTTGGCTTGGCTTCCCAGTTTTATTTTGACAAACCGCTTAATGAGCTGCGTTTAGATCAACAAGCCTTGCTCGTCGGTATGGCAAAAGGCCCTAGCGTTTACAACCCACGTCGCCATCCGAATGATTCAAAAGCGCGCCGTGATGTGGTACTGAATAATATGTTGGCTGTTGGCTCACTCAGCCAAGAAGACTATGATAAAGCGATAGAGCAGCCACTTGATGTTGTCGATAAGCCAGTTGAAGGCAAGAGTCAGTTTCCTGACTTTTTGGATATCGTTAAACGCGAATTGAATACCGTCTACTATTCTGATGACCTCAAAAACGAAGGTCTAATTATTATTAGTACTTTAGACCCTATCGCTCAGTTAGCAGCAGACAAAGCGGTGGACAGAAAACTTGGTGAACTGCGTCGTAATAGCAGCAAAACTAAGGACTTGCAAGGAGCCTTAGTCAGTGCCAATCCTGAGACTGGTGAATTGGTTTCTGTAGTAGGCAGCGGCAGTGAATTTACAGGCTTCAACCGTGCTGTCGATGCCAAGCGCCAAGTGGGTTCTTTGTTAAAACCTATTATTTATATGACAGCGCTTGAGAGCGGTCGTTATAATTTGGCAAGTTCAGTAGATGACTCACCCATTACTGTCAATCTAAACGATGGTGACGATTGGAACCCTAAAAACTATGACAATCGAGATCACGGTTATGTACCACTGACCACGGCTTTGTCACAATCTTATAACCAAGCTGCGGTACGTTTGGGCATGGAGTTTGGCGTCAGTACCTTTGCCAAGCAACTACGGCGTATGGGCATTAAAGAGGAAATACCGCCTTATCCTTCAGCGTTATTAGGTTCTGTCAATCTTAGCCCCATGGATATGCTTGGCGTGTATCAAGTGTTTGCTACTGGTGGCTTTCGCACCCCTATTCATAGTATTCGCACCGTGATTGATGATCGTGGCCGTATCTTGCAGCGTACTGGTCTTAATACTCAACGTAGCATTCCGCCTGAGACCAATTTTTTGACCAACTACGCGC
Organism: Psychrobacter aquaticus CMS 56; assembly: GCF_000471625.1. Lineage (GTDB taxonomy): Bacteria > Pseudomonadota > Gammaproteobacteria > Pseudomonadales > Moraxellaceae > Psychrobacter > Psychrobacter aquaticus. The sequence goes on from NZ_AUSW01000034.1 coordinate 386,388, forward strand.
TACAACAAGTGGTTTCAAATGGTACTGCCAAACGTGCTCAATCGCTCGGCAGTAATTTGAACCTCGCGGGCAAAACAGGCACCACAAACGATTACCGTGACGCTTGGTTTGCTGGTTACAGTGGCAACTATGTCAGTGTGGTCTGGGTGGGGCGCGATGACAATAAGCCAATTGGTTTGAGCGGTGGGACTGGCGCATTACCTGTCTGGGTTGATTATATGAAACAATTGAAACTCACGCCTGTGGCATTACCAGAACCTGAAGGTATTGAATGGCTATGGCTTGAAAATAACTCAGGCAAGCTGTCTAATGAGCGCTGTGCCAATTCTCGTTACTTACCAGTCATGTCAGCGCATCTACCAGAAGAAGCCAGCAGTTGCGCCATTGGTCTATATCAACAAGATCGCGCGCTTGAACAAATGCAATCACAGAACCAGCAAGGCGCTATCAATCAACAACGTCGCCGTGAAGGGTTAGAGATTCCCAATAGCGAAACTCTCGATAGCGACAGCCAAGAAAACAGTGATGGGCAAAACGGTAACGAAGCAGAAAATCGTGCTGATACTTGGTATGACCGTGCCGTTGAATGGTTCTAAAATTGTTTTTGATACTTAAAAAAGGTCTCAATATGCTATTACCGCTAACGCAAACTGTATCCGCTAAATCGGCTATTATGACGCGGCTTAAAAGAACCACGCCCGCCAATACTGTACTCGCAGCCAGCGCTCTTGCTGGTATGCTGAGTTTGAGTGCCTGTCAGACTGTACCTACCATAACCACTGCGAAACAAACAACGCCCATTCAAACGATACCATCATCGCAAATGCCAGACGCATCCACGCCGACAGTGACACAAGCGCCTATTATTAGAGCAGATGACGAAGACAATTACTCAATTGAGCCTTATAATCCAGCCGAATCCACGAATCCATCAACGCAAGAAATACAAGAAACGCCTATTTTCACACCCTCTAACCCGACGTCAATGCCACCTAATCCGGTTATCATCACACCTTCTCGTGATGACTATATAACCCCTGAACCATCTATACCGTCACATAATGAGTTATTAGAGCAGGCAAGAAAGAACTCACAACAACGAACGCAGCAATCAGCCAGTAATAATAGCAACCTGCCAGCGTTTCGCAATTTGATGCAAGTGGGTGTCAGTCAGCTAAAATCTGGCAACCTGACCAATGCGGAAAATACCTTTACTCGAGCGCAGCGCCTAGCACCCAAATCCTCTGCGGTGTACTTTTATTTGGCACAAGTGGCATTGAAAAAGAATCAACCACGCAAGGCAGAAGCGATGGCTAGGCGTGGTCTTAGTGTCTCTCAAGATACCAATCGCAGGCGAGCACTGTGGCAAGTCATCTTGCAATCAGGGCAAGCACAAGGCAACGCCCGCGTGATCAATGAAGCGAAGCAAGCTTTGCGCTAATATCTGTATATTTTGCGTCATTAAGTTCTAAAGAAGTAAAAGTAATCATTACATAATGAGATTTTTATACTCTATACATTTATAGTTCATCCAACACCCACATATATCAATTTATTTTTATTTTAGCTTAAGGTTATCATTATGGCATGGCAACAATTGCATTTACAATGTGAAAAAGCAAACGTCGATTTGGCTGAAGCGCTGCTACTAGAAGCAGGTGCGTTATCAATCGCTTTAGACGACGCAGGCGACCAGCCTTTATTTGAACCATTACCGGGCGAATCACCGTTATGGGATGACGTTATTCTAACAGGGCTGTTTGATGCGACCACCGATGGGGGTAGTCGTCAGGCTGTCGAGCAATTGAGTCATGAAATCGCAGCACAAGTACAAGCCACGCGTATTTGGCTAAGTGCCGTCGATGACAAAGATTGGGAGCGCGAATGGATGAGCAACTACCATCCTATCGAATGCGCTAATAACTTATGGATTGTGCCTAATTGGATCACACCGCCCAAGCCTGACGCTACCAATATTATTATGGATCCAGGGCTGGCCTTCGGTACTGGCTATCACGCCACTACTCGTCTGTGTCTCGACTGGTTAACCGAGCAAGACTTAACTGATAAGGTAGTCGTTGATTACGGTTGTGGTTCAGGTATTTTAGGTATCGCCGCTTTGTTGTTGGGTGCACGCCATGTTTATGCCGTTGATATCGATCCACAAGCAGTGCTCGCGACCAATCAAAATGCGGTGCGCAATCATGTCGGTGATCGCCTGCAAGCTTTCTTACCAGAAGAGTTCACAGATTACTGCTCACAAAATGATGTCTTGCCTGTAGAAGTGATTGTTGCCAATATTTTGGCCAAGCCACTGATTGGCTTAGCGCCTTATTTTGCGACGCTAATCGCACCAAAAGGGCGTATTGTCCTAGCAGGATTAATAGAGTCGCAAACCGAGCAAGTCACCGCTGCGTATCAGCCTTATTTTGCACTCGATCCAAAGCATGCCTTTACGGCACAAGAAGATCAACATTGGCAACGTTTATCTGGTACATTTACAGGCTAGCAACATTTAATTACATCTGTTACGATAGAGGGCAGTCAAATGTTATGTGTTTGGCGCCACTCTGTCTTTGCCGATGAATCTCAAATTTGTAGAGTTTTCAAAGTACAGCGTTCACATCATAGGCAGCTATGAGCGGGTGGCTAAGCGGTATTGATAACCATACTTTTTTGGATTCGACCCTATGACCACGCCAATAAAAACTCAGTGCCCGCATTGTCAAGCTTGCTTTAAAATACAACAAACTCAGTTGAATAAAGCAAACAGCACTGTCAGCTGTCAGCACTGCCAACAAAGTTTTTTGGTCAATGAACATCTTATCGTCACCCCTGATGCTTCTAATACGTCTACTGCTCAAGCAGACACAAAGAAGTCTCATATTAATGGTCGATTCGATCCACGTCCTCATTCTGCAACACCTACCAAGGCTCATAATAAAAATCAGAATGGGTTGAGCGGTTCTAAATCATCACTCAATGAAAAACACCATTCATCTGGCACTTTAATTCATGATGATTTGATTTATGATGATATGGATATCGATGAATCAGATGACAGCATTTTAGATTATGACTCACTAGACAGTATGGATGCGTGGCTCACTCAAGCAAGTTATACCTCCACAGCAGCTCACAAAGTATCAAATCAAAACTATAAAGCCGATAGTAAAAGCAACAGCGACGCGCCACTAAAAACGTCCTCACCAACTGCTATAACAGAACCAGTTGTACTTAGTTCAACCGCAGCTAATAATATTCATGCAAGCATCGACAATACAGCTGACAACTCATGGCTCGAACAGCTTCTTAAAGAACAAAACAAGAGAGTAGACACACCAACAGACGACACGGATTTAGCGCAACTGTTGCTTGAGATGGGTGTACCACTCAAAGACAATGAAACTCTTGAAGAACGTATGAGAAAGTCTCAAGCAAGGTTTGTACCAGCATCAGGCAAACATTCAATTGCATCCTTACTCTGGACGCTCGGATGCTTGGTATTAGCACTACTGCTCTTTGCTCAGTATGTTATTTTTAATCTAGAAACATTGGTCAAAAATCCCGCTCATGCTCAGCGTCTCCAAGCAATATGTTCAATTGCGGCCTGTAGTTTGCCTAGTGCTGATTTAACGGCATTTACAATTACCGAGTCCAACCACGACTCCAGTCAAATTAAGAATGCTGATGCATTTAGTGATGTAAGTGCGACGTTAGCCAATCAAAGTGAAAAAGCGCAGCTGTATCCTAATGTCAAAGTCAGTGTTTACAGCGCAAATAATTTGATTGGGACATTTATTGCCACGCCAACTGACTATCTTTTGAGCAAGCAACATCACTTAGCGGCTAACAGTGAGCAAAAATTGTTGTTCACAATCCCTGTCCCCAATAGACAAATTCGTGAAGTAACCATCAGCCCACTATACTGAGTAAAGTTTTATAAGAAAAGCAGCTGTCTACGAATGATTTGGGAAAAATACTAATCCCAAAAATCAGAGTAGCAAGGAGAGCAAGTGTAAGTACTACGTGTTGTAGGCTAAACGAGTTTGACACGGCTAATCGTATTTTTTGAGTTTGGTATAAGCTTTAAGTGATGACACGCCCTAAGATAACGATCAATCTATCCGTGCTAGACAATATTTATTTGATATAATACCCTAACCTTTTATGGTCTGATTCTTTCCAATCTCAAGGACATTATCTTATGGCACCTCATGCACAGCATACTGCCAATCATTTTGCCACAAGCTTTGAGCATCCTGCCGATTATAATAAACACGATTATTATCATCCGAATCACAATGTTGGCTCTGTTTTGAACCACTATGCAAGCCATACGAATGAACCTTTGCGCGTACATGTTGAGCGCGTAGTACGGGAGTATTTTTCGATGCTGGGTGATGAGATGCCTACCGATTTATATGAGCTTATTCTAAAACAGATCGAAGAACCCCTTTTATCTGTCGTCCTTGAAAAAACGCGGGGCAATCAAACCAAATGCGCACAGATTTTAGGTCTTAATCGTGGCACTTTACGCAAAAAACTCAAAACCTATGACTTAATGTAGCATCAGCTATATGAGCCAATTTATCTACATTAATAATCATTATGCATGGCAATTTAGTATTTATGACTTTATCCATTGTGATACTGTCTACCATAATTGTCGTTATCACCTTGCCAGACGTTTACGTCAGGCTTTTTTTATGGAATTTTTTTATGAGTACAACCCCACTTGCCTTATTGTCGGTCTCCGATAAATCCAATATCGTTGAATTTGCACAAGGTCTTATTAAAGCAGGTTTTGGCTTATTATCTACCGGTGGTACTTATCGGTTACTCACAGAGAACAATGTTGCTGTGACCGAGGTGTCAGATTACACGGGCTTTCCTGAGATGATGGACGGCCGTGTTAAAACGCTACATCCTAAAATTCATGGTGGAATCTTAGGACGCCGCGGTACTGATGATGCAGTCATGAGTGACCACGCGATTGATCGTATTGATTTGGTTGTCGTAAATTTATATCCGTTCGCTGAAACCATCGCTCGGGCTGATGTCACCATGGAAGACGCCATCGAAAATATCGATATTGGTGGCCCTACCATGGTACGTTCAGCTGCAAAAAACCATGCCCACGTGGGTATCGTGACCGACCCAGCAGACTATGAGCGCATACTTGCCGCTTTGGGTGATGGCACGGAATTGACAACGGCACTACGCTACGACTTAGCAGTCAAGGCTTTTGAGCACACAGCACAATACGACGGTATGATTGCCAATTTCTTAGGCAGCCGTGTCAATGAAAACCAGCAGCCTGAGAGTTTTTCACGTACGTTTAATTTGCAGCTTGAGAAAGCTCAAGACCTTCGCTACGGCGAAAACCCACATCAAAACGCGGCCTTTTATACCGAAAACCAGCCACTAAAAAGCCAACAGGCCTCTATTGCCACTGCGAAGCAATTACAAGGTAAAGCGCTGTCTTATAACAATATTGCTGATACGGACGCCGCCCTTGAATGCGTTAAAGCCTTTCATGCCCCTGCTTGCGTCATCGTTAAGCACGCCAATCCGTGCGGTGTCGCAGTCGATCATGATCAGGTAGCCGCTTATCGTACTGCGTTTAGTACTGATCCTGAATCTTCTTTTGGCGGTATTATTGCCTTTAACCGTCCATTGACGCTGGCCGCTGCCAAAGCAATTATCGACAATCAATTCGTAGAAGTTATTATCGCCCCAAGTATTGAAGACGGTGTGCTTGAAGCGACTGCTACTAAGAAAAATGTCCGTGTATTGGTCTGCGGCGAACTTCCAGCGCCAGATCAGCGCGATACCCAGCTTGACTATAAGCGTGTCAATGGTGGTCTACTGGTACAAGAGCAAGATCTTGGCTTAATCACTGCTAATGACCTAAAAATCGTCACTGATGTACAACCAACTGAAGCGCAAATAGCCGATCTGCTGTTCAGCTGGAATGTGGCAAAATATGTCAAATCGAATGCCATCGTTTATGCAAAAGATCAGCGTACTATTGGTGTTGGTGCAGGTCAGATGAGCCGCGTCAACTCAGCACGTATTGCTGCTATCAAAGCGGAACATGCAGGGCTGGCGACAGAAGGCGCTGTTATGGCTTCTGATGCCTTCTTCCCGTTCCGTGATGGCATTGATAATGCCGCTGAAGTAGGCATTGCTGCTATTATTCAGCCGGGTGGCTCTATGCGCGATGACGAAACCATCGCGGCAGCAAATGAGCATGGTATCGCGATGGTATTCACTGGTATGCGCCATTTCCGCCATTAAGCTGTTATATGATCTTGTAGACTGATATAAATAGCCGTCATTATATTTAACGTCTATTCCTATTCAGTCTTCATGATAAAAGTATCACCCATTAAAAAAGCCACTGTATCAATTGATAAAGTGGCTTTTTTACGTCTAGCATTTAAGAATGATATAGCAAAGGGTTAACGTCCTTGCGCGTTTGCCATATTGGCATCATTGATCTCAACTTTATACATCAAACGCAAGTAATCTAGATAGTCTTGTAGCTGATCTTGACCTAAGTTATCACGAATGATCGTTGCAGTTTGCGCTCTTTGCATATCAGACAGCGGCGACTGCTGCTGCGTTTTGATACGGTCGCCGACCAACAAGGTCGCACCTGTCTCTGTTTCACTAGCAATAGCAACGACGCCGTTGTTAGCGGCCTGCTGACTAAAGGCCAAGCCGCGTTCTTTTTCTGTCAATAATGTGGTTTGACGATTGACTTCACCCAATGCCTGAAAGCTTACTGATTGCTTCTTGATATCAGCAGGGGTTTTAATACCAGCGGCTACTGCTTTGGCCTCTTTTAGCGCCAATGCGGTTGCCTTTTGCTGACGTAATGTTTGAGTAATTCTAGGCGTAGCTGCCGATAAAGTAAGCGTCTTAGTAGGACGATAATTACTCGGCTGTACCCATACCGTCCCATTACCCACTTCGATACCTGCTGTCACTGCCTGATCTTGAATCGTAAACTCATCAAAGGCCTGCTTGATGACGGCTGGTTGCGACAGTACCGATTGATTGTTTTCTTTACGGTAATCCTTGAGACGTTTTAGTGTTACGTTCTCTTGCTGAGCAATATCTTCGATACTAAAGCCATCTGCCGCCAAGTCATTAATCGATGTCACTTTATCTGCATAAATTTCCTGACGCTTATATTCTTTCGCTTTAGCCGTTAATTCGCCACGCATGCTTTCTAAGCTTGCTACTTTGGCACCATTGTCTTCGGTTATAGTAAATATCTGATAACCAAAGCTGGTCTTGACAGGTGCGGTGACCTCACCAACACTTAAGCCTTCCAAGGCTTTTTCAACAGTGGCGGCATCATTACCAAACACAGAGGGGTTAAAGCGACCAATATCACCACCAGTCTCTCCTGATGGATCATCTGACTCGGTTTTGGCCAATGCCGCAAAAGTTTCGCCTTTGTTTAGGCGGGCTTTGATTTTGTCTGCTCTAGCCTTGGCATCATCACCAGTTAATAATATTTGGCTGATTCTACGCTCGTCGACGACTGCCAGCCCTTGCTTGTAAGCTTCATATTGCTGCTGCAAGTCTGCTGTAGTAACCTCATTCACTTGAATGGTCCGAGGGCTAAGCTGAATATAAGCCAAATCTACCATCGCTGCACTTTTTAGCTTGTCTTTATTGGCATCATAATACGCTTGTATATCATTTTTGCTCAACGTAACTTGGTCTTGATACTCTTTCCAATCAAAACGATGTAGCCAAATATTACGCGACTCAAGTTGTAGGTCAATCAATTGACTGACAGCTTTCATTGGATAGACGGCTGTACCAACGATACTGGCATTGAGCTGATCAAGGCTTAACTGGTTACGAAACTCAGAGAACAGCTGATCTTTTGTCATACCGCGCTGACGCAAAAAATTTGCAAATTGATCGTTAGAGAAGTTACCCTCAGCATCTTGAAAGACTTCTTCTTGACGCAATAAACGATTAATAGTGTCATCAGACACAGTCATACCAAGCTTACCTGCTTGCTGCTCTAATAAGGTGCGATCTATAAGACCCTTTAGCACTTGTTCGTGCAGCACATCTTCATTCAATAAACTGGCATCATCAACTTGCTCTAATATTTCAGTACGACGGTTGTTTACGGCAGTCTGATACTCGGACAACCCTACGCTTGCTTCACCCACCTGAGCGATTTGGTTGGGATCAACCCCGCCGCCAAAATAGCTTTCGACACCCAATAGAGCGAGGGGCGATAGGCATAAAATCAATAAAATGCGACCTGGCCAGCTTTTTAAGAAATCGCGCAATTTATCCATAGTTATCTCTGCTTTATTAACCTATATTGATGAAAAACCATTGTAATACTATTATTAATATCAATGCTATCTAAGCCAGCAATGGTAAGAGTAAAAAACGTGTACATTTCGTGTAGAGAAATACCATTCACAAAAATCAGAGTAGCAAGGAAAACGAGTGCAAGTACTACGGATGATAAGCGAAACGAGTTTGACACAGCTAATCGTATTTCTTGGGTTTGGTATAATAAGGTCAGTTAAAGCGCCTTATCTAAATAACGCCTCTAGCGCGCGCCCTATGATACGTGATTTTTGACACATACTCAAAATATTCACGTTGTCTGATACAAACTATAGCGATAAAAAAAGCACCCAATATATAGGTGCTTTTTTTATCGCTTCACTCTTAACTTATGCGCTAAGAGTTCGCTTTAAAAGAATAGCTTAGTTTAAGCGTTCTTTTAAGTTTTTACCAGCTTTGAAGCTTGGTACTTTACTGGCTGGAATGCTAAGCTCTTCACCAGTCTTAGGATTACGGCCAGTACGGGCTTTACGGTCTTTTACGCTAAAAGTACCAAAACCAACTAGTGAGATGCTATCGCCAGCTTCTAACGCTTCGCCAACACTTTCCATCACTGCATTTAATGCATCGCCAGCTTGAGTTTTGTTTAGACCGCTTTTTTCTGCAATGCTATCAATTAATTCTGACTTATTCATAAAATTTCCTTCAAGTTTAAGGGGGGTAATAAACGCTCACGCCAAGTATTGTAACGCTCTCATAGCATTTAAGCAATAAAAACCAACTGACTGGCGTATTAACAGGTTTCGCTTTGTTATCGTCTTTATATCAAGGCAGCATAAGGAGCGCAAGCAATTTTACATATTTTCGCCCACTGTACTACGTATTTGACACCCAATGTTACGCAAAGCATCTGCAACAATTCTACTAGTGCACTATTTTAACCAAAACATCTATCGTATTATGATTCAAATGCGTTGCTAAATCGCATCAATACATTGCCAGTCATAAATATCAGTGTCTTTACTGACGATCAAATTGTAAGGTAATAATTTATTAACTGACAGAAACTAGCGTTACTTTTTATTATAAAGACGTTAGTATAAGCAAAATGTGACTACATATCTCAGATCGATGTTAACTCTTGGTTTATTTTTGCCTCTCATTTGCCAAATAAAAAACGGATTATTTACATGAAGCGTTCTACGTTGTCTCACTCTTTTCTTAATATCATTCTGGTGTTCATCGAGTCGGCGCTGACACTTTTGTTACGTTTAGATCCCGAACTACGTAAAGCTGCTTATCCGCTTGCCAAACAAGGCACTGTCGTGGCACTGCGCTTGTATTTGCCACATGTCGAGATCTTTGCTACCTTTAGCACAAAAGGCGTGCTATTAGACGCTCAACTACCTATTGACCGTAGTGAGCCTGATGTCATCATCAATGCCTACAGCATCCAAATCATCAATGCGATTACCACTCACGATAGCGAAACGACGGAAAAGCTACAAATGCGTGGTGAGTCTGTGCAGGTGCAGTTGGTGAAGCAATTTATCATGCAGCTCGGGCTTGGTAGCTTAATTCAAGGTTTGATTAAGAAATTCAAAGGCGGTAAAAGCAAACAGGACCTGACTGAAGCTGAAATGGCAGACAAAAAAAACAGCTATCAGTTACGCATTAAAGAACAGCAGACCCAAATCAATACATTAACCATGAAAAACCGTGAACTTGAAACAACCTTGAAAGAGTCGCAAAGCAAACAAAAAACGCTTATTATCGTAACCGTTGTTTCCATTATCGGTATGATTGGTGCCATCATAGCGCTATTAATGAACTAATTTTAATCCTGTCATAATGTCTTGTTAAATGAAGCGTTTGATGCCGAGCAAAGGGTGTCAAACGCTTTTTTCTTTTTGGACTATTTTCTGTCATTGAGCACAGACTCATCATTTAAAATCAATATTCTTGCAATTGATACCATTTCCCTTACTCTTAGCCCTTCTCTGACACTCATTATTTTTATCAATCGTAGTAATAAGCCAGATTAACCATTCAACCACATTTTAATCTTGACTAAATTACTCAGGATTAAGTATAATTGTCCTAATCGTTGCACACATCGGGTTAATCATCTGTTGTTTAATAACGATAAGACACAACTTAGCCAGTATATAATTTGCTTAGTAGCTTTTGTTTTACTCACTGCTACTACTTTTATTTCGCTAAGATCGTTGTTAAATAAAAATAACATAATAGTTTGGAGATAACACATGCGTTTGACTACTCGAGGCAGATATGCCGTTACTGCATTACTAGATTTGGCGCTGCAAACCAGCCAACAAGATAGCGCGGTGTCCTTATCTGATATTGCTAAACGGCAATCGATTTCTATCTCTTACCTTGAACAGTTATTTTCCAAGCTTCGCAAACGTGGCCTTGTTACCAGTATTCGCGGTGCCGCTGGTGGTTATCACTTAGCCAAACCCTTGCATGAAATAGATGTGATGAGTATTATTTCTGCCGTCGATGAATCTGTTAATGCAATGCAGTGTGAAGGACGCGGGGACTGTCAAGGTGGTACAATGTGTTTAACGCATGACTTATGGTGTGCTCTATCCAATCATATTGAACAGTACTTGAAAAATATAACATTAGCGCAATTATTAGATATGGAAAATGTGCAGTCAGTTTCAGAACGTCAGCACATATCCGCAAAAGATATTTCTCTAAAAGACATCAATACCATTACCCTATCGAACAGCGAGGCAAACCCAGCATGAGCCAACATAACAACCTTATATACTTAGATTATGCCGCCACCACGCCAGTTGCTAAATCAGTAGCTGCGAAAATGAGCGAGTATTTGACTGTAGATGGCATCTTTGGTAATCCAGCCTCGCGCTCACATGGCTATGGCTGGCAAGCAGAAGAAGCCGTAGAAACAGCACGACAGCAAGTTGCTGACGTCATTAATGCTGATCCACGCGAAATCGTCTTTACCTCTGGCGCAACTGAGTCTGACAACCTAGCTATTAAAGGTGCAGCACACTTCTATCAGTCTCGTGGTAAGCACATTATCACTAGTAAAATTGAACACAAAGCAGTACTTGATACTTGCCGTGAGCTTGAGCAAGAAGGTTTTGAGATTACTTATCTTGAGCCTCAACCAAGCACTGGCCTTATTTTGCCTGAACAAGTTAAAGCAGCCCTGCGTGATGACACGATTTTAGTCTCACTCATGATGGTGAACAACGAGCTTGGCACCATTACTGATGTCACTGCCATTGGTGAGATCACTCGTGCAGCTGGTATTGTATTCCATGTTGACGGTGCTCAGTCTGTCGGTAAAATATTGATCAATCTTGAAGAGATGAAAATCGACTTGATGAGCTTTTCAGGTCATAAAGCCTATGGTCCTAAAGGCATTGGTGCTTTATTTGTTCGTCGTAAGCCTCGTATCCGCTTGAAAGCGGAGCAGCACGGGGGTGGTCATGAGCGTGGTATGCGTTCAGGAACATTACCAACGCATCAAATCGTTGGTCTTGGTGCGGCTTTTACTCTCGCCAATGACAGTTATAAAGAAGACAACGCCCATGCTGCAAAATTGCGCCAAAAGCTGTGGGATGGACTACAAGATATCGAAGAGATTTATCTAAATGGCGACCTAGAAAACAGCGTACCTAACATTGTGAACATCAGCTTTAACTTTGTTGAAGGTGAATCTCTCATGATGTCGCTAAAAGACTTAGCCGTATCGTCAGGTTCAGCCTGTACCTCAGCGACGCTTGAGCCATCATATGTATTACGCGCTATTGGTCGCCCAGATGAATTAGCACACAGCTCAATCCGCTTTAGTTTTGGTCGTTATACCACTGAAGAAGATATCGATACTGTAATCAAGCAAATGCATGAAGCGGTCGATAAATTACGTGCCCTATCACCACTTTGGGATATGTACCAAGAAGGTGTTGATTTAGATTCAGTCGAATGGGCTGAGCACTAAAATCAAACACAGAGCGTAATACAGCTTCAAATATATTTATTAAACGATTGATCAGACAATTATAAATCCAGTTTTTATTAACTAAATGTTTGACCCCAATTATCGATGAGTGGGTAGTATTTCAAAGTTAATAATCTACCACTCATCATCTAACCAGGAGAAAACCCCATGGCCTATAGTGACCAAGTTATTGATCATTACGAAAATCCACGCAACGTTGGCAATCTTGATAAAAATGCCAAAAATGTTGGTACTGGTATGGTCGGTGCCCCAGCCTGTGGCGATGTGATGCGTCTACAAATCCAAGTCGACGATAATGGTATTATCGAAGATGCGCGTTTCAAAACTTATGGTTGCGGCTCTGCAATTGCTTCAAGCTCGCTCGTTACTGAGTGGCTAAAAGGTAAAAGCTTGGATCAAGCTGGCGAAATCAAAAACAACGATATCGCTAAAGAGCTGGCATTACCGCCTGTAAAAGTGCATTGCTCTGTTCTTGCAGAAGACGCCATTAAAGCGGCTATTAGCGATTATAAAGGTAAGCATGCCACAGCAGTAGTAACAGAAGAAGCTGTCAGCTAGACCATATCGCTGTGGCGTTATGTTAGCAAAGCTAAAGTAGTGATACGTTAAACAGCTACTGAGGCTAAAGAGGTGACAATGACACTTATGTAATTGTCACCTTTTATTTTCTAGCGTACTGTTTTGGCAATCTCTTCAACTTGATTGCCAGTTTATATAAATTTTTTATTGATATTTATGATTATTAATAGTCAATGGGAGTTGGCATGATTGAAATGACAGAACGCGCCGCTCAGCATGTTCGAGACTTTTTGGACAATCGCGGTAAAGGTGAAGGTATTCGAGTTGGTATCCGTACGGCGGGTTGCTCGGGCTTAGCTTATGTTTTAGAGTTTGTAGATACCCCTGACGAGAATGACACGCGCTATGAAAGTCGCGGCGTTAGTATATTTATTGACCCTAAAAGCTTAGTCTATTTAGATGGTTTGTTAATGGACTACGAAAAAGAAGGTCTAAACGAAGGCTTCAAATTCACCAATCCCAATCAGAAAGGGGAATGTGGTTGCGGTGAGTCTTTTACCGTTTGATAACTTGATCGCAAAAAGCTTTTCTACCTATATACAATCAATAACGGGTCTGGTTTTATCAGTGTCATTGTTAATAATAACAATGTAGCTAAAAAGCCAAGTAGAGAAAAATTTTTAGGCAAACGCAGATTTTAAAAACAAATAAAAAAGCAAGGCGTATGATATGACAGACATTACTCCAGAAGCACAGTTTGATAACTTCTTTGCCCTATTTGAGCAGCCTGTACAATTTGAAGTCAATCAAGCCAGTCTTGATCAACATCTGCGCCTGTTACAGAAACGCTATCACCCTGATAATGTTGCCAAAAACTTAACAGATGCTGCTGAAGCCCAACAGCATTCTGAGCAAGCCTCAGCACTCATCAATCAAGCGTATCAAACCTTAAGCGCGCCTGATAGCCGTGCCAGCTATCTGTTAGATATGGCAGATCAAGCACAAAATGTGGAACACTCAATCGCAGACTTAGATTTTTTAGAAGACGCGATGGAAATGCGAATGGACTTGGATGACGCTATTAATAGCAAAGATCTTCCAAATTTACAGCAGCTACATCCTCAAATTACAGAACGTCTAACAGAACAGTCTGAGCGCTTTGATAGTGCTTACAAAAACCAAGACTGGCAAACGGCAATTGATGCGACACAAAAGCTGAAATTTTTGGTCAAATTGAATGCGGATGTGACGACTGGTCTTGATGACGTCGCCACTGCTGAACATTCAGATGACGATGATCTGTACGTTTAGATAACTATAAACTACATGTCTTATTCAAGAGTTATATTCTAAATATTGGGTTAAAATAGTATCGTCTATACCTTATAATCTCTGGCTTTAAACCAGCTTAGCTACTGAACGTCCTATCATTAGAATGAAGATGTAGCCGTTAAGCTATAATACTGCCTATGCTATGTTTGCCCCATTTCACTTATTCATTTTATCTCTGAGTTATCCTTATGTCTTTAATGCAAATTGCCGAACCCAATCAAAGCGCCCAACCTCACCAGCATCGTTTTGGTCTGGGAATCGACCTTGGTACCACACGCTCATTGGTTGCTGTGGTGCGTTCTGGCAAGGCGCAAGTCTTAGAGGCAGGTTCAGCAACAGATACCTTGTTACCTTCTGTCGTCTATTACCCAAGTACAGGTAACCCTTTGGTCGGCTATGATGCCCTAGCCCGTTTAGCAGATGATCCAAAAAATACGATTGTCTCGGCTAAGCGTTTTATGGGTCGTAGCCAAGCTGATATCAAATTCTCGCATCCTTATGAGCTGTCTGGTAGCAAAGATGATATGCCAGCATTTGTCACTGCTCAAGGTAAGGTCTCTCCTGTCGAAGTCTCAGCACGTATATTAGCCGCGCTTGAGCAGCGTGCAACGAGTGCCTTGCCTGCAGACAGTATTGAAGGGGCAGTAATTACCGTTCCAGCTTACTTTGATGAAGCCCAGCGTCAAGCAACTAAAGATGCTGCACAAGCTGCTGGCATTAACGTATTACGCTTATTAAATGAACCAACGGCTGCGGCAGTCGCCTATGGTCTCGATCAGCATACTCAAGATAATAATAAAGAAAGCTACTATCTGATATATGATTTGGGTGGCGGCACTTTTGATGTATCTATCTTAAAGCTAAATGACGGTGTATTTGAGGTGCTGGCTACTGGTGGTAATAGTGCATTAGGTGGTGATGATATTGACCGTCTCATAACCAATTGGATCATCAAGCAATTAAGCATTGATCCAAAAGACGTAAGTCGTCATGACAAGTCAATACTTGCGCAACAAGCCAAAGCGTACAAACAAGCATTGACTGATGCTGAGCAGGTCGATATTAGTGTCACTATCAATGAGCAGTCTTTTAAAGGTGTATTGCACCGCACTGATATATTGGCGATCGTAGAGCCTGTTAGCCGCCGCACATTAAGCGTATGCGAACAAGTACTGCGTGATGCTAAACTGTCTACCACAGATTTAGACGAAGTTATCTTAGTCGGTGGCTCGACCCGTATGCCTGCCATTCAAAAAATCGTGACTGAGTTTTTTGACAAACAGCCACTTTGCTGTCTGAATCCAGATGAAGTAGTCGCCTTAGGCGCAGCGCAAACAGCACATCAATTGGTCAATGGTAGTAGTGACAATAATATATTATTGTTGGACATAACGCCCCTATCACTTGGTTTGGAAACCATGGGTGGTCTGGTTGAAGTGCTTATCCCACGTAACACACCTATTCCTGTCAAAAAACGTCAAGTATTTACCACGTATCAAGACGGTCAAACTGGCATGGTTATTCATGTGGTACAAGGTGAGCGTGAAACCGTAGAAAACTGTCGCTCACTTGGACGCTTTGAGTTATATGGCATCCCACCGATGAAAGCGGGATTTGCCCGTATTGAAGTCACCTTTAGCATTGATGCCAACGGACAGCTCACCGTCAGCGCCCAAGAGACCACCACCAAAACAGAAAGCAAGATCGAGATTGTGCCGTCGTATGGTTTATCGGATGAGCAAAAAGAGCAGTTGCTGGTTGCAGGATTTAAGCATGCAGAAGAAGACAAAAATGCGCGCTCTTTGATCGAAACCAGAGTCGAAGCTGAGCGTGAAGTATTGGCCTTAGAGTCCGCACTTAATGAATTTTCAGCATTGTTGTCTTCTGATGAACAACTCACTTTAGCAGAGCAAATACAGTCGCTAAAAACCGTGCTCAGCACTAATGATTTAGCACTTATTGAAACTAAGCAAGCACAGCTCAAACCACATAGTGATGCCTTTGCTGCTCGTATTATGAATCAAAGCGTGAAAGCCAGCATGGCAGGCACGAGCGCCCAAGATTGGTAGCAGACACGTTTAGCCATATGACTTAAATGTCATATCACATAGACCTTTCGTATTCTTACTTCTTTAAATTGATTAGCATCGGAAAGACGATTTATGCCAAAAATTACTGTACTACCCCATCACGAGATTTGCCCTGAAGGGACTGAAGTCGAACTAGCGGCTGGCGAGAACTTATGTAAAGCGTTATTAGAAAAAGGTATTAAGATTGAGCATGCGTGTGAGATGTCAAAAGCATGTACCACCTGTCATGTGGTCGTGCGTAAGGGATTTAATAGTTTAGATGAAATGGATGATATCGAAGCGGACTTATTGGATCGCGCTTGGGGACTAGAGCCTGACTCACGTTTGTCTTGTCAAGTTATGCTTGAGGATGAAGATCTGACCATTGAGATTCCTAAATACACGCTTAACCATGCCAAAGAAAACCACTAAGCGCCAATAGTAAACACTACTTTGTCGTTATATGAAGAAAGCCAGCTATCGTTGCAATAGCTGGCTTTTTTGTACCCAATCTTGGAGGATTTTAATTTTTAATCATTTATCCATGCTTAGTGTCACTACGTTTGATTTCTTCCGCTATGCTCATTGCTACTTTTTCTTGCTCTTGCTCGATACGTTCCAGCGCAAAATTTAATCGATCCCTAATGTCTTGATAGTCATTGTCTTTCATATCTTTAAAATTTAGATGCAAATTAAAACCAGGTAATGTGTGATCAACCCACTTTGACAAATGGCCTTTTTGAGCATCGGGATCCAATATGTGCCACGCTTCAACTTTCTTATCAAAGCCTTTTAGCTGAAAAGCGCCTGCATGCTGACACTCATAATTATGACAAACATAATCGTACGTACTCTCACTGACTAATATCTCGTCTTTACCAGCGCTCGCTTCCAGTCTTGCCGCTAAATTGGCTTCTTTACCAATTAATGTATAACTGAGACGATTGTTACTGCCAAAATTACCAACATGACAATAGCCTGTCGTAATACCAATACGTATATACAAGCCCTCAAAACCCATTAACCGCCATTTTTGTCTTAACGTGCGCATTTCACGGCGCATGTCTATCGCCATTGCCACACAATCTAGCGCATCTTGCCGCGAACCACGACTGTCTGGCTCACCAAAAAAACACACCATACCATCGCCGATAAACTTATCAAGAACCCCGCCATGTTTCTCAGCAATCAAGGTCATACAGTGCATATACGTATTCAAAATATCGGCCAAATTGTCAGAGCTTAAACTGTCGGACAGCTCAGTAAAGCCTATAATATCCGAAAACATAATCGTCAGCTTTGCACGCTTATTTGAGACACTAACAAGACTGTCTGTTCTTACAATCGGTTCCCAAATTTGCGGCGGTACAAATCGAGTCAATTTATTGATGACTGAAACCATCGTCCCAAGACGCCCCGTTGCCTGACGAGCACGTACTTTATAATTGGTATATTCTTGGTAAACATGCCAAAACTGCCACAAGATAACAGCCATACTTGCCAAAAATACTATAGTGGAAACCCAATTCTCATCACAGCCCATATCAGCACTACCCAAAATGGCACCAACATAATAAAAGACAACGGCTGTCACCAACGCTACTGTCAGAAGTTTTAGGTAGTTTTCAGAGCCACTAACGATGATGCGTATACCAATCAACGAAGCCAGACTGAGTGATATTACAGGGCAAAACTGTAGTGACCCAATAACGACGGACAGTAAAATAATAACAAGATTAGAGGTCCAGAAGCTTGTTTGCTGTCGATAGTTATAAATCAGAATCATCAAACCTGGTAGAGTAATAACAACCAGTAACGCCATTGAGGTAGGACGAAAATCAAAATAAAAAGCCAGTGATATGACAGTAAGGATTAAAACAAAAACTTCTGGGTAATCAAATCGACAAACTCCCTCATTTTTTGACGGGAGCTTCAATTTCAGCGTGTCTAAAAAAGGCATATAAAGTGTTCGCTTTATCTAGCAGGCTAAAGGAAAACGTATGATACGTAACAATAATCTAATAACACTATAAATATGTTATTGTTTTTTATAATAAGCTATGCACTAAATTTTATAAAAATATATTATACTTTTTACATAAAGCAAAGCCTAGGTCATCGATAACTAAAGAAACACCCTTTATCAGTTAACTGATATCATTTAGTGATAGATACTGCCTAAATTATTTGAATAGAGCAACACGAAAGAAGCCAGATACTAATTGGTATCTGGCTTCTTTATGTATTCACATGCGATTAGTCACAAAACTTCTATCGTTTCAATGCGACCTAATATTTTATTGCATTTGCCAATCAAACGGCATTTGATGATGACCACGTAATGCCATCATGAGGGTCTGTTGCATCTGTGCCAATACTTCTTTGGTATAAGGCACAGCAGGTACACCCCATACTGGGTTCGGCCACTGCATATCGTTTTGATAACGAACGATATGGTGAAAATGCAGCTGTGGCACTTGATTACCGAGTGCTGCCACATTCATTTTATCTGCTTGAAAAGTCTTAGCAAGCTGGCTCGATAACCAGCTAGACTCACGTAAAAACTGCGTTTGATCGGCCTCAGACAACTCGTACAACTCTTTAATACCTGATACACGCGGCACTAATATCAACCACGGAAACTGGCAATCATTGATTAAACGACACGTTGATAGTGGAAAATCACCCACTAAAAAACTGTCAGCAGCAAGTTTATGATGAAGTTGGAACATAATGACGGTTCTCTTGTTATGAAGCTTGAAGAAAAAAAATAAAATGTGAAAAGGTAAAATTCAATAGGTTAAAAATATAATACGTTAAAACCATAATAGGCTAAATATATAGTGTCGCTATTTTATCAGTTATCCATCCGATAAAATAGCACCATCACCGATAGCCTTAGCATTTCACCTTGGCGTTACTTCTCTACCCTATTAAGCCACTATAACTGGCATATCGCTATCATCAAATCCAGTTACGCCGACTCTTCCACCATATGCTCACTAAAATAGCGTAATAACTCTTGAATTACGGTGACACGCTGTTGCGGCGTTGCCAATTTATTAGCATCCTGATAGCGAATACCAGAAGCGCCATTCATACGATAGTGCTGACCATTTGTCTGAATCAATTTAATGATAGCCAGCGCATCCACTGGTGTATCTGGTGCAAATTCAAGCGTCATGCTACTGCTATTGGCATCAATCTTATTGATCTTAAGTGGCTCTGCCTGTAAGCGCAAACCATGGACAGCAAATAGTTGCTTAGTTTGATCAGGCAGTGTGCCAAAACGATCAATCATTTCGGTACGAATGTCTGTCAGCGCTTCTTTATCATCAGCATTGCTAATGCGTTTGTAAAACAACAAACGCTGATGCACATCGTGCAAATACTCTTCTGGTATCAACGCAGAGCTGTGCAGATTAATCTCACTGGTTAATGACAAAGGTGTACTCAAATCAGGCTCTTTGCCCGCTTTAATTGCCTTAGTAGCACGCTCAAGCATATCCATATATAAGCTAAAACCAATCGCCTGCATATTACCACTTTGTTGCTTGCCTAGGATTTCACCTGCGCCGCGAATTTCTAAATCTTCGCTTGCCAGCATAAATCCAGCGCCAAGCGTGTTAGCTCGCTCGATGGCATGCAAGCGGCGTTTGGCATCCCCTTTAAGACCTTTAATAGAGGGCACAAGCAGATAGCAGTAAGCTTGATGGTGGCTACGACCAACACGGCCACGAAGCTGATGCAGCTGGGCAAGACCAAATTTATCAGCGCGCTCAATGATGATCGTATTGGCATTTGGGACATCAATACCCGTTTCAATAATAGTCGAACAAATTAACACATTGAATTTTTTATGATAAAACTGCTGCATCACTTGTTCAAGTTGACGCTCTTGCATTTGCCCGTGAGCAACGCCTACGCGTGCCTCAGGAACTAGCTCACGTATGGTCTCCGCCATACGCTCAATACTAGCCACATCGTTGTGCAGTAAATATACCTGTCCGCCACGCAGTAACTCACGCAAGATCGCTTCTTTCAATAGTGCCTCTGTTTTTTGCATCACAAAGGTTTTAATCGCCAAACGGCGTGCAGGTGGCGTGGCAATAATCGACATATCACGCATTCCTGACAACGCCATATTGAGCGTTCTAGGAATTGGAGTTGCTGTCATTGACATACTATCGACATCGGTCTGAATCGCCTTGATGCGCTCCTTATGACGCACACCAAAGCGATGTTCTTCATCAACAATCATCAGTCCTAGATTAGAAAACTTTACATCAGGTTGCAATAGCTTGTGAGTGCCAATGACGATATCAACCTTACCAGCTGCCAAATCCGCCAATACCGTATCTTGATGCTTTTTACCGCCAAAACGCGACAAGGTCTCAATACGTACTGGCCAATCAGCAAAGCGATCGCGGAAATTGTCTTCATGCTGACCTGCCAGCAGTGTGGTCGGTACTAATACGGCAACCTGATAGCCGGCGCTAACCGCAATGAAAGCGGCACGCATGGCGACTTCTGTTTTACCAAAACCCACGTCTCCGCAAATGAGACGATCCATCGGCTGGTTTTGTCTCATGTCTTCCATCACCGCATGGATGGCATTCGCTTGGTCGGGCGTTTCTTCAAAAGCGAATTGGCTAGCGAATAGCTCATATTGTGAGCTGTCTATTTTAAAGTGAATGCCCACTTTTGCTTCGCGCCGTGCTTGTATATTTAGGAGTTCTGCAGCAACATCGTGGATTTGCTCTAATGCTTTTTGCTTAGCCTTGTCCCATTTTCCACTACCAATCTTGTGCAGCGGCGCGAGCGCTGGATCGCCGCCACTATAACGATTAATCATTTGTAAGTTGGCTACTGGTACATAAATACTGGCTTCATCAGCATATTTTAGATGGATAAACTCTTGCTCACCGTCGCCAACATCCAAGGTAATCAAACCATTATAGCGACCAATACCGTGCTCAATATGAACAACTGGACTGCCTTCCGTTATTTCAGTGACACTCTTTACCAAAAACTCTTCTGACACACCGCTTTGACGGCGGCGGCGCGTTTGCAGTACCTGCCTACCAAACAGTTGCGTTTCACTAATCAATACCAAGCGTTCCGGCACATAAACGCCACGCTCAATGGGCGCAACTGTCAAACCGACCTGTGGTCGTTTGTTACCACTAAAACCAGTTGTTTTATCTGCTGCTAAAAATGCCTCAAAGCTATCATAAGCTTTGATATCAATTTTACCTTTAAACAATTCAATCAGAATCTCACGTCGACCCGCTGTTTCAGCAACCACCAATACTGGTGTCGCGGTTTGCGCTTGTCGGTTCAAAAACTCTAGTAATTCGGTTAAAGGTTCAGTCTTTTGATGGTTGACTGGCAGTTTCGGTGGCTCTTGAGCGCTTAATGTCACCAGCCCTTGCTTGTTATTGGGTGTAAGACCCTCTAATGCGGCGTCTTCACTGTCAATCGCAGCGACATCCGTCATGGCAGCCAATTCATCACGCGCACTTAATATCACGCGTGGATAGTGATTGAGATACTCGTTAAGGGTATTGGATAATAAATACAGCAGCTCAGGTGCGACGATGGGTTTATCAATATCGTGACGACGCTCTTCATAGCGGCGCTGGATTTGCGACCAATAATCTGCCTGCTTTTCATGAATCAACTCATCAGTTATGAACAGTGCGTCGCTGGGCAAATAAGCAAATAGGCTGCTTTCTGCCTGCCAATCCTCTGCATCAAAAAATAGCGGCTGATAATATTCAAGACCACTGCTCGCAATACCTGCCATGACATCTTTGTGCAGCTCAAACTTACGGCTACTGGCATTAGGAAACATCGCTGCAAAATTGGTACGGAAAGTCTCACGTCCTTCATCGAGTGGAAACTCTTTTGCAGGTAGTATTTGAAATTGTTCAATGGGCTTTGAGATATCTGGTAGTTTATGCAGTAGAGACAATGACTCTTTCGCCATACTACTGTCATTACCTGTCATCATGGCATTGAGATCTTCAACGGTCAAAGTACGCTGAGTCTGCGGATTGAAGAAACGAATCGTTTCAATTTCGTCATCGAACAAATCTAGACGCAGTGGAAATGGCTGACCCATCGCAAAGATATCAATGATACTACCACGAACAGCAAACTCGCCCGGCTCAAAGACATTTTCAACCGCGCGATAACCTGCCTTTGCCAGTAGCTCACGCTGAGTATTGATATCAAATCGATCACCAACACTCAAATCAAAATGCTGGCCAATCAGCCAACTTGGCGGCGCCACACGGTGCATCAACGCCTGCACTGAGATAAGCAACACACCTGAGGTCGGCATATCAGTCAATAAGTTAATACGCTCGCTCACGATGTCTTGATGCGGAGATAGCTCATCATAAGTCAGTGTTTCCCAATCGGGAAATACGTAGGCATCAACACCGCAAAATGCCAACTCTGTCTCTATTTGATTGAGCTGGTTTTGGTCGCGTGTCACCACGACTTTGAGACGATCAGCGACCTCCCATATCGGCGCCTGCATCAAACTTGCAAGCCACAAACTACTGACTGCACCATGCACAGGCGCAAGCCAACGCCGCTGCGCGTTCTGAATAGGAAATAACTGCTGGTTAATAGGGTCAAACGCGTCAGTCAAAGCAGTGATAGGCATAAAGGATAGGATCAAAGTTAAGAGTCAGATGACTATTATACGAATATTTAAGCAATTACCAAAATGTATGCCGTAACGGTTTGTCATTTAGCACTGCCATTTAGATTTAAAAGAAATCAAAAGATAAATGCGCATAAGATAAACTTAAATTAATGGCTGGCCACTAGCGATGATACCGTTATTGTCCGCATAAACAAACATGCCCGAGCTTAAGATTAAATCGCCAAAGCTAATTTCGATATCAGTTTGTCCCTCATCTCGACGGGTTGATTTGCGCGGAATACAACCTAGTGCCATCACCCCAATATCCATCTCAGCCATGTCATCAACATCACGGACACAGCCGTATACAACGACACCAACCCAACCATTATCTATCGCTGATTGTGCAATCATGTCACCTAATAACGCACAACGCATAGAGCCACCACCATCGACAACCAATACCTTACCGTTGCCGTCTTTGTCTTTGCCGCTACTGTTTAATAACGACTTAACACGGCTATTGTCCTCAAAACATTTCACCGTCACAATCTCACCGCAAAATCTGTCTTTGCCACCAAAACTGTGAAACGACTTTCCCTCAATATTAGGCAAGCACACCTGCGATTCAGGATTGGCATCCAACAAATCACATGTCACAAAATTTTCTTTATGCATCGCTGTTACTTCTGGCATAGTCCGACTCCTCGTTTTCAATCATTAAAACGCTATTATTAATCACTTATCGTTTAGTGTTTTACTCTGGTCATCGCCAGCATTTTCTTATTTTCGATAATAACCGTTTTCTGCATTATAGGATCAGTACGATATTTGCTACGTTCGTAAATATCTTGCGCGCTCATCGCCATCGCACTAGCGACACGTTTGGCAGAAATAGGGTGCAGTGACAATGACTCTGACACTAGAGGCGAAATCAGCTGAAAGGCCTTTTGTCCAATACTCTCTAGGGGACGTCCTTGGTGTTTGCCAAGCAATAATGAAGGACGGAAAATGACGACCTGCGCAAAGTCTAACGCCATAATAGACTGTTCCGTCTCAGCTTTTACCCGATTGTATAAAAAGCGACTGTCAATATCGGCATTCATTGAAGACAATAAAAAGAAATTTTCAACGCCTTTTTCTTGGCAAAGTTTGGCAAAATTCACATTGTAATCATGGTCAATTTTTCGAAAAGCTTCATTGCTACCAGCCTGCTTTTTTGTAGTACCAAGACAGCTAAAGGCATCTGTCTTTCGATCAACGCCAACACTTGCAAATATTTCTGCTAAGTTATCAAAATCATTGACCTGATAAAAACGCATGCTAACATTAATATAGCGTGGCGGACGCCTTGCAATCACAATTAACGTATCATAAAGTTCACTCAGCTGTTTAACAAGATGCTGCCCTACCAGTCCTGTCGCACCAATTACAATTGCTTTTCGCTGCATATCCTATCCACTTATATACGGTTGAAAATTTATGACGATGAGAAAATACATATTTTAGACACCCGTCGCCTTAGTATCATACCTAAATTAACGCATAACTGACGTTATTCTACAGGGTTTATTGTAAGAGATTTTATCAGCTATAGTCGATTCGCTTTAAAAAACTCTCTTATAAACATCCGAAAACATCAGTAATTCATGTGACAGCACAACTTCTTTGAGCATTAATCATCAAACATATTGTTCTAAGCGCAATAATTTGCTAAAATATCCGGCTTTACACGTCAACGCTGTTTAATTATTCCAAACAGTTATGGCGCTTGCGATGATCTATTGATATTAGATACTTTAGTATTAGACATCGACATCATGTTTGACGAGACGGCTGCTCGTCACCGATGATTGTTAAACCCATTATTGCAATCAACATTCATATTTTATCCGTCTTTATCAAGGAGATACGCGTGGCTAATACTGCACAAGCTCGT
The DNA here is from genome assembly GCF_000471625.1 of Psychrobacter aquaticus CMS 56. GTDB lineage: Bacteria > Pseudomonadota > Gammaproteobacteria > Pseudomonadales > Moraxellaceae > Psychrobacter > Psychrobacter aquaticus. Next base: position 411,272 of record NZ_AUSW01000034.1, read on the forward strand.
AAACGCGCCCGTCAAAACACCAAACGTCGTCAGAACTCTGCGTCACAACGCTCTATGGTTCGTACTTACTTAAAACGTGTTGATGCGGCTATCGCAGCCAAAGATTATGATGCGGCTACCGAAGCTTATAAAAAAGCGGTACCAGTTCTTGATCGTATGGCTGACAAAGGTATTATTCATAAGAATAAAGCTGCTCGTCGTAAGAGCCGCCTAAACAAAACAATTAAAGGCCTACAAGCTTAAGAATTGTATCGTTTAGACCGCATCACGCGTTAAACGTGTGATGACTAAAACCTTACCCTAGTGGTGAGGTTTTTTTATGTCTGTTTAAAAAATAATGACATAAATAGCAATGCAGATTTCCTATCTTATTTGAAAACATGAGTAACAAAGAAAACCCGTTTAAGTCTTATGTCCATTTCACTTCTGGTGGTAATAATAGTTTGCTGGGGTGGAAGCCTGCTGCACGGTAACCGTCTAATAAAGCACTTATCGGGCGAATATATACCTCACCGCGCCATACAAAATACGCGTTGGCTTGCTCAAAAGGCTTGTCATCAAACCACAAAAACACGCCCTCCATCATCTTTGGCCAGTCATTCCAATCTATCTCGATCACATCAAACATCACTGCTAAAAATGCGGACAGTAAAGTATCATGACTGACAGCAAGCATCAAATGCCCATGTTGTGGCTGATTCTGATAGAAAAGTGATAAAATATCGAGACCACCTTGGTAGGCATTTTTGGTGCCTTCAAGATTGCCCTGTAAAAATCGATTGATAAAATTAAGAACACCAATTTCTTTGAATATTGGATTGGCAATGTCGGGTTCAGTAACTAAGCTGCCTGGCTCGACCAGTAAAGACTGGTGCGAGATCTCACGTTTTAGCCCTGCTCCTTCTTGCATTAGCTGCGCTGTATCAATACAACGACCGATAGGGCTTGAGATGCTATCGACGTCGAGTGAATATGGCAAATGTCCTGCCAACCAACGTCCCCAAGACTTCGCCAACACGCGACCTTTGGGTGTCAGTGGCAGCTGATAACTGGCAAAGCCATTACCGTCAGAGCGCTCACGTAGAGAATGTCTGGTAAATAAAATCAGCCGTTTATCTTCAGGCAGTAGACTGACCGAAGCAATCATACTCTCAGGTAGGTGTGAAGGCGCTGGCGCACTTGGAGTATGACTCGCAAGTTTCTCAGCGGATAGTTTTGACAAAGGAGTACTAGGATTTCTGCTCATAGTCATAAGCGTAGCAGATTTTTTGATAAGAATGAATAAAATATCCATTCAGTTTTAAGGTGTGTCGAGAAATTCATAACGCTAATAGTAGAGATATTTTAATCAAGATCAATCACTCTATCCCATGCAAATTCTAAAGCCGTACTACTCACCTCATTGGGATAAGCACGCGGATTGACAATGACGCGTGTTTTACCAATACGGTAGTCGAATGCTTCATGAGTATGACCATGCACCCAAAGTGCCGGTGCCCAATCCTCGTGCATCCACTCAGATAAGTCACTGACAAAAGCAGCATTACTCGGCAAATCCGCATATTTTTCAGACACCGATAACGGGCTAATACTATGATGACTCATTACGACAGTTTTTTTGCCGAGCTCTTTAGCCGTTATCAATGCTTGCTGAAGCCATTGGCGTTGCTCAGCATGGATTTGCATTGAAACCTGAGGTGAAAATAGCTCACTACCAGCATGGATTTGCTTATAATCACGCATAAACCGCATGGCAGCAGCCATGGTATCCTCATTGGCTTGATACTGATAGTCCGTCCACAGTGTGCAACCTAAGATGCGCACTTCACCAATATCCATATGTTGACACTGTAGCACTCTAACACCTTGCTTTAACTCATCACTATAATTGTCCCACGTCGCTAACTTCTCATCAAAATGTAGCACGTCTTCATTAAAATATTCATGATTGCCGGATATCGTAATCAGCGGCACTTGTAAGCGTGTTGCTTGCGCTTGTAGCCACGGCATACCGCTATCACTATTGGCTGTGTCTCCCGCTACTAGTACCACGTCTGCATCAGTCTTAGGGATATGCCCTATCGGATGCGACTGACGAGCATAGCTATCAATATGTAAGTCACTTAAAATCTGTAATTTCATATTATTTAATATTATCCAAAGGTGCTATTTTCAAAAATTTGAGTGAAAAGTAAAAGAGCATGAGTACTACACTCCATAGCCTACGCAAGTCCAGCATAGCCGATCGTAATTTTCAGGGTTTGTATAAGCGTAAGTTCAAATAGTGTAGCACTTTTTTACTAATCAACAAAAAGTAAAAAAGACAGCGAGTTAGGCTGCCTTTTCTACTATTTTCCAGCTATGTAACGCTAGATATTTTTTGTAGACGCTTCTTTAGAGGCTTTGGAGTATGGTTTGCAGTTTAGCAGCAGGATCGGCAGCTTGAGTAATTGAACGACCAATAACCAGATAATCTGATCCATCACTCAAGGCCTGCTTTGGCGTACAGATACGTTTTTGATCATCAGCATTGTCTTCAAGCAAACGAATACCAGGAGTAACAAGCTTGAAATCATTACCACATAAGGATTTAAGTACTTTGGCTTCTTGTGCTGAGCAAACGACCCCGTCAAGACCTGCCTGTTTGGTCAATTGCGCCAATCGACTCACTTGGGCATCCAAACCGTCAACGATGCCCGTTTGCATCAGTGCTTGATTGTCCATAGAGGTTAAGACCGTAACTGCAATCAGTAATGTGTCAAAACCACCTTCTAATAAACGCTGCTTGGCCAGTGACATCGCCTCTAAACCAGCACTTGCATGGACATTGACCATCCATACACCTAACTCTGCCGCTGCCAATACTGCTTGCGCGGTCGTGTTAGGAATGTCATGAAATTTTAGATCCAAAAACACGTCAAAATCACGCTGATGTAGCGTCTTAACGATTTCAGGTCCACAGCGGGTAAATAGCTCTTTACCGACTTTTAATCGACACAATGTGGGGTCTAATTGGTCAGCTAACGCTAAAGATGCCTCCATAGTCATGTTATCTAATGCGACTATCACTGGAGAATGGATTGTATTATTCATCGGTATGCCATTTTATATCGAGTTTATCAAATTATTATGTTTAGCCGTCTCAACAACATATTCATTATTCAATCAATAGTCGCGTTTTTTCTTGGTTAAGGTCGAATTTGTATCTAAATTATGTGCGGCGTCTTCATGTACATTGGTAGCTGTTGCACCATAGACCGCTTCTTCTACCGTTGGAGCGTTTGCTTGGCGGTCGATAACGATATTTGCTTGTGTCAATTGCTCCTGCAAATTTGCATTTGCCTTTTGCAGACGTGAGATTTCCCATTTATTCTGTAATACACGAAATATGAGTAATGCCAATAAGATACCAATGACCACACCAAGTATGAGACAAAGAATCAGTAGCAATCCTAAATTCATCGTAGGTGCTTGCGAGAATAGTAGATTTACGCCTATTTCAGTATTATTTGCCAATACCAAACCAAGCGAATAAGCAAAGCTTAAAAACAGTAAAACAAACAGTAAGAATCGCATAAGATATATACCTCGGTTTGGCGTATCAGGGATATTTTAAAGATAAAATCATGCAAAAGCAGCTAGCGAATTACTTTAAAATATTTTATTTAATCAATAGTTTATGACTACTCTTAACTATTTGCAACTTTATCATTGACTGCTTCACGTAGTGCTTTACCCGGCTTAAAATGCGGAATGGCTTTAGCAGGAACAGGGACACTTTCTCCTGTTTTAGGGTTGCGACCCATGCGTGCACGGCGATGATGTAAGCAAAAACTGCCAAACCCCCGAACCTCTACTCGCCCATCATTGGCCAAAGTATGGGTCATCAGATTTAATATTTCACGCACTGCGTCATCGACCACCGCATCAGCCATATTGTCACAGTTCGCACTCAGATTACTAATAAATTCAGACTTATTAATCGTTTGTTGCATTATTACGCTTGCCTTATCGATTGATGGATAAGATGATTATGAATCAAACTGAACATCTATTGATTCACATCTCGTTACTCAATGTTGCAAATGATAACGGATATTGCAGTAAATAGGAATAAAAGTTTGCCAATTTGACTAAAAACCTCAATGATGAAACTCGTATCAAAATGCAATCATAAAAAAAAGCGACCGGAGTCGCTTTTCTTATATTACTTTTATATCAATATCTTACCGATTACTGCATTTGTTCTTTGATCAAATCACCAATCGTTTTTGGCTGAGCATCAGAACTTGAAGCAGCAGTAGTAGTGTTCGTGCTACCAAGGTCTTTAATCGCTTGACGCTCTTCCGCTTCGTCTTTCGCTTTGATAGACAAGTTGATATTGCGTGTTTTACGATCAACACTGATGATCTTAGCTTCAACATCATCACCAACGCTCAGATGCTTAGTCGCATCTTCAACACGGTCACGCTGAATTTCAGAGGCACGTAGGTAAGCTTCAACTTCATCAGCAAGCTCAATAGTAGCGCCTTTAGCATCTACTTCTTTTACTTTACCATTAACGATAGCACCGCGATCATTGTTGACTAGGTATTCGTTGAATGGATCAGAGCTTAACTGCTTCACGCCTAGGCTGATACGGTTTGCTTCTGCATCTACTGACAATACCATTGCTTCAACAGTGTCGCCTTTATTGTAGTTACGAATAGCGTCTTCGCCAGTTTCGTTCCAAGAGATATCAGATAGATGAACCAAGCCATCAATACCACCGTCTAGACCGATAAAGATACCGAAGTCAGTGATTGATTTGATCGTACCAGTGATTTTATCACCACGCTCATGTTTCTTATCAAACTCATCCCATGGATTGGCTAGAGTCTGTTTGATACCTAAGCTAATACGACGACGTTCTTCGTCGATATCAAGAATCATTACTTCAACTTCATCGCCCACTTGAACAACTTTTGATGGGTGAATGTTTTTGTTGGTATGATCCATTTCTGATACGTGTACTAGACCTTCAATACCTTCAGAAATCTCAGCAAAACAACCATAGTCAGTCAAGTTAGTGACGCGTGCTTTAACAACGCTACCTACTGGATAAGTACCGCCAACGTTATCCCAAGGATCAGTACCAAGTTGTTTTAGACCTAGGCTAACACGATTGCGCTCACGGTCAAACTTCAATACTTTAACTTTCAAGTCTTGGCCAACTTCAACAACTTCAGATGGATGCTTGATACGGCGCCATGCCATGTCAGTGATGTGCAATAGACCATCAATACCACCAAGATCAACGAATGCGCCGTAATCAGTTAGGTTCTTAACGATACCTTCGATCTCGATGCCTTCTTCAAGCTTGTTCAATAGCTCTTCGCGCTCAGCTGAGTTTTCAGCTTCCATAACTGCACGACGGCTAACAACTACGTTGTTACGCTTTTGGTCAAGTTTGATAACTTTGAATTCAAGCTCTTTGCCTTCAAGGTGTGTCGTGTCGCGAATAGGACGCACATCTACCAATGAACCTGGTAGGAACGCACGTACTGAACCGATATCTACGGTAAAGCCGCCTTTAACTTTGCTTGAAATAATACCTTTTACGATCTCATTATTATCAGAGATTTTTTCAAGGATATTCCAAGTTTCAACGCGTTTGGCTTTTTCACGTGACAGTAAGGTTTGACCCATACCGTTGTCAACCGCTTCAACTACGACATCAACACTATCGCCAACTTCAACTTCAAGTTCGCCTTCTTCGCTTAAAAACTCTTCACGAGCGACGATACCTTCAGATTTTAGACCAGTATCAACAGTGATCCAGTCGTTATCGATGGCGACAACAGTACCGGTGATAACCGAGCCACGCTCGATATCCAGACCTGTTTCTTCGATGCTCGCTTCAAATAGTTCAGCAAATGATTCCATTATGTCTACCTTTGTATAGCCGTATCCTGTCCAGCACAGTACGGATCAAATTTATGATTGTATAAAACGAGAATACTGGTTTTATATCTCATACATTCATATAAAAAAACGTTTGTTGATAATAAGCAAATGATTGAACAAACTCATTAGCAACAACCGTTTTATATCAAAACACTTTATATGTATCTTAGAAATCTTGTTCTTTTATAAATTTTTTAAAAGAGTCAAGTTTCGTCACTGCAATTTTATACTAAATCCAACCTTTATAGGGAGTTTTTTAGTACTTACTGTGTTGTTTTTATTAATGAATAAAAACAATACCCTTTTCTTGACAGTGTTTTTTTATTTGCTCATAGACCATATCCGCGTCTAATGTTGAGCTGTCTAACAGTAATGCATCTTTTGCAGGTTTTGATGGTGCCGTCGCACGGTTTTCATCACGATCATCACGGGCTTTAATCGTTGCTAAAATTGTCTCAAAATCGGCTATTTGACCAGCATTGACTAGCTGCATTACGCGGCGCTTAGCACGTGCTTCAGCACTTGCTGTTAAAAAAACTTTTACATCGGCATCTGGAAAGACTACCGTACCCATATCACGGCCATCAGCAACCAATCCTGAACGGGTTGCCATATCTTGTTGTAGCTTTAGCAATGCTTGACGAACTTTTGGAAACACCGCTACCTGCGATGCATAGCCACCGACCGTTTCGTTACGGACTTGCTCACCTACTGCCTCACCGTTTACGATAATATCAACACATCCTGACTCATTGTTAGGCACAAAAGCAATATCTAAACTTTTTGTTAATGCCAAAACAGCCATCTCATCAATTGCTTGACTAACATCAGCAGAGATTAACCCAGCTTCAAAGGCTTTGAGTCCTACAATACGATACAAGGCACCTGAGTCTAGTAACTGATAGCCTAACGCTTGTGCTAAGCGCCATGTAACTGTACCCTTACCCGCGCCACTTGGCCCATCGATACAAATAACAGGATAACGCAATGGCAGCGCTTGGTCATTATCACTATTAAGCAAGGTATCACTACTCTTAAATAAGTCATCAGGTGTGCAGACAGTCATAATATTCACTTAACAGTAGGCGCTACTTGTGCGGTTTTTAGTATGCCAGCAACAGAACGATATTTATTGAATAATTTACCAAATACTTGGCGGCGACTGTAACGTTTCGCCATCAAATAGGGCAATATTATAGCAAAGAAACGAATCAATCACTAGCAACAAGACCAATATCTTGTTAATTATACCAAACCCAAAAAATACGATTGGCTACGTCAAACTCATTTGGCCTAAAACAAGCAGTACTTACGCTCGTTTTCCTTGCTACTCTAATTTTTGAGATTGGTGTTACTCATGTAATGTTTTTCGCAGCTTTTCTGCGCTCACGAAAGAATGCTTTAAGCATCTGACTACTATGATCGCTACATAAGCCACGGTGTACATGAATATTATGATTATAAAAGGGCTGTACTGATAAATTCATTTGACTACCGACCATCCCAGCCCGCGGCTCGCTTGCTGCATATATCAATCTATCAACTCGTGCATGAATCAACGCGCCAATGCACATTGTACAAGGCTCTAAAGTGACATATAAGGTGGTTTGGAGGGGTAAACGATAGTTTTTTAGGCGCGCACAAGCATCTCTTAGCGCAACAATCTCAGCATGAGCCGTCGCATCATGACGGCCAATCGGTTCATTAAACCCTTGACCAATAATCTGCTGATGGTGCACCAATACAGCACCTACTGGCACTTCTCCAGCTTTGGCTCCTTGTTTGGCCAACTGAAGCGCTTTTTGCATCCATTTAACATCTTGAACTGACCAAAATGTACAGGTAGCAAACGCCTCACTTATCGGTAAGCCATTCATAAACGGACCCTTTATTAACTGACCATTCATAAACTGATAAGGCGGTAGGTTTGTCATTGGATTGATTAGCATTTACTGTGGCAACTGCCAATCAATCGGCGTTTGACCATATTGCAGTAGATAGTCATTGGTCTTAGAAAACGGTTTAGAACCAAAAAACCCACCCCGATTGGCCGCAAGTGGCGAAGGATGTACCGCTGTCAAAATCAGATGTTTACTAGTATCGATATACTTACCCTTTTTTTGCGCTTTACTACCCCATAAGATAAATACGGTATGCTCTGTTTGCTCATTGACCGCATCAATCACAGCGTCAGTAAATTGCCCCCAGCCTTTATTTTGATGGCTATTCGGCTCTCCCTCTTGTACAGTCAATGAGCTGTTCAATAGCAAAACTCCTTGCTGCGCCCAATAAGTTAAGTCACCATGCTTGGATGGATGAATACCAATATCATCTGCCATCTCTTTGAGTAGGTTATTGAGCGATGGGGGCTTTGGAATGGCTTTGGGAACAGAAAATGATAAGCCCATGGCTTGCCCCGGACCATGATAAGGGTCTTGTCCTAAGATAACCACCTTAACCTGTGATAATGGCGTTAAGTTAAGCGCATTGAATATCAGTGGTGCAGGTGGATAAATACTGTCATCTGACTGATAGGCATCCTTTAAAAAATCCCGTAAATTATCCATATTATCTGATGTTAATTCTTCTGATAATGCCATTTTCCAATCTTCTGGAAGACGGACATTGTCTAAAATTGTCTGTTTTTGCGCTGGAGTTTTTGTTATTTTCTCATCAAAAAGTTCCATAATATGTCCTTTTGTATTTTTTATAAGAGATATAAAACAGTTTATAGATTTTATTATAAATTATAGCAATAAAAAAACGGCTACCGCAGTAACCGTTTTTATAATATAGCAACCGTTTCTATAATATTAGTCGTAATGGTTTAGCTGGCTAATGATTCAGAATCTGGATGTGGCTCATGCGTCTCAACCACTGTCAAGATAATACGGCTGTCGGCCGAACCTTTATCTGAAGACTTGCTGCTATTCTTACCGAGATTAATAGCATCATCTTTTTGTGCCTCGGTTGCTTCAGGCTCCAAGGTAAGATGTACTACCCCGCCATTAACCAATTCACCAAATAAAATCATACTTGCCAATGGCTTTTTGATCTCATCTTGAATCAAGCGCTGCATTGGACGGGCACCCATGAGGCGATCATAGCCTTTATTGGCCAAATAATCACGCACGTCATCATCAATCTCTAAAGTGACTTGCTTATCATCAAGCTGCACCTGTAGCTCAACCAAGAATTTATCGACCACCGATACCACCACTGACGGATCCAATGGATTGAACTGAATAATTGCATCTAAACGGTTACGGAATTCAGGGGTAAATACACGTTTGAGTGATTCGGTATTGTCACGGCTATGATCTTGCTGCGTAAAGCCCATAGAAGAGCGACTAATGCTATCTGCACCGACATTCGTCGTCATAATGACAATCACTTGCTTAAAGATAGCAACACGACCGTTATTATCAGTCAATGTGCCATGATCCATCACTTGCAACAACAAATTGAACACATCGGGATGCGCTTTTTCGATCTCATCAAGCAATAACACACAGTGTGGATGTTGATTGATCTTTTCAGTCAACAAGCCACCTTGATCAAAACCCACGTAACCTGGCGGCGCTCCAATGAGGCGCGAAGCGGTATGAGCTTCCATATATTCTGACATATCAAAACGTATCAGCTCTACGCCTAGCAGATTGGCTAGCTGACGAGAGACTTCTGTTTTACCAACGCCTGTCGGCCCTGCAAACATGAATGAACCAATCGGCTTGTCTGGTGCTTTTAGACCAGCACGAGACAGCTTGATCGCATCAGCAAGCGTCGCAATCGCTTCATCCTGACCAAACACCAAATGCTTTAGATCGCGATCCAAGTGCTCGAGAATACTCTTGTCATCACTCGATACTGATTTGGGCGGAATGCGAGCTAGCTTAGCAATGATGGCTTCGATATCAGCCACATCAATTTTCATCGGTGGTTTTTTGGCCTTAGGTAATTTTGGTTTATCATCTGTATTGGCGCGATCATGCGCTTTGGCAGATTTTGCTTCATCTTGCATTTCATTATCATTATCGGTATCAATTCCTTCAACATCGGCATCAATCTGCGCATCAAAGTCTTGCTCTATATCCGCAATGAAACTTTCTTCAGCATCGATGTCGTCGGCATCAGGAATCACACCCAAACGCTTATAAGCACCTGCTTCATCAATGACGTCAATTGCTTTATCTGGCAAAAAACGCTCATGAATGTGCTTGGCTGATAATTGTACTGCTGTGACTAGTGCTTCATCTGTATATTCAACATTATGAAACTCTTCATAACGCGTTTTGAGACCACGTAAAATATCAATGGTGTCATCCACACTTGGTTCTTTTACATCGATTTTTTGGAAACGACGTGAAAGTGCATGGTCTTTTTCAAAGACCTGACGATACTCCGTAAAAGTCGTCGAACCAATACAGCGTAGCTCACCATTGGCAAGTGCGGGTTTAATTAGATTTGATACATCCATATTGCTACTCATGGAGGAGCCTGCACCGATAATCATATGAATTTCATCAATAAATAAAATGGCGTTCGGCTTTTTCTTGAGTGCGTCAAGCAGTGATTTCATACGTTTTTCAAAGTCACCGCGATACTTAGTCCCTGCAATTAACGAACCAATATCAAGGCTATAAATCACGCAACCACTAAGTGGCTTTGGTGCTTTATCATTGATAATTAACCATGCCAAACCCTCAGCAATAGAAGTTTTGCCAACACCCGGCTCACCGACCAATAACGGATTATTTTTGCGGCGGCGACACAGTACTTGAGCAGCACGCTCAATCTCAGAAGCACGCCCAATCAATGGGTCTGTCTTTCCTTCTGCGGCTCGCTGGTTCAAATTAGTAGCAAACTCCACCAATGGATCTTTGCTGGTTTTCTCGGATGCACTACGGCGCTCACCAGTCACAGAAGCACGTGGCTCTGCTGGTTCATCCTTGTCTTGACCATGAGATAAATACTGAGTCAGCTCAAGACGACTAATGCCCTGCTTTTTAAGTAAATAAACCGCGTAAGTATCATGTTCTGAAAACATAGAGACCAAAATATCTGAGCCTTCGACCAGGCGACCACCACCAATAGATTGCACATGAAAAATAGCGCGTTGCAAAATACGATCGAAACTTTGTGTCGGCTGCGGTGATTGCTCCGTATCTGCATCTACCGTTGGCGTGTGCTTACTAATATAAGCTTCCAGCTCGGTACGTAGCGTTGAAACATTGGCGTTACAGGCAGTCAATGTATTGGCAGCGTGGGTATTTTCTAACAATGCCAATAATAAATGTTCAACAGTGAGATACTCATGCGATTTTTGGCGCGCAAGTGTCATTGCTAAACGCAAAGAAACTTCAAGATGACGACTTAACATAATGACTTCCTACAGTTATACCTATCTTAATAATTGATAGCTTTATGAATGAGTTAGTAAGTAAATCAGGGCGACAGATAGATTGTTCAAGGGCAATATTCGTATTATTAACAAGCATCAATAAAAGACATTGGGCATAAACGACTTAAATACGATGCGACTCATCGTCGATGGAGGGTTTTGACAATTGACACATGCTTTTCTTTATCTCAACACGATACTCAAGAAGAGTCAATCTATTAACACAGACTAAAGTGTATCGAAGCATATTTTATGTTGGTAGATTTAGAAATAACAGCGTATGAGCAAACAAGGAAATGAAAACAAGTAATAGAATAATACAAAAGGTTATAAAGGGTTTAGACAACCTTCATTTAGGGCGTGTCCTCATTTTAAACATGGCGATAAAAATGAGAACAAAGATGTTGAAACGGTGAAAGTAAAGAAAAACGAAAAATTTAGGTACAATTTTTATTCGCCTTGATGCGGCTCTATTTGAGTAAGTAACGGATAACCTTCACGATGCGCAAGACTGTTTACTTTTTTAGCTTTAGTCTCAGCGATATCTTTAGGATAAATACCAGCGATGCCTTTACTACTGTTGTGAATCGTCAGCATAATCTCGACCGCAGAATCCATACTATGACGAAATTCTGACTGCAAAACGTAGACGACAAACTCCATCGGCGTGTAGTTATCATTATACATAACCACTGCATACATGGGTGGTTTAGCCACTTCTGGTTCTGCCACCAACACGTCAGTCTGTGGCGCAGTTTCACCGTCCGTATCACCATCTTGCGCACGAGGTACAGGCATATTAGGAAAGTGCCAATCAGAAACCGTCGGTATAGCTTGTAATATCATTTTTTTCATCATAATCAAAATATAATTATAAGGTAAGTTTGGAGTAAGAAAGATTCTAAAGGCAGGTAATTAAGCATGTAATAACGCTTAATCGTTACATATAAGCGTCATTCATGACTTTGAATAACGCTATCGTTGACTAATAATTCATTAAGGCTCTATTGGGCTTTCATCAACTTTTGGTAAGTCTAAAAGCGATAACGGCATACCATCAACGCTAGCACCAAGTGTCCAGTTATACAACTGCTCTACTTTCTGCCCGCCTGCTTGTAAGCTAAGTTTGACTTGCAATGGTTTAAAACCAGATGGCATCGTGAAGCGACCACGAATACGGGTAATACCTTCAATCGTATAGACCGCCGGATCCAGCGGTACTTCCACTAAATCGTCGTCATCAAGCAACGTCAATGTGGGCGTTAAGCGTTTGGCTTTACCATCACTGCTGAGCATCCCAACATCAAAACCATACTCAAAGGCATTTTCAGGTAATGGTTTAATCTCAGCACCAATTACCTGCAAAGGCATGCCGCCTTCATCACTAACGATATCTGCATACAATTCATTGAGCTGGGAGAGCTGTCTGTTTTCAACCGTTAAGGTTTGCTGACTTTTACGCAATTCGTTGAGATTGGCCAGACTGATCGCCAATTCCTGCTTGGCAGTGGATGCTTGGTTAGTCGCTATTTTATGACTGAGGCTTAATTTTTCAAGCTCTCTTGTGGCCTCAGTACTATTGATCATTGCTTGCTTGGTTTCATTTTGCATCGAATGAAAACCACGCTGATAGCCTAATTTGTGACCAAATACCAGTCCAACGATAGCCGTCACTAATATTACAACGACAAAGAGTGCTAAGACTAATGTGGATGCTCCTCGTTGCGTCCCACCTATTGCATTTAACGAGCCAGCACTGCTTTTAGGCAGATAAGGTCTATGCTCCATGTAATAGAAAGCAGAATTTTGGCACGGTGAACGTGCTGGCTGTGAGCAAAGGCGTCGTACAAGCTTGACACGCATTTAAATAGTATCTCTTAACAGTAAAGGCAAATCATTATAACGGAATTTATAATCAATACCTAGCACCATGAATCTGAATGATTCGCTAGTCACAAGTTCCTATTAGGGGACAATAGGAGCAAAATTCAATCCCATAGACTCATCAAATCCAAACATCACATTCATATTTTGTACGGCTTGTCCGGCTGCACCTTTTACCAAATTGTCCTGTACTACGATGACCGTTAACTCAGCGCGCGCGTTGTTTTGATGTACAGCAATACGTAAGCGGTTGCTGGCACGGACACTACGCGTATCTGGATAAATACCTTTTGGCATAACATCGATGAACGGCTCTGACGCATAACCACTCTCGAATACTTGTTGCCAGTCAATAGCAGCGCCAGCTTCAGTAAGTTCTAAATGGATAGAGCTAAGCATGCCACGTATCATTGGCACAAGATGCGGTAAAAAACGAATGCGATGCGTAAATTGGCTGTTTAATAGTTGTGCAACACCCTGTTCAATCTCTGGCAAATGACGATGCCCTTCGACACTATATGCTTTAAAATTATCGGTGGTTTCGGCATAGTTAAGCGCAAGCTTCGCCTGACGACCTGCTCCTGAAACACCAGACTTTGCATCAATGACAATACGAGACTCAACCAGCCTTTCTGCTTGTTTATTTTGGGTTTCGATGATTGGTTTCAAACCCAAAATAGCAGTGGTCGGATAGCATCCGGGATTGCCGACCACCAAAGCACTTGCTAATTTATTGCGATTGACTTCAGGCAATCCATAAACAGCTGTCTTTAATAGATCAGGACAAGCATGCGATTGTTGATACCAATGCTCAAAATCCGTCAATGATTGCAAACGAAAATCAGCGGCCAAATCAATGACTTTTACACCCGCTTGAGTAAGTGCTTCAGCTTGCTGCATTGCAACGCCGTGTGGTGTGGCAAAAAACACCACATCGCACTTTTGTAATGTCGCAAGCGTGTTATCGCCTAAATCACTGAACACTATATCTGAAATACCGCGTAAGCTCGGGAATATCTCATCAGCTCGTGTGCCCGCTTCGCTACGTGATGTGAGCAAATCAATAGATACTTCAGGGTGCGCAGACAATAAACGAATCAGCTCAATACCCGTATAACCTGTACCACCAACAATCGCTGCTGAAATCATAAAATATTCCTTTTCTTTTACGCCGTAAATACTAGCTAGATATAACGTCTACATTTAAGCTTAGAAAACTTAAATTTTATAATCATGTACCGCATCGATAAACACTTTGGCATTGTCAGGATTGACCCATTGAGTGATGCCGTGACCTAAATTTGCTATGTAGCCTGTTTTTTCACCGCCAGCATAAGCGCTATCAAGCATTGCATTAACTTCCGCGCGAATAGTCGCGGGCGAGCCATACAATGTGGCTGGATCCAAGTTACCCTGAATGGCTTTACTACTTTGTATTTTTTTATACTGTTTGGTCAACTGGCGCTGGCTTTCATTCAGCACTTGTCGCGCACGATCGATCGGCATCGTCCAGTCTAGACCCAACACATTGGCTTCGCTGTCCGCTTGAACGTCAAGCCATAATCCGCCACCTTTGGTGAACAGTACCACTGGGATTTGCGGATGACGAACTTTTAACTCAGCGACAATGCGCTTATTATAAGCATGTGAAAAGTCAATAAACTGACGATGACCGAGCGCGCCGCCCCAACTATCGAATATCTGTAATATTTGAGCACCAGCGACAACTTGTGCATCTAAATAGTCAATCACCGCCGTTGCTAATTTATCTAATAATTGATGTAAAAACTCAGGATTGCTGTACAAGAACCCTTTAGTATAACGGTAGTCTTTTGAGCTACCACCTTCAATCATATAGGTAGCCAATGTCCATGGACTACCAGAAAAACCAAATAAAGGCACTTGGCCATTTAGGGCTTTACGAATACTTGTCACCGCACGCATGACGTAATCCAGCGAGTCATTGGGTTCAAGTAATGGCAATCTATCAAGATCAGCTTGCGTACGAATAGGATGTTTAAATTTAGGACCTTCACCCGTCTCAAAATACAGACCCAGTCCCATGGCATCAGGAATGGTTAAAATATCACTAAATAAAATAGCCGCATCTAGATCATAACGACGTAGCGGCTGCAAAGTCACTTCAGTAGCACGGTCTGTATCTTTACATAGGCTCATAAAATCACCCGCTTCAGCACGAGTCGCCTTATACTCTGGCAAATAACGACCCGCTTGACGCATCATCCAAACTGGGGTGGTATCTATCGTCTCAAAGCGTAGTGCCCGTAGCAATCTGTCATTTTTTAAAGGCGCAAATTCTTGCTGAATCGAGTTGCTATTGTCTGAAGCACTCATGTACAAATCTCCAAAACAACAAAGTATTCGTGAGCATGAACACTTTGTTGGATAAAATAAATTGAATAAAAGAGTAATAAATTTTTATAACATATGGATAGCAACATGTAAGTTTAAAAGACTGCAATATCGCTAATGAACATTAATAGCAGTCTCTAAACTTTTTATACACTACTTTAGAATGCTTTTATGAAACGCTCGGTATTTGTTATAAGCACTCAAATCTTGAAACAATAAACATTGCTATAAAACTCATGCATTATACGGTTATTGCCAAGTTATCACGGTGCACCATAACGACACGTTCTTCACTACTACCAAAGATCTTATCAAACTGTTCGGTACGTTCACGAGCCACTCGGCGCGCATCATGCGAGGAGAAATTCACCTGTCCAACAGCAATACGCTCGCCAGTATCTTGATGGGTAATTTCGACGACATCACCTTCATCAAAGCCGCCACGAACCTCCACCACACCGACGGGTAATAAGCTTCTATTATGTTCGGTCAAAGCTTTTGCCGCACCAGCATCAACAACCAAGCTGCCAGACATACGTAGATGCGCCGCCAGCCATTGCTTACGAGCGATAATTTTATCTTCATCGTTGGTTGTCAAAAGCGTACCAACTGCTTCACCTGATACCACACGAGTGATAACGTCATCAATAGCCCCGCTCACAATAACGGTTGGACAACCACCCATAGCAGCAAGGCGACCAGCACGGATTTTGGTCAACATACCACCGCGTCCAAGCTTACCGCCATCTCCTGCTATGTCAAACAAATAATCCGCCATGGCGCGCTCTTGGCGAATCATTCTAGCATTGGGGTTGTCACGTGGATTATCAGTAAATACACCCTCTTGATCCGTTAGGATAATGTACAAATCTGCATTGACCATCGCTGCGGCCATTGCACCCAAAGTATCATTATCACCAAATTTGATTTCATCAATAGTAATGGTGTCGTTTTCATTAATGACAGGTAGCACGCGCCATTCTAATAATTGCGTCAGCGCGCTTGTCGTATTGAGATAACGGCTACGATTAGACAAGTCATCATGAGTTAATAGCAGCTGTGAGCTTTGAATACCATGTTGGATTAAGGCTGACCACCATGTTTCGATCAAACCCATTTGCCCGATAGACGCACAAGCTTGTAATGCCGCTAGCTTTTTAGGGCGCTCTTCAAGATCCATTCGTACCACGCCTTCGGCAACCGCACCTGATGATACGAGCAGCACTTCGATTCCTTGCTTATGTAATTTGGCGATCTGCTTTGCCCACTCATATATGGCAGTTCGATCTAGCCCTCGACCATTATTGGTTAATAATGATGAGCCAATCTTGACAATAACGCGCTGAATATCAAAGTTGCGGGTTTGCTTAATAAACCGTGCTTCTTCGACCGTGTTTTCCATGTCACCTGCCATATAAACTCCTGTTTCTCATGTGAATTGATTACGGGGATTGATTAAAACATTCAAACATATCCGCTTAAGCGTATTCGCTTAAGGAACATACATCACCTCGACGCCATCTTCGTCGTCATCATTAAAATCAGCATCATCAGCCAAATCTAGACCTTCACGCGCCGCTTTGCGTGCTGCACGATACGCTTCACGCTGGGCTTCAGTGTTAAGGCGTACTTCCACTTCTAAGCGCTCAAAACGTGTTCTTTGTGCTTCAGCGAAGATAGGATCTTCTAGCTCACGCTCACGCTCTAATTCAATCTCATTCATCAAGTGATATTTAACCGCATCAGTCCCTTCACCCATTAGGGTTGAGGTGCGAAATACATCACCTGTCCAATCAAGCTCGGCGACAATATGGGTACAAAGCTCATCTAACTCTTCTTCAGGCACCTGATCGATTTTATTCAATACCAAAATCTGCGGCAAGTTGGCCAATTCAGGTGAAAAACGCTCAAGCTCTCTTAAGATGACGCGAGCATTCTCTACTGGATCACTGCCATCAATTGGCTGTACATCAACCACATGTAACAAGCGACGTGTACGAGCCACATGCTTCAAGAAACGAATGCCAAGTCCGGCACCTTCTGAAGCACCTTCGATAAGACCTGGAATATCCGCCATCACAAATGAGCGATGACGACCGATATCGACCACACCCAAATTAGGAACGAGGGTGGTAAATGGATAGTCAGCAACCTTTGGTCTAGCAGCAGAAACTTGACGGATAAAGGTAGATTTACCAGCATTAGGCAAACCAATCAAGCCAACATCGGCCACTACTTTTAGCTCAAACTTAAGAACTTTTAACTCACCTTCAAAACCTGACGTCGCTTTACGCGGTGCTTGGTTAGTAGAGCTCTTGAAATGGGTATTACCCAAACCACCATCACCACCTTTGGCAATCAGTAACGTCTGACCAAGTTCAATCAAATCGCCCAACACTTCATCTGTTTCGGTATCAACTACTGTGGTACCGATAGGCACTGGTAAAAACAAATCATCAGAACCCTTGCCTGAACAGTTTCTACTATGACCGTTCTCAGCTCGCATGGCATCGTGACGACGGGTATAACGATAGTCAACTAGCGTATTGGTGTTGTCTTCTGCAATGACATAAACGTCTCCGCCCTTGCCGCCATCGCCACCATCAGGTCCACCACGTGGGACATATTTTTCTCGGCGAAAACTGGCGATTCCGTTACCACCGTCACCTGCTTTTACCGTTACGACGGCTTCATCAATAAATCGCATTTTACTTTCCTTAATTTACAATCCAGTATACATACTGGTTACAACCAACGGCTGTGTTTTAGGGTGTTACTAAATCGTGTGGTCATCGCATTGTCATCATGCTCTCAGCAAACGTTGTGTTTTCTCTTAGCATTTATTATGACAATAACACCCGATAACCAATCAGACTATCGGGTGTTTGAGTATAACATTTCAGATTATGCCAAACTATCTAACAGACATATAAAGTAGCATTTGTTCAGGTTTGATATTTTATGCTGGAATCTGCGTATAACTGATTCCTGCCATTTGCGTCGCCAAACGCAATACCTGCGTGCTATACCCTACTTCATTATCATACCAAATATAAACAATCGCATGATTGTCAGTCAAAATCGTTGCTTGTGCATCGACGATACCGACATGAGTATCTCCGACAAAATCGGTCGATACGGCTTCTGTTGAATCTGTATAAGCAATCTGCGACTGCCAAGTGCTGCTATTAGCAACTTTACGCATAAAGTCATTCAACGCATCGGCGCTGTTCGGTGCGGTTTTGAGGTTCAAGTTCAAGATTGCCAAGCTGACGTTTGGCGTAGGTACACGAATTGCATTGCCCGTTAATTTACCACTCAATGCTGGTAGCGCTTTGCCTACTGCTTTTGCCGCACCGGTACTCGTGATAACCATGTTGAGTACCGCACTACGACCGCGGCGATCAGCTTTATGATAATTATCAATGAGGTTTTGGTCGTTAGTAAATGAGTGAATCGTTTCGACGTGACCGTTTTCGATACCGTATTCATCGTTCAATACTTTTAGGGTTGGCGTGATAGCGTTGGTGGTACAGCTTGCCGCACTAACAATCGTATCATCGCCAACCGTATCGTTATTCACACCATAAACGACGTTTTTGATTTCACCGCCAGCAGGTGCCGTCAATAAGACTTTTTTCACGCCTGTAGATTGCAAATGCTTACCAAGACCCGCTTCGTCTTTCCAAATACCTGTATTGTCAATAACGACTGCATTATCGATACCATAAACGGTATAGTCGATATCACTTGGATCATTGGCATAGATAATCTGGACAAAGCGACCATTGATAATCAGACCATTGTTTTCGTCATCGACAACCACGCCACCAGCGAAGCTACCATGAATAGAATCACGCTCTAATAATGAGGCACGCTTTGCTAGATCACCAGCAGCGGCAGGACGTACAACAATGGCTTTCAATTGCAAACCTTTCGCGCTCGATGCTTGTGACAGGAGCAGACGCGTTAAGATACGACCAATACGACCAAAGCCATACAATACAACATCTGTTGCATCATTCACGGTGCGGTCATTGCTATTTATTGCTTGAAGCGCCGTTTGTAAGTCAGTGTCATTGGCGATCAGTTGTCCAACATCAACTTGTGCCGACTGCAGACTAGGGTTGTCTGCTAACGCTTTAACCATGGCTAACGTATCAGCGATATCAATAGATTTAGCACCTTGCTCGCGCAGTGCAACTTTTTGATGCAATGCCAATATTTGACCAACTGAAGTCGTATTTAGCGTTTCGCCGAACAAAGTCACTTGCACGTCTTGCTGGTTATAGAGCTTATTCAATAGCCCCATAAGCTCAATCGCTTGCTGCTCATGGTTGTTATAATTGCTTAAATGGTCTTGATGCAATTGGCGTAAAGTATCAGCGTTGCTCACGAGAAACATCCTTATGGTCAGTAATGTATGATCAATAAAGTACAAAGAACTAGAAATGAGATAAGTCGTGGGTAGTCTAAGCAATAACTCTAGTATTATAACCAAACACGGTTGGTACTACTTATTGACGTTAGAGTATTTAAATCGCCTAGATTTTAGCCTAAAACGCCCTATTTTGCCAGCGATAACCGAACTACGAGGGCTTATAAGGCATTTTATTATGACATGCTGGTCATAATAAAAATAAAGGCAGCCAATGATGCTGCCTTCTTATGGCTCGTTATTTTGGATAACCAATCGGATAATATAAAGCCAAATAGCTTATTCAATCAGTCACTAGGCGACTAGCTAAATAATTATGGTATCAATTTAACGGTTTGATTGCTATGCGGTGTCAGCTTAAATTCTTTTAAATCATAACCTTGCTGTTGAGCAATTTGACGATATTTAGCATAGGTTTCCTGACTGACATTTGGTGAACGAGCCAATAACCACAGATAGTCCTTATCAGGTGTTCCTACCAAAGCCGTTTTATAATCAGCATCACGCGCTAGTACCCAATAATCAGCACGCCCTACTGGCAACCAACGAATCCACGATGGCAAAAACGTCACTTTTAACTTACTTCCCGTTGCATCTACTGGCTTAGCTAGACCCTCAGCGGCAATGCCAGTACCATCTGTACCCATACACTTATTAGCGACTATGATGCCTGAGCCATCCGTTTTTTCAGTGTAAGTAGCCGTCACGTCACTGGCACAATTACGCTGAAAATACATTGGCAAGCGCCCTATCTCATACCATGTTCCTGCGTATTTTTTCAAATCTACACTATCGACTGTGGTTGGGGTGCTGGCAGACTTATGTATGATGGCACTTGGCTTGATTGATAACGTTTCTGTCGTTGTTTTATCAGTCGTAGCGCTCGCTGTTACCCCTACTCCAGAGGCAGCATTCATTGGTGGCGTTGCAGCATAAGCTGAAAACGCGGCTAACGGTATGATAATAGCTAAAGCAATGCCTGTATGTTTGATTAATCCATTCATAAATATACGCTCCGGTATCTCTGTATATGAGGCATTGCTAGTGGATGATGCATCGATGTCTTGACAAGAATCGTCATCTACGTTCTTCACCGAGTCAGTTAAAAAATCTGACATAAACGGTTCATTTTCGCTTAAATTTTGTGATTGTTTATAACCATTGGCAATGTCAAAACTGTCATTGTCATGAGTTTTTAGAATATCATTCTTTACATTTTGTGTGTCAGTCATGGCGAACTCTTTTGCCTTTATAGGGCTTTTGTAGCCAAAACAGCTATCTTGTGAAGACATATTTGTCGCCAAATGATTAGAATTTTGATTATTCCATTTTTCATGATGATAGCTAGCATCGTTGCTGGCATCACCTGTATGCTGATTATCACCGTCGTTCATATAGTAACTGCTCGACTGGTTAGTCTGCTGAGACTGAGAACCAGCTTCCTGTGAATCAGACCATGCTGATTGAGGTAACTTATTGGTTTTCATAGAGGTACCATTATTAATAGTGACTATTAGAACGCTTTATCCATACTCTTTATTTGATTGATAAAATTTGGATTTCTTCGGTGTTGTGAATGATAAAACGTGTTTTTGAGTATGAAATCCAATGCCATACAAATCAAACTTGATCTAAGAGAGTGAGAAACGCATCTATCTAGTTAGCAGTCTTGCGTGTCAAAATAAAATAAACGCTCTTTGATTAAGTAATAAATATTAGAAGCAATCTAATCATTAAAGTAGTGATGCAATGTAGGGAATCGCAACGGTTTGTAAGTGACTATGTATTTATGCAGTAAAATAAACACATAGTTACTCATTGGATAAATATATTAAAAATCAGTTATTTATATTGACAGAATTTGATGGTTTCCTCACTGATACAAATCACGTTAATATTTTTGCAGTGACGATTTTGCAATTTTTTTTGTTAGAGAAACTCGCGAATACCAGCAACACTGACACCACCGTGCGCCAATACTTGGTCGATCATCGCAGGTGATAGCCCACCCAAACCGATGATTGGCATGTCAGCCAATTGTGCCAATACTGACCATGACTCCCAGCCAAGTGGCTCAGTATTTGGGTGGGTTTGGGTAGCTAGGATGGGAGACAAAAAAGCAGCAATCACTGGTGGTAACACCTGTTGTAGGCGCAAATTGGCAAGCTTATTGGCTGCCCTAATACTGGCTATATCATGGCAACTGACGATTAATGGACGATCATGAGAGAGTAATTGGTCAGATGCAAAAGCATCCTTATTACTATCAAAATTGCCATCAAACCATTGCATCAATGCGGCATGCGTTAGGTGGTTAGCGACAATTTGCTCACTAGCATTTACGTCTGGCATCTTTGTCGAATCTTCAGTGGTTAGCGATTGCCTTTCATCTTGCTCAGGTACAATTGCTAGGATATCTGGACGTATATCCATTAACTGCGCTGCTAGATTCTTTGCGCCAGTGTCTTTTATTCGAATATATATCCAAGTATCTGCCGCTAATGTTTCTTGATGATATTGCAACCATGCTGCCGCTGGATCAGGATGGGCGCTAAAGTGTGCTAATGGATAGGTAATCGCTATGTTGGTTGGCAGGCTTAGCCATGTAAGAATGGTTTTATTGGCAGCTGGCAAGTGATATTTCCCTGCTAATAAATCGCCCTTATCTACCCATGCTAACGCCTGCCCTTCTAATCCGTGCTGACATGGTTTATGCTGTTTATACTGCGCTGCTGTCAGCTCAATTTTATAGACCGCTAAGCTAACCTGCTTATCACCATAATCGTGATGTAGGCGGCCAAGTTTTACCATAGTATTGTCTTGAATAGCAATGCCTGTCTCTTCAGCAACTTCTCGAATGACTGCCTGCTCTGCGCTTTCATTGGTGTCTATCTTACCGCCCACAAACTCGTAACGATTGCCCTGATGTTGGGCAGCATGTCTGAATCCAAGCAAATACTGTTCTTTATGATAAATGACCGCAATTGCGACGTTTACGATGATTGCTTGCTCATGTTTGGCTGATTTGTTGGCTGCATCTGACATGACAGAATCCTTTATAAAGGTTTTTTTGACAGTTCTAATTATCTTTATGGTTTATCTTTTTAAAGAATGAAAAGCGATATAAATTATATAAGTTATTGATTTAAAATAACATTTATCTTTTATTAAGGTTTTGATAACCACTTTATAAGAATTGCTTTAGATAAGTTTACATAATAACTGCATTTTATTTTATCAATTGGCTTGCAAAATTATCGAATCTAAATGATAATTATTATCGTTAAAAGCAACTATTCTTTTGCTACTCTACCCAGCCAATTTTTATCAAAAGGAATTTACTATGAGCATGGTCATTTCTCGTTACTTAAATTGCCGTGAAAACCGTTTACCTACTCTACAATCTCAGCATCTATTCGCACTAACCAAAGAAGTGCGAATAGAGCATGAAGGTGAAGAGTATCGTCTACGCCTAACTCGCAATAATCGCTTAATCCTGACTAAATAAAAAATATCAGTGCACTTGTACACTTATAAAAAACGCCTTTCATTGAAGGCGTTTTTTTATGGCATATAATTAAATCTAGATAAAACAGATACATTATATTGCAACGCTATCCTCAGTATTCGAATAGCGCTTTTAAAACTGCCAACTATAGACCACATCTACCGCGTTTTCGGCGGCTGAGGTTGCTTCTACGTAGATACGGCGTGTCAACTGATAGCGAATAGAAAGGCTGTTTTGCGCATTAAAAACACCTACGCCATAGCGAATATATAAATCGGGACTGACATAGCCAGTGACATTGACATTGGTGTCTTCGCTGCTACCAGAAGCATCGACCGTCAAACTCTGAAAGCCAAACGCTTGACCAATTTGATTGGTTAGATTGCGCGTACCACTTAGACCAAAGCTCAAACCAGCTGCCGCCAAATTATTGGTTACCTGTGATTTAAATCCTTGCTCACTAATCTGTGTGGCGCTTCTATTATCGAGGCGACCTGTCACCAAAGCGTTCATTGCTTGTTGCTGCGTCAATCCAGCATTATTAAAAACAATAATATTTGGGCTTTCTGTAGTGCCTTTGACACGTACGCCCACTGTTTTACCACTGATGATCTTAACCGCTTCTATACTCAGATTGGGCTTCATCACATCTCCGTTGAAGCGTACCTGCCCATAATTAAGCTCTAGATTCTGACCAAAAGCGTTAATATTGGTACGACGTGATACCTGCACCACACCTCGTGCCCGCATGACACCTGTGCCATTTTGCGTGATATTAATCGCGCCTGCCAACGGAATGACTGCGCCAAAACCACGGAAATTGATATCGTCACCTAAATCGACACCAATGTCTGCATTGATTGACCATGGTTGTGAGATAGCCAATACCTCATTAATATTGCCGATCAGACGACGATCAAGCACGACGGCATCTTCGGTTTGTGTAATGATATCTTCACTAGCTTCTGGCGGACGAATGGTCGCTGACGGTACACTGACGGCGCCCGTAATATTGACATAGCGATCGCCTGGGCGCACGATGATATCGATATCAGGATTAATCTCAGCCACTAATAACGGTGGTTGCGTAATCACCAACCTCTCACCAGAAACACTCAGTTTGGCCTGTAATTTTTGTTGCCAATTAACCGTACCTGTCAACGTACCTGTGCCCGTTCCACTTTTAAACGTCCCATCAATGGCTGCTTCTGTGCCCCGAATTTTGGCTTCAGTATTCACGTTGGTTAAATTCACGGGTAAGTCGAGCATCGCGATGCGGCCATTTGCCAGCTTTACATCACCATAAAACTGTGGCTTGTCTAATGTACCGCCAAGTCCACCTGCCATCGTAATATTGCCTTCTAGGACGCGCATACCTGGGAAAAAAGGCTTAAATATCGCAAGGTTCAACTCATTTAGCACCAAAGCACCTGATATTGGCTTCGGTGTCTTGTACGGATCAACGACGACTTCGGCATAACCCCGAGCACCGCGACCAGTATTGATGTCTGTACGCAGTTTGATGCCCTCTGGGACAGATAGGGCAATGAGTGAAACACGCTTATATGGCAAGGTAACAGGGGCACTATCACCATCTTGCATCAAGCCGATTTTACCGTTATCCGAATACAATGTCGTATTGATGGTCGGTGGACGACCAGTTTGCCAACCGACAATGGCTTTACCATTAATCTTACCTTGCCAGTCAATGTCTTTGGGTAAAAAGACTGAAAGTAATGAGGTATCTAAATTTTGCAGGACGACATTAACTTCGCCTTTGTCTGGTGACGCAATTAAGTTTTCGCGTAAGCATAGTTTGCCAGTTTGATCGGTTGCTTGCCAACAATGCGCTGCCAGCTGCACTTTTAAGTCATTATCTCTACCATTTTGATTATTAGGTAAACTCACAATTAACTGTGCTGGCTGTAGCTGGTTTAGAGTTGCATATTTGGATTTGATACGGCCTTTACCAATCACGCCTGACCAACTTAGATTGTCTCGATTAAAACCCCCTTTGAGCCTTGCGCTGACATCAAGCTGCTCATTAGCAACGTTAAGGTCGACCACATGCGCTTGTTCAGTACCATTAAAAGTGGCTTGCACGCTTTTAAATGTTTGTCCTGCCACATCTAAACCTTCAGCAGTGACAATAAGTTGGCTCGGGCTATTGGCCAAATTGACCAGCTTGCCACGCACACGACCTTGGCGCAAAATAAAACCTGGCAACGCGATACGCTCACCAACCAAATCAATATAAATGGTTGGTAATGCTTGCCCTGCTGGCTGAGATAAGGTTGCACCGCCCGTGACTTTACCAGCCAGCTTGTTGGAAAGCTGGTCTAGACTGGTGATATTGATTTTGGTTTGTAATTGTCTAGCATTGCCATTGGCAGTGATATAGTTATCACCCCAACGCAGCACGAGATTGTCAGCATTTAGACTGTCGATTAAGGCATTTACTTGCTGATACTGTGTTTGTGCATCTTGTGTTTGTAGACGTTGGAAGTAGCTTGCCAAATCTTTTGGCAGACGCATTTTCGCCGCCAAGCTGCCTTTGGCGCTAAGCGCTTGACCTTTTAGCATACCGCTCAAGTCAATTTGCTCAATATTGATAACTTGCTGCGAATCACTCCAGCGGCCATCCGTATTTATGGTACCGGTTATCAAACTTGGCGTGTCTTTTAAGAAATACCCGACGTTAAAACGATCCATCACTGCATTGATGTCCCAAGCGATACCTTGACGCACATCTACGGTACCTTTGGCATCGATGCTGCCAGCGGCGCCCACATGACGGAAGCGGTTGATACGAATCAGCTGAGCATCACCACTGGCATCAATGGTCAATTTGCCTGCTGGTAGTTGCTCAGCATCTAATATACCGTCAAAATTTACCGAAAAACGTTGCAGTTTGCCTGCCGCGTTTGCTTGGTTTTTGGGCGGTGTTTGCCACTCACCACTGGTTTTTAAATCACCCGTAATAATCGCCGGATTGTTGGGTAAAAAGTATCCCACATTAAACGCATCAAAACGACCATCGACTGTCCAACCGATGTTATTGCGCAAATCAATGACACCTTTAGCCTTCACTGCGCCCGCTTCACCGTTATAATTTAATTGACGAATACTGATCAGCTTTGGTGTGCCAGCGGCATCGATAATCAGACGTCCTTTTGGTACATCTGCCGTATCAATCTGCCCATCAAAACGGGCATCAAACACAGACAGCTCACCACCCACAATATCAACGCTGGCATCGCCACTACCAGCTATGCCGATAGTGCGACTATTCTGCGTGTCGTCAAGCTGCGCCTGCAAATCTGCTTTGCTCAAGGTAATAATATGGCGCTGACCGCTCACACCGTTTTTGGTAATGTTCAATAAACGACCGCGCGCGCTGACACTGCCTGTCAGTCGCTCAAGCGGCAAATCACTGCGATATTGTTTGGGTAGCAGTCCATTGGTACGAGCATCAATTTGCCATGTCAATGGACGTTTTTTGTTCGCCAATTGAATCTGTCCAGTACCCGATAAATCACCTACTATGCCTTCGTAATCAAGACGATTAATATCAATAACATCACCAACTTTACGCACGCGCACATCGTAGTTGCCTTTGGGTGCCGCATTCAGCTCATTGATAACTGCATTGGCATCAACGGACAATCGTGAACCACGAACGATAACATCGGCTTGTCCGCTCGGACTATCAATATTGCCAATATTGGGGACGTTTCGGCGGACAAGGTTTTGCCATTTGGCATCAATATACCAAGGGGCTACTTGTGTAGATTTCGCTGACACTTTGCCACGAGTCATATTGGCATTGACATACTCGCCGTCACGTTGACGTAAGTCTGCATCAATCTCTATATTGCCAGCACTGTTTTTCTGCTGATAATGTACTGACAGTCTGCCATTGAGCTTTTGTGGCGCATACGCTTTAAAATCAGCATATTGGTCAGGAATAACGCTGCGAATATCAAAGTTGCTACCGTTCGCTCGCACTTTTGCATCAAAACTGTCTTGCCAATCCAAAATACCCTGCAATATTAAGTTCCCAGCAGGGACTTCAGCTTCTAATCGATCGATACGTAATTGACTATTCGCAATGATAGCGCGACCTTGGTAATGACCAGATGGAATGTCTTTGGCCGTCAATTCGGTATTGATGCGTAGACGTATCTCAGAGAGAACCCCTGTGGCGGTTGCCGTACCGCTTTTTAGACGGATATTTTGGCTTTCGGCATAAGGAAGGAGAATATCGTCCCATTGTAATTTGGCCTGAAACGGTGAGTCTTTATCCAATCCTTGCACGACGAAATCACCGCTGACATCGCTGTCATTGTAGCGACTACTTATTTTACCGACTGTGCGTTTTAACGAACCCGTTGCAGTAATATTTAACGGATCAATGTAGGCTTTTTCTAGCGCACTGACTTCTGCAATGGCACTTAAATCCAGTGGATAGTCGCCTTGTAAATCAATCTCACCTTGTAAAGCGCTGATTTTGACAATGTCGGCATACTGCAAATCACCATGACCAACTGTCACCATACTACCGACCCATGTCAAATCACGGGCAACAATATCATGAACGACGATAGGATCTTTGGTCACTTGCTTATAAATAACTTTTTTAATTTTGGCTTGATCAAAACGCAGGTTGACTGGTAACTGTAAGGTTTTATAGTCGAATGGCTCACCCGTTGGTGGCTTAGTATTGAGAATCTCAATGGTTTGTATATCTGCCTCACGCAAATGCAATTCTTTGGCAAATATGGCACGCCAGCCTATCTTGACATAGGCTTTATCGACCAATACAGTAATATCTTCAGTCGCTTCTATATCAATATCAGTGATCCAAATACCATCACGTAAATTACCTTTACCATATTTAAAATCGATGCCTGTCTCAGCACTGATTTTCTCCAAGATAAATTTGGTGCCCGAATCTGTACCCATCGCGTAAAAGAACACGGCAAACATAATCGCTAGTACGATTAAAATAAGTACCAGTAGTTTGAGTAAAAATGACAGTGGATACCAACGTTTGACTGCGCGGGCGTCGCGCTGTGCTGGATCTTCATCTGGTGTGTTATTGGGCGGGGTATTTTTTGTCAACATGACACTCAACTACATTAAAGAATGATTACCAGCAATCGGCACGATAAACAGCAAATAAAACGGATGATACTGCTGGATTGAATGGCTATAAAGGCGAGCCAATAAAGAAATGTAGCCCAATTGGAATACTATCTTCTGTCACGCCAGCGGCAACGTCGACTCGCACCACTCCGACTGGCGATGCCCAGCGGACGCCAACGCCAACGCCGACCTTTGTTTCGGTCTCAAAGTCTTTGTCGTAAGCATTACCTACATCGGTGAAGAACGCCGCGCGAAAGCCCGGTTTAAATTCATAGTTATACTCTGCGCTACCAACTGCAAGGATTTGTCCACCTGTCAAATAGCCGTTCTCTAACGGTGATAAACTCTCATAATCATAGCCGCGGATACTTTGGTCGCCACCTGCAAAGAAGCGAAGCTTATAAGGCACGTCATAAAAGTCATCTGCCCAGATATAACCGGTATTGAGACTACCTAGTACTTGATGCTTTTTGTCATCACCAAAGCTATAAATACCACTGACACCCGCACGTGCGATGGCCAAGTTAGTATCACTAAAGGCACTATCAGCACCTGCTTCAATTGAATAATACTGACGTATGCCGCGAGTTGGATTGGTGACGCTATCTACATTGGTTTTGTTTATACCATAACCAAACAGTAGCGCTTGCTGCTCGGGCTTGGAGGAAGTAAAGCGTATAGGAAGATCAGCACGTTGTGTCTCATCGACGATACTCGTTTCAAGCTCATCCAAACGGTAGCGCATAGAATAGCTACGATTCCAGCCGTTCTCACGACGAATGTTACGTGCCAATGTGGCTTGTAAAGTTTTGGTGGATAAATCAAAGTTACCTTCACCTTGGTCAATCACTTCTTCCTCATAGGTAAGGCGTCCCTCTAATTTATCATTGAGTGGATGCTTCCAAGGTCGACTTGCATAGACGGCGACGTTTTTAGTGATTCTCGATACTTCGGTTTCTGCCCCTGCTTGATAACCTTGACGATTTAACAGGTTGTAATCTATTTTTGCAGTGGCACGCACACCGGTGTCTGTGCCATAACCCAAACCAACTTGGGCATCACGTGGCTTACTAGAATAAACGAAAACATACAGTGGTACTTTTTTGCTTTCTGCCACTTCTTGCGGCGTTTTACGTCCTGCCAGCGTTGGTGGTACAAAGTTTTCATCAGCGAGGATACTTTTTTCATCAGGAAATATTTTTTGAGCGACATTACTGATTGAGTCACTGATTTTACCTAAGAGATTATCCGCTGCTTGATCTTTTTCATCCAACACACGATCATTTGGCAAGTTGCTCAGACGTTCTGCCTTTTGTTTGATGGCTTGCAGTTTATCCAGTGTTTCTTCATCAGCCTCAAACTCGATAGCAGCAATATCGGCCGCATTGACAGTCGCGCCACTGTTGGCGGTGACACCACTGCTAATAATGCCGTCAGAAGAACTGTTGGATGCAGATAAGTTAGCATTATTTTCATTATCGATGCCATTTGACGCACCATCATTATTGACATCATCATCCAACATGTCATTGTTGCTGGCTGCTGCATTATCAAAAGCCAACGTACTGGCTTCACTGCGTTCATCTGGCGGTAATATCGATTCAACGTTGACGGTATTAAAGTAACGGGTTGCTGATAGATCATTACTAAATTTGGTAACGTCTGGACGATAAAAAGGATCGCCTGGCTTGAAATCAAAGAGCTGCCGCAATAATGATAATTCAACAGGCAATTTGTCAGGATCTTGCGTCAGCGTATTGGTTTCTGCATCATACGTAAAGAACACAACCTCATCAAACTCATAACGCTCGCCCGTGTTATAGACCAAGGAGACGTCCGCTGTGTTGTCTGGCAAGATAATATCGACGGATTTGTTTAGCCAATATTGATCAAAGTAGCCGTATGTATTACTCAATGACTCAAGCGCAGCTTTACTGTTTTTGTAGACACGATGATTAAAAATATCCCCTTCTTGCGGCGGTAACTCTGCTTCAAGCGTGGCAAACTCTTCTTGCTCACTGCCTTCACCGCGAATATCAACAATACGGCTGTCCACGCGTACAGGCTCGCCCAGCTCTTCAATAATGACATCAATAGTATCGCGATTGGGCTGGCGTAGACGCAAGGTCATGTCATAATAACCAACCGCTTTGGCGGCATCTAACGCCGTTTGACGTAAACGCGGTAAAGCAGCCGTAAAGTCGACAACAGATTGAACAGTAGTATCGTCAAGGGCAGCTTTGATGTTTTTCATAGGCTGAACATCATTGTCAGCCTCGATCAGCTTTGGCGTGGTAGCATTATCAGAGGCCGCTTGTTGTAAATAAACAGTGGTCTCTATATTTGGTAATGCCATCACTCCGCCATTAAATAAGCGATTATAAAGACGCTTGACGATATTATCTCTATTACGCGCCAGTGGTTTAGACTTACTGGCTTGCTCGATGCTTTGATTGACTGCCTGAGTGTCAGTTTGATAGTCTGGCAAATAGTCGTCAGGATTGATAATGTCCGAGGGCGTACCCTCTGCATTGGTTATATCGCTATTACCCGCTATTATCTCGTTATTGATATCGTTCGCTGCATTGACGCTTCCACTACTGACAGAATCGCTCACATTAATTGGGCGTGACATAATTTCAGCTATCGAAGCCTGTTCTGCTGCCGTCTCAGCTGCTACCTCACTGCTACCCAATGTATCAAGATTATTAGGCGTTGGCAGAGTGGCAGAATCCAAACTCACATCCAAGCCAATCGGCGGAGTCGAATCATTTAAGGTCGAGACGGGCGCATCAAAATCACTGTCATTATTAATACTATCAATATCTTGAGCATTCTGTACATCCATCGCTGCCAATTCACGATCAATCTGCTCGGGCGTCATCATCTGATAGCCCTGCTGCTGTATCGCTGTGGCTTGTTGCAACAAGTCATTATTAGAATTATTGAGTGAATCAAACTGAGCGCTATTTCTGTCATTCATGTCAGCAAATTCAACCGCTGACTGAGATTGAGCATTTTTGTCTTTTGAGTCAGACTTTTTAATGCCTAGACTTTGTTCACTATAATCATCTAACACCGACTGATCGATAATGCCTTGCTCCACTGCTTTTTTTAGTCTCAAGGCATCTAAGGCCATATCCAGCTGAGCGTCATCATTTGCAGGCGGTATGGATTGGTTGGCAGTGATTTGACTGGTCATAGATTGGCTGGGAACATTTGTTCCATTGGCGGTGTCAGCCAATGCGACAGGTATCATACCGAAACCCACTAAGCTGGTCGCTAAAGCCTTAAAAAGTGCTGAGCGCGTAAAATGAATACGAGGGACATCACTACATAAAAAATGGCTGGGAGTCTCAGCCATAGCTACACACGGGGATTTTAGAGAGGCTTTATGCATAGTTTGGGTATTCATATTATTCTGAATATTCAAACTATCACGCTGCATAACCGATACGTTGCGCGCTAGAGTTGAAGGCTGATATTTCATGCTGATTTCCTATCACCTCACGCGGCACAATACTATTAACGACTATAATCGTTAAGTCTTACCGGTGAATATGCTTATAGCGGCTGGCTAAAATTATGGTTTATGACTTTGCTTTTGATAATGACAATCTGTCAGGCGATGTTCACACTGTGGTTGTATCAACAGACAGGCGGGGTTGAGTAACAGTAAACCTTTGTCTTCACTCATACCGCATAATGCAACCATGTAAGACTTACAAATCATAACTTAGTTAATTATGAAATCATAGCATCGGTCACATGTATTTTTAACAAAGCCTTGCTATTATACGGCTTAATATTGATAAAACCTATGCTATATTTCGATAAGTTTTTGATACTATTGAGAATTGCCTTTATCTTAATGGCTATATTCAGCATTTTACGTCACTCTATCAGCCGCGATCTATCTGTAGGAATTTTCATGGCCAATCAGTTTCAGTTATTTAAGCGCCGCCGTTTTAGCGCCATGTTTTTTACCCAATTTTTGGGCGCCTTTAATGACAATATTTTTAAGCAAGCGCTCATACTGGTTTTGACTTACACCGCTGCCAGTCAGCTGGGAATGGAAGTTAGTATTTTAAACAATTTAGCCGCGATGTTGTTTATTTTGCCTTACTTTTTGTTTTCAGCACTCGCAGGCCAAATTGCTGATAAGTTTGAAAAATCAAAGTTAACGCAATTCATCAAAGTACTTGAGCTGGTTATTATGGCAGTGGCCGCCGTTGGCTTCGTTTTTGAGTGGTATGCACTACTATTTGTCGCATTATTCTTGATGGGTACGCATTCGACTTTTTTTGGCCCAATTAAATACGCTTATTTGCCGCAAGCGATGAAAGAAGATGAATTGGTAGGCGCCAACGGTCTTTTTCAGATGGGTACTTCTCTAGCCATTCTCGTTGGTATGATTGTCGCGGGCATCTTAACCCAGCTATCACAATCATTGTATTGGATTAGTGCAACTGTATTGATCGTCGCTATTTTGGGTTATCTAGCAGCACGTTATATCCCTACCATGCCAGCCATGCAGCCTGATCTTAAGATTAACTGGAATATCATTACCACCAGTGTGTCTACTGTACGCTACTTATACTCACTACCATTCTTATTCTTTGTCATCCTTGGTAATAGCTGGTTTTGGTTTTATGGGGCGACGTTTTTGACCCAAGTGCCAGAGTTTAGCAAAGTGATTTTACATGGTGATGAGTCGGTCGTTATTTTTCTATTGACCCTATTCTCTGTTGGTGTATCGATTGGTTCATTGCTGTGTAAGTCGTTGACCAAAAACCAAGTGAGTCTGCGCTTATTGCCCTTTGGTATTGCTGGATTGAGTCTATTTGCTATTGATTTGTATTTTTCATTGTCAGGTCTCAATATTGATGTGAATAATGAAGCACTACTTGGTATCAGTGATTTATTTGGGACAAGTGGTAGCTGGCGTGTGTTTGCGGATTTGTTCTTTTTAGGTTTTAGTGGTGGTTTATATATTGTGCCACTGTATGCCTCTATGCAGGCATATGCACCCAAGAGCCATCGCGCGCGCATTGTTGGTGCCAATAATATCTTTAATGCAATATTTATGGTCACCTCGGCGATTTTTGCGATTGTTATCTTAAATTCGTTAGGTTTGACATTACCGCAGCTGTTTTTAGTGACTGGTTTGCTCAATATTGCCTTTGGTACTTTTTTATATTTCAAGCTCAATAAACATATTAAACAGGCCGTTATCCAAACGCATGATGAAGTAAGCTCATAAAATACCGTAAAAAGTGAAACGACAATAACCTTGAACCAGTAAAGTTAATAAACAAGTATTATCAGGATATAGGCATCATTGAACCATCAATAGTGATGCCGATAATTTAGATTGTTTGCTATAGTAATATAGTGAGTTCAGTATAAAAATGATAACGATATAGCAGAACTGGAATGCTTATCTTTAAACGATCAGTTTCGCAGCATCTGTCTGCGTAGGCACAGCCAGCCAGAAAAATTTATACTAGTTCAGCATTGGAATACAATGGTTCTGTTTTATTTAGAATCGACTAAATGCATAACGTAATGACTATATAACCTTATTTTAATAGCTTTATTTTATTGATATAGATAAAGCCATCAGGAGTGAATCATGGCCCTGCGTCCCTTATCCAAAATCGACCATTTATTACTTGGGGTCGACAAGGCATTACGAGCTGTCGTGCCACATTCAAACCCCAGCACCCGTCCATTACCCGTCAGTAGTGACGAGATTCCTGAGCTAACCATCACTGAAGCCAGACATGTCGCAGGATTAATGCGTATCAATCACACTGGTGAGGTATGTGCACAAGGCCTTTACCACGGTCAAGCATTTGCTGCAAAAGACAGCGGCGTCAAGCAAGCCATGCAACAATCGGCGGCTGAAGAAGTCGATCATTTGGTGTGGTGCGAGACGCGTTTGACTGAGTTGGGCAGTCACGCCAGTGTCTTTACGCCATTATGGTATGGCATGTCCTTTGGTCTTGGGGCAGTCGCAGGCGCTATTTCTAATGAATTTAGCTTAGGGTTCGTTGCGGAGACAGAAGCACAAGTCAGTGAGCATCTACAAGATCATATCGAGCAGCTACCCAAACACGATCAGCGTTCAAAAGAGATATTGGCACAAATGGATATTGAAGAGTTGCATCATCGTGAATTGGCACTTGCAAGTGGCGGTGCTGCCTTGTCACCACCTATCCGTCAGACCATGCGCTGGATGGCCAATCGTATGAAAGCCGCGGCTTATCATTTATAACGGCTGATGTTGTTAGCGCAAGTGCTGTCAATCTTCTCACTGGTCTTTTTATTCACTTAACGATATTACTGATATTATTTGGCTGGTTTGAGTTTTACTATTAACAATCCTGCTACTGATAGCGTTAGGTTTAATTTGCTAGGGTATTAAAAATTTGTACGATTTTGCTTCAAAGATATGATCTCATTGCCCTCCATTTGCTCAATAACGAATACATTCAATAAGGTAACGATTTTTATGAAAGCCGCTAACCAATCAACTCTCTCTACCCGCTTGTCTACTAAGTCGCCTAAGCTTGTAACCCTGACAGCACTCGCTACCGCATGTGCGATGCTGCTATCAGCACCTGTCAATGCAGCTGAGGCGGATACGACCGCCACCTCTGTGCCTAGCGCCATAGATTCTAGTAAACGTGTGATTCGTCTTGCTCGACCTAACACCGCCATTAGCAGCACCGCTCAACCAAGCACGCAAGTAACGCCGCCAAATTTGCAGCTTGGTGCAGCCACTAGCAATACTCAACAAAACAGTCCTCAGCAAAGCGCTCCTCAGCAAAGTAATGTTCAACAGAATCCTGCGCCTATGCGCAGTACGCCACCACAAATGACCGCATCTGCTGTAGCCACACCTGAATTAACAGGCACTACCCGTGTTTATGAACCCGGTCCGCTAACCGCGACTGGTATCGATCTACGCAGTGGCCAGCTTGCCAGTATCCCAACGCCGCAAGTGCAGTTGTCAGACGTGAGCTTCGTACCAACTGTATTCATCCCACAGCAAACAGGTCTCGGCACTGATAAACTCGACGTGAGCTTACTTGATGACTTCATCAAAGATGTGTCGCCTAACGCACGCCATTATCCACCAAACTTTCCTAACCGCTCACAGCGCCATTACACACGTGAAAAAATCAAAGTATTGGCTGAATGGATTGAGCCCTATGCTAAGTCACCAAACGCCTCTTACGATGTATTACTTCGTGCCGCCAAGCTTAATGGGATGGGCCGAAATCTAGATTTGGGTTCTGACTATACGGTTCGCGGCGGACAATATGTGGATCGCGCTATCAAACTCCAACCGGACAGTGGTGAAGCTAACTTTTTGTACGGGCTGATGTTATCAGAAGGCGGTGGCTTTAAAGAAGGTCAAAAATATCTAGACCGAGCGGTGGCTTTAGGTTACACCGAAGCAGAACAGAGTTTGGCTCAGTCAGATTTGTTAACGGATCGCCGCGATAATGCATTGGAGCGTCTACGTCGACTCGAACAAAAAGATCCTAACAATGCCGTTATTCGTCAGCAAATCAAACTGGTCGAAGAAGGTAAATTCTACATTTGGGACATACCAGCTCCTAATATCAACGTCCGACCAAGCGCTTAAAATTACTGCATTTATTAAGTAGTCTAGACTCAAAATCAAACGCCGCCATTTTATATCGATATTATTTCAATATAAAATGACGGCGCTTTTTTGTGTCTGCTAAAAGTGTTGACTGCGAAATCTGATAAACAGAACTTCGTTATTGACCCTTAAATACCATAGTTTAATGTCAAAAGTTACGCTACACTCATTCTTATCGTGGCTCATTTAATTGACCCTATCATCATGACTACCATTTACTGGATTACCCTATGATTTTCAATAATCCTATCAAAAATATGGTGATGCACGCCAATAAAACACCTCTGTCTATTACTTCAGTGGCTTTGGTGGCAATTGCCCTGTTGCTACCTGCGTGTAGTGTAGTCTCAGTGGATAGGCAAGCGTCAGCGAAGACCATTACAGCTCAGCGTGGCAATATTGTCACTGGCAAAAATCTGAGCAGCGATACGGCATCAGCGTTACTGTCGGCAGGGCTCAATGAGCAAGCTTGTATGCAGCAATTTGACTTATGTTTGACTCAGCTCACTGATAGTATTCTGTACTCGCATTATCGCCCTACACTGGCGATTTTTGCAGAGTTGCATTATGCAAAAGCGCGCCAGCTTGCCGACTCTCAAGACTGTCGCAATGCCCTTTCTCGTCCACCACTTGACCCTTATTATGCCAATGCACCGTTGAGTGATGTTGCGACCAAAGCGCAGCAGGAGAGCGCCAGTATTTGTCTAACAGGTTATCAAGAACGCCTGTTCGATGCTATCAAATCCAGTTATGCTTATCTGTTTTATGACAGCTTGGCGCATGATTTTGATGGCGCTGATCGCAAAAGCCTATCTCATATGCCCAATCGTATTCCAAGTGATATTGATATTCAAACTCAAGACATCTATAACGCTGCCAGCAACGATGTGATTACCCAAATTTATAGATCCACCAACGGCTCAAATCAATTGATGAGTGGCACAAAAGCAGAGTATTTATCAACGACAGCCACCAAACTTGACAGCAGCAATCAAGCCGCTATTGCCAATCTTTCACCGCTAAAGGGCAAACCGACGGATCAAATCAAAGTCATGAAGGTACAAGCGGATGATTATGACCTCGGTATTTATTTGCCAAATGAAAACAACTATCTGCAAAATGCACACAAGCAAACATCTGCTCTAGCAGACTTAGTATCCACTTATGAGCTGCGTCTCTCTGGGCTTAACTCTATCAGCAAACGTTCAGGTTTGGGCATCAGCTTAGTGGCTTCATTAGATGATCGCTATACCACCACCATTCGCCAATTATTGGTGGCATCATTATCCGGTCGGCTAACCAACGAAAAAAACAGCGAAAGTACAGAAGAGAGTAAACCGAGTTCACGCATCTATCCCACTGGGCATTTGCTATTAACTGGATTGATTCAACCAAGTGGCGATAGCGTATTGGATGTACTCAGCAGTCGTAAGCTCGATATCCACTTGTATAATCCATATCAAAGTGAAAGTGTCAATATTCTAGGGGATGATTATCCGCTAGCCGCTAACTTCTCCGCAGGTTACGGCTTATGGCTGTCAGAAAACCAGCTCGATGGCGTCGGTTATTTGAATTTAATCACACGCCAGCCCGATGCAGGACTGCCTAAGCTATTTATGCTTGAACCTTATGATCCCAATAAGCGTGTCATCGTTATGTTACATGGATTGGCCTCTAGCCCTGCAACTTGGGTAAATTTAACCAACGATATTCTCAACGATGATAAGTTGCGCGATAACTATCAAGTCTGGCAGATATTTTATCCAACCAATTTGCCTATTTTAGAAAACCGTTATCAAATTCAACGCTTAATCAATAGCACTTACGAGCAAACCGACCCAACAGGGCAAAATCGCGCCAGCAAAAACAGTGTGATTATTGGTCATAGTATGGGTGCTATCATCGCTCGTATGATGCTGTCCGATGAGAATTTGGTCGATGACTTAGACCGGTTAGACGATCAAAACATACTCTCCGGTAGTGAAAAACGTAAAATCAGGGACGCAATTAAAGAATCCTTTACCGATAAAGCGCTCAAAGAACGTTTTGAATTAACGGCTTTACCGCAAGTAGATACTGCTGTCTTTTTGTCCGCCCCTTTCCGCGGCACCGACTATGCAGACCGCTGGTTCACTCGGGCACTACGCCGCATTGTCTACTTACCAGTCGGTTTGATTAAGACGGTCACTGATAACTTAGCGACGATTGCTACACAAGGCGACTTGTCACAAAACCCATTGGGAGCATTATATTTGCAAAATGGTGCTAGTCAACTCAGCGATAAATCCTCTTTTATACAATTAACCAAAGACATCACCATCAACAATCGCATTACCTATCATTCAATTATTGCCAACAACGATGCGGACATCACGAAAGGACTGGCACAAATGCAACCTAGCGGTGTAAAAATCGATTTGTCACAGGCTATAGAAGATGATACTGAGGACGAGACTGCTAGTACAAGCAACACCTCCGATACTCCACAGATACCTGCTGCCCCACTGGTCGCTGCGGTGACTGTCGATGACGATATCAGCCAAGCACTCACTGAGCGCTTATCAGATGGTATCGTCCCTTATACGAGTGCCCATCTTGACGGCGCTGCCTCTGAGACAGTGATTAATGGTGGTCATAGTATTCAGGCCAATCCGCAAACCATTTTAACGTTACGACGAATTTTGCATACGCAATTACAGGAATAAGACAAATTTAAATTATTTGTTAAAACAGCATCAAGGTTTGTGCTAGCTATTTGTAAACCCTATCTTAACAGTCCTATGCTACTTATAAATTAGGTAATATATTGTTCTTCATAGATGTCAATTCAAGATTTTTAGGTACATTTGATACTATTTGGGTGACTACTAGGTATGTAACTGCGTGTTTGGGCAGCTTGCGTGTATATCTAGGGAGGCGCATAATAGACCCATAGCAAATGACAGTAATATACCAATTTATAAGGATGTAAGTTATTTAACCCAGCTAAACAGTGATGAACTTAGCCGCACTTTATTTTTAATATTGCTCGCGAGTCAACACTGAGCTACTGCCCGTAATTAATCGTTGCCACCTTATTATATGGTCACAATTACGGACAGTTACTTGCGTTGTATGGAAGCCAGCGCTATTCAGCTAATAGATAAGGGTGACTATTTATGTTCGCTACGTTTATGATTGACCAGCTTGATGCGTTAATGCTGGCGCGTATCCAATTCGCTTTTGTTATCTCGTTCCATATTGTCTTTCCCGCATTTTCTATCGGGCTTGCCAGCTGGCTAGCAGTTCTTGAGTTCCGTTGGTTGAGAACAGGTGATCCTGTTTACGCTGAAGTTTATAAGCACTGGGTGAGGATATTTGCCGTGGTGTTTGGTTTGGGCGTGGTGTCAGGTGTGGTGATGTCTTACCAGTTCGGTACCAACTGGGCGGTATTCGCAGACAAAGCCGGTAACGTCCTAGGCCCTCTACTCGCCTACGAAGTATTGACCGCGTTTTTCTTAGAAGCCTCTTTCTTAGGTATCATGCTATTTGGCTGGGGACGCGTCAGCAAGCGCATGCATTTCACTGCCACTGTCATTGTCGCCATTGGCACACTGATATCAGCTACTTGGATTTTGTCAGCTAATAGCTTTATGCAAACGCCACAAGGTTTTATGATAGGCGCTGATGGTTTGCTCTATCCCACCAATTGGCTTGAGATTATATTTAACCCCTCCTTCCCCTACCGTCTCGCACATATGGTGACAGCAGCCTTCTTGACGACTGCTTTTGTTATCGGTGGTATCGGTGCTTATTATATTCAATCTAAAAAACACACAGAACACCGTCGGCATGGTCGGGTAATGCTAGGTATGGCAATGATTATGGCCATCTTTATGGCACCAGCACAGGTGTTGATTGGTGATGAGCATGGTCTGAATACTCTTGAACATCAGCCAGCCAAAGTAGCTGCGATGGAAGGTATTTGGGAGGATGAGCGCGGGGCGGCTTTACGCTTATTTGCGATTCCTGACCAAGAAAATCAGACCAATAAATATGAAGTGAAAATTCCTTATGTGACTGGTTTGATTCTCACCCATTCATTAGATGGTGAAGTAAAAGGTCTCAAAAACTGGGCGCCTGAAGATCAACCGCCTGTCATTGTTGTTTTTTGGGCATTCCGTATCATGGTTGCCATTGGTATGCTGATGGTATTGGTCGGTTTATTCAGTCTCTACAAGTATTTCAAGAAACAACAGTTTAACCCCGAAAGCGTATGGTTTCACCGTGCTTGGATGATGATGACACCTCTTGGTTTTGTTGCAATATTGGCTGGTTGGTTTGTGACCGAAACAGGTCGTCAGCCATGGACAGTATATGGCGTGATTCGCACGGCTGAAAGCATGTCACCACTCGCCGCTCAGCAAGTAGCAACGACACTGATTGGCTTCATCATACTGTATATCTTCGTGTTCGGTGCTGGTAGCTTTTATATTTTGCGCTTAATTGCACAAGGGCCCAAACCTTATGAGAACCCTGCTGATGATAATTTCTATGAACATTCAGTGACAGAGAGTCAAGGTCGCGCATTAAGCGGCGATAAGAATCCTGCTAAAAATACTGAAGAAGATTTAGATACTCCTGCGGACGATGTTGATGATGGAGGGTTGCGCTAATGTTTAACTACGGTGATGTATTAGACTTACCCTTAATTTGGGGCGGACTTATCGCTCTATCCGTCTTTATCTATGTGTTACTTGATGGGTTTGATTTGGGCTGTGGCATTTTGTTCCCGTTTGCAGGCTCCGATAAGAATCGTAGCCGAATCATGAACTCTATTGCGCCATTTTGGGATGGTAATGAGACTTGGTTGGTATTGGGCGGCGGTGGTTTGTTTGCCGCTTTCCCAGTCGCTTACGGTATTATTATGACAGGTCTTTATTTACCAGTAACTGCCATGCTCTTTGGCCTTATTATGCGCGGAATGGCGTTTGAGTTCCGCTTTAAAGCTTCGTCACGTCGTCATATTTGGGACACTTGCTTTTTTGTCGGTTCGGTCGTCGCAGCCTTCTCTCAAGGCATCATGCTTGGGGCGCTCGTACAAGGTCTTGAAGCCAGCAATCGCTTATATACTGGTGGACCTTTTGACTGGTTTACGCCTTTCGCTATCGTTTGTGGCTTTGCGATGATTATCGGTTATGCTTTACTTGGCTCTACTTGGCTCATCATAAAAACAGAGCACACTTTGCAAGTTTGGGCACGTAAAGTCTCTGGTTGGATGCTGTCTGCCTTAGTGGTAGCCATGATCGTTGTCACAGGATTTATGTATTTTTCAGATATCAATGCACTCGAAGGATGGTTTAAGTTCCCGAGTTTATTGTATCTTGCCCCTATGCCTATTATCGTTCTGCTATTGTTCTTTCTAATGCGTAAAGACTTAAAAACGGAGCGCGAATACCGTCCTTTCTTATTGACGGTTGTTCTATTTTTGATGGGCTACATCGGCGTATGCTTTGCTATGTTCCCTTATATCGTACCGTATCAAATGACGATTTATGAGGCAGCGGCGGCTGATACTTCGCTGTCCTTTATGTTAGTTGGCGCCGTTATTATGCTGCCGATTATCTTAAGTTATACTGCTTTTGCCTACTATACTTTCAAAGGTAAATCTGATCACAATCCTATGTATTGATTGCGAACAGTAGTTTATAACGTATCAGCCAAAAACGGTGGCTATCATTATTCATTCATGATGGCCACAACTCATAAGCCAATCAGGAGATTTTCATGAAAAAGCTTAGTAAAAAACAATCACAATGGGCATGGTTTGCTGGCTTATATCTAGCAGGGTTCTTGGTGGTCTTTACCTTCGCCCAATTAATCAAGTTAGCAATGGGCGTTTGATGCCAATCGCTAACATCATAAAAAAGCAGCGCTGAGTGATCAACGCTGCTTTTTTATTGGTCTGTTTCTATTTGATATTAGGGCGTGTTTGATATTCGACCATGGCACTGACAGCGACTATTTTTTAGGCGATTCGAAGGTAAAAATCGTAAGTATAGTTATTCTATACGGCTATTTTTAACAATGAAGCGGCAAAAAAGAGTCCTGTCCCTTGTTTTTATAAGTGGGGCTGATGCTAAAACTGTCCCATAATGCGTTGCAAGTCTCGCTAAGGTATTAACATTATCATCGACTTTCGCCTTATCTGGAACCGTTTTAGCGATCAGCAGTGCCTATTTGTGAATATCAAACACACCCTAAGTTTATGCACCTAAGTGATTGTCAGCGCCTTTGCTATCAATGAACTCATTTACCTGCGCCAAGCGCTCAGGCGTTCCAACATCTATCCAATTGTCCGTGATAACCTCAGCAGTAATTTGAAACTTTATCATCGCTTGCTTGAGCAGCGGCGCCAATGCAGCTGGCTGACCGGATACCAATCCATCCACCAATCTAGGTGACACTACACTGATACCAGCAAAGGTATATTTGTCTGCCTTGCCAATTGCCTGCTCACTGGCCAGACCGTTATTGAGCGCAAAATCGCCACTATCATTGTGCTCTGGATTGTCAATCAATAATAAATGCGCACGTTGATCGGCACTCAGCGTATAGTCTCGCAACTGGGTAAAATCATAAGTCGTCCACACATCGGAGTTGACTAAAATAAACGGTTCATCACGCAGCTTTCCCGTTTGTAACGCTTGAAAGATACCGCCTGCCGTCTCAAGAGGCTCATCACCTTCAACAGACCAATGCAATGTGACTCCGTACTCTGTGCCATCACCCAATGTATCCATTAACTGATCAGCAAGCCATGAGGCATTGATAGCAATATCAGTAATGCCGGCGGCACATAATGCTTTGATATGCCATACAATAAGTGGCTGTCCACCAACTTCTACCAAGGGCTTTGGGGTTTCAAGGGTTAATGGACGCAGACGCGTGCCTTTGCCAGCAGCCAAAATCATGGCTTGTGTAATCTTAGACGTAGACATGGCTATGTACGCTCCTTTTAATCGTATTATTTAAGTTCTTGATAG
The DNA here is from genome assembly GCF_000471625.1 of Psychrobacter aquaticus CMS 56. Classification (GTDB taxonomy): domain Bacteria; phylum Pseudomonadota; class Gammaproteobacteria; order Pseudomonadales; family Moraxellaceae; genus Psychrobacter; species Psychrobacter aquaticus. The sequence goes on from NZ_AUSW01000034.1 coordinate 454,676, forward strand.
TGGGGTTTATACTGAAACGAATTTATCCTGATAAGCAGGTAGTACAGCGCTTTCTAGCCATTGATTAAAAGGTTTGACCGCTTGCTTTATCTCATCATTACCTTGTTCAGCAAGCCAATTTAATTCAATAAGCAGATCACGCATGACTTTGGGAATATCAGCCAAATAGCGGTCTTTACCATCACGCTCAGATAAGCGGATAAAAATCCCCAATACTTTTAAATGTCGCTGTACACCCATTACATTCATATCATTCTCAAGCTGCGCTAAATTATCTGCCGTGGTCAGATCAGCTTGCTTTTGTAATTGCCAAAAATCATTAATCCATTCAGATATTTGACTCTCTGGCCATTCAACATAAGCATCACGCACCAATGATACCAAGTCATAAGTGTACGACCCTATGACCGCGTCTTGAAAATCAATCACACCTAAGCGCGAGCTATCCGCTTGGTCTAACATAAGATTGCGGCTGTGATAATCACGATGAACGATAACTTGTGGCTGTAGCAAAACCTCTTTTATCAATGCCGCTTTTAGATGACTCCATAACGTTTGATCAAGTGCCACACCGATGTAGGGTATAAACCAGTCACTGAACAAATCCATTTCACGATCCAATAGCGCGGTGTCGTAATTTGGCAATTGATGTTGCGATTTTGCCGCGTCAACGGGAACGGTTTGTAGCGCCACCAATGTCTGCATGGCCAACTGATAATGCGCATGTACCTGAACGGGCGTGGCCTCAACGAGCAAATGAGCAAATTCTACCGTACCAAAATCCTGCAATACCAAAAAACCCTTGTCCACATCTTGGGCAATAAGGGTGGGTACATTGACAGCTGGTGACATCAGTTTGGCAACATTAATGAACTGACGCATGGCATCTTGTTCGTCAGCAGAATCCATCACAATGTAACGCGATTCCCCTGCATTGCCATTTCCTGCCAACTGGAGACGATGATATTGACGAGCACTGGCGTCACCCGGCAAGCTATCGAGCGTAAATGCTTTGCCTGCAAATACTTGCTGTAACCAGCGATCTAATTGCTCTAATCGATTTTCTGTATGGTTTTGGGTCATATTGGACTCTAAAATTATTTGGTCAGTCATAAATGGCATCGCAGGTTAAATATCAGTCGTAAACAATTAAAGTAGTGATAAGTCAGGCAAATACTTGCTAAAATAGTAGCGTCTTAAGCCCTAGTAGCTGCTATAAATAGTCGTATTGATATCTCATTCAATATATAGTGCTAAGCATCATTTCAATACTCATTTAAAAAACGGCTTGGCTATATTATAAATTTTGGTAAATAGTGTAGCTGATTTGGTTTTTTTTGACTATGATTAGTCGTCATTATATGTAAAACACCCAAACTCTTGAGATTACATTCTCAGTTAGTGACTTTTTAGTCTTTTATTGATGGCTATGATACCGTTAAATAATATGGCTACTAAACTCAATATCGCAATCCAATAGGCTCTGCAATCATAGGTGTGCCCTTGTTATATTCTCCGCTTTACCAAAGCATTCGTTTAATCTTATTTGGTGCTTTAGGCTTATCCAGCCTAACTGTCAGTGCTGCACTCAGTAATGCTGAGCCACAACAAACAGAATCACCTATCACTGGTAGTAGTGCTAACTCTTATGCTTCTGACATAGCTAGTAGTGCCTATGCCGATAGCGTGAGTGTCAATCACAATGGTACTTATCCAAAGGCAGAGCCAGCGACTCTATCGGGCATCGATAGTACCCCTATAGCGAGCAACTTAAATGATTTAGAGAGCTTAGACAACAGAGCTGCGGACAACCGCCCTCTAAATATCACTGATATTAATGACAGCCGTCCTACAGCGGCGGCTCAATCCTCAAATACTATCAATAACAGTTCAGTAGCGAGCGATGAAAGTATTCAAGACAGTCTGATGCGTTTGGCAGAATTTTATGAGCTGACGCCAGATACTAAAACACCAATATTGGACAGTGCTGATAGTATTAACGCTGATAGTAGCAACGCTGAACAAAGTAATAGTGACAATGCTCTGGCGTCTGCACCGCAAACTATCCCAAAAGTGGGTAAGAATTTACAACTACTCCCTAGCGCAGTAGACAGCGCACAACGCTGTGAAGGTCAATGGGTATATCCAAAGAGCAATCCTAATTATCAACGCGCTGTGAACGAGGCTGGAGCAGCGAATGGCCAGCCAGCGCCTAACCTAAATGGCATTCCGAACAATCAAGCGCCTCTGTTTACAGAATCAGACTATGGTTATTACGACAACGTTGATTATGCTGAGCTGTCAGGCAATGTCATTATTAATCAAGGCACTCAGCATATAGCAGCAGAAAGAGTTTTGCTCGATTTGAGCAGTGGGGTCGCGGCGGCTCAAGGCAATGTTATGTTTACTGACCAAGCGACCGGTCAGCGAAGACAATCTAATAGCACCTCGAACCGTTCTCTAAACACGGCGAAAACCAGCCTCAGTGATCAAGCGTCCCAAGGTGGACTTATCGGCGTCGCTGATAGCTTGAATTATAATACCGAGACTGGACAATCAACGGCCACCGATGTGGCTTTTGCGAGTGTGGAACTGCAAGCACATGGCTATGCCAAACGCTTAAACAAACCTAATGACAGTCAGTATGAGTTAGATGAGGTGATGTTTAGTACTTGCCCACCTACAAATCGCAAATGGCAATTTGATGCAAAAAGCATTGATTTAGATACCGATACAGGTCGCGGTGAAGCCTATAACACCACCTTCCGTATCGCCGATGTACCCGTGTTTTATTTGCCTTATTTTAACTTCCCGATTGACAGTCGTCGCAGCAGCGGCTTTTTATTACCGAGTGCCAGTATTGGTAGTGAGAGCGGACTTGAACTTGACGTGCCTTATTATTTCAATTTAGCACCCAATTATGATGCCACACTTAATACCCATATTTATACTGATCGTAATCCTATGGTTTCGGGTGAATTCCGCTACCTGACCGAAAACTATGGCGAAGGTATTTTTAACGGCTCATATTTGCCCAATGATAAAGAATACAACGATGAAGATCGCACCAGCTTCTTCTATGATCATTATTGGTCATCCAGCAGCATTCCACGCCTGAGCGGTGACGCCAAATACAGCTATGTGTCAGATTCAGACTATCTCAATGATTTTGATACGTTGGGTTTATCAGACAGCACCATAAACTTACCGCGCCGTGCTCGGGTTAACTACTATAATGATTACGTTGACGGTGAATTAAAAGTAGAGACTTTCCAAACGCTAGACGCTTTTACCGATAGTGGCCAGCCATTAGAAGACAAAGACAAGCCTTATTCACGATTGCCACAGCTCAAACTTGATTATCGACTGCCATGGGCAAAAAACTTCGATATCACTGGTGTAAGTGATTCTGCTTATTTCAAAAAATCGATCGATGATGGGTCTGAAAACGAAAAAAGTGGCGCCCGTATTTATAATAAATTAAGCGCTGTTTATCCAATCGAAAAATCATGGGGTTATATTAAGCCCAAGTTAAGCTTGCAACATCTTTATACTTCATATGATGAAGATAGCTTGGCCGATAATCAGCTCAGTGATGAAGATGGTAGCCAGTCAGTATTTGTGCCGCAAGCCAGCATTGATGCAGGGCTGAACTTTTATCAAGCAGGTTCACCTTTTGGTGCGTTTGACGATACCATGGGTGGCTATCAATTGCTGAGTCCGCGATTGAAATACACTTACTCGCCTTACAAAGACCAAAACGAGCTTCCTAACTTTAACACGCGTATTGCCTCTATCAATTACGAGCAACTATTTTCAGACAGCTGGTTCTTAGGTCATGATCGCTTGCAGGATCTGCATTCATTTACTCCTGGTATCAATTATCGTTACATCGACGCAACGGGTGTGACACGTTTTGATGGTAGCATTGCGGAGCAATTTTATATCGATGAAGGACGTGTCACACTTGACGATGAGCAATCTGTCTTTAACTCTTCTTCTTCGGGAATGGTTTGGGATACCAGCACGCAGCCTTACAATAATTTTTGGGTTGATGTCAGTGGTGCACTTACCAACAGTTATGATTTGAATTACATTACCACTGAGCTTCGATATCAGCCGTCAGACAATAGCTTATTTAATGTTGGGTTCGTTAAGCGTCAACGTGACGAAAACACCAATCAGCTACCGCTTTCAGCTTTTACAGCCTCTGCGGTCTTTCCGATCAATAACAATTGGCGAGTATTGGCTCAAGGTCAATATGATTATAATCGTGATAAAATGCTTGATTCGTTGGTCGGCGTTGACTATGAAGACTGTTGTTTTGGTTTTGCAGTTTATGGCCGTCGTTACTATAATGATCTAAACGTCAAAGACAAACCGACACAAGCGATCATGGCAGAGATTAGATTGAATGGACTTGGCAGCGGTAGCAGTCGCCTAACACGCTTACTCTCTGATAAAGTTCTAGGCTTTGAACCTGTCCAGACTGCATGGAAAGATTAATAAATTATCGTTCAGCCAAATTAGAGTATGATTTGCCTAGATATTTAAAAAACATTTTTATAACCCTATTATGGACAACCCTGTCTAATATTTGACTTTTAAAAGTATGGGATAGAGTTAACCGACTACCATCCGATGCGATGACATTGATGAGGAGCATCATGAGATTTTTTTCTTTACGTCAGATTAGCCGCGCTGTACTGCTGTCTACGAGTGCCAGTGTTGCACTTACATTGAGCGCCCAAGCTGCCACTGTCAATGCAGCAGCACAAGCGACGCCTGCTGCTAATCAAAGTAGCGTCAATCGTTTGACACCAGCCAATAGCACAGATGGTATTATTGCCTTGGTCAATGAAAACGCGATTTTGAAAAGCGAATTGGTCGCTGCTATCACGCAAACTCAAGCACGCGCACAAGCTGCTGGCGAGCCTGTGGCTAACTCAGCTCAATTACAATCTGAAGTCTTAAATGCACTTATTCTCCGTGAGCTACAGCTCTCCATGGTCAAACGTGTCGGTCTGAACCCTGATGAGGCAGCCATTAATCAGCGCCTTGGTCAAATCGCGCAGGCAGAAGGACTTAGTAGCATTTCAGCATTACAGCAACGTCTTGACGCAGCACAACCTGGCAGCTATGCCGCTCTTCGCGCGCAATTGATCGAAGATGCCGCTATCCAAGCTCTACAACAACGCCAAATCACCAATCGGGTACGTATTAGTGAGCAAGATATTGATGCGTTTTTGGCCTCACCTGAAGCCAAGCGTCTGAACCAAAGTGAATATCAAACGATTCACGTGCGAGTTCCTTACATCGATGACTACAGCCGTCTGTCAGAAGCTCAACGTGCAGAAGCGCTGAAGGTAGCAGAAGCGTTGCGTACTCGCCTGCTCGCACCCAATGTTGATGTTGCTGAAGCCGTTGCTGCCAGTCAAGGCAACTATCCTATCCCACTACAAGGTGGCGACATGGGCTTTCATAAAGCAGCTACCCTACCTACAGAGCTGTCAAGTGAGATTACCAAGCTTGAGGTCGGCGCTGTCAGCGCACCGTTAGTAACCCCTGAAGGTATCGATATTATTAAGCTGGCTAATAAAAATTCCAGTGACACCGTATTGATACCGCAGTGGAATACTCGTCATATATTAATTAAGGTCGATGAACTACAGACAGATGCACTTGCTGAGCAAAAGATCAATGACTTGTATGAGCAATTACGTAGTGGCGCTGATTTTGCTGGTTTAGCATCAACTTATTCAGATGATCCAGGCTCAGCAGGTCGCGGTGGTGATCTTGATTGGGTAAGTGAAGACGATATGATCGGGCCGTTCGAAACCGTCATGAAAAACACAGCGGTTGGTGACTATTCTGCTCCTTTTAAAACACAGTTTGGCTGGCATATCCTAAAAGTCGATGGCAAACGTCAGCAAGATGTGAGTGACCAGTATCGCCGTAATATGGCGCGTCAAGCACTATATCAACGTCTAGCACCGCAAGCCAGAGAAGATTGGCTACAAGAGCTACGAGCAGGCGCTTATATCCAAGTACTGGGTTAGTCTATTTCTGCACGTCATATTTGATTAAAAAAAGGATATCTGTTGATGCAGGTATCCTTTTTTATTTAGGTTAGGCATTTACCCACAAAGAAAAGCCCCGAACCTAGGGCGATTGGTTCGGGGCTATGGGGCTTCATATTGTTATTATTATTTCTTCCATGTTGACTCATCCTAAGTCATAAACAGTAACCTATAAAACAGCGGGCTGACCTGAATTTTACGATACTGTCTCAACACTGCATCCTTGCATGTCCTTGTGTTGATGGATGTATTGTAGGTCAATCAGTTTCAATCGACTAGAGGCCAAAGACCTTATTTAACGTAAGCATATGCTTACGTCCTAGTCTATAGTCTCACTACATTATAATATAGTCGATACTGAACAAAGTGGATGCGAGACATGATGATACGGGGCTGGGATAAGAGGTAAGATTGCACCCTGTTAACACGTACTTCTACGCTCTTCTGCATGCTCCTTTGAAACTTTTTCCCCTTCTTTTTTACCTTCTTCTATTTTCTTATCTGTTTCTTTGACATCTTCTGCTTCTGCCTTCGGTGCATTTTGCTCTTGTTTACTGGTTTCTTCTGGCTCATATTGCAAAGTTGTCATGACAGGAAAATGATCGGAACCGACTGAAGGCATACGTCGAATATCAACCACGGTAAAGCAAGCACTATGAAAAATATGATCCAAAGCCCAACGCAAAAACGGATAATCGACATGGAACGTATTGATAAAATGCCGACCAATACGTGGGTCTAATAATCCCGATATTCGTTGAAAACGCCTAGTCGTTTTTGACCATGCCACATCATTGAGATCACCTGCCAATATGGCCGTTTGCTCATTTTCTTTGATATGTTTTCCAACCGTAAGTAGTTCGGCATCGCGAGTGGTCGATTTGTCTGCTTCCGTTGGGCTTGGCGGCATAGGATGCAAACAATATAACCAAATGACGCGACCACTTTGTAAACGCAGCTGTGTGTGAATAGAAGGTATGTCGTCAATCATTAAGTACTTAACTTCAGGATCAATCAGTTCAAGCTTAGAATATAAATGCATGCCATACAAATTATCCAGCGGTACTTTTACCGTATAAGGATAATCAGTCTCAATTTCATTTAGGGCTTTTTCCCATTTTTGATCACTTTCTAGTGTAATCAAAATATCAGGCTGTCTGTGCTTAACGAGATCAATCAGTTTGTGAGTGTCATCATTGGGCGTCAAAACATTTGAAACCATGATCTTGAGCTGGTGCGCTTGTCCTTCTAGCAAATCTTTTGCCTGTTGTACTTCTTTTTTCCATAGCTTGGTATAAGGCAGTACCATTCTCAGTTGAAATGCTAACGTAATACTTAATGCCACAAATAACAGCCATTGACCTAGCTGCCACTCTGACCAAAACGCCAACATGCCAATACAAGCAATGACGCCCAGCACCATTATCTGAATGCGTGGAAACTCAACACCACGTACCCACCAATTATCAAGTGGTAGCCAGCCCCAAATTGTCACAAATGCGATGAACCCTGCTAGCCACTGGACGCTGGCATATAATAGTGAGAGATCCATAATATGTATTAACCGTTTATTAAAATGAGGACTGCATTAATGATACTGATCATCAATACAATAACAAAAATCTGCATAGCGTTGACTAAATTGCCATAAGTGCTTACTTTAGCATTTCGTAAGATTATCGCCTAATAGTGAGACTTAATAATGTGACGACTGCCATAAAACGTTACAATTTTATGCCACTTGCGATGGTAAACATGGCACAGCAAGTGGCTTGCTGTTATGAAATCTCACAAAGTATCCAAACAAAAATAAATATCGACTTTACAATAATAACTTAAAGTTATAATAAACACAGGTAATAGTGTCTAAAAAACGTCTAAAAATTGCCAAAACGCCTTGCTTTTTGTAGCCATTCACGGCATTGTTATCGGCTGGCAATGCAATAAATAATGATAACTAGGATTAAACTTCATGAGTAATTTGACAGTAGGTTTGGTAGGTTGGCGCGGTATGGTCGGGTCAGTATTGATACAACGTATGACTGAAGAAAAAGACTTTGATGGTATTACGCCTGTGTTTTTTTCTACCAGCAATGCAGGTGGTGATGCACCAAGTTTTGATGGTATTAAAACCAGCCAATTAAAAGACGCTCATGATATTGACACCCTAGCAACCTGTGATGTGATCATTACCTGCCAAGGGGGCGACTATACGTCAAGAGTACATCAGCCGTTACGTGATAGCGGCTGGACTGGCTATTGGATTGATGCGGCCAGTACATTACGCATGGAAAACGACAGCATCATTATTCTTGATCCAGTCAACCGTGCTGTCATTGATAGCGCCCTAGCCAATGGTCAAAAGGACTTTATTGGTGGTAACTGTACGGTATCACTCATGCTAATGGCGATTGGCGAGCTGTTCAATAAAGGCTGGGTAGAATGGGTCAGCGCGATGACCTATCAAGCTGCAAGTGGCTCTGGCGCAAACAATATGCGCGAGCTAATCAATGGGATGGGTGTCTTGCATGATGCTGTTCAAGACGAGTTGGCCAACCCTGCTAGCGCCATCCTCGATATCGACAAAAAAATTGCTCAGACTCAACGTTCAGATGACTTTCCTACACAGTATTTCGGCGTGCCTTTGGCTGGTAGCTTGATTCCTTATATCGACGCCCAGCTAGAAAACAAGCAGTCACGTGAAGAGTGGAAAGGCGGTGTTGAAACCAATAAAATCCTTGGTAATTCTGAAGCCAATAATGTGCCAATTGATGGCATGTGTGTCCGCATTGGGGCGATGCGCTGCCATGCTCAAGGTCTGACCATCAAACTCAAAAAAGATATCCCATTAGAAGAGATTGAAGCCGCTCTTAAAAACAGCGGTAACGAATGGTTAGATTTGGTCGAAGACGATAAAGAAGCCACCATCAACCGCTTAACGCCAGTGGCAGTAACGGGTACGCTAACGGTCGCATTAGGTCGTTTACGTAAACTGAATATGGGGCCTGAATATCTAGGTGCATTTACCGTTGGTGACCAACTATTATGGGGTGCCGCTGAACCCTTACGCCGTATGCTCAATATCATCCGTGAACAAAAAAACTGAATCAAAGTTTTTTAAGATCTAATATAAAAAAGACAGCGATTGCTGTCTTTTTTTATGCCGTTGGTGAAATAGAGAGGACAGGAAAAATACAGTGAGTATGGTATCTTTGGGTCTTTTAATGGCCGTAGCTCTGCTTAAATGATTGACCATTCAAAGTAAAATCCCATCAAATGGTTATAGTGCTGCCATACGAACATACATATCCAAAAAAACAGCGAACAATGCTATAATTAGCGCCATTTTCATAGCTTAAATAGCGGTTATCATATGCAATTTGTCTTACATAAAACAGCCAGTGGCGAAACGCGTGCACGCCGTGGCACGGTTCATCTCAATCATGGCGACGTACAAACACCTGCGTTTATGCCTGTCGGTACTTACGGTACGGTCAAAGGTATGCTGCCACGTGATATCGAGGCCATCGGGGCAGACATCATTTTGGGCAATACCTTTCATTTATGGCTGCGTCCTGGTACAGAGGTTATCGATAAATTTGGTGGTCTACACAAGTTTATGCATTGGGATAAGCCTATTTTAACCGACTCAGGTGGTTTTCAAGTATTTAGTCTTGGTGCGATGCGCAAAATTACCGAGGAAGGCGTCGATTTTAAATCTCCTATTGATGGCGCCAAAGTTTTTCTATCGCCAGAAAAATCTATGCAGATACAGTATAGTTTGAATTCCGACATTGTCATGCAGTTCGATGAGTGTACGCCTTACCCTGCGACTCATGATGAAGCAAAAGCATCTTTAGAACTGTCATTACGTTGGGGTCAGCGCTGCGTTGATGAGCATAACAGACTGGGCAGCACCAATGCCCTGTTTGGTATTATTCAAGGCAGTATGTACGCTGATTTGCGCAAGCAATCACTCGATGGTTTGCTCAAGATTGGTTTTGATGGTTATGCCATCGGTGGCTTATCCGTTGGCGAACCAAAAGATGAGATGATGGATGTCTTAGATTATATGCCACATGCGATGCCAGCAGACAAACCGCGCTATTTGATGGGTGTGGGCAAGCCTGAAGATATCGTTGAAGCAGTGCGCCGCGGTGTGGATATGTTTGATTGTGTGATGCCAACTCGTAATGCGCGTAATGGTCATTATTTCGTCACAGGCGATACGGACAATGCGGGCGTGGTACGTATCCGCAATAGCCAATATCGCAATGATGACGGCCCTTTAGATCCAGAGTGCGATTGCTATACGTGCCAGAACTTTAGCCGTGCTTATCTATATCATCTGAATAAATGTAAAGAGATGCTGGGTGCTCAATTGGCGACTATCCATAATTTGCGCTACTACCAGCGTTTGATGCAAGGTATTAGAGATGCGATTGAGCAAGATAACTTTGACGAATTTGTAAACGAGTTTTATAGTAAACGAGGACAAACAACGCCTGAGCTAAAATTACGTTAGGCTTTGTTAATTGCCTTTTTTATTTAGATTATTTAAACATAAAAATACCAGTCAGTTTTCACTGACTGGTATTTTTTATGGTCGTTAAAACCTTCACTACTCTAAAGTTTTTAAAAGACTCATGCTTTGAAACTTAAAAGTTATCATCCGGTACTTGATCCATTGGGATATCAGGATTGTTTCGCAGATGTATAATGGCAGAAATCAAGCCACCCCATATAAGTACCATTGAGATAATCATAAAAATAATCGCTGAAGTGCTCATAATAAATTCCTATTGAAATGTTAACCTATCTGCTAACTATTTAGTTTGCTGGCTAGCGTGCATTTTCAATTGCACGGGCTTTATCATCTTCATCATCATGAATACCTTTCATACGACTTAATATGAAAGCTCCTAAGCCAAAGAATACGACAACACCCCAACCAAACAGTAATAAAATAGTGGAAGAGTAACCTTCATAAGGTGTTTTAACTAAGTCAATAAACTTAAGACCCAAGGCGATAGTAAGCACGGTTGGCGTAATAACGGTCAACATAAATATCCAAGCACCGCCTAACTTAACACTAGAAATACGATTGCTATGCGCTAGTAGGCTTGGAATTTTATGACGATTAAACCAAGTAACCAAAATAATTGACATCAAACCACCAGCAACGATACCGATGTTATTAGCAAAGTGATCAATGACATCTACGAGTACCAATGAGCTACCCGTCGAGAAAGCAGCAATAGATATAACCGCACATACGCCGCATATGATAGCAACTGCTTTTTTGCGCGACCAATCGAACTTACTTTGAAAAGCAGAGATAGGTACTTCCAAAATACTGATCAAAGAGCTGATACCAGCAACGACTAAAGAGCCAAAGAATAAGAAACCAACAAAATCACCACTGGCCCCCATAGTAGAGATAATCTTAGGGAAAACAAAGAATGCCAATCCAACACCGCCACTAGCGACTTCTGCGACATCTTGACCTGTCGACATTGCCATAAAACCAATCGCAGCAAAGATACCGATACCAGCAATAAGCTCAAAAGAAGAGTTAGCAAAACCTACCACTAAGCCTGCGCCCGTTAGATTGGTATTCTTTTGGAGGTATGAGGCATAAGTTACCATGATACCAAAACCTACTGAAAGTGAGAAAAACACATGGCCATAAGCTGCTAGCCAAACGTTAGGATCACTCATTTTAGTCCAATTTGGCTCAAAGAAGGCATTCAAACCAATGACCGCACCTGGTAGGGTAACGGCTTTAAATACCATGATGCCAAATAATACTAGCAATAATGGCAAACAAATTTTGTTAGCAAGTTCAACACCCTTACGGATACCGCCAAACATAATCAATATAGAAAGAGCCCAAACAATGACCAAACCTATAAACATCTGAGGTACAAACACTGAGGTTAAGTCCCCAGTATGTTTTACAAAATCACTGACGAAAAAGGTTGTAGTGTCCTCGCCCCATTTTTGACCAAACGAGAAAAACATATAACTACCGGCCCATACAATGACAGCTGCGTAGTAGATAGCAATCACAAAAGAGACGAGCGTCTGCCACCAGCCCACAAATTGACCAGAAGGTGCCAGTTTCTTATAAGCACGAGGTGCTGCAGAGCGATACTTATGCCCGATAATATAATCTAGAAATAGTAGCGGGATACCTGCAGTTAATAAAGCAATAAGATACGGCACCATAAATGCCCCACCACCATTGTCGTAAGCCACATACGGAAAACGCCATATGTTACCTAAACCGACAGCTGAACCGACAGCGGCTATAATAAATCCAGTTCTACTGGACCAATTTTCCCTTTGCTCTGCCATATGACACTCCTAAAATTCAATTATAATTCCCTTTAAGTTATCAAACTCGTCAAAAGACCAAGATAGATACTTAAAGAGACTACAAATTAGCGGTTGGTTAAAATAAGTTACTAGAATCTAACAGTATATGACTAGGAAGTTTCTGCTAAGCGACCAAAAAAGTCAAGCAGTTATAAACATAAAAAGCATAACGATTGGTTATGGCTTTTTATGTTTTGTCTTTATCTGACAAGTGGTTGCCAAATAATACTTCTATACTCTATATAAGCTGAAGTAAATCTAATCAAAATTTCAGCGCACCACACCTCGGTTACTTTTCTGTAATGAATCAATAAGTAGTTGAATCATTGGGTCTTTTGGTAGTAGCTCATTACTTAAAACTTCAAGCGCTTGCACAGTCGTCAAACCTGATCTAAAAATCGTACGGTAAGCTTGACGTAGCACATCTATCGTCTCCTTCGACCAATCTTTTCGGCGCATCCCCTCGACATTGAGACCATGAGCTTTTGCTGGATTGCCCGATACCATCGTAAAGGCGGCTACATCTTTTAAAATCAGACTGGCTCCACCGATTAAACTATAATCGTCAACGGTACAAAACTGATGAATACCTGAATTACCACCAATAATGGTATGGTTGCCAATAGTAACATGCCCTGCGACACCAACGTTGTTGGCCAATACATTATGATCGCCAATCACACAATCGTGAGCCACATGAGTGTTCACCATCAATAAATTGTGGCTGCCAATTTTGGTAAGTTCATTATCTTGGGCAGTACCACGGTGTAAGCTACAAGCCTCACGAATGGTATTATGATCACCAATCTCAAGCCATGTACGCTCACCAGCATATTTCAGATCTTGTGGATCTTCACCAACACTTGCAAACTGATATAACTGATTGTGTTGACCAATACGAGTCAACTTGGTCACGACCACATGCCGGTGCAACACCGTATGCGCGCCAATCGAGACCTCATCACCAACGATACAATATGGGCCAATGATGGCAGTCTCATCAATCTGAGCGGACGGTGAGATGAGTGCTGTTGGATGTATCTGACTCATAATGTAGGCCTTTGTATCATCTGATGCGAATAAATAGTAAAACAAATACAGCAAATTTAGCCTTATTAAACAACATAAGGGTAATTCTGCTGTTAAACATGATTATTGATTATAATTTTCACTGCCCACTTTAATATAAGGCTTCGGTCAACTATGGATATAGTGACAGCAAGTGAATGCTATTGTTCTTGACGGGCAATCATTATCTGAGCACTAGCAGCAAGCTCGTCTTCGACATGCACTGTACAATCAAATTTATAAATCCCATGTTTTTGCATGACTGTTTTGGCACGAATAATCAGTTGATCTCCGGGAATCACTCGGCGTTTAAAACGAACCTTATCAACGCCTGCAAACAGATATAGATAGCCATCTTCTGCCGTCAGCCCTGCGCTAATAAATCCAAGCACACCTGACACTTGCGCCATCGACTCTACCATCAATACACCTGGCATAATCGGCTCATCAGGAAAGTGCCCATTAAAAAACTCTTCATTGATAGTCACGTTCTTAATACCCGTAATACACTCTCCGGGCGTGCAATCAATAATCTTGTCTACCAGCAAAAAAGGATAGCGGTGTGGCAAATAATGCTTAAGGGTATGATAGGTTAATGGCAGCGTGAGACCTTGCTCAGCCAAGCTGTTAACATTTTTATCAGTTTGGGTATCTATATCGTTACTGCTCATAATGGAACTTCCTTGCTATGTTTTGAATCTTTATGGCTTATTTTTTGTATTTGCGCAATCAATCACGACCAAGCTGACGAAAACGTACTGCGGCACGTCGCCAGTTAGCGGTTGGCATGGCAGCCGTTCCAGAAGAATACGAACCAGCCGTTTTGATGGATTTGGTTACCATTGTCATTCCGGATAAAGTGACATCATCTGTGATTTCGATGTGGCCTGTAATACCGACAGCGCCACCAATAATACAACGCTTGCCTATACTGGTACTACCAGCTATGGCTGTTTGGGCAGCAATGGCAGTACCATCACCGATACGCACGTTGTGGGCAATTTGTACTAAATTATCAATGATAACATGATTACCGATGACCGTATCATCGATGGCACCGCGGTCTATACAGGTTTGGCTACCAATTCGTACATGATCGCCAATCACTACTCGTCCTAGCTGAGCAATGCGCTCCCAGCCAGTGGCACTAGGATCTCTGGTTGGGGCAAAACCAAAGCCTTCTGCACCAACACTGACACCCGCATGTAACCTCACATGGCTACCAATGACGCTATCATGACCAATAACGACTTGTGATTTGATAACACAATCATGGCCGATATCAGCATTTGCTTCAACCACCACATGAGCATAAAGTGAGCTGCGTGCACCAATTTGCACATGATCGCCGATCACACAAAAAGGACCAATATAAACCTGATCGCCAATAACTGCACTATCAGCAATCACAGCACTAGGGTGAATACCATTGAGCTCTGAATCCTGAGCAAAAATCTGACTGGCACTAGCATAAGCCAAATATGGACTTGCCACTACCAGCGCGACAGCTGTCTCTGGAACTTGATCCCGATAGTCCGCTGTAATCAACACTGCCCCTGCTTGACTACGCGATAAACTGGAAATATAGTGAGGATCTGCTAAAAAGCTTAATTGCTTATTATCCGCAGTGGTTAAACTACCAATACTGCTGAACTCGTGACGCAACTGTTCCGCATCGATTTCGGCCTTATTGATAATAGGCTGACGCTGTTCAATTCGAGTGATAAGTTGCTCAATCGTTATCATAGTTGCTATTAGTATTATTATAAATATTATTATGAATAAGAGGATCGCCAAGCTGAAAACTCACTTGGCGACCTACTGATATTGCACTAACGCTTCGTTCATTTAAATAATTTTGTATCGTTGATGAGAGGAACCAGAACAATTATATTAAATTAGAACGTATTACCAATTTGGAACTGTACTTTTTCGGTCTCGTCGCCTTCTTTATCACCGATAGGCATTGCATAACTGAGTGAGATTGGGCCAATAGGCGTATACCAAGTCACACCAGCACCAGCACTAAAGCGCATCTTATTGTCTTGCGTCAATAATGGCACACCCGTATCAACACCTGTATTAGGATTAACGAAAGTGCGATCTTCTTTATCAGTGGTATCAAATACCTGACCACCTTCAGCAAACAGCACTGGACGTACTTGATCCGCCCAATCGCCCTTAAACGGCATTGGTAAAATCAGCTCACTACCGAAGCTGACCAGCGCATTACCCCCAACTTCTTCTGAAGAAAATGTTTGATTGGCGGGATCATTGACGGCATCAAAATAGGCTTGTGATTTTGGTCCAAGCGTTGACGCTTCATAGCCACGCACTGAACCATAACCACCTGCATAAAAGTTTTCATAGAATGGCAAATCATTACCATAACCAAGTCTGGTATAACCGCGCGCTACCCAGTCTTTGTAAAATGGATAATAGACATTACCCTGATAAATGAGTTTCTGATAATTCGTATCACCTAGACCAATGGTCGCATCAACCTTATGGCTCATCCCTTTAGTCGGGAACACCGGACGATCTAAGGTGCTGTAATCCCAGCCAAACAGTAAATTGTAAGTTTGATAGTCATTTTTGAAGCCAGTACGACCTTCAAAATCGCCTGTGAAGTCTTCAAACGTACCACCGTCATCAATAATTTGCTGTACGTTTGATACACCGAGGAAACGGCCACCACGTACTGAGGTATTATCGACGTTTAGACCAGCGCTAACACGCTTGGTTTCATCAACAGGATAGCTGTAATTAAGCGTGGCGCCATAAGCATCCGTGACATAGTTACTCACGTTTCTATCATCGTACTTGGTTTCACGATAATAGGCGCTCAAACCTTGCGATACCCCATTTTCAGTAAAATAAGGATCGGTATATCCCAAGCTATAAGAGTCACGTGTCTCTGAGCGGGATAACGCTGCTTTGACACGGTTACCCGTACCCATAAAGTTGTTTTGGGTTAAATCTAATTGGAAGGTGACACCGCCACTTTGCGAATAGCCTGCAGCAATCGTTGAGCTACCAGAAGGCTGCTCTACAACGGTATAGCTAACATCTACTTGATCTGGCTGGTTAGGTACTGGCTTCACATCGACATTGACGGCCTTAAAAAATCCTGTGCGCATCAATCGTGTGCGTGACAACTGAATTTTTTCACTAGACGCAAGCGAGCCTTCTAGTTGACGCATCTCACGACGCAGTACTTCGTCTTGAGTTTTGATATTACCCGTAAAGTTGATACGGCGAACATAGATAGGACGTGCAGGGTCAATAAAATAATCAACTTCAACCACTTTGGTTTCATCATTGATGCGTGGCACAGGTCTGACCTGCGCTAAATAATAACCTTCATTGCCATAACGACTTTTAAGCGCGGCAGTCGTCTCATCTAGCTTGGCTTGTGAGTATTTTTCGTTCGGGGCAAAAGTGACCAGCTCTCTTAGCTCATTGGTATCAAAAGTCGGCTTACCTAAGAAATTCACTTCACCAAATTGATATTGCTCGCCTTCGGTAAGACTTACTTCGATAAAGACGCTGCTTTTATCTTCACTGATATTAAGTACGGCATTGTCTACGGCAAAACGCACATAACCATCATTTTGGTATAGTGCTTTTAAGTTTTCTAAACTAGCAGCCAACTTTTCTTTGGCATAACGATCGGACTTAGACAGCAGGCGTGTCCAAGAAGATTCTTTGACAGCAAAAACGTCTTTGATTTCTTCATCGCTAAAATAAGTGTTACCAATCACATTAATATCCACAACTTTAGCAGGCTTACCCTCAATAAAGCGGACGTCAAGCTTAACACGGTTGCCATCTAGCAGCGTTTGATCAACCTCAATATTGCTATTGTAATAGCCTTGGCTGATATACTGCTGCTGTAGCTCGTTGGCGACGCCCTGTAATGTAGCTTGCTTCAATACATTACCGACAGACAGACCTGCGTTACCCAGTCCTTGCTCAAGCCCTTCTTTTGGGATGAGTTTATTGCCTTCAAAATTTACCTCAGCGATGGTTGGGCGTTCAACGACATCAAATCGCAGTTGACCACCTTCGACACGGCTTTGAATATCGGCGAAGTTTTCGGTCGCATATAGCGCCTTAATACTGGCTGCCAAACTACTGTCATTAACCGTATCCCCTACCGAAATAGGTAGAACCGGATAGAGGCTATCGGGGGTTAGGCGTTGTAGACCATTGAAACCGATGTCAGTGACTACAAATTCTGCAGCCTGTACAGGCATACTCATCATCGCTACAACTAACGGCAACCCTGCCGCGCTCATAAATAAAGGCGTACGCATAAACACTATCCGTCAATAAAAAACTTGCTTAAGTTAAGTTAAAAAGCCCATATTGTCTAGCCCATTTCACATGGAATCTTAAATTCACGCACGGCAGACTCAGAACACTTTATATAAAATGCATCACAAAATAAACTAAAAATTACGATTAGTACAGAGTTCTTGACACAAAACACCTTGCCTACTCTGTACATAATCAGTGCCCAATAACCACGGAACCATTAGTATATCGCGCCTTGTCAATCATATCGACCAGCCCTGCATCAAAACAGACGACTAATATCATTACCAATTGCTAACACCATGAAACCTGCCAGTAAGAGTAAACCGATATTCAGACCCACCATTTGCACCCCTTCTGAGAGTGGCTTACCTCGAATCAGCTCAATAAGATGATAAACGATGTGACCCCCATCTAATACCGGAATAGGTAAAAGATTTAGGACAGCGAGACTCAGACTGATCAAGGCTGCTGTAGACAATACCATCTGCCAGCTGATATCAAAGCTTTGTTTGGCAACTTTGGCGATGGTAATTGGCCCTGATAAATTGTCCAAGCCTATCATACCTGACAGCATTTTACCCATGGAGCTTACCGTCATCACCGCTAACTGTTCGGTCTTTTCAAACGATTTAACCAGCGACTCACCCGGACCATAGACCACTGTTGTTTTATATGCATCAGGGATGACAATTTCAGACTGTGCCACCATAGCACCAATCTGTCCATAATCGTTACCTAAATTGTCTTTTTTACCTTGTGGCATGATCTGTAGCTGAACAGGCTTATCATCTCGCAACACCGTAAAATTAAGCAAAACTTCAGGGTTATCACGGATAATACGCGTGGCACTGATCCAGTCGCTGATTTCTTCCCCATTGATAGCAGTAATGCGATCACCCTCTTTTAAACCTTGGCGACTGGCCGCGCCATCAGGCGTCAGATTACCCACTACTGGAGCAATTTGCGGCTGCCACGGTAGCATACCAAAGCTGGTCAACGCGTCTTTACCTTGTGCCGCGCCTTGCATAAATTGCTGCACTGGTGCTTGATAAGTTTTGGCCAAGTTTTCACTTTGTCCGTCCGACTGCATGGTAATACTGACATTATCTGTCTCCCCCATACGTCCAGCAAGACGATAATTGATACCTTCCCACGTCTCTACTTTATGGCCATCAATGGCAACGATTTTATCACCAACTGGCAACTGCGCTATTGCGGCTGGCGTATCAGGTAACACTTGCCCAATTTTAGTCGCCAGCTGCTCTGATGGGGTCATAAACAATACCCAAAATAGCGCAATAGCAATGACAAAGTTCATGATAGGACCGGCCGCGACAATCGCAATTTTCTTGAGCGGATGCTGATGATTAAAGGCTAGATGCCGCTCATTTTCTGCCACATTCCCTTCACGCTCATCGAGCATTTTGACATACCCACCCAGTGGCAGTGCTGAAATACGATAATCGATGCCGCTTTTTTTACTGGTCCAACCAAAAAGCTTGGGACCAAAACCGATAGAGTAAGTTAACACTTTAACGCCGCAGAGTCTCGCCACAATATAATGACCCCACTCGTGTAGGGCAATGAGCGGACCTAAGACAAATATTGCCGCAAGGAGCGTTAATAAAAACGTCATGATCTTTTCTCGGTTAAGTTACTCTTGATACAATTACGATAGCTTTTTGACGAGCGTCTCGGTGTGACGGCGTGCTATTTGGTCAATAGCCAATATATCTTCTATATCAGCCCGCTCATTTAATAAAGGTACTTGTATCTCAGTCAATGTTTGTTCATTGATATCAGCAATATCCGTTAGACGGATTTTTCTATCCAAGAACGCAGCAACTGCAATTTCATTAGAAGCGTTTAGCACAATAGTCGCCTGCGTACCTGCTTGCATCGCTTGACGAGCAAGACGTAGGCAAGCAAATTTTTGCAAATCAGGCTCAATAAACTCCAATCCACTTAGCGCATACAAATCTAATGGCTGCGAGCCACTATCAATACGATTGGGATAACTGAGTGCATGGGCGATCGGGGTTTTCATATCCGGACTGCCCAACTGCGCTAAAAAACTGCCATCGCTATATTCTACCATCGAGTGGATGATGCTTTGTGGATGAATCACCACATTTATTTTATCTTCAGGCAAATCAAATAGATGACAGGCTTCTATTAACTCAAGACCTTTATTCATCATCGTGGCAGAGTCGACCGATATCTTTTGACCCATTGACCAATTTGGGTGTTTGACCGCTTCAGCGATACTTGCTTGCTGCATCTGCTCAAACGATTGCTGCAAAAACGGGCCACCAGACGCGGTCAACCATAATCTACGTACACCGTGGTCTGGCTGATGAATCTGGGTGTTGTCTTGTTGAATAGCCAGTGGCAGACACTGAAAAATGGCATTGTGCTCAGAGTCGAGCGGTAGCAAAGTCGCGTTATGCGTTTTGACCGCACTAATCATTACTTGCCCTGCCATCACCAGCGCTTCTTTGTTAGCCAATAAAATACGTTTGCCTGCACGAGCGGCGGCTAAGGTTGACGGTAGACCTGCTGCGCCCACAATGGCCGCAACCACCGTATCGGTTTGCGAATCAGTAGCAATATCTACTAGCCCTGCCTCGCCCCCTACCACATCAATATTAAGACCAGCCGCCATAAGACGCTGAGCAAAATCATCGACTGCTGCCGTCGGTACGCTGACACGCTTAGGCAAAAACTGCCCGCAGAGCGCAAATAACTTATCTAAACGGTGATAGCCTGACAAAGCGTAGACTTCATAATGGTGTGGTTGCGCTGCTAAAATAGCCAACGTGCTATCACCAATCGAGCCTGTCGCGCCTAATACGGCGATGCGTTGCGTCATAACCATCGTTGCCTATCAATAATACTGCGAAAAATAAAAGAAAAAACCAAGAAAACATGGTAAACATTCAAACTAGTAAATTATGGAAGCCAATAGACCATAAAAGCTAATAGATATGGCAGCAAAGTAACGCCTTTACTAACCTACAGTTAACCCACTATTAGAATGAGTAAGCACATTCATTTTGTAAATTTATACTACTATTAAACCCAGCTGCTGAATCACCCAAAAACCAAGCGCAAATATTGGTGTGGCAGACAATAACGAATCAATACGATCAAGGACACCGCCATGCCCTGGTAAGATAGTGCCTGAGTCTTTTACAAGAGCGCGGCGTTTAAGCATTGACTCAAACAAATCACCAAGTACGGACGCCAAAATCGTCAAAGCTGATAACGAGACAAATGCAATCAATGGCAAACCCGTTAATTGCAGCTTAAACACGCTAATAGCAATGACGACCAGCAAACCGGTGACTAAGCCACCAACCAGCCCTTCTACACTCTTATTAGGTGAGACATTCGGTGCCATTTTGTGACGACCGAGCTTACGCCCAACAAAATAAGCCCCACTATCTGTACACCACACCAATAAGAACACATAAAACAACCACCATGCTGACAGTTGCCATAAGTAAAACATCGCGGTAATGGATGCAATCAATATCACAGCACCCATCAATGCCAATTTTTTACCATACCAATTGGTGTGAGTTGGAAAAACTCTCACCCAAGACAATGCCATCAACCATATTACTAATGAAGCTACCCACCAAAACAGCCAAGTTACTTTAAATATAAGTGATACCAATGTCAGTACCAAGACCAACAAGACAAACAGCGCAGGCTGCCGCCATTTTGGCATCAGCTTTGTCCATTCGTGAGCAGAAATAATGACGCCAATCGCTAAAAGCGGTGCAAATAAGATAGGGGTTTGGCTCGCAAACATTGCAATACCAACGATAATAACGAGAATAATTGCCGTCTTAATTCGTTGCCACATACTTATTGAGCCTTATACTTATAATAATAAAAAATGCATGGTCAAAAAGTGCATTATAGCAGTTAATCTACAATCACATTCTAGGGCATGTCCTCATAGCAACTAACACTCATTAAAACGGTTTATTATTTCATAAACAAGCACTATTAACTACTGATAGAATATTAGCTTTGTAGGATACTACGCAAACCCTTTAAAAAAGCCTATTAAACAATCAATATCCTAACGAAATTGTTGCTCCGTCACGACCTGTTCGCTGGTTTTACCAAAGCGGCGTTGACGCTGGGCAAACTCCGTTACCATCATTGCCAGCTCACCTGCGGCAAAATCCGGCCATAGCGTTTGGGTAAAAAATAGCTCTGCATAAGCGGCCTGCCACAATAAAAAATTAGAAAGTCGATACTCACCGCCCGTACGTATCAACATATCTACTGCGGGTACATCGGCCAGCTGAACGTACTCACCAAGCAGCTCTGTATTGACATCTTCAGCACGCAACTGACCTGCCTGTACTTGCTGCGCCAACTGTTTTGCAGCATGCGCAATGTCCCACTGTCCACCATAACTGATGGCGATCACTAGCGTCATGGCCTCAAACGTTGCAGTTTTTGCTTCGGCATCTGCCATTAATGTTTGTAAATCAGCGCTAAGATGACTGCGATCACCGATAAAACGTAAGCGAATACGGTACTCATTCATGCGCGGCATTTGCTCATTGATAGTCAATGCCAACAATTGCATCAATAACGTGACCTCAGTGGGTGGACGTTGCCAATTTTCACTAGAAAAAGCAAATACTGTCAATACTTCAATCCCTGTCTCGACACAATACTCGACAATAGGATCTAACGCCTCTTTGCCAGCTACATGCCCTTGGCCTTTGCCCAAATTATGGGCTTTACCATAGCGATTATTACCATCCATGATAATGGCAATATGGCGCGGAAGAATAGTAGAAGGGGCTGACATAGACATAGGTAAACTTACTTATTGTTAAGGTAAAATAATAATAGCCTGTAATAGATCAGTTACAAAGTATAGATCATATAATTCACAAACTTATCACAAATCGGACTTTTTGTAGTTTGCGAAACATAGGCTATCAAATATCATTGATACCATTATCGAAAATTTGAGTAGCAAGAAAAGAGAGTGTCAGTTCTATAGCTAGCGGCACTTTATTTATTGTGTAGTAAATTAACTATGTCGCACCAGTTGACATAATAATAAGCAGCCAATAGCGATAACGCATTGGCTGCTTAACTTTAAAAAAGGAAGCTCAATTGGTTGTGCTATAAATAACACCAAACTAATAGTTAAACATCCATTAAATCACTTTCTTTTTTACTCAGACGGCTATCAATAGTCTCAATATATTTGTCAGTAATTTTTTGAATATCATCACTGGCACGGCGTTCGTCATCTTCTGAGATTTCTTTTTCTTTCGCCAGATCCTTGATGTCATTCATCATATCACGGCGGATATTACGAATAGATACGCGGCTGCTCTCAGCTTCCCCGCGGGCAAGTTTTTGCATGTCGCGGCGTGTTTCTTCTGTCAAGGCTGGCATCGGCACACGAATCACGTCAGCTGTCATTGGGTTCAGACCTAAATCTGCTTCGCGAATGGCTTTATCGATCGCTTGCACCATGGTACGATCAAATGGCTGTACCAGTAGTGTACGCGAGTCTTCAACGTTCACACTAGCCACTTGGTTCAGCTGTGTCGGAGAACCATAGTAGCTAACCATTACGCCTGACAACATACCTGGATGCGCACGACCTGTACGAACTTTACTAAAAGTACTCTCAAGCGCTTCCAAGGTTTTTTGCATGCGCGCTTCGCCGTCTTGCTTAATTTCTTTGATCATTATGTGTCCTTATTTATCGCTACCGACAAATCGTTCATTATTGTTGGTTATAAAAAATTATTAAGGGATATATCGCTATCTTAGGGCGTATCATCAATTAATGATAAACGCGCGTGCCTTCATTTTCACCCATAATGACATTTAATAACGCATTGGGTTTGGTCATATCAAACACTTGTAGCGGGACGTTGTGCTCACGGCATAGCGCAATAGCGGTTAGATCCATGACGCCAAGCTTTTGTTCTAACACTTCATCAAATGTCAAGCCATCGTATTTGACCGCATCGGAATGTAGACTTGGGTCTTTGTCATAAACGCCATCAACTTTGGTCGCTTTTAAAATCAAGCCTGCTTCGATTTCGATACCGCGCAAACAGGCAGCGGTGTCTGTGGTAAAAAACGGATTGCCAGTGCCAGCGACAAAAATACAAACTTCACCGTTTTTGAGATAGCGAATCGCATTACGGCTGCTATAGCTTTCGGTGACTTCGCCGATGGGTAATGCTGACATCAAGCGCGTTTTAATATTGCGGCGCTCAAGGGCATCACGCATCGCAAGTCCATTCATGACCGTCGCGAGCATACCCATCTGATCACCAGTGACACGGCCAACCAAGCCTTCTTTTTGTAATTGAGCACCGCGATACAAGTTACCACCCCCAACGACGATACCTACCTGCACGCCCAGTCCACGCAAGTGAGCGATAGACAAGCTCATCTTATCAAGTACTTCGGTATCAATACCCATGTCTTTACCTCCAGCTAAAGCTTCACCAGAGAGTTTCAACAAGATACGAGAGTAACGCGGGTTTTTGTCAGACATGAGGTCACCTTGTTAGCATTAAATTATAATTACAGTCATTAGTAAAATACAAATTGGTAAAATACAAATAGCGCTTGCCCAGCGCGCCATACTTAATGCTGGGTGTGTTTGAAAGGCTAAATTGCGCTAATTGTAGCAAAAACTGCCCGCTCTTGGGCAATTTTCACTTGTATATTACATGGATTTTTATCCTTTATAGCTGGCAAATAAATCATATTCGCTAGCATCATCAATCGTCACCGTCAAAAACTGCCCGACTTTTACTTGAGCATTAATCTCATCGACATAAACACGACCGTCAATCTCTGGCGCATCCGCATAGCTACGACAAATCGCAATATTCTCATCGCTATCAATGTCGTCGACCAACACCATTAAGGTCTTGCCAACTTTTTCTTGTAGTTTTTGTGCCGATATGTCTTGCTGTAGCGCCATCAAACGCTCATAGCGTTCTTGCTTAATATTCTCAGGGACGTGATTTGGCAAGTCATTGGCGACCGCGCCTTCAACTTCTGAATAAGTAAATGCGCCAACGCGATCAAGACGCGCTTCAACCAACCAATCGAGCAAACACTGAAAATCTTCTTCGGTCTCACCTGGGAAACCGACGACGAAGGTCGAGCGAATGACGATATCAGGGCAAATCTCACGCCACGCTTTAATACGTGCCAGCGTGTTTTCGCTATGCGCAGGACGTTTCATGGCTTTTAAGATGCTATGACTGGCATGCTGAAAAGGTATGTCTAAATAAGGCAGTAGCTTTTTTTCGCCCATGAGTTCAACGACTTTATCGACATGCGGATATGGGTAAACGTAATGCAAACGTACCCAAATACCTAAGTCATTCAACGCTTGGCACATGTCATAAAATTTTGATTTAAGCGGCATACCGTTCCAAAAACTGGTCTTATATTTCAAATCCAGTCCATACGCAGAAGTATCTTGGGATATAATCAGCAACTCTTTTACGCCTGCGTTTTTGAGCGCCATCGCTTCATTCATTACGCTATCAATCGGACGCGAGACCAAGTCACCACGTAAGCTTGGAATGATGCAGAAAGTACAACGATGGTTACAGCCTTCAGAGATTTTAAGATAAGCATAATGACTTGGGGTCAATTTGATACCCGCCTCATTAATCAAATCTATTTTTGGGTCGTAATTGGCATCCAAACTACGATTTGGTCTCGGCACATGCTGCGCAACCGCTCTAATCACTTCGTCATAAGCATGAGCGCCCGTCACTGCTAGCACTGCCGGATGCATTTCACGGATTTTCTCAGCTTCTTTACCCAAACAGCCAGTAACAATCACTTTGCCGTTTTTACTAATGGCCTCACCAATCGCGTCAAGCGACTCTTGTACCGCTGACTCAATAAAGCCGCATGTATTGACCACAACAAGATCTGCCCCTTCATAATCACTGGCCACTTGATAACCATCACGGCTAAGCTCTGTGATAATACGCTCACTATCTACCAGTGCTTTTGGACAACCTAGCGACACGAAACCAATCTTTGGTGCCGCACTGACTGGCGCATTGGCAGTCGCTAACGTTGCATCGCTACTTTGTTCGATACTACGGTTTTGATTGTGGTTGGCTTTATGATGGTAGGGTTGGCTACTGCTACTGTCTGATAATCCTTGCTCTTGTGCCATAATTGGTTTGGCAGGATTAAAAATAGTGGCTGTGTTCTTAGGGGCATCTTTAGATAAGGTAGAAGCTGACTGTGAGGTCATCGTAGTCGTATTCATCGACTCGGTAGAAGTTTTGGGCATGGCTGACCTTGCTAGAGAGAAATTGGCTATGCGCATTGTACGTTTTTTTTGCAAAAATCGCCAGTTTTGCCGTTCTATAGTGTTGATTTGTGGTTAAATATTATATCAAGCATCCTTTTTTTAGGCTCTACCTATGACAACCAATTTGAAAACGGTAAGACCGACACCTGACTTAGCCTTTATATCACAGCATCTGTTCACAGCTATCTTATGGGTCGATGATACCCTCTCCATCACTTGGTTGAATGCTCAAGCCGAACACCTACTTGCTATCAGCAGTGGCAGATTACTCAATCAGTCTGTCTTGACATTGCTGGCACCTGAGGAGCTAAAATCACAAAACAGCTTAACCATTCATAACGACGATACAAGCGAGCACACGATAGAAGAGCAAATCTGTTCTTTAACCGAACGTTTTTATCAAGCAAAGCAGTACCAGCAACCATTCATTGATCACGATCACATTATAAGCACACCGTTGAATGGTAATTTGCCCCTCTCAATCGACTACAGTGTGACGCCTGTCATTTATGAACAGCAGACTTATTTTATCATTGAAATATGGGGCAAAGATCGCCAAAGTCGCATATCAGAGGAGCAGCGCCAACAACAGCAATATGGTGTTGCCCGTCATATGTTACGCTCGGTCGCCCACGAAATAAAAAATCCGCTTGCTGGCATTCGCGGTGCGGCGCAACTCTTACAGCGACAGTTCATTAAATTCAGTGACGCGGCGACATTTGACCCTCAATTTTCTGGGGTTATCTCCCATTCAACATCTATACTAAACCATAACAACAACCTGCAAAAAACCGCGATAAAACTGCGTAACTATACCGATATCATCATCTCAGAGACAGATCGCTTGACCCATCTTATCGGGCAGTTTCTTGGCTCCAATCAACTACCAAACTGGCAAACTCTTAATATTCACGAGCCACTAGAGCATGTATTAACTTTGATACGCAATCAGTATCCACAAGTGATACTACAGCGCGATTATGATTTATCGTTGCCTGAGTTGCAGGCTGACAAAGACCAGTTAATTCAAGTGTTTTTAAACCTGATTAACAACGCTTGTGAATCGATGACAGAGTTCGAACAAACATTACAGCAAAAAGAACCACCCAAACCGAAAACTTTATCCTCTTCTAGTTCACAAATAGACCGTAATACTGACGACTGTCATTACCAGCCAACGCTACATATTCAAACACGAGTGGCTTTTCAACATACCATCAGTGGGCAACAGCACAAACAAGTGGTGCAAATTAATATTACCGACAACGGCTCAGGGATTGATCCTGCACTAATTGGACAAATATTTTTCCCGATGGTGACCAGCCGTGCTAAGGGAACTGGCCTTGGACTCTCCATTGTACAAGATATTATCAGCCATCATCATGGTATGATTGACGCCAGCTCTACTCAAGCACAAAATCCTAACGACAATTTAAAAAACAACCCTCACAATAGTCAGACTTGTTTTACGCTATACCTACCGTTTAACCAACCAATTATGGAAACCTAGGCAGCACTGCTCCACAGATGAAACTGCTCAATCGTACATTACTAAATCATCAATCTAAACCCATTCATTGCTCATTAGGCCTGATACATGACTGAATATAACGATAAACACAACCCTAAAAGCGATAGCCAAACATCGAAAGATCAGATAATTGGTGACCAAATGACAAAAGTAACGGTCAATAATGCCCCTGATGCCAATCCAGCAACGCTCTGGCTCATCGATGATGATGCGGCATTACGAATGGTACTGGCTGATACTTTTGAGGACGCAGGACTGACCGTTATTAGCTTTACGCAAGCACAAGCAGCATGGACACGCCTCAATGATATCTTGCAGGCATCAGCTGAACCATTACCAGATGTGATATTGACGGATATTCGTATGCCAATGATGGACGGTCTATCCTTTAGTGACTGGGTGCATCGGCATTTCCCAAAGCTGCCAATTGTCATCATGACCGCGCATTCAGATCTCACGTCCGCGATTAATAGCTATCAGACTGGCGCATTTGAATATTTGCCAAAGCCCTTTGACTTGGACGATGCGGTTGCCACCATTTATAAAGCAATTAATTATCAGCCCAATATGATCGTGGAAAATGCTATAACTGCGCCTAATAGCCACATAAACACTGATACCTTATCCGACACCTCGTCCTTCGATAATGATGCGATATTTGATACCAAAAAAAATGTTGTCAGTAAAGCCAATTCAGTAAGCAAAAATAATCAGGCTGCCAACCATAAAGCTGGTATTCAAACTGATACTAAGGTACAGAGTAATCCCAATCCTAGTGGCATCATTGGTCAATCACAAGCCATGCAAACAGTGTTTCGCGCTATTGGCAGGCTGGCACACTCCCCTATCACGGTTTTGATTACAGGTGAGTCGGGAACAGGTAAAGAATTGGTTGCCAGTGCTTTACACCAACATTCCCCTCGTCATCAGCAGCCTTTTATTGCCCTAAATATGGCTGCCATTCCGCATGATTTGATCGAATCCGAGTTATTTGGTCATGAGAAAGGTGCTTTCACTGGCGCGACGACAACGCGGCAAGGTCGTTTTGAGCAAGCAAATGGCGGGACGTTGTTTTTGGATGAAATCGGTGACATGCCATTTAGCACCCAAACCCGTTTGCTACGAGTACTGGCCAATGGAGAGTTTTATCGTGTGGGTGGACAGCAACCTGTCAAAGTCGATGTACGCATCGTGGCCGCCACTCATCAAAACCTAGAAGCATTAGTAAAACAAGGCAAGTTCCGTGAGGATCTGTTTTATCGTCTGAATGTTATTCGTCTACCCCTACCGCCTCTGCGCACGCGTCCTGAAGACATTCCTGCGCTGGCTGCCTACTTTATGCAGCGGGCAGCCGAACAGATGAATACGCCACCAAAGCAACTACATCCTGCGGCGCTACAGATTGTACAGTCTTTTGAATGGGGCGGAAATGTACGCCAGCTTGAGAACGTTTGCTTATGGCTAACTGTCATGGCGACTGGTGATACCGTTATGGTTGATGATTTACCACCAGAGCTGTTGGAAAGTATTCCTTCTCATTTTGAGGCGCATCCAGAGCAAAATTTATCCACGCAACAAACGGCGCAAAATCACCAACAGCAAAATGGTGCTCGTATAGAGAATCAACATGCTCATGATATTTCGAACAACTCAAACTGGCAGCAAGCCTTGGCCGTTTGGGCTGAGCAATCATTGCAAACAGGTGAAACCGATATTTTACAAACGGCAACACCTGAATTTGAACGTGTCTTACTAATGGCAGCCCTCAAGCACAGCGGCGGCAAAAAAATAGCGGCAGCCAGCTTGCTCGGTTGGGGTCGCAACACACTGACACGTAAGTTACAGCAGTTAGATATCTCTGTATAAAGCACAAAAACGCTAAATAAAAATCTCAGTAATATCAGATATTTATTATCATTGGCAAAAATAGTTGTTAAATAATTAAAAATAACTGCAAATAGGGCTTGCCAAACTACGCAAACTCTATATAATAGCCAACCACTGAGACGCACTACCGAATCAGTTAACTGTCTAGATAGCATTTGAGTTTAACTGCTTTTGATGATAGAGTAACAAAAATGGGGCTGTGGCGGAATTGGTAGACGCACCAGATTTAGGTTCTGGCGCCGCAAGGTGTGAGAGTTCGAGTCTCTCCAGCCCCACCATTTTTGGATAGTACATCTTAGACCAAATATTAAAGCCTGCTATTTAGCAGGTTTTTTTGTGTCTATAATTTCAATCGTACATTCATACTCTGTCTAAATCTAATAGTATTTTATCCATCGTCTGATACCGCTTCTCTATCCGCTTTGCCAATGCTTTATCTATGATAAATTGATAATGACTGTATTCTGTTGGCAGCCTTGGAATAGGCTGTTGGCAATGCTGTATCGTCCAATCAATCATCGGATCGCTACTTTGGGTATTTATATTAAAAGGTCGTGCGCCCGTTAATATCTTAACCATCATTATCCCAAACGCATAGATATCACTTTGAACGGTGGCTGCTTGCCCTTGCCAGCGCTCAGGTGCCAGATAAGCTGGCGTACCAAAAGGATGTGCTTTTATTGGTTTATCAACTTTCTCTGCTAAGGCAAAATCGATTAATATTAAATCAGGAACTATATGATTACTATCTATCGAGGTATAACTGAGCAAGATATTACTAGGTTTAATATCATTATGTAGCCAGCCAGTGTTATGTAGATTGGCTATAAGATTCGCGGTCTGTTTGATGAAATACTGCTTTTGTTTATTCGTTAATAATGGGTATTTTTGCCTACTAAGCTGCTTTGCTAAGCTGCCATTCGGATAGTAGACCATGACTAAAGCAGTTAAATGCTGGCTCTGTCCCAACGCTTGAACGTCTAACTTATGATGAGCGAGTATTAATGGTGCGATAGCGGCACTGTGATTTTGAGTTTGCGATAAAAGATTTAAAGATCTTAAAACATCAATTTCATGAGCTAAATCAGATGAATCATGACTGGCATGAGACACTAGTTGCCATTTAATCATCACGTGCCCGAACTGCGAATGGGTGGCGCGCGTTAAACCTTGATAACCAGTCTTTCTGATGTGCTGCGTTGGGGTATTTTGAGATTTTTTAGTATGCACAGTATTTGTTTGACCTATTCGCTGGTGTACTATTTCACCATACTGCAATACTGAAAATACTTGCGTCACAGTCGGCAATAGCTGCTGAGCATGTGCTTGCAAAGCCTGTATAATAAGCGAATTACTGGCACTGTTTTTCATAGTTTGATCTTTTATGATAGTTTTTCATAGTACAGTGAAATCTTGAAACTGCCTTTACGCAATTTAAATACACCTCAACGGTTAGAATTATTATGTCGCAACCAAACAGCTCATCTAAGCCTGCTACTCATTACGCCCTGCCTACGCCACTATTAGATTTGCTCAGCCAATATTTACAAGAGCAAGTCACGCCAACGATTAAGATTGATCCTGCGCAGCTGGCTTATCGCTGGGTCGGTGGTCATAATGGTCATTTAGAACCACTGGCGGTCAATTTGTTTTTAAGTTTAGACGACTTGCATGGGATAGATACCCAAAAGTCAAAACTGGTACAAAATACGCGTCAGTTTTTAAAAGGCTATCCGGCCAATCATGTCCTGATGACGGGGACACGCGGCGCGGGTAAATCCTCACTGATTCGAGCGTTGCTACAAGCCTATCATAGCGAAGGACTGCGCATTATTGAAATTGCGCGGGATGATCTAAAGGTACTTGATAAGATTCGCGCCGCGATTCATGCATTGCCAGCAGATTGTGAATGCCGCTATGTGGTCTACTGCGATGACTTGGCGTTTAACGGTCAAGACGAGAGCTACAGAACATTAAAAAGCGTCTTGGATGGGGCGCTTGATTCAGAGCAAGACAAACTGCTGGTCTATGCCACCAGTAACCGCCGTCACCTATTGCCGCAACTGATGAAAGACAACGTCAATATATATAATGGACAGACCGATGAGGTCAACCCTTATGAGACCATTGACGAGACTGTTTCATTGTCTGATCGTTTTGGTCTATGGCTATCATTTCATCCAATGGATCAAACCACATATCTACAAATTGTTCATCATTATCTATATATGCAGCAAAAACACAGCGTAGATAATGAAAATAATAATAAAACAACTGATGTTGAAGTGTTAGGTAACGCGCTACCTGATGATATCAGAGCGGCAGCTTTACGATGGGCGTCAGAACGTGGTGGGCGCTCAGGACGAGTCGCTTATCAGTTTAGTCGTTACTGGATAGGAAAAACCCAGCTGGATGCTGAAGACAGTCAAACTTAAGGTTGAACGTGCAATCATTGCTCATAGTCGCGGGCGTCGCCCAAATATTGTACATGCTCATGCTCTTTACTATCTGCCAAGTCAGCTGCCCCAGTGACCATATACTGAGCAAAATCTGCGGCCAACCATAAACTGCCCTGATAGACGCTTTCGGCATCTGCTCGAATATGTCCCATGTTTGGCGCACTGCTATTCAGATTGTCAAAACTCTGATAACGTGCGCTAAAATGTGTCAAAACCAAATTCTTAATACCCATGTTTTGGGCAAATTGACCCACTAAATGCGCGCTACTATGCATCGGATCAAATTCTGGATTTTTGGTCTGGATTTTGGTTAAGACTTCATGGGTATAAGTGGCTTCATGTACCAATAAATCCGTATCAACCACCGCTGCACTTAGACAATCTGGTGTATCATTATCTCCAGCCACAACGACACGTGTACGTTGCACGTCATTACTGACATATTCTGACGAACGCAACTGCCGCCCATCATCAGTTATCACATCCTTACCTTGTTGTAATTGGCCCCATAGCACACCTGCTGGAATACCTTCTGCTGTCAACTTATCTGTATTGAGTAAACGCCGACTGATATGCTGAGTGATACCAAAACCATGCGAAGACACACGATGCGACAAGGGGTGAATGTCTATCAAAAGCTGATGTTGCTTGTCTGAATTGAGAGTGACCATACCTTTGAGCGCACCTTCTTTAGACAATAAATCTTCAATTGCAATAAAATCAATCGCAAATGGGAGATACAGCTCTGTGGTGAGCTTGAGGGCATCGAGTAGCGTGGCAATGGCTTTTGGTGCAATCAAAGTCAGTGGGTCACGACGACCTGACATGGCAGCACTCGCGAGCAATCCTGGCAAACCATAACAATGGTCGCCATGCACATGCGTGATGCAAATGGCGGCCAATTGATGTAAGGACAGCTTGGTATGCAATAGTTGCTGCTGTGTGCCTTCACCGCAATCAATCAATAGCCATGGGCGAGATTTTTTATCTTGATTACTGTGATTTTGTTTTGAGCTCGGCAAGAAAGGATTCAGACACTCAATCGCCAATGCTGTCACATTACGCTGTTTGGTGGGTACGCCTGCCGATGTCCCTAAGAAGGTTAATTTTAACATGGGTGTATTTTCTTACTTATCATACGCATATCAATCCCAAAAGATATAATAAGCAGTGTCAGACGCATCTCACCTATTATGAGTTGATACTGAATTTGGTACTAATACTCGTTTTGGGTACTACTCAAATTTTTGGTAATGGTACTATTTGCTATGACAATAAACATATCATGTTGCTACGACAATTGACATATCATGGTTTTTTGACCTTCGATCATTTTTCCACCATTGGCAGTACACTCATTGACCATGTTAGATTCATAAGATTTCCAGCCTCCATAAAAGCTTGCTGTACACAATAAAACCACCAATATCTTTTGTGTCCACGATTTAATGGAGACCTGCTGCGCATGGATATTTTGACTGGTGATATCACTATCAGTGTTATCCGCTTTATGCTTCGTCAGGTCATTCTGATCGCTCATGGCTACCCCTTCTTTATATGCTATCGTTGGATATAAGAAAAAACGCTTACAATAGCACATTATTTATTCAAAACTTCGGTATCTTTAAAACTGCGGTAGACCGCCTTTTTCTTCGGCACGTTTAAAGGCTGGGCGTTCATGACAACGCTTGAGCCAATTCAACAGATTGACATATCTGACTTTGTCCATGCCCGCACGCGCATTAGAGGCAGCTACCACGATATACATTTGAATATCGGCTGCACTAAAGGTTTCGCCAGCGAACCAGTGATTGTCCTGGAGGTGCTGTTCCATCAGATTTAGGTTATTCACAATGTTGTTGTTAATCATTCCATCTTCAACTTGCTTACGAATGCCTTTACTGATCGGTTTGATGAGCATGGGCGAGCGTTCAACTACTTTGCTAAATACCAAACGCATTACCAATGGCGGCATCGCTGAAGCTTCAGCAAAATGCAGCCAAAATGTGTAAGCTTCCCATGCCGCTTCATTGTCATCAGCAGGCTTAAACTGATGCTCGGTATCGTAGTGTCTCAGCAGATATTCAATGATAAATCCTGACTCGGCCAGCGCACGATTATCAACTTCGAGTACAGGCGTGTGTCCGAGCGGATGTACTTTCTTTAAGCTTTCAGGGGCGAGATGGGCTTTCGTACGCTCGTAACTGGTCAGTTTATAGTCCAGCTCTAGCTCTTCTAGTAACCATAAAATACGAAAAGATCGCGAATTGTTTAAATGATGCAGATTTAACATAAACCATCCTAGTTATATTTTGAATAAGCTATATTGTGAATATACGATAATATCTTGTGTATAGTGTCACGCATTCAACTGAGCGTGACAGTATTGATATCGATGATAGCGTAATTAATTTGGCTTTAACATAGGAACTATGTAGGTCAACGATGAAAAACAATGTCTACCAAGTCAAGTTTTACTCTACGAGCTAGTAAGCCTTATTTTGAATGCAGTGCTTCTATTTTGCGCGTCATCTTATCTATCTTTTGCTGATATTTTCTAATTTTGCGAAAACGGTGCGCTGTTAGTACGCCATCGATACGCTGGTTGATAAAATGACGGCGCGGAGGAAAGCCGCCCACTTGAGGCTCTCTATAGCCATGTAAATGATCGTCACGGCGACGAACCAGATAACCCGCTGCACTATCCACTATCATGACCAGTAGCGCAAGCGTAATCATGCCGTACATAAAGAGCGAGCCACCTTCGTCAAGGCTTTGGCTCAGAACCGCAATGGATAACACAAATAACAGCATTGGCTCTACATAGCTCAACGCCCCAAACAATGAGACTGGCAGCTTACTACTCGCAATCATCGTCAGTGACATCGCAAGCGCACTAAAAGCGCCAAGCAGTGGTAATAGATACCAAAATTTTGTATCTTGTGCCGCCACACTAAAACCACCGCTCACATAAAGCATGATAAGCACCACTGGCGTTAATAATGTCAAATCAGACAGTAAACCTGTAATAGGCGGCACTGCAAGCATGCGCCGTAGTAGATAATAGGGTGGATAACCCAAACACACAAACAACGTCACCCAAGATACTGCACCATACTGAAAAATATCGTAACCAATACCCAGCGCTGCGAATATCGCGGCCATCCATTGCAAGATACTCATAGATTCATGATAAAAAAACCGACCAACCAAAATCATCACAAGGGGCAGTAAAAAATAACCCAATGTGACATCCAGACCAAATCCATTCACTGGCGCCCACATAAACAGCCAAATCTGTCCACCCAAGATCGGTGTGGGCAATACAAATATCAGCCATTCTTTTGGGGTCTTTAGCGTTTTGACATAATCAAATACATGCTGCCACTGTTTAGTCAAACTGACCAATATCACCAAGCTTAATAGCATCATGAGCACACGCCATGACGCCACCTGTGTCCCTGACAAGGGCAGCATAAATAGCCCAAACAAAAACATCAGTGAGAATAAAAAGCTTGATAATACTGATGCGACAGTTCCTTGAAAAGTTTGATTGGTCATAAGCATAAAACCGCCTTAAAAACAGAATCTTATTTGCATGAATTTTGTCCATTACAACAAAATTGACAAAAAATGCGAGTGAAAAACAAAGGCCTCCAACGATAACGTCAGAGGCCTTTGTGTAAAACAATGATAAAATTAGATTACAACATTAACGACCGAAACCGTTATTCGTCATCGTCTACTGGCTCGTCCAAGTTATAATCATTGGCAATATCGATCGCATCGTTGACATCAGTCGTTGCGGTGTTACCAGTTGCGGCATCAATATCTATTTGCTCTTGACCTTCTACATCAAATGTACCGTCTTCTCTCATGGCATCGATGAGTTCATCGTCATTTTCTTCGTGTTCGACACGTGCCATGGCGACCAATTTCTCATCTTTAGACAGACGGATGAGCGTGACACCCTGCGTATTGCGACCAGAGCTGGCCACATGCTCAACGGGCGTGCGTACCAATGTGCCTTTGTCTGATATTAAGATAATATCGTCTGTAGATTCAACTTTGGTGGCACGAACGAGCGCACCATTACGCGCACTGGTCTTGATAGCGATCACACCGCCACCACCGCGATTTTGAGTGTTAAACTCATCGATAGAGGTACGTTTACCAAAGCCGTTTTCACAAGCGATAAGGATTTCGCGTACATCTTCTTCGATAACGACCAATGATTTGATAAATTCATCAGCAGCCAGACGCATACCGCGCACGCCTTTTGCAGTACGACCCATCGCACGAGCATCATTTTCATCAAAACGAATGGCTTTACCACTTGAAGCAAACAACATCACTTCTTGGCTGCCATTAGTAATGCGCGCACTCACCAATTTATCGCCTTCTTCTAATCCCACTGCAATTAGGCCGTTCGAGCGAATGTTGGCAAACTGCTTAAGCTCTACTCGCTTGACTGTCCCGTTAGCGGTTGCAAAAAAGACAAAAGGAGGCTCTGCTTCATTGCTGTCTGCTAACGAATCATCATCGTTATCTACTAGCGGCAGGTCTGCTTTCGCCGATAAATCTTCTACTATTTTTGGAATTGGCAATATCGTGGTAACGGTTTCATCACCATTCAAGCCAATCAAATTGACCAATGGACGACCACGAGCACCGCGACTAGCGATTGGCACTTCAAAACCACGCAAACTAAAAACGCGGCCACTATCGGTAAAGCATAAGACTGTCGCATGGGTTGAGGTCACGACCAAATGGTCGATCACATCGTCTTCTTTCATTGCGGTTGCAGACTTGCCTTTACCGCCACGTTTTTGCGCAACATAATCGTCAATCGGCTGAGTTTTTGCATAACCAGTGCGTGATACAGTCATCACGACGGTTTGCTCAGGAATCAGGTCTTCGCGGTTGAAATCAGTACGCGAGTCAATGATATCCGTACGGCGCTCGTCACCAAAATTGTCACGAATCTCAATCATCTCATTAGAGATAATGGTCATTAGCTTATCAAAATCGCCCAAAATAGACTCTAAGTGAGCAATTTCGCGCAGCAAGTCTTGATATTCTTCGGTCAATTTGTCTTGCTCAAGACCTGTCAAGCGATGCAATTGCATGTCTAAAATCGCATTGACCTGTTCAAGTGACAAACGATAACGCTGCTCGCCTTTGGTTTGGCCTTCAATCAAACCAAACGGTGCTTTAGGATCTTCACCTTCGATGAAATCAGGACGTACCGATTGGCTACCGGCAGCGGCTAACATCGCTACAACGCTACCTGAACCCCATGTGTTATTTAACAAGCTTTCACGTGCCAAGCCGCGGTTTGCAGAGGCTTTAATTGTCGCAATAATCTCGTCAATGTTCGCTAGTGCAACTGTTAAGCCTTCTAGCAAATGTCCACGTACACGCGCTTTATTTAGCTCATAAATGGTACGACGTGTTACGACTTCTTGACGATGACGTACAAACGCCGCAATTAGCTGACGCAACGTCAATAGTTTTGGCTGACCATTATCCAGCGCCACCATATTGATACTAAAGCTAGACTCAAGTGGCGTTTGTAGGAACAAATTATTAACGATCACTTCTGCCGTTTCACCGCGGCGCAAATCAATGGCGATACGCATACCGTCTTTATCAGACTCATCACGAATCTCACTGATACCCTCGATTTTTTTATCACGCACCAGTTCAGCAATACGCTCAATCAACTTGGCTTTATTGGTTTGGTAAGGCACTTCAGTGAACACAATACGCTCGCGATCACGATTAACACCTGTATCGGTCATGGCTTCGATATGATAACGACCACGTATGTGTAAACGGCCTTTGCCCGTGCGATAAGCATCTAAAATGCCTGCGCGACCATAAATAATACCGCCTGTGGGGAAATCAGGCCCTGAGATGTGCGACATCAATTCTTCAGCTGAGACTTGCGGGTTTTCTGCATAAGCCAGACAGGCATTGATGACTTCGGTTAGATTGTGCGGTGCCATATTGGTCGCCATACCGACCGCGATACCCGTGCCCCCGTTAATCAACAAATTAGGAATACGTGCTGGCATAACGCTTGGCATACGCTCAGAGCCATCGTAGTTGTCTTCCCAATCGACCGTATCTTTGTCCAGATCAGCCAGCATCTGATGGGTTAGCTTAGTCATACGGACTTCGGTATAACGCATCGCTGCCGGTGGATCATCATCAATCGAACCAAAGTTACCTTGACCATCTACCATAGGATAACGCAGGCTAAAATCCTGTGCCATCCGCACAATGGCGTCGTACACCGCACTATCGCCATGTGGGTGATACTTACCAATGACATCACCGACCACACGTGCCGACTTCTTATAGGGCTTGTTGTAGTCGTTAGATAGTACGTGCATGGCGTACATCACACGTCGGTGTACAGGCTTGAACCCATCACGCACATCAGGCAGCGCACGCGAGACAATCACGCTCATCGCATAATCCAAATAGGATTGCTTTAATTCATCTACGATGCCAATAGGACTGACCGATTCGCTCATATACACTCCTTCACTCACATTTTTTCTGATGCTGACACTTTTGCTCTAGATGCTTATGGATTATACAAAAATATAGCTGCATCAATGCGCAGCTACGATCAAAATATAGACCCTAAAAAAGCCCTGCTAAGCGTGCAAAACCATAAGAAAACAGCGATAGTTTTAATGATTAATAAAAGAAGCTATTTTAGCACAAAATTGCTGATTTAGGGGCATCTGACTGTCATTAAAATCAAGCAAAACAGCTTATTAGGGCCCATATTTTAACGGATTGACAGCCTCCAAATTTATATAAGCGACACCATCATCGACTTCCCTCTTTTTCTCTCATTGATATTAAAAGGCATTTAGCAAAAAACTGCATCCAATGGATACAGTTTTCGCAATTAGAATAGCTGTTACGGTAAAGTCCGAGTTCTATTAAGTAGCTTTAAATTCCTGGTTGAAGAATTCGCGCGTGGCTTGCGTACAAGCAGTACTGACTAAGCCACCATGATAGCTGCCCAATATCGCAGCGCCTGCGGCCTGTGCTAGCGTTGTTGGATCAGTGACTCCTGCGGCTTGAGCATCTGCAATCGCTTTGTTTTGAACGGCTGTCAAAGTAGCAGTAAATCTGCCTTGAACGTTATCAAGTACGGTCGTGGCCATCCATGGATTACTCATAGCACTACCAATCGAAGTTACTGCACCTCGATCATTCCTTGTATCAACATCGAGTACTGTGACGTTAAGATTATTAGAAGATGCCGCTGCTTGCAATATGGCGGTCATCGAACCTGTATTTAGGTCGTAGTATACGGTTGGATCTTGATTACCGCCACACAATAGCGTTGGCATAGTTGGGATATAACCACGTAAATCGTTGTCTTTTAAAGCTTTACGCAAGTTATTTTGTGGATTGGCTGCTGGCAATACACCTGTACCAGCCACTAAGCTATCTAGATTTTGTAGAGCATCAGTTACGTAAGCAGCACGAAAATCTGTTTTTATCAGATAATTATCATCATCAAACCCTAAGAAAGCAAAAGGCAAATTACTGGCTGGTAACTGATCAAGCACAGGATTGTTAGTCGGTTTGGCTTGGAATAACGCATTATCAGGTAACTTACCATTGTTTACTAACTCTCCAAAAGTTTGCGTATTTGGTAGCTGGGTATTGGCGTACTGGGCCGTAAAGATATCAGTTCTATTGCCGTATATATTTTTATATTTTTTGTCTAAGCCAATGGCCAATAATGGGGCAAAACGAGTCGCGCCAATATTGACATTACCTGCAAATATTGCATCACCAAATGCTGCCAAAGCATACGGCCCTGATGACGGCGCAATCGCGGTAACAGGTTTATTCTGTTGTTCAAGCAGACGTGCGGTTGCCATGGCGACATGCCCGCCCTGTGAGTATCCGCTAATGAACAATTTGCCAGAGTCGTCAATGTTGGTATAGTCGGTATCATTTACAAGCTGTTGCCTAGTAATGATGGTACGTGCACCGTCTAACGCATCGACCATATCAGCCGCTTGCTGATCCGCTACCAGATAAGGGTGATAATCAAGATCAGAATCATCATAACCCGCATAGTTTGGTGCAACCACGATATAACCTTGTGCAGCAAAGTTTGCGGCTATCAGTGTCGCCTCACTGGTTGCTGGATTTTGGGGATTGGCCACTTGACTGAAATCATAAGATTTTTCTGTCGTTGTGCCATGAGCATAAAGCAATATCGGTCGATCGCCTTGACAGTCAGCACTATCGCCACTCGGTAGCATCAATGCTGCTGTCGCATTGGTGCGTTCGCCCGCCGCGCCTACCGTCGGATAGTTGATCTTCTCAATCTTAATGTCACATTTGGCCGCTGGGGTTGCGGTATTACTTAAACCAAACCCAGTATTTATTTGCTGGGCAGTAAATGCACTGATCGTCTCTACTGTCGTATCATAGGAGACAATCCTTTCATCATCGTCATCGCCGCAACCGACCAATAGCAAACTACTGGCAATGGCGACTGATAATAAACAACGTGACATTATTGGTGGGGTTGTAGTGATGAGAGAATTTGGAAGCTGATTACTGGTCGCTGGCTTGGCGCTTGTATCGGTGGCAGGTTTGAATTTTCTCATAGTTGCTATCCTTAGCAGTAGTAAGTCATACGTTTGCCGAGAGTCCTTGGCAGTATATAAGTTGAGTTTGACAGATATTTTTTAGTGGATGATTGTTATTGAGCACTTTTTAGACAGACTTGCTTAATAACAATTGTTTCTGAAACCTTACTACTTATACCGTAAAAAATGATGAAAAGCTACTGCAAAACATGCACTTGCGACCCTCTTTTACGCTATAGAATGATATTTCCTGTTGTTAATCGATTCTGGCTTCGATGTCATCTTTGTTGTACGATGTTCCAAAATACCATCCCACACAGACAGTCCTCCCATGCAAACAAGCCGTCAAAATACAGAAAAACGTGACAACCAATCGATAGATTCAACTAAGCAAACAACATACCAAGCAGTGACGCAACCAAAAGTTACGCGCTCTGATCGTAGTTTCGATGCCATTGCTGATCATTTTGAAAAAAAAGTCTATGGCGGCTTAAAAGGTGAAATTCGCTTGGCGGTGCTACGCCGTGATATTTTCGAGTATAGCGCGCAGATGAGCAAAAGTCTTGGACGACCTTTACGTATTTTAGATGTGGGTGCAGGGCTTGCACAGATTGCGATAGAGTTGGCTGCTCAAGGTCATAGCGTGGTCATCAATGACATTTCAGTCAATATGCTCGAAAAAGCAAAAGCGAGCGCGGCACTGATAGACGAAGACCTTGATATAACATGGTATGTTTGTCCGTATCAAGCGCTTGCAGACAAGCTGATTGAAGACAATCTGACTAAAGATCATGAGCAAAAAAGCACTGACAACGCGGTTAAAGCATCAGCCAAGTTTGACTTAATCATGTCGCATGCTTTGCTCGAATGGTTAGCAGAACCTGCAATGGTCATGGACTTTTTTGATCGGCAACTGGCAGATCATGGCGCGCTGTCGTTATGTTTTTATAATCCGGCGAGCTTTGATTATCGTAATCTGATTATGGGTAATTTTAATTTGCTCGATAATACGGGCTATCAGGCTGACAATAAGAAAAGTCTGACACCCAATCATCCAGTTGCTAAAGAAGAAGTAGAGTCTTGGTTGGCGGCGCATCATTATCACATTGTGCGTACCAGTGGTTTGCGCGTGTTCCATGATTATGCACCGCTCAAACGTGGTGGTCATAATGACCCCGATGCCGTGATACGAATGGAGCTGCGCTATTCACAACAAGAGCCGTATAAATGGCTGGGACGTTATTTGCATATCATGGCAACTCGTCAGGCTGACAGCTTGTAATACCTGTCGTCAATAACCACTAGTTATTTTCAGCCATTCTCTGTGATCTATCGTACTCAGACCAAGTTGTCGCATTGATTTCTTTTTCATTGAACACAACCACGTGCTCTAGCAAAGGTAATATACCAATGTGTGAGCCAATCTCGTGATTATGATGACTGGCAACTAACGATAATACGGTCTGCCCATCATCGAGTTGTAAGCGGTATAGATAATTGGCACCGCGAAAAACTCGGCCAATTACTAGCGCCGTCCGCGCACTGTCGTCATCGTGAATGATATCATCAGGGCGCACGAGTACTTTAATCGGTGTGCCATTGGGATAATCATACTCACAATATTGCGGCTGTCCCAATTCGTCACAGACTTCCATGCGTCGATAAATATTGCCCAGTGCCGTCTCAACGTGGCCTTCTTTGATAATGCCATCTATCATTGCGCCTTCGCCCACAAACTCAGCAACAAAAGGACTGATTGGCTCATGATATAGCTCACTTGGGGTCGCCCACTGTACCAGCTTTCCTTGCTCCATCACCCCGACTTTATCTGCCAAGGCAAATGCTTCGTTTTGGTCATGAGTAACCAAAATAGCGGTGGTATTGGTACGTTTGAGAATATCTCGAACATTCATTGCCAATGACTCGCGTAGCACCACATCCAAATTAGAAAAAGGCTCATCGAGCAATAACAGTTTGGGCTTTGGTGCTAAAGCTCGTGCTAAGGCAACACGCTGCTGCTGCCCACCTGAGAGCTCATTTGGACGTTTGTCAGCGTGTTCAGTTAACTCAACGAGGCTTAACATCTCAGCCACGCGGGCTTTTTTATCGGCGGCAGACCATTTATTTAGTCCAAAAGCGATGTTTTTTGCCACACTCAAATGACCAAAAAGCGCATAGTCTTGAAACACCATGCCCATACCGCGTTTGGCTGGAGCAACGGCAAATGAATTGCGGGCGGTTTTGTCAGTTAAATTTTGATTGTTTAGACGAATGGTGCCAGATCGGCTCGGCTCTAGTCCTGCAATGGCTCGTAACGCCGTGGTTTTTCCACAACCGCTATAGCCTAAAAAACAACCGATTTCACCTTGTTGTAGTATTAATGAGAGTCCATTGACAACGATGGTATCGTCATAGCCTACGACTAAATCTTGCACACTAAAATAAGGATTACTAGCGATATCTGTCTCAGTTTCTTGGATCAACGCACTATTTTTTTCAATGGGTTTGTTCGGTTGGGTTTGATGCATTTTATCTTGTACTACTGGTGATTTTTTTGCATCCTCAAGTCTTACCTTTGCCTTGAGTGAATTGGCCTTTATTGATTTAGAATCTGATGAGTCGTTCATTGAATCAGTGTACATAGACGGTACCAGTTGGCTGTTAGAAAATAAAGACCACAGATAAAATAGTAAACATTGTTATGACCTTAACAAAAGATGTTACCGGATGCTTTGCATGTACTTCACTACTTTTTACTTCATACTTTGAAATCACTTTCAGCTTTGCTTATCACTTTGGCGCAATAGTATCCAAACAGGCAATAAGCCAACCAGCACAATCAATAAGCTTGGTAACGCCGCCCGTCCCCACATACCTTCACTGGTCATCTCAAACACGCGCACCGCCAATGTGTCCCAGCCTTGCCGCCGCGTCATTAACGTAATTGGCATCTCTTTCATCACTTCGACAAAACCCATGAGTAACGCGGTGAGCACGCCCGGACTCAGCACTGGTAACATCACCTGTCGCCAACGCTGATAAGGGCTGTCACTAAGCAAATTGGCCGCCGCTTCTTGATTGACTGTCAAGCGCTGTAGCTGTCGATCAACTGGCTGAAAACTCACCGTCATAAAGCGCGTCGATAATGCCAATAGCATCACAATGACACTGCCTGAAAGTACTTG
Source organism: Psychrobacter aquaticus CMS 56 (assembly GCF_000471625.1). Taxonomy (GTDB): domain Bacteria; phylum Pseudomonadota; class Gammaproteobacteria; order Pseudomonadales; family Moraxellaceae; genus Psychrobacter; species Psychrobacter aquaticus. Next base: position 498,603 of record NZ_AUSW01000034.1, read on the forward strand.
GTGCGAGGTGATACCAAAGGCTATCATTTGGTTGTCTAACCAAGCGATTGGAATAAATATTCCCACCGCCAATACTGTACCTGGCACCACATAACCCAAATTGGCTAAAGTGGTCATCAGTTTGGTCGATTTATCAGGATATTGCCGCTTAATCCACGCAATAATAATCGCCAAAAAGGCGATAAAAAGCGTGGTCATACTAGCAATCATGAGGCTATTGGTCACAAAATCAATATAGCGTGCATCAAAATCTTGTCGAAAATTCAACGCTGTCCAATAAATCAGCTGCAAAAATGGTATAAAGAAAGCCACTAAAAATACGACCGTACAGAATAAAGTCATGGCCCACTTAGCAGGTTTGCTGGCTTCAAAACGCTGACTGCTGCCTTGAGCGACAGAGTTACCACGCTTTGACTGCCAGTACTGCTCAAACAATACCACGATAAAGACCACACCAATTAACAAAGCTGCTAACTGTGCCGCCGTTGTTAGACTAAAAAAGCCAAACCATGCTTTATAAATAGCCGTGGTAAAGGTATCGACATTAAATACTGAAACTGCGCCAAAATCTGCCAAGGTTTCCATGCTGGCCAGTAACAACCCACCAATCACCCATGGCAGAGCTTGTGGTAATGCCAGCCGAAAAAATACGCGCCCACGGCTAAGACCCAGCATCTGCCCCGCTTCTATCGCCCGCCTGCCTTGCGATAGAAACGCTTGACGCGCCAGCAAATATACATAAGGATAAAAGGCGAGCGACAATACCAAACCTGCACCCCAGACATTGCGTATTGACGGAATGGCATTATTGATGCCCAAATCCCGCAGACTTGTCTGTAATGGCCCACTAAAATCAACGATGCCAACGGTGACAAACGCCAATACGTAAGCCGGCATCGCGAGCGGCAACATCAGCGCCCACGAAAAAAACCGCTGCCCAGGGAAGCGGTACATGCTGGTCACCCAAGCGAGAGCCGTGCCGATAGTGCCAGAGATGACAGTGACCATCAACAATAAGATAGCCGTGTTTTTGAGAACTTGCGGCAGCACATACGCTTTCATGTGCGTCCAGATATCAGCCACTGGCTGTGTCCACGATAGCAACACGATCAAAATTGGTACGAGCATAAACAACGAAATCAGTCCTAAGACTGATTTCGATATCATACGTTTACGAATGGCGTGGTCTTGACTGACAATTTGGTTGTCTTTCACATTATCACTGCCTGTATCATTTTGCCGTACAGACGCGTCTGGCGTTGTGATCATATCGTTATTACCATGTCATACGCATAGAGACCTAATATCCAACACTAAACTCAAAAATACCGTTAGCTTTGAACGTTAACCATAGTATTTAGCATCTTTAAAGGACTGCTCACACTTTTGGTTACCATGATTGGCTACTTTAATTTTTGAGAATAGTGTTACGACAAAACGCTCTATTTATAACCCGCTTTGTCCATCATTTGGATCGCTTGGGTTTGTAATTCGCCAAACTTCTGCACATTGATGTCATCTTTTTTGAACGTACCCCATGATCTGAGCATTTCTGATTCATCAACGCCTTCTTTTACTGGGAATTCTTTGTCAGAACTGGCATAAATGCCTTGCGCCTCATCCGATGACAACCACTCCATTAATTTTAGTGTGCCATCTGGATTGTCTGAACCAGCAACTACGCCCGCTCCCGAGACATTAACATGAGTACCTGTCGTGCCTTGGTTTGCCCAAAATATCTCTACAGGGAAGTCTGGTTTTTCTTCCAGCAGACGACCATAGTAGTAGCTGTTTGCGATACCCACTTCACACTGACCCGCAGCGATGGCTTCTAACATACTGGTATCATCACTGAATACATCGGTGGCTAAATTATCCACCCAACCACGGATGACGGCTTCGGTTTTTTCTTCGCCCAAGTGCTCTATCATACTGGCCACAAGCGATTGGTTATAAACCTTTTTAGAGGTACGTAAACACAGCTTGCCTTTCCACTTTGGATCCGCCAAATCTGCATAAGTCGATAGGTGGTCAGCCGTGACTTTGCTTGGGTCATAAAAGATAGTACGAGCACGTAATGACAGACCCGTCCACATACCTTTGGGATCACGATATTTTGCTGGAACATTGGTTTCTAGAACTTGTGACGTTACCGGTTGAAGCAGCCCTTGCTGGGTTGCTTGCCATAAGTTACCTGCATCAACTGTCAAAAGCATATCGGCTGGGGTGTTCTGACCTTCCGCTTGCAGACGCGCCATGAGTGGGCCTTCTTTGTCTGTAACCAGCTCAACCTTCACACCCGTCTGTTCAGTATAACGATCTAACAATGGCTTGATTAACTGCTCGTTACGTGATGAGTAGACAGTGATCGTTTGAGCATCTGCATTGGCCGCGTTATCAGTAGTCGCATTATCAGTGGTTACTTGCTCAGTAGCCGTTTCTGCTGTTTCCGCTTCCGCACTCTCTTCTGTCGTAGATGAATTACTACAGCCCGCAAGACCTAACATCATGCTAAATAAAGCAACAGGTAGAGTCAGTTTATTAGAAATTAAAGTGGCGCTGATGTCGTTCAATGACATGTTTTTCTCCATAATAGTGCTATAAAAATTTGAGATAAGGCGGTGCTACCCATTGGTATATCGACCACTCATTGGTACGATTGTCAAGAGCATAATGTTTGAGAACAATATACTAATGCAAATGATACTAGTTATCAATACATTTGTTTCACTCAGTAACTCATTAAAAAACGGTTTCAATCTTTGTTGTTAAAGGAGCAAACTTATGATTAACCTTCAGTAGATTTGGCAGTATATAGCTGCTTATGATAGCCATTGCCCCAAAATGGCATTAACTGCCGCTTCAGTACGCAATATGCGCGGACCCATATGTACCGCCTCGCAACCTTGTGCGGTAAGCATCTCTATCTCGTACTCAATCCAGCCACCTTCAGCACCGATAAAAACTAAACTAGGCAGAGCTAATGTTTCCGGCTTTGGTAAATATTGTTTCTGTAAATACTGAGCAAATGACTGCGAGCCATAAGGATGCGCCACGATAGCGCGATTGGTTACCAGACGGGGCAATTCGTCTTCAACAAAGGATTTAAACCGCTTTTGTAGGCTAATACGAGGCGCTATCGTATCAATGCCTTGTTGCAGCCCTTCTAATACAAACTCATCGAGGCGCTCTAGCATTGGACTTTGCCAATAGCTTTTTTGGGTGCGGTAGCTGTTTATTAAGATGATGTCGCGTACGCCAATTGCGGTCATATCCATAATCAAACGCCGCAGCACCTTTGGCCGTGGTAATGCCAATATCACTGTCAAATCCAGCTTAGCTGGTGGCGGCATAGTGAGTTTAACCTCACGCAACTGAATGCAGTCAGGTGTCATATCATCAATGATTGCAGTACCTAAGTTACCACCAAGTTCACCGATTTTAAGCGACTCACCGACTTTTGCTGTTAATACATGATGGACATGGTTAATTTGCGGCACTGCATTGATTTTGGCAGAGTCTATCGAAAAATTTTCGGCGGGCAGTAAAATATAGTTCATACAGCCTCTGTGCGTGAGTGTTGCTCAATAACACTAGTAATCATAGCAAATTGACGCGGCAGTACTGCTTGCTGCTGCTCGGTCATCTGCTCGCCAGCTTGTCCAGCCAGTTTCGCCAGCTCAAGATGACTGAGCCAAAATGTGAGCTGCTGATACATAAGTGTGTGCTCGTCATCATTAGAGGAAGACTGCTTGCGAGCAGACTTTTGAGTTGTACTTACTTTATTATGAGTGGCTACTTGCGTATCTATACCAGTTAGGCCATCTGTCGTCACTTTTTCTCTGACAGCAAGACGGTAAAAAGTGTTGTTCGGTTGATACAACGCTCCTACTTCGGACAGCTTATCCACCACACTCTGACAAGACTGCGTATAACATCCCATCAACACAGGCGTTGCCACACTCGCTGGCTCAACTGGGTTATGTCCACCAATATCGACCAATGAGCCGCCCACTAACGCCACATCTGCTAATGTGTACCAAGTCATTAGCTCACCCATACTGTCTGCCAAATAAACTTGCGTGTCTGCACTAATGCTCTCTTCCGCACTTCGCCGCGCCATTTTTAATGCTTGATTTTGGATAAGCGCTGCTACTTCATCAAAACGTTCAGGGTGTCTCGGCACGATGATGAGCAGCGTATCAGCCAGCGCTGAATTAGACAGTATTTGCTCATGCCACGCCAATACGGTGTCTTCTTCACCGCTATGCGTGCTTGCCGCCACCCAAATCGGTCGACCTGCTACTCCCAACGCTGCTGCCAGCTCAACTTGCCGATTTGACAGTCGGTTTGATAGGTCACGCTTTTGGCTGTCGCCACTCTTATGCTCTGTGTGCATGGCATTATTAACAATCTTGGGAGTATTAATTACCCATTTTAGTGAGCCTGCCACACGGATTCGTGCGCTATGCGCCCCCAATTGGCGAAAGCGCTTCGCAGACTCGTTATCTTGCGCAATGATTAAGCTCAAATTTTTCATCATACTGGTACTGACCGCACCAATTTTCTGATAGCTTTTAAAAGAAGACGCTGAGAGCCGACCATTGACCAAGATACTAGGAATATCACGCTCAGACAGTTTGGTTAAGATATTTGCCCATAACTCTGTTTCTACAAATAAAGCGGCGATAGGTTGCACATGCGTTAAAAAACTGTCAATCACTGCTGGACTGTCTACCGGTACATAACTGTGACTCATCTGACCTTGAGCAATCTCATCATTGAAACGACTGGCACCGCGAGCAAAACCTGTTTGCGTGGTATTGGTCAACCATATTTTATAACCATTCGCTAATAAGGCATCCAACAAAGGGGCAACGGTATTGGTCTCGCCCAATGAGACCGCATGACACCAAATGATGCCTTTATCAGCATAAGGCATATCAGTATCAGCATTTGAATGACTCGATGGACGTGCTGGATAGCTTTTACCAAACCGCTGCGCAACTTCTTGCTGATAATTATCACGCTTATGTGAGCGTCGCCATACTTGCAGTCGGTATAGTGGTTTGAGTAAGCCAATAATAGATTGATAATAAAGAGGCGGTGTATAAACAACGCAGCTCGGCAAAGAGGTAAGATCAGCCGATTTTGAAACACAATCAGAGGGTGTATGAGAAGATGGCATGCAACAGCCTAGATTAGTAATGGATCAAATAATAAAAAAATGACGATAAAAAACGCGCCAATTCTACCTGAATTCAGCGTCTAATAATAAGTTATTAAGACCTAACTGCGATAAAAATTTTTAGACAAAAATTATTATCAGTATCGCTATCACGCCCACTATACCGAGCAATATTTGATAGCGCTTGATACTGTGTTGCTCTTGGTTCTTTGTGGTGATTAACGCTTGTGCTTGCTGCCATTGTTTTACCAAATCGGCGGCTTCGGCGTGGCCGTTTTCGGCAGCTTGCGTGAGCCAATATTTGCCATTGTCTATATCTTGCGTGACGCCCAAACCTTGATAGTACATCTTGCTTAGTAGACGCTGGGCGCGGCTATCCTCTTTGCTGGCCGCTTGCTTAACCCACTCAATTCCTGACTCTGTGCCAGCTATCTTATCGACTATTAAACCTTCACCCAGTAATTCATACATCGCCAAACGCAACATAGCAGCAGTATTACCAGCGTTAGCAGCCTCTTGTAATGTCAATAGCGCTTGCTTTTTTGCTGCTAAATGATTCTCTGAAAACATAATTTGCGCACGGGGTTTATGTTGCTTGGCAATATGCTGCTCAAACTGATCCAGTACTTCCCGAGCCTTTTGATAATCAGTATTACCAGCGGTTTGCACCCTTTCAATTGCGTCTAATTCTGTTAGTAACTGAATAAAAATATCTGGCGTTGGCGAGATTTTTGCTGCGGGCGCTGGCTTTGTTAATGGGGGATTCTTTGGGGGAGAAATGCTTGGTAAAGGTTCAGTCTTAGATAATTCTGGCTTAATAAGACGGTCTCGTTTTGGCTCAGATACATCAGGTTTGAGAATGTATTCTTGTTGAGACAAGCTGCTATCTGCTAGGCTATGACTGTAACTATTACTGGCCATCATTTGTGCTACAGAACTCTGAGAATTGATAGAACTCTGAGAATCGATGCGTCCGCTTACTGGTAGATTCACCTGCTCAGCTGCATCAACATTTTGACTATTGCTGCTACTGTTATTTTGAATGACATTTTCGGTAGCTGAACCAGAGGCTTGATGGTTATTAGCGTTTGGTGATCTGGCGCTGACGGCTTGATATAAGCCGCTAGCAATTTGACCGCCTTGTACAGCAGCAAACGGTCGGTCGATATGGCCAAACAAACGCAGACCGATTGGTTCTAAAGCAAAAAATAAGGCTGCTGCCCTATCATTGTCATTGTCATTGTCATCAGAATAACCACCCTCGTTACGGTAGCCAACTGCCATGTGCTGGTAAAAATCGTCAGCTGTCAACGTGAGTTCAAGGTAGCGCTTACGTAGCTCAAACTGACCGTACCAATGCGGCGACTGTTGCCATTGCCGCGCCAATACGCGTCCTGCATAAAACCCCAAAAACATCATAAAGTTACGATAGCGCTCATCGACTAACAGCGCCTCTTCATCCCATCTATTCACCTTAATCATATCACGGCGTATTTGCGATAAAAGTGTATCTACTCGCTGTAAACTTGCCAGCGACTCATCCAATATACAGTCGCGAAGCTCGGCTTCATAAGCCGTGCCTCCTGCGATAGATCGCTTAGCTAAGAAGTCTTGCCAATAGCCTGCTGCAATATAGTCAAGTGGCGTTTGGGGCGATGCAGACATAGACAGGCGTGTCCTTTTCTGTAAATAGACTGAGGATATAATAGATTTAATTTAACCAAAATATAGTGCTACCTTAACCTAAAATCTAGGGCGCTACAATAAAGGACTAAACAGGCGTACCACATTATCAAACAAACGCGCCGCACCATGACGCTGCGTCCACTCTTCTAAATCCAAAAAACGGCAACTTTGTAAGTAGATTTCTTGGCAATCAGCGACTTGGGCAACCATCTCTGGTGTATAAATCGCCAAACTGACTTCCATATTTAGATAAAAACTGCGCATATCGATATTCACAGTGCCAAACAGACAGTAATCATTATCGACGACCACCGTTTTAGTATGCAACAGGCCACCTTTAAATAAAGCAATAGTCACGCCAGCTTCAAGCAATTCTTGATAATAGGCTTGGGACGCATGTTGCACGAGAAACGAATCGACTTTTTCAGGCACAATAATCGTCACCTCGACTCCGCGCTTGGCAGCTATCGTCAGTGCCCCTGACAAGGTTTCATCGGGTACAAAATATGGCGTGGTGATACAAATGCGTTTGTTGGCACGATGAATCACTGTGACCAATGTATCATAAATCACATGGGCAGTTACTTGCGGGGCTGAGGGTATCAGCTGTGCCAGTACGCCTTCCACAATTGGCATTTTCGGTATCACAATCGATGTCGAGCCAATATCTGGCTGCTCATGGTAGTCAATACGGTCACCCAACACTTTTACCCGACTGTTTAAGTCGTTAATAGTCGGATTCATCACATACAGTTTACGAGTATAGTTATTTACCCGCTGATTGAGCGCGTCAAGGTTGTCATTGTTTTCAGCACCGATATCCGTTACCACCACCTTTGCCATAGCTGTAGTGATACTGATAAAGCGTCGGTTGGTTGTGCGTATCGCCACATCAATCCACTGCCCGACGTTTTTATTTTGTTTGAAAAACCTCGGATCGACCAAATTAAAACTACCTATATAACCGATGTGTTCATCAATAACCACGATCTTACGATGATTGCGCAAATCGGAGCGTTTAAACAGCGTTTTAAACAATCCCACGGGCAGTGACTGATGAACAAAAACACCTGCCCGCTCTAATGTACGGTGTGCATTACTATTAAAAAAGCTAAAACTTCCCACACTATCAGCCAATATATGACACTCAACCCCGCGTTGCGCTGCCGCCGCCAACGCTTCTATCACTTCTAATACTTGTCCCTTGGGATAGACAATATAAAACTCCATCAAAATAATGCGTTGAGCTCCTTGAATATCCTCAATCAAACCTTGAAAAATCATATTAGGCTCAGTCAGCAGCTGCATCTTATGATCTGGAAATATCCCAAGCCCTGTCCAACGCGTACCTATTTGACTGACACCTTGATACTTGGCTGGCAGTAAATCTTGCCCTTGATCAAAAACCAAATGCTCACGCCGCGCCATGTCATTCATCAACATGCTTGCTTGATCTACTCGCTCACGATAGCGCCGCCCAATCATCGGCTCACCCAGCAGTATGTAAGCAATAAAGCCAAATAACGGTAAGGTATAGAGCACAGCAATCCAAGCAATCGATACCCCAATATTGCGCTGCACCGATACAATTCGTAGCGTCATTACTATCATCAAAGTAATATGCAATACGAGACCTAACCCAGCGAGATCTCCCCAAGACCAAGTGGTGAAGGTATGTTTAATAGTAAACGCTTCGATGTCTGCCTCCGACAATCAGATAAAAAATAAAGCACAAGTAGTAAAACATGAACAGTATAGTGATTTTTGACCACCGAATAATAGACAACTATAACAAGTATGTTCGTAGCAATGCCTCTAAATAATTGACTTAGGCTACTATAAATAGGGATATCAGACGGCTATTTTTAATTATTTGCTAAAATCATTAAAATACTGTTTGACAGCCATGTGTAAATCTATATAATACACACCCACAGCAAGGGGACTTAATTAAGTTAGCTTCTGTGAAAGTTGATTAAGAGGTGACAATCTTAATTGGCTAGATTTTAAAGAAACTTTCAAGCCAATTAAAGGTGTGAAGTTTCTAGAATTTTCCCTTTAAGGAAAATTCTCTTGCGAAGCTAAAATTGCATTGCAATTTTTATACGCTTCTCAGGGTGATTAGCTCAGTTGGTAGAGCGTCTGCCTTACACGCAGAATGTCGGCGGTTCGAATCCGTCATCACCCACCACTCATTTAGCGAGTGGGCTTTTAAAGAGCAAAACGTTAAAAACGACCTAAGCAGCGGTAGTTCAGTTGGTTAGAATACCGGCCTGTCACGCCGGGGGTCGCGGGTTCGAGTCCCGTCCGCTGCGCCATATTTAAAACGAATTTAAACCTTTGGGTTTAAGCAAGTTTCGCCTCAAGCATTAGGTTGCTTGAGGTTTTTTTGTGTCTGAACTTCTCTTAAAATCCTTTGTTTATATGGGCCAGATGTTTATCCTGTATCGACCTTTAAGAAATAGTCTGCCCTTTAATAATGCGTAAATTATGAGATCTCGTGTATACGCTCTACTTTTCGAAAATCGGTGACCAAGTGCTCAGTGACCAAACGGTGACCAATATAATTAAAAGTTAGTTGTAGTAACTGATACCTATAATTTATGCCCATTTCTGAGTAGTCAGCTCGCCATAAAAATGCGTAAGTAAAGCGCTCAGCATGGTACTAATGTACTAGCAGTGACAAGCAAAAGACACCGACTCTCATCGAAATAATAGCGTCTGTGTAGGTAGTAGCTCGTGTATAGATAGTGATTTGTGATGAAGTAGAGCCTGAAAGTGAAGTTAGCAACCAAGGTAAGTAGTGATATAATGCCTCGATAATCGATATTTTATAAAGGGTTTACCTTATGGCTCGTACCGCTAGCGCATTACATATTTTAGTAAAAAACAAAGAACAGGCTGAAGACATTATTGCTAAGCTTAAAAAAGGCGCGGCGTTTGATGTGCTCGCCAAACGACATTCCACCTGTCCATCAGGCAAAAAAGGGGGTCATTTAGGTGAGTTCGAAAAAGGTGACATGGTACCGGCATTTGATAAAATTTGCTTCAGCGGTGAACTCTTCATCCCACATTTAGTAAAAACCAAATTTGGCTGGCATGTGGTTAAAGTGCTTTACAGGACGTAAGCGTTAGAGTCCAAGCTTTGATTGTAAGCCGACTGAGGTATGCCCTAAACATTATCCTGACTCATCAATGATCTGATGTTATAACTATAGATTATGACGGCTGTATTTCTTATATTTAAGAATGCACCCCGTCACTTTATTTTCTCACTTGTCACTATACTTTCATTTTTGTTCTATAGAATGCGTTGATTCTTCTGAATTATTGGCTGTATGACGTATATCAATGAAGATTTTCAAGGCATAAAGATTAAGTTAGGCTGACTGAGTAAAAGTTTTTGGAGCGCTACCAAATGCTTCACGTTGCTCTAGGGTGGTCAATTTATTATCTTTTAGACAGAAATCTCGTAACAACAGAGAGTAGATATAATGAGCAGTTATTTATGTTTGACAGATTATGAAAAGAATTTGATTGATAGTGCTTTGCTTATTTTAATGAAAAAAAATATTCAATATAGCAACCAGTCAACAGAAGATTTAATAAAACAACACTATCAAAATTTTAACCTGACGCTTTTTGAGTTATGCGCAAAAATAAAATCCCCTGATTTTGACAAATACATAAGCTTGTCCTCAGAAGAAATCAAAAATATTAAAAGAGGTTTGACCTCGCTATACCACCTTTTATCTCAAAAAACTTTAAAGAAAAAAGAAGAGAACCAAAAAGATCACTATAAAAACTATAAACTACAGATCATAGAACTAGAGAAAAAAATTGATATCACTGAGACAGATAATAGGTGAAATGGTCGTTATTCATCGCTACATATTAGATTTTGCCACAGCTAAGCCCTAATAAAATTTTGCAGCCAGCACCCTATTTTATTAGGGCAACTCTTGGGTCTTATCCTGCTCGTCGCCTCCTATAGTTGAAATACTTTAAAGTCGCTACAGTATTGCTGGTGTAAAATTTTTGCAGCCTCTGGCAGCAATGGCACAGCAAACAAGAAAAATTTGCACCAGCAGTACGGGTTGTATCGATATTACTTTTCACCGACTATATTTAAATAAATGCTCGGATTTGGGCACACGCTTTTAGCAAGCTCTAGTGCCCCTGCATTAGCAGATGCATCTTCAAGCTGTTACTGTCTACTAATACGCCACCCTCTAAATTTCGAAAAGAAACCCTTAAGTCTATCAGAAAAACTCAAAGCTTCTGATTCTGTCACCTCTTCAACATGATGACGGGCCGCCAATATCGGCTGCTGTACCAATCTTTCGTGGTGGCCAAAGGCGCGATCGAGACTGATACTCATCATCGTAAAGTTGGTCGGCCGCGGTAAACAACGATATACCTGACCTTTATTGATTAAGTCAATCACCATGTGGGCATCTTTGAACTCAGTCAGCATAATTACCATCAGATCAGGCTGGATATTTTTTAGTGCATAAACAATGGGTGTAATATTCTCATTATTAAGCATCGCATCCGTAATAGTGACGCCAAAACGTTTTTTCTGTAATAACTTGGCCGCCTGCTCAAGATTACTGGCCCAACTCACCGTGTAAGTACTCTGAAAGTAACTCTTCATTTGCTGATAGACATCTTCATCATCATCTAACACCAATATATTCCGTTTACCGCTAATGCTACTAGCCATATGATTTTGGGTATCATTGGTTTGATTGGTGTCTTGAGCAATATTTTGCGTTTGCTGGGCAATCTCTGTGGCTTTATTGACGACTTTTTTAAGCTCGTCGTTTTGCCACGGTTTCGTGATATAACGATAAATCTCGCCTTCATTTACCGAGTCAATCACCGCATTCAGATCCGCATAACCGGTCAATAAAATGCGAATGGTGTTTGGTGAGGCTTCTTTGACCTCACGCAAAACCTCAGTGCCTTGTTTATCTGGCATGCGCTGGTCACTGATGACCACTTGTACATCATGCTCGCTGATATATTTCATTAGCTCAGTGGCATCAGTCGTGATAAATACGTCATGCGACTGGCGAAAGTGCATTTTTAAGCTGCGTAGAATGCGCGGCTCATCATCGATAAAGGCAATTTTTGGTTTTTGCATGACGTTCTCTTTAAATAAGGGGTTGGAAGCCTCTCAACTTTCAAACAAGGCTTGTGAGGGTTTGTTTTCACGAGCGGTGGATTGTATTGGCAGAGCGATGGTAAACGTCGTGCCCTCCCCAACGATTGAGCTGGCTTCAATACGACCACCATGTTGTTCGATAATTTGTGTGGTAATGGCCAATCCCAAACCTGTCCCATCTCCCGCTTTTTTGGTGGTAAAGAACGGCTCAAAGATACGAGTCAAAGTACTTTCTTCGATACCCACACCATTGTCTATGACACGTACCACAACGTGTTTCTGCGCCTCATCAACCGATGAGATGATATGCAATTCGCCTTTACGATCAGGTGCCATGGCTTGGGCGGCATTATTAAATAAATTTAACAGCACTTGGTTGATTTGCGAGGGATTGCATTGAATCAGAGGCAGCTCAGCCAAGGTGGTCGTGACATCTAAAGATTTCAGGTTATTACGTGCCATGACAAGCGAAGTGTTCACACAATCATTGATATCGATGTCCTTTATCTTAGATTCATCAATCCGAGAGAAATCGCGCAAGCTAACCACCAGCTCAGCAATCTGATCGACACCATATAAGCCATCTTTGATGAGATCTGCTAAATCCTCACTGACTTCGTCTTCTTTGATCTCTTCACAGCATTGCAAAGTTTGGTCAATCAGCTCTGCTACTTGTTCTTGGTCAGCATCGGGCGCTTTTAGAGCCTGCAATAATTGCTCGGTATGGGTTATCAACTCATCAAAACGTGTGAGATTGTCACCGACCAACTCCATATTACTACGCACATAACCCAGCGGCGTATTGACCTCATGTGCCACGCCTGCCACCATTTGGCCGAGCGTTGCCATTTTTTCAGAGCGCACCAGATGCACTTGCGAGGCTTTTAACTCATCCATCGCTTGCTGCAAATCTTGGGTACGGGCGACCACCTGTTTTTCGAGATGAACGTTGATTTCGGCAAGCGCGCCTTCGTTTTCAACGATGCGATCAATCAATTGATTGGTCTGCTCACTAATGACTTGAATCTCACTCACCGATGACTTGGGCAATTTGTGCGCGCTTAGTTTTTGATATTGTTTTTGCTCAATCAAAACGCCCATATCGGCCACGGCCTGCGCCATTCGTTTTAATGGACGAGTAAAATAGCGGCGAAATACCCATGCGGTCAGGAGCAGAATAGGAATAAAACCCAGCAACATCGCGCGAATCAGCTGATTTGATAGCGCATTTGCCACACTCATCATGTCGCTGTTTGGTTTCACAATAACCATTTTCCAGTAAGTAAATGGCATGCGAAAGACGAAGGCAGTGGCGGGTTGCTGTAACACAAAATCATTCGGCACAGTAATGGTATCGACCAGATGACTGTCTACCAAATTGAAGGTTTGATCGAGGTTTAAAAGCAGCAATGCAGAAAGTAATTTGGACTCTTGCTCACTGATTTTCCCCACATTGGTGGTGCTCAAAATACTACGTGCAGCCAAATCATAACGACCCTCATCCTTGGCAACCGCCTCATCAAGAAGCGTCTGATTGATGGTATCCAGACTATCAGCAATGGGCGCAAAGGTAGGGTTTGTCTCAGCCAATTGATGCGCCGTTATCATCTCGCCTTGAGGATTACTGTCTGTCACTTGAGTGACAATGGATTGATCCGGAAAGGTCAAAAACCGATTGTCTAAGTCTACTAAAAACACATAACCACCGATTTTTTCTTGCCATTTTTTCATGGCGGCATCAAGGTTATCTAGTAGCAAATTGAATGTCACCACCCCATCAAAGGCCTGATTGCGGCTGTTGTATAGCGCTTTGGCACATGTCATCATCGGCTGATTGCTTACTGGGTCGACATACGCACGGCTCCAGACACAGTGATCATGACGCGCATACATAGCAGGAATGTACCACCAGTCTCGATAATAAGCGTTTGGCGTTTGACTCACTTGATTATAACGTTCCACAGATTGCATGTTGCCAGACTCATCACGCGCCCACACAAACGATTGGCGTTCTCGGCCCGGAGCATACATATTTGGGTCAAACCACACACCACCGCCCACAATTCTTTGGTCGGTTTGTTGCATGAGGTTGCCAAAGGTTTCTCTATAGAGCGCTTCTTGTTTTGGCAGTCCGCCTGCCATCGTGCTGGTTGCTTTTGCCAGACCATCGACATGACTGATGCTCGCCATGATGCTGTTAATCACTTCATTACCAGTTTCAACCACTGTCTCTGAAGTCATCTCCAGAATGCGCGGCTTACCTTGAGTCTCAACAACCCAGTACACCATGAGGATAATGAATGCAAAAGCCAATGCTAAAATAATCAGCATACGTGTGGAAATACTGCCAAGCCGACCAGCGACACTCATAAACGCGCCTTATATCAATATATTGTCTGTTATCAACAAATCACTTAATGAATCAGGAGATGAATGGTACGCAGCCCCTATTTGTAATGGGCTCAAGGATACGGTTTGGTCGTGACAAAATGATGACAAAAATATCATGTATTAACAAAGCGGACATTATTAAAAAGGAATTAGGACCATCACTATGTTCTGGTGTCAGTGATTCTATTGAGACATGCTCTGTACTGGACACTATAGAGCCATTGAAAAACAGCGGGTGTGATGGTCTAGGACAAAACGGATAAGCAAGACGCGGCGTTATACTGCCGCTAGAGCTGAGATTGTTCAAGCGAGGATGCAAATAAAGATAAGGATCTAGATAAAGAAGGTGCGGCTATTAATAATTTACATGAACCGTTACCGTATCAGAGTAGGTATCTGGTTTGAAGTCGGCGCTAGGTACAGTAACGTATATATTCTTTGTTTTAGCTTCGCCAGTACCAACATCTACTGCCCAATTTCCTTCTCCATTACCCCAAGCTACTCGTCCACCTTCACTATCCCGTAGCAGTTGATAGGGAATTTTGTTGGTATTGTTACCGGTTCCCTTCATGAAGCTCCGCCCATCATTATTTACGGCAGCGTTGAAAGTAGTCAAGCCGATTGTATGGGGAGCAGCATTTGTACAGGTCACACCGATACTACTGCTACCATCGATATTAAGACTGTTTGCTGAGACATTTCCCAAGTTGATATCGGTGGGCTGAGTAGTGATTTTACACTCATTAACAACAGCGGCTTGAACGGTAAATGAGAAGGGACTCGTTCCTTGAGTTTCTGATAAGCATCGGCTTGTGTCATTACTGGAATCAACGGTTACGTATGTCAATGCTGCATTACTACCTATAAAAGTGGCAGTATAGTCGTCTGCTTTGGCAGCATTATTATTGGGTAGCAGAGATACTCTAATAATGGTTTCTTTAATGGTTGGTGTAGTAGTATCTGGCGCTACGCTGAAGAAATCAATAAACTCCGTACCACCCACGATGCGATTGCCCCAAGTAGCATTACTCATACCATTAAGTGTCATGTTAAAATTTAATTTTGAACCATTACGCCCAATCATATGACGTGGATTGATTTGGGAAGTATTATTAGTACCACCATCGGCACCAATGCAGACGGATGCCCACTGGGTGACATTAGACGTATTGGTGCAACTGTAAGTCAGTGTTTGCTCGACGCTCGCATTGTTGGCATTAGCAAGGGTAATAGTACCAAGATGGGGTGAGATAAAGCTGTCTACTTGGCAAGTAAGTGCTTGCGCATTTGAGGGGAGCCACAAGGTAAATGGCCACAATAGTAAGCCATAACGCCATTGAAATAATTTCATCATCATAATACCTTTTGACAGATAAAGGGGCCGATGAGCGGAATCTCATCACCCTGCTTGGAGTACTCAAAGCGAACCGTGCAAACATCACCAGAGGGCGTCGTCACCTCCAGCACATTGTGTTCATCAAGTGTGTCCAGATATACCTCACCATCGAAACCAATGACGGTCGAGGGTACCTCTTGATTACTCAGCTGGCGTACCTGACTGCCAAGCGGTAGCGGTTGATTATCACTGTCTGTTAGGATAACAGATGCTGAACGCACTGGTGTAATACCAAAAGCGACAAGAACACCGGCGCGGTCAGTAGGTGTGGCCTCAATGCTCACTTTATCAATACGTAGGTCAGCGGGCAACTCTAAGGGATTAATACCAATTTTATTGTCTTGGTAGGCGTTCAGCGGTGATATCAATAACAGACCGCGGCTATTGGTCGTCCCAATCGGACTGTTCTGCAATGATACCGGCACATTGGCAATGCCGCCTGTAGAGACCACAGCAAAACCGCTGTTGATGTGCCGCGCGGCAAAAAGCCCGCCACCCATCTTAACCAGTGCACCAGTGGCACTGGCATAGCTTGCATAATCCCCATCGTTGCCCCTGATACCCGCTTGCACTTGACCATAGCGCCCGCGGTAATTCAGCTCGGCAAGACCGCCCGTGCTGTCCTTCCTATCCGTACTATCCTCACTACCATCTAGGCTGTGCCGCGCTTGCGCCCGCCATCCCAAGCCCCCTGTACTTGGAGCAGATTGCGACACCTCAGATGCAAAATCAGTCCTACTATCGGTGTGCTGTATACTGTTGCTCATCGACCTATTGCGATCCAGTGACAAGGAGGCGCTAAGAGAGGCGCTGTTATTAGCGGCGTCATTGATATCGTGATTGTAGTTGGCGCTCACGCGTAACCTGCGACCAAAGGACTTAGACCAATAGGCGCTGGCAAATTGTGTGGTCTCGCGCTCGGCCTGTGTCACCTGATTATAACTTACCCCAAAACTGCCCAAAGACTGCGTACTATAACCGGTTGAAATTTGCTCACTCCGACGGGCAGGGGCAGAGCCGTATTGCGTGCCCACGTCGCGGTAATCGCCAATAGTACCGATGGCATTGATACCAATATTGAAGCGGCTGTTATTCCATGAGTAGTTTGTGCTGTATTGCATACCGCCTTGACCTTGGCTCTCGCTGCCCGCCAATGAGGCGAATAATATACCGCCTGATCTGCCAAGCAGCCACGTGCCACCCACACCTGCATTAGTGAGATCATTGGTGACTTCAGCATGAGTTTCTGCGGTAAAGCGATCGCTCACGCCATAACGCCACGTGCCACTGGCGGCGATATCGTTGCCATAATCAAATGATTCAAGGCCGTAGTTTTCCCGCACTGCCCCAAGCTCTACTGACCAGTCAGACAGACCGGGCTGCAGCAAACGATGCGCATCATATAAAGAAAAATTGAGCGTGGTGGATTGCCCTAACGCATCGGTCACCACCAGTTGCGCCTTGCCCGCACCACTAAAGCTCGGCGCCGTATTGAGCTCGAATGGTCCCGCAGGTACATTACCACTGTATTGTTTGAGACCATTGACATAGAGCTCTACCGCCGATGGTAATGTAGCCTCGCCAAAAAATGACGGCAATGGCGTGGTTGACCGATAGGGTTGCAGATCAAAATTGGTGCCAATTTGTAGACCGCCCAGCCGCGTGGGCCGTGTCCATGACAGCGCGCCCGTAAGGATATCGCCTGCGCGAACGGTAATGAGCTTATCTGGAAATGACTGACTCCAGCTGGTATCCAAACGCACAGTACGACTGTCCCAGTCACTGCTATTGTTACCGCTGTCAGCAGGACGATTGGCAGTGGTTAAAGCAGTGGAGCTGAGCACACCCAATGTATTAAACGCGCGCAGCTCTGTATAGGCGCTAAGGCTGTTGGCGCTGTTTTGAGTTCGGGTGCCATAAACATTGTAATTGAGCAACATGCCAGAGGATGACGTGGGCTGCGGACGCTTGTTCGTGCGCGTGCTACGGACAGTGGTGTCCAAATTGAGCATACTTAGGGGTGCAATCAGAGTGAGTGTTTGCTGACGAACATCATACTCCACCTTGAGGTCAGGCAAGCTGTTGAGCGGTAGGGCTTCGGTCATATCGACAGGTACGATAAAGCCAAGCTGTTGCAAAATGCGGATACTTGCCCACAGTTGATCGTCACGGTAGTAAAAATGCGTCAAGCCTACGCTGGCGCCATTGAGGGTGACGTCCAGATACAGATCTAACCCAGCGGCATCGTCGTCAGGGTTATAGCTGTCTAGGTTGAGCTTGGCAAGTTGGGGGTCGTTAATGTCTGTAGGAGCGACATCTGTAGAAGTAATGTCTGTAGGAGCAATGTCGTTGAGTTCTACGGCGTGGCTGGCAGATACCGCCACGCACTGTAGAAAAACTGCTTTAACGAATGGACGTGTCCATCGTGACGTCTGGTGTCGTCTGAGTGCCATTCATCATAACCTTGAATTTACCGCCTGCCGTCAGTGCAGAGGGCGGCATTTTCAGCGTCCAGTTCATAGTGGCACCAGGTAACACATACCCTAGCAGCCCCGGATTAATCTCCGTACTATTACCCGCCGTATCCACAAAACTCAGACCAGCCAATTGGGCATGACCATTACCACTATTGCTGACACGGAGTGTTACCGCTTTGCCATCAGGCTGCAGATGCGTACTCCACTGCAACTGCGGGCTGGTCTTAGTTACCCCCACTGGCTGGACAAAGACGGGTAGAGAATAGCTGAGCGTAAATTGCAAGCCTGTCGTTTGGTTGGCAGACTTAACAGGTATTTCATTAACCAAAATACGATAAGTGTCTTCCACTGCGCCAGCGCCTTGCGGCGGTGCCTTCGCACGGATGATGCGGATGAGTTGGTTTTCGCCCGGTTTTAGCTCAATCATCGGCGGACTGGCGAGCAGTCCTCGCGACGGCGTGAGCTGATCGCCCTGTTCATCCTGCAACCACTGGTATACACGCACTTGCGCATGTACCACATTGTCACCGGAGTTACTGAGCGTCAGGCCACTGGCACTTTCTCTCGCTTGTAAGCTTAAGGAGATGGGCGAGACCTGCAAGCCACTCGCCATCGCTACCCCAGAAGACAGGAGCAGGCTGGCAAGAACTGCAGGTCTCGCAACACGGCGTAACCAGAGACTTAACATGTATACTAGTAACCTACAGAAACGGCAACGGTATCGGTATAAGTATCCGGTTTAGCCTTTCTAGAATCTTCTGTTAGGTTTACGAATACAGTATATGGTGTGGGATCAACTACGAAACCTGCTCCTACCACTCCGGTCTTATACTCGGCATCCCAAACTGCGCCACCTGAAGCTTCAGACAAGGTATACGCTAGTGTCTCTAAAGTATTTTCTCCTGTCAATACGCCAGCTCCAGAGTTAGCGGTGCCGCTTGTTGGCGACATCGTAATACTATAAGGCGTACCTTGAGAGCAGGCTACGTTAAAAGTGGTGGACTTAGCGGTTGCGTTTACATTAGTAGCAGTAGGGTTTAAGCTAATCTCCCCTGCTGTCGATACTGTACAGAGTTTCTCAACTGTCATTCCAACTTCAAAAGTGCTGCCAGCAGTTTCAGCATTTGCACTAGAGATAGCGGCGAATCCACCAGCAGTAACTAGGGTAGCGGCAAGTAATTTTTTGTTAAATTTCATGGTAATTCTCCAGTGAGTATAAATAAAGCTCATAGTGCTTCTATGATGTATAAGACAATATTAAAGTAATTAGTGATCTATACCTTACTAGATAATAGAGATTACATTTGTTTGTAATTTCTAACCCACAAGCATGAATTACTTGCCTGTAGCCACCCAATCCTTTTACTTACAAAGTTTAGACCGTCTGTCGTAAATGTCGACCGTCTGTCATGTTTGTTGACTCATTGTAGTATAAGCTTTATCGAATTGCACGCTAAATGTTTGATTAATATTACTATTTGCAAATCAGCTCTAAGCCATATAAATCGGGCATTTACATAATTAATACTTACTTTTAGGGCATTTACCTTACAAGATTTTTGTAAAGATTCTCTATTTCAGCTTACAAAACAGTTTATTTTCTTATTTGATAAACGACCTTTTGAGAGACTCTAAAACGTTATTAAGCAATGTTAAGGAGTATCAAATACTCATATCATCTTGTAGGTAAACCAAAATGAGTATATGATTCATGTATGTTTCGTATATTAGAGGTTTTTATGGGTATCGTTAAGATTGATGATGAGCTACATGAAGAGATTCGCAAGGCAAGCTCAGTGATGGTGCGATCTATCAACGCGCAAGCCGAGTATTGGATAAAGATAGGGATGCTTGCTGAAGCCAATCCCAATATGTCTTATTCCCAAATCATACATGAGCAAATGAAAAACGCCGATGTCAACGTAAGGAATCTGATAGATGGCTGAGATAGTTCTAAAAACCTTGGAGGAATTGAACGTAATGCGCGAGTCTGGGCGACTACTGGCTTCTGTTTTTGCTTATCTTGATAAACAAATCACCATTGGTATATCTACGATGGAGATCAACGATCTTGTTGAACGCTATATCGTCGATCAACTAGGCGCACGCCCAGCCAGCAAAGGTCAATATGGCTATCAGTATGCGTTGAATACTTCGGTAAATAGCGTTGTATGTCATGGTATTCCGGCAGACACTCAAATACTTAAATCAGGGGATATTGTGAATGTGGATATCACATTAGAACAAGGCGGCTTTATCGCTGACTCTAGCAAAATGTACTTAATTGGTGAGGTACTACCCCTTGCTAAACGCTTGGTTGATACCGCCTATGAAGCCATGTGGGAAGGCATACGAGTGGTGAAACCTGGCGCAACGCTAGGTGATGTTGGTCATGCCATTCAAAATCATGCTGAAAAACAGGGCTACTCTATCGTACGGGAGTATTGTGGTCACGGTATTGGCCGTGAGATGCATGAAGCACCAGAAGTGCTACATTATGGACTTCAGGGAAAAGGCTTGGTTTTACAAGAAGGTATGACATTTACAGTTGAGCCAATGGTTAATCAAGGTAAAGCCAAAGTGAAAGTCAAAAACGATGGCTGGACGGTCGTCACTAGCGATAAAAAACTGTCTGCTCAATGGGAGCATACGATTGCTGTCACCTCAAACGGTTATGAGGTTCTCACTCTTCGAGCTGAAGAAATAATTTTAATCACTTAAGTGTTGCCTACTGCTGGTCGACTGGCGACACGCCGGACAAGCGGATTTTTATTCGTAATACGCTGAACTACCAGCCCAATCTATCCAGCACCAAAACAGCGCTCGACAAAGCAAAAGCTAAACACCGTAATTCTTATTTGGCGCGTTTCCCACAACTAGCAAATGTTCCGTTTGAATATACATGGGGCGGTATGCTCGGCGTGATGATGAATCACGAACCTGTCTTTAAAGAGCCTGCTCCTAGCGTGTACGTGATGGCCGACATGAACGGCGCTGGTGTGGCGAAAGGCACTTATTTGGGCAACTATATAGCAGAGTTCATCTGACTCTTTTTTATATTGACCTGACTATACTTCATAGCCTCTTTTCTTAATTTCTTCTACCTCTAACAGTCGCTTTACCGACAATTAGAATGAGCGCATGCCTAACTCTCGCCTTTCATGTTGTGCTTAATAACCACAATAAACCTTTGAATTGGTTTGGTTTTTACAAAAATTACTCACTCTTACATTATTAATGATTATTGAACATTTAAGCATCAATTTCTTTCAAAGCTCTGAGATATGATGTTTCCAGTACCGAACAGGCACTTATCGACTATCAGATAATTGCTGGTCTGGATTTCGCTATTTTTTTTAACCAAATAGTACATATTGAATGTTAATAGGAACAAATCATGGCGGTCAATAGTGGGGTACTTTGTAAAGAAACATGGGAAGCTATCGCTGGTTATTCTGCAGAGCGTCCCCTACAAAAGAGCCAGTCACAAGCCAGCACAACTGCTGCTTTAAGCTTTCAGTTAATGACGCGTGCTGAACCGCCAGAGTTGGTGATTGCCACCATACATTCCTTGCTAGCAATAAAAGAAGCCCATGATGAGATTATTATTATTGATAATAATAATACTGAAACCTCACTGTATAAGCCACTGGCCGCGTTTTGTGCCAGCTTAGACCCCAAACTCAATGTACATTTTTATCATATTGATGCGGTAGAAGGTTTTAAGGCAGGCGCACTGAATTTAGCATTAGGATTAATGAGCCCAGACTGCACACATCTCGTCGTCGTTGATAGTGATTATCAAGCATTACCACATGCGAGAAAGTCGATTGCCAATGCCCTTCATCACTATCCTGACCATACGCTGCTTCAGTTCCCGCAGTTTTATCGTAATGCTAGTCAAGTAGACACGCATAATGAATTAAACCATTACTTTAACCACCACTTGTACCGTCCTTTTAATCGCACTCGCGCTTTATCGACAGGTACTTATGCGGTTATTCGTCGCTCAGATCTATTGAGTTTGGGTGGCTGGTCGGGGGCATCGATTACCGAAGATGCGCAGATGGGCGTGCTCATGCATCAAAGAGGCTTTCGCAGCCAGTTCATACCAGAAGTCATCGCTACGGGTTTATTGCCCAATACGTTGAATGATTTGATGTCCCAACGTCGACGCTGGATCTACGGCAACATGCAAGTATTAACGGATTATTTTTCGTGGCCGTTGCCTTTTTTAGCGCAATCCTCTGTTACTACTAAAAACCTAGATGAACGCCTAACTTATATACGGGCTCATCTTTCGCAGCTCAGTGCGTGGACAAACTTTACGGGCTTTTTTATCTTCCTCCAAGTCTGTTCACTATTCATTATTGGCAGTGCTCTCTTTAGCACTGATCCTAATTTGTCGCTATTAACGCCTTTATATCTGGTTTATATCAGTTACGCGCTCTTTTTAGGCAGACGTTTGTGGGCGTATTTTCACGATCAAGCCCCACTTAATAAACAAGTTGATACAGACCATCAGTCAAATGTTGGCACAAAACTACGTGCATGGTTGATGCATATAAACTTTTGGGAGCTTGGGGCGCTGTCATGGTTGCCTGTTTTGTGGGGTCGTAAAAAGCCATTTATCTGTACGCCAAAGCAAGCGCCTATCGGTACGCGTCATTCATTGTGGCAGGCAAATATAATGGCTTTACCAAAGCTGCTTTTAGTACTAAACATCATCACCGCCCTATTGGTCGCGCCCTTCTCTCCGCTTTATTCGCCGCTATTGTTTGTCTGTGCAGTGACTGTCTGTGTTTTAAAACTGTGGGCTGCAAAAGTGGCAATGGACAATTTTGCTTTTACTGAGCAAAAAACACCCAGTATCAGCATAAAATCTAAGCTGGTTGTTACAGCAGTTCGCAAGCAAGCCAAATCTATAAAAACGTCTGACATTACGACGGCATTAAATAATAAAAAAACTATTAACTCCTAAAAATATCTAGGGTTAACAACAGCTGGGCTATATTCGTTTTTAACTTCTTATGCTTATTGAGAGTTATCTTTCTGCTCAATTCAAATCCATTACTATTTTTACTTTGAGGTTCATATGTCTTGTGCCAATGCTATTCATTTTGTAGATGCAATCAGTTCTAGTAATGCTCGCCCTACCCCTTTATCCGGCAAGCCGTTGCGCATAGCGATCATCGCTCATTGTTTGTATCCTATTGCCCAGCCTTACGCAGGCGGGCTTGAGATGATTACCCAACTGATATGTGATGAGCTCGTTGCCCAAGGTCACGATGTTTTACTTTATGCCCATGAAGACAGTCAAACGCAAGCCACGTTACTACCGTTTTTAACACGAGCTGAGTTTGACGCGACGGTTTATGATAATGAACATGAGTCATTAGGCATGAGCCGTGAGGAGATGTACCAGTACTTGGTCTATCAAAGCGCCTTGCGCGATATTATCGAGCGTGACGAGCGCGGTGAGATTGACATCGTCCACAATCACAGTCTACATCATATTCCGATGATGACGGGTCAAGCCTTTGGTGCTCGATTCTTTACCACTTTTCATACCCCTATCTTTCCACAATTACGTTTGGCGCTTCTGACTCTGCGCCATGGGACAAAAACCCAATTTACCGCGGTTAGCGAACATCAGCAGCAGCTTTTTTCTGAATTTGTTCCTTCGCACGTGGTTTATAACGGCATCGACGTGGCATCTTTTATGACTGATATCGAATCTGCTACTGGCTTTGAAAAAGATTTTGACGGTTATGATGATGAGGTTTACTTTTGGTATGGCCGTATTTGTCCTGAAAAAGGCACGCATCTGGCAATGCAGTACTGTATGGAAGCGGGCAAGAGATTAATCATTGCAGGCCCTAAAAGTAATGAAGATTACTTTAACGAGCAGGTGGCACCATTATTGGCTAAAGACCGTAAAAACAATACGCAGCCCCTGTTTGATTATGTGGGTCATGTCACCAAAGACGAAATCAATCGCTACCTGTGTCAGGCGACCGCCATGCTATTTACCAGTACTTGGGACGAGCCTTATGGCTTGACACTGGCTGAAAGTCTGGCTTGCGGTACGCCCGTCATTGGCTTTGATGTGGGCGCAAGTGCCGAAATTGTCACACCAGACACAGGCGTTATCGTGCCGAAAGAGGACAAAGCAGCATTTATACAAGGGTTTGCTGAGATTAAAAATATCTCGCGTCAGGCTTGCCGCAAACGTGCTTTAGCATTTTGTTCCGTCTCTGCGATGGTGGATGGATATCTACAATTATATCAAGCAGCCGTGGCTAACAGACAGCAACAACGCTTAAGCCATCAAAAAGACGTCCGTCAGACGTTAACCACTTTTAATAACCTAAATGGTAAAGCAAAGCCATTGGTTGGATCAGACAATGAATCCATTGCCATGAGCCTTGGAGAACGATAATGCGGATTGGCTATTACGCGCATCATCATGGTTCAGGGCACTGTCGACAGATAGACAAGCTTGCCGGCCTATTGCCGCTTGAAAATAGACAGCAACTAACGGTATTTACCAGCTTAACCTCAGAGGGTTATACGTTTACCGCGATTAATGAGCAACAGATCATACGCCTTCATGCAGAGGATGAACGTGCCGATGACGTGCTAAAAGGTCGCGCTGGAGAACATTGGCAGCCCGCCAGTCTACATTACTCGCCTGTTGGCAATGCCGATATTCAAAAACGTAGCCATCAGATACTGGATACGATTTATCAGCGCAAGATTGATTTGATGATCGTCGATGTGAGTGTGGAAGTGGCCATGCTATGCCGAACCGCGAGTGTGCCTTATCTCTACGTGAGACTGCCCGGCTGTCGTGATGATGTGCCCCATCTTGAGGCCTTTGCTGGCGCACTTGCTCTAGTAGCCCCTTATCCTCGCGTACTCGAAGCCGCCATGACACCACGTTGGGTAACACAAAAAACGCTATATCTTGACTTTATTACTCCCACCAAAAATAACCCCTCAACCTATGAGGATTTTGTCAAAACGCTCATGGCGTTAACTGATGATGATAAAGTGCGTGAAGCTTTTTCTGCGTCCGCACAAATTATTACCGTGATTAAAGGCTACGGCGGGCACGAAGCCATTGACGCAAAACTGCCTGAGTTGCGCCGTTTATTACCAAATACCTTAATCATATCGCTTGGACCGATAGACGACGCTATGCGGCGTTATGTTGATATCGCCACTCATGTGGATGATGTAACGCCCTTTATGCAACACAGTGATTACTTGCTCATGGCATGTGGTCTCAATGCTGTTGCACAAGCCTATCATCAGGCAACGCCACTGGTAGTTCTGCCTGATGAGCGTCCGCATCAAGAGCAAGAAGTTATGGCGCAAGCATTAATAGCGCAAGGACGAGCACTAAGTTGGGAGCAGTTTAAAAGTTTAGTGACGGATAAACATATTCCTGCAAACTCTGACAAACTGTTTTTGCAACAAATACAAGATGACAAATCTCAGATGCCATCACTTACTAGCACAGACTACTTACCTGCTGCCCAAGCGTTTATGAGTAGCACCACGACCTACTCGACGACTAAGTCTTGGTTCAATGAATGGCTACTTCCCCAGCTTAACCTGAAACCGGATCTTGGTCACAGCTAAAGAATGCTTTTACCCTTATTTCTACTATAAAAAACGGTGATGACCGATGACCACAAAACCAATGTCCAACTTTGACTTTACTTCTGAACATATCCCCATAACGGTGATTACGACGTGCTACGGACGCAATCGCCACCTTTATAATCTACTAGCCAGCCTGATGAATGGTAGCGTCAAGCCTGACGAAATTATCATTGTGAATGATGATGCCGATCCCAAACGTTTGGCGGCATTCTCTTTAAACATTGTACAAATTGCCACCACTGCTGATAAGCAAGTTGATAGCACGTCTGATTCAGCCACTAAAATCGAGTTTGATATCGGTCACAATCGTAATCTCGGGGCTGCGCGCGCCACCCATGATGCGCTCATATTTTTAGACGTGGACTGTATCGTCGCGCCGACGTTTATTGAGCAGCTAAGCGCCAAACTGCAAACTCGGCCAAACAGTCTATTGATGGGCCAACCACGCTATCTCACGCGACCTTTGTCAGCAGTAGAGAGCGTAAAGCTACAAGATGGCGCTCTTGCCCTCTCTGATCTAAACCAGTTGTCCGTTTATAACCCTTATCGTGATAATCTTGAGGAAGTTGAACCTAACCCTACAAAAACGAATCAGACAGCGATGAAGCAGACTGAAGATTACGGGGCTTTTTGGAGTTTGTGTTTTGCTATTAAACGGAAGCTGTTTGAGCAGATAGGTGGGTTTGACACTCATTACACAGGGTATGGCGCAGAAGATACTGATTTTGCCTTTACAGCGCGTCAGTTACATATTGATTTTTATCTCACGGCCGATGTTGTTTATCATCAACAGCACAGCGTTTATCGGCCGCCGCTTAATCATCTAGATAGTATTGTCATCAATGCCAATCGTTTTTACCGTAAATGGCAATGCTGGCCGATGTCAGGATGGCTCTCACAGTTTGTTGATATGGGACTCATTCATTGGCAAGCTGAGCAATCAACCCCAATTGCTCTGGTCAGACAGCCCAGCCGTAACGAGATAGCGCTGGCTCATTGCCCCGATGCGCCTTATGTTTAGAGACTTATATTTAGAGCCTTATATTTAAAAATTATGCACTTATAAGGGTTTTGACAAAATAATCCCGATGAGTGACTGCTCTCAAGGCTTTGACCATCCATTCTTAATATTGACGAATAATCTCTACCTCTTGCGGCGGTGAATGCATCTCGCGGCGCTCAAATTCCCAATTGTGTCCTTGCCAAAAATGGGCGGTCTTAGCGTTATCATTAAACCCAAGCATCAATAACTGTAGCGGTAACTCTGCTTGTTGAATGTCTTGCAAATGCGCTCGAGCCGCGAGCAACAACCGATACAATAAAAACCCTGACGACGGCGCTGATGAATGAATGTCCTTGAAAGAAGGATAATCCGCGACGACTGGATGCTGCTCTGACAATACGCTATGGTGCATGTCACTCTCTAACAACGCTTGTACTGCCAGTGGAATCGTCAGTATCCGATCAGCAGTGATGGGGTCATCATTGGGACTTGGGTCGTCATCTGGAGCAGGAAATTGATACGGCTGATTACTGAGTAATATTCCTAGAGGGGCTGCCTTTGCCATTCGTTTTATCACTGACACATTATTGCTTCTGGGCGGTAAGCCAAAATGCAATTTACTATCGCCAATTTGCCGGAAAAATAGCAATTTAGGCAGTGTACTTACCAGCGGGTGATTGGCAAAAAAATCAGCATGTATAAAATGATTAAACAACACCAACACATCATCTGGCTGTAGTAAGTCCTCAAGTTGGGCAACACTAATAGACGGATTGTTCGCGATAAATACAATCCGATTTTTTTGCTTTAGAGCAGTTTGAATATTGGGTGGCAGACTTATAAAGGCAGCAGCTTCTGTGCTGATTTTATTCACTTCAGCTTCATTACTATGTGATATTGAACCATTATTTAAAGGTATCGAAGTTTGCATGCTAGACGTATTTGTCCTATTTAATGTAGATAACTTTTTAATTGATTATTTGGGGTCTGGAACTTATCTAGCGCAAAAACCTCATTTTAAATTCTTCAAGTCTGCTTGGGCGGTACGGAATACGTGCCCACCACGTGTGCCACTACGTCGCTTGAGCCTTCTGAATAAAGAGACACTTCACCTACGATAAGCCTGCGCCCTACTTTCATTAAAATGCAATCCGCCATAATACGGGCTTCTGCGGAGGGTTTACGCAAAAAATTAATGGTCAGACTTGTAGTCACTGTCAATGGAACAATGCCGATTTTGCCAAGTATCGCCACATAGATGGCCACATCAGCGATGCTCATCAACACTGGTCCAGAGACGGTGCCACCAGGACGCAGCTCATTTATCCCAATATCGTGTGACAAAGTCGCGCCTGTCTCATCTACGGTCTCGACGATACATTTGGTTTGTGGGAACTCCAATGCCATAAAGGCGACGATTTCTTCCTTGGTTGCAGACATATCTCTTCCTTGAATTGCATGATCCTTACCGAGAATCACTCTTTTGCTTATCGTTCATAGTTGATACTAAATAACAAAGTACAACCACTCAAACATGGTAGCGTACTGCTAGAATAATATTTTCTTGCTCGCTGTGCCTTCGCAGCTCGATGCTGCGAAAATTTATCCTAGCAGCATCATACTCATTTTATAGTAGATAGACTATAGCGTTTATCAATGAATGACTGGCGTACCCTCTGTACTAAACGCAAACCCTTTATTGCTAAAGTTACCAATCATAACCGCTTCAATGACAGGTCTAACTGTCTCATCTATGCCTTCGACTTCGATGATAAAGTTAGCACCCGAGCCGCCTTTATTCTCTTCTTTTTCGACGATATAATTGAGTGTCGCCATCGCTGGCAGTTCAATGGGCTTGGTTAAATACGACTTTATCAGTGTGCCACCAGTATCGTAATAGTCAATTTTATTGACATAAAGTGACTTTTTTAGCGTGGTATTACGGACGCTTAGCGTCGCTGACAATAAGACTTTTCGGTTGTCTTTATCGGTATAAATGTCTGAGTAAATCGGCACATAAAAAGTTTGCTTGTAACCAAGCTTCCCATGCTCCACATTTGACGTCTTTTCCAATTCTACGATCGGATCTTGATGACTCTTGGACAAGGCAACATTCGGGTCTTGCGCCGATGGGTCACACCCTGAAAACAGCACCATCATAGCGGCCAATAAGACGGACATACTGCGCTTATTCATAAGTTTTCCCTTTGCTTCGACATGTCACGACTGTTGCATACTTTTATTTGATCTTGACGCCAACGCTACGTAAGAATTGGTTGATGTCCTTGTTCGCCCCGTAAATAACCAGCACGTCTTTATCTTTTAATATTTGCTCAGGTACAGCCAGTCCTTGAATGCTGGGTTTACTTTGAGTACGGCCAAAGCTATCTTCATAATACTCATAGCGCATGGTACTAAGCAATCGAATATTAAATTTTTGCTCCAACTGCAAACTGTCCACCGTTTGCCCAATCAAGGCGACTGGAATGCTAATCTCCACAATACTAAAGTGATCGCTTAGCTCAAATGAGTCCACAAAGTAACGAAGCGACAGCCTTTTTGCCCAGCGTTTGGCCGCTTCTTTTTCGGGGTGAATGAGATCATCAACGCCGATGGCTTGCAGTACTTTTTCGTGCAGAGGGTTAATACTACGACTGATCAAACGTTTTGCTTTTAGGGTTTTAAACAGCGCTGTTGCCATGACATTCTCGCCTTGGTCTTCGCCAATGGCCACGATGACTATGTCAGTATCGATAATCGGTAACCCTTTAACTGTATATTCATCGGTGGCATCCATACAAATGGTATGAGAAATCACCTCTTTATAAGCCTCGACCTTTTGCATACTGCTGTCAATGGCAATCACTTCATGACCTTGACGGGTCAATGCCATACCTAGCGATGAGCCAAAGTTCCCTAACCCTACGATAATATATTTCATGAGCATTTGCCTTTTTCAGTCGTTTTTTAAGTCGTTGTAATATATGGGCTGTATAACCAAATTCAGATAGCCAATTTGCCGCAATTTAGTTAATGGTGATCTCTTCAGTCGGATAACGATAATTGCGCGGACGCATGTTTTTGAGCAGCGCAATAAAAATCGTCAGCATACTCACGCGCCCAACGAACATAATAACCGAGACCACCATTTTACTGAAATCTGACAGCTCTGTTGTCAAGTTCAAGCTTAGCCCCACCGTGCTATAAGCCGAAAAACACTCAAACACCACCTTGATCAAATCAAGCTCTGGTTGGTCGTAACTGATGAGCGTCACCCCCGTACCGATGACCAACAATGACAACCACATAATAGAAAATGCACGGCGAATTGAGATATCCGCGATCTGCCGCTTGAACACTTCTACCTTGGTCTGTCCCCGTGCCAAACTCAACGTGTTCAACAGCGCAATAGCAAAGGTACTGGTTTTGATACCACCGCCCGTTGAGTTTGGCGACGCACCAATCCACATCAAAAATATCGTCAACATAATCGTCGGGAACGCAAGCTCACCCATATCAATGTTATTAAATCCGGCGGTTCTCGGCGTCGCACCCGTAAAAAACCCCGTTACCAGCTTACCAAAAAAGCTGGTATGGTCAGCGAGCACGTTATTATATTCAAAGATCATCACGCCGATAAAGCCACTTAGCAATAACGCGCCCGTCGTAATCAATGTAATACGGCTATTGATACTGAGCAGCCAAGGTTGATAGTCGCAGCGCTGGTCATTGCGGCGATAGATCAGCCGCTCAGCGCGATAACGCAAATAACGCAGTACATTGACCACGATGCTAAAACCCATACCGCCAAAGATAAAGGTAATGACAATAATCAGCTGAAGCGGATAATTAAAGCGTAAAGAGTCGTCATATAGTCCTGCGCTAAAAGTAGAAAATCCAGCATTACAGAACGCAGAAATGGCATGAAAAACGGCAAAAAACAGCTGCTCAGACCAGTCCATATCTGGTATATCATAAATACTGATATAAATTAGTGCGGCCGCCGCCGCCTCGACAGCAAACGTCACATACAAGATAGACTTGAGCGTCGATACCACATCGCCCATACCGCGCATGTACGACATCTCGCTAATGCTTGCTTGGGTCTCGTAACTGACGCCGCCCTTAAAAAAGTAACTAAAGTAAGTCACAAACGTCAAAATACCCAAGCCACCAATTTGTATCAATCCCATGATAATGACTTGCCCAAAGGTCGTAAAATAAGTGGCCGTATCCACCACAATAAGACCCGTCACACAGACAGCACTGGTCGCTGTAAAGAGCGCATCAACAAAGGACAACGGCTGCGTCGTGGCATTGGGCATCATCAGCAGTAATGCACCCACCAGTACCACGGACAAAAAGCTTAAGATAAAAAACTGGGCAGGGTTTAAAAAGGTGCGTTTGAGGTTAAAATCGTGGTCAGATATTTCACGAATGAAGGTGACAAAGACAGCGATCTTTATGGCAACATAACCATCGACCGATCCAGACAGCCCTGAGCGCACTAAGTCGGTAAAATGAGCCACCAGTAGAATGATAATCGCGATACTGGTAAACAAATCAAAAACCGCGACCTTATTTAAAGCCAGCGGTTTTTTGGTATAAATATAGCGTCCTGCTGTCAAAATGAAGCCCAAAAAGACAATGACCAAATAAAAAATATGAAAAATTTGTTGTAGCCATGTGGATAATGTAAAACCGCTGTCTAGTAAAGCAACAGCCACACCCACAACACTAATAAAAATCATAAAATTATTTAACAA
Source organism: Psychrobacter aquaticus CMS 56 (assembly GCF_000471625.1). GTDB lineage: Bacteria > Pseudomonadota > Gammaproteobacteria > Pseudomonadales > Moraxellaceae > Psychrobacter > Psychrobacter aquaticus. The sequence goes on from NZ_AUSW01000034.1 coordinate 530,354, forward strand.
TCGATAATGCTTGGCTGCATTCATAGCCTTAATCCATGATGGAAATAACCACGGTATTTATACTCCCTTTTTGTACCATTCACAAAAACTGATTCTAGATAATCGTAACCAATTATGAAATACCTATGAGCCATGCCTATCCATCAAGCGCATAAAAACACTGTCTTCATGCTTCTTTCACTTAAAATCCAACTTATTGTCTGTCGACATTTTTACCCCGCCCCATGTCACCAGAGCCACACCAAGCGCTATCAATGATGCACCCAAAAACAAACCTGATGGCGGACTCTCTCCTTGCAAAAAAATAGCAACAGGCACACCAAACACTGCACCTACTGAGCCTAACAAACTCAATAAAACGGGGCCGCCCGTCTTTTGCAATAGAAACAACAATAAAAATTGACCCGCAAATACGCCTGCCTGTATGACAATCAAACTCAGCGGCAACCATTCTCCAAGCGGTACAGCGACCGAAAAATTGGGCACCGCACTAAAGGCAAACAGCAACAGCGCAGCCGCTATCAACATACCGGGCGCAAGCGCACTAGGAGACGCATTATCAGGCCAACGCAATGTGCGATATATATTGCCAATTGCCAACAGCACTGGGCCACAAAGCGCTATCAAAATCCAAAAAACACTGGCATCTGGCGCGGTAAATTTACGCAATGCCAGTACCCCTGCTCCCATAAGGGCCGCAGCGACGCCAACCGCACGCATGATAGTAAAGCGCTCCATCCGCAGCATTAGCGCCCCAAGGTAGGTCAACAGTGGCGGTAGTGAGATGATAAGCGCGACAAAACCTGCCCCAACATGAGGAATGGCGGAAAACAATAATAAGTTGGAACCCGCGACACTGATAAGGGCAGCGACAAAATAATACTCAAAGCTACGAGCGCTCAAAGGTGGTAATTCTTGTCTGATTAATGCCACGACCCACAAAATGAGGGCAGCACCTGTAATGGACCAAAAGAGAAAAGCGAGTGGCGTCATCCCTAGGTCACCCGCATATTTTGCCAAATTGGTGGAGATGCCTATCAACGCACCCCCAACCAACAGACAAACGAAAGGGACAAACCATGCGTGCTTACTGCAAAACACTTGTCGCTTTGAGGAGTCGCTCATCAACTATCCTATTGGCTGACCATAGTGGGTAATTACGTTTGTTAGGTACGTTTGTCGGGTACGTTTGTTAGGATTGGTGGTCATAGCAATTTTACTGAGTCAATTATGACGGTGGCTCAGTTATGGCAGTGGCTCAGTTATGGCAGTGGCTCAGTTATGGCAGTGGCCAAGATTATTCAGCCAACAACGTTGCCAGCAACTCGTCTATTTCAACTTTGAACTCTTTATCTTCAATCTTATTGGCAGTGATTTTGGCATTTTGTAGGTTTGTGATAGCCGCATCCGTGTCGCCCATTTCAATTTGTAGAACCGCCATCGAAAAAGCAATCGACGACATATGATCTTTTGAATTAATGGCAGTGGCTTTTGCTAGCGCTTTGTCATAAATGACCAACGCCTCGTCCAGATCTTCTGTAAAGTCCGCAAGCGTCTCCCACTGTTCGGGATGGTCTTTATCGGTGTTTTCGTTGTCGATACAGAGCGCTTTGAGTTCAGCATAAAACGCATCAAATGCCGCTTGATTGCCTTTGCGATCCGCTTCTAGTAGCTCTTCTGCTAACTTATAAATTGCCTTATATATCTTGGTATTGATCATTGCTCACAACCTTTTATATTACTTATTAAAGAGTATTTGTCATAAATGACGATAGGCTTAACGTGTTGCATAAAACTTGAACAGTCAGAGTCTGTCATTATGATAGACGAAACGATGGCTCTTAGCGCGTATTTTATTATCAATCACTCCAAGATTGTTTTATGTGAGAGCGGCCGCTTATAGACCATAGTCAAAATAATACCAGATATAAAAAAGCTCAGCAGTTTGCTCACTCTAGAGCAAAACAAAAAAAGCAAGACATAAGATGCCTTGCTTTTTTACTACTTCTTATCGTTTAAGTTTAGTGTTCAGGATGGGCGTGTTTATCGCAAGATGCTGGATGCCAATAAAACTCAGTTGCAAAGAACTCGTCATCGCGCATTCTGCCTTCATAACTATTGTCAAAGATGATTTTATATTGGCAAGTCTCTACGCTGTTGTTCGCACCGTGAAACTTAAGAATATAATCCCATTCGCGAGCGTTAAAGCCTTCACTAAAATGCGGCGTACCAATTAATTTATAAATCTCATCCTTAGTAGTCCCGACTCTAATCCTAGCAACGTCATCATGGCTGACAATGGTGCCGCCTTTTTGCCATGCCTTTTTTGCATCAGGAAACACTAAGTCATTGGCATCAACAGATCCATGCTGGGCACCAGGCGTCAAATGCCAACTCGGCATGATGTTTTTTTGGGTACAGCCGGTCACTGTGAATAGTAAAGCGGTCGTTGCTAATAAGCCGTAACGATAGACAGATTTTTTCATTATACATCCCTTAATATATTTTATGAGTAAGCTGACAGCGCTTGCTTATAGATGAAAGCGCTGTCATGAAATAACGTGGTTAAATTAGAAATGGAAGCCAGCACCAACTGCGCCGCCTGCATTCCCTTGAGTATCCGCTGTACCATTTGCCTTAATTACCCAGCGACCATTGTCAGATACTTTGGACACACCAATCGCAACTGCACTCTGACCATTATAGGTAGCGATACCACCACCAACCATTGACTTACCAGGGATGTAGGCTTGTGGTAGCGAAGACATTGCCATTGCCGCTGAAACACCAGCATTAGCATCATCTTCTACTTCATTAACTCTGTAACCTAACTCATTAACACTATTGCTAAGTCTGTTATCGAGTGCGTTTAACTGGCCAAGATTGACTGCATCATTGACTTTAATACCATCGGCAACGCCAGTGATGGTTTTACCGCCTGCATTGATACCTTCACTCGTCATGCTTGGACCGTCTTTGATAGTCACGCCCTTATTACTGACCGTGGTATTACCTGTAGTCACTGTATCAGCCGTGATGTTATCCACGCTAATATTTCCATTCAAGTCAAACTTGATACCACTGCTAGTAGTAGTTGTCGAGATGTTGTTACTGCCTTCAAACTTAATCGCAGTACCATCGCCTATTGACTTATTGATGTTGTTACCACTATCAGCACCGAAGCTTAGACCTGCATCAAGTCTATCAGTATTGGCTTTAATGTCTTCGCTATTGGCTTTTATATCTGCATTGGCTTGAGCATTGCCATTATTTACAGCAGCAATCGCATCATTAATGTTGCCTTTACCAGTCCCGCCAATATTGCTGGCTATTAGGTTGCCTTCTGCATCAAATGTGGCATCACCACCAATAATACTTGCGACATCACTTCCTAGATTGTGTAACTGACTGCCGTTGATAGCATCTGTACTACCAGCACTTACGTTGCCAGCTTTAACATTGGTTATCGTTGTGCCTGCAGCGCCGCCACCTAAAGTAACACTGCCTTTATTAACTGTACCATCAGCGTTTTTATCATACTGAACCGCAGCATTGCTGAGCGCTTCGTTGTTATTCTGCAGATTGTCACTGACGGCTCTCAACTGTGAGACGTTGACCGCATCAGAATCTGCCGTACCAGCGGCGACACCTGTGACTTGACGATAGATGCCGTTGTTAGCATCGCCTACAGCCACTGCACCTGTGGTACTGGTAGTAGCAGTAATAGCAGCATTACCAGCTGCACCAAAACCGATAATTCCTGCACCTGTTCTTGCTGCAGAACCAGTACCTAGAACCACTGATCCGCCAACTGTTGAGGTGACGTTGTTACCTAATACAAAAGTATCATTGCTGTTAATAGTGTTGTTATTACCCACAGAGTAGCTGTTGTCACCATTGATAATGCTTGGATCACCAAAAGCACCTGAGTTATTACCATTAACGATGTTACCAGTACCGATACTGATAGACTGACTACCCATAGCTTGAGCACCATCACCAATCGCAATAGATGATTGACCTGCTACCTGTGAGCCGTTACCAATAACAACTGAGCTTGTCGCAATGTTTGCTGCTTTGGTGTTATGACCTAATGCCACAGTGTTGTCAGCACCTGCTTCAATAATAGCGTTGACACCGATAGCAGTTGAGTTATTACCGCCAGCACTTGAGTCGTTGGTCATACCTAAATCACCTTTGGCGCTAACAGCATTGGTGTGAGCAAATTTCACACCTTCTGTGTTCATTCTTTGCACAGTTTCACTGATAGTTAGACGATCAGTGACGTTTTGACCTTCGACATTATAAGTTAAGAATAACGAATCCATATTACCGTTGTCTGTATTACGGTTAACGACTTGATCCGTTATATTAACCGTAATAGGATTGCCGTTCTGACCAGTGACTTCGACATTGGTGATATTTCGAGCAATCAAGCTGTCTAATTGACCCTTGTTGACAGCGTCAGCTGCACTAATACCGTTTGCCACATTAGACAATCTTGTACCACCACTCACAACAAAGTCTTTACCATCTTCATCTTGACCAATAACTGCTTGAGTACCTTTCAAGATGACGCGATCAAAATTAATACTCGTATCAGAGTTGCGCTCATACTGTACCGCACCTGCTGCCAAATCTGTTAAATCACCAAATACAGCATCTACCTGACCTTTAGTTGCAGCATCGGTTGCTGCTACACCGTCAGCTAAGTTAGTAATAACTTGGTTGCCCGCATTAATACCGTTTGTGGTCACACTTGGGCCACCAACGATCGTCAA
>NZ_AUSW01000035.1 GCF_000471625.1 Psychrobacter aquaticus CMS 56
AGACTGTCTCAGCCAATGCATTGTCGTATGAATCACCAGTGGTACCCACAGAAGCAATAACACCAGCCTCAGCCATTCTATCGGTATAGCGAATAGATAAATACTGAACGCCTCGATCACTATGATGAATGACGTCTTTAGGCCTATTTCTATCAGCTATCGCTTGATTTAACGCTGCCATCACCATATTAGTATTCATACGATTAGATATTTTCCAACCCACAATAGCACGGGCAAATACATCAATAATAAAAGCGGTATAAGCCCAGCCGCTCATGGTCTTGATATAAGTAAAGTCTGCAACCCACAGCTGGTTAGGAAGATGAGCATTAAAGTAACGATTGACTAGGTCACCTGCGCGCTTTTGGTCATCACGGCTGTTGGTGGTAATCTTGCCTTTACCACGCCAAATCCCTTGCAACTCATACTGAGTCATTAACTGCTCTACCGTACAACGAGCCACACGAATGCCATCTGCTTTCGTCTGCTGCCAGACTTTACGTACACCATAGCGGAAATTACTGTCCTGCCAGATGCGCTTAATCTCGCTAATATAGAAGTCATCATGCTGCTGGCGTAAAGAGCGCTTTGCTGGATTATTAGCTAAATACTTTTCACGGTAATAGGTTGATGGGGCAATCGGCAGCACTCTACAGAGTTGTTCGACCCCATAACTATCTTTATGGTCATCAATAAAATCGACCATCACTTTAGTGGTTCAGTATTGCTCCTCCTGAGTAACCTTGAGCTGAGTTCGCGTTCAAGATGTTCATTCTCTTTTATAATGTCCATGAATTCAGGATCATACTGCTTAGTGCCGATAAGCTTGCCTTCATTAGCTTTGTTCTCCCAATTGCATGGCTACTCCTTCCTACCTGCCGATCAGTCGCACTCAAGTTAGCGTTATTATCTGCTATCTTTTTGACAGCTTCTGCTTTGAATTCCGTACTGTAGTGTAGCTCCGCATTTGCTTGATCATTGTAAACTCCTTATCGAGTCGTTAGTTTACCAAGGTTATCTCTACGGTTTCTTCAGCATAGCTCATAACCTTCTACAAACGAAAGTCGAAGTACGGTAGTATTGAAGTGAACGTCGAGAATTTATTAAATAGTATGTAAGGATAAGCCACTGTGGCCATAACAATGCAAACGACTCTTGCTAGTTTGACAAAGAAAGACTGGATTAGTTCTCTACAACAACATTATTTAAGTACAGAAGGTCCATATGGCAATTCAGACATAATTAATTTGGATGTTACTCCAGCAGGCTTGGCAGAGGCGATAGGTATGAATGGATATTCCGATGAGGATATTCAAGATGCATTTATGTCAGTTTTTACTAGGAAATTAGTAAGAGATTTTTTATCAACTAAAGTACATGAGATTCAAGGAGCAAGAGCCTATAGTAATTTTCATTTTTTAATATTATCTTGCTTGGTGGCTGCTACTACTACTAATGCGGGAGATAGTAACCAATATCGAGAGCGACTAGGAGCTTTGCTAGATGATAATCAAGGTGCTGAGCAAGGTGTAAGCGGAATTAATAGTTTATGGTTGGCTTTATCAAAATGGATGGGTAGTCAAATCCAGCAAGGTAAGAGTTATAGAAAAATTATTTTGCCTAAAGATATAGGGAATATGACGGTTATTGGCTATGCCGTAAAGTTAGCTTATCCCTCTCGTGATGATCGAAAACAGCTAAAAAATATTTTAAAAAAGCTAAGCTATAGAGCATTCGAGAGTTCAACATCTTTATTGGTCGAGCTAGATGAAGATTATTATGGTGAATTACCACTATTGATGCAACGAGAATTATTTAACCTAAGAAAACTCTATGAAAGCAACCACGCCATAGAGAACCATTACTTTTGGCAGTTAATACTCAGTATTTTATCTGAGATTAATCGAGAAAATCCCAAAAACCACACTTTGTTGTGGTCGGTATCGGTCAGATTTGGTGGATGGGATGGTGATGAGCTAGAAGAGGTAGTTTTAGCAAAAGGAAATCGACGTCAAGATTTAGAAGTACCTTTTTGGCAAGGGGGTTTTTTACAATTCTTAGAAATGCATAGAATACCAAAACAAATTAAAGCTTTATTAGATAACGGCTGTATTATTCTATTAGAGCGTCATGGTGGTCTATGGACACAAGATGATAGAAAAGCTCATGCAGAAGATACAGCTATTATTCTAGCCAATAGCCCTGAAATTATTGAGCGGTTTCAATATCCTTGTAGCATTGCCGAAAGGTGGTGTTATTCTGAAAACATGCCATTACAAGAGGCCTTAAAGATAACTGGTGATCAAGGGGTAGCTGGGGAAAATACATCAGAAAAGGGATTGAAGTTTGAAGGAGGGATTCCAGTAGGACGTAATAAGTGGCTGGCACGTTCAGGATACTTACCCCATATCAAAATTGAATCCAATAGTAAATTTAGCACAAACCCAGCATTAAAGGTTCAAATTGAGAATGACATCGTTACAATCATTGATGATGACTTGATTGATAAAGAATGGCACTTAAAGCACACTGATAGTTATGATGAACTTACATTAAAAAGAATTCAATTTTTTAATAATGCACCACTCAATGACTCATGGCCACAAAGGAAAAGTGCGTTTGAGGCGTCGGTAGAACTTAATTATCAATTAGGTAATTCAATTGTTGAAACCCAAAATGTAATGTCAGTGGGTGTATTTCCTAATCGTCTGTGCGATGCATTAGAAGCACTATATGCTCGTGCACAATCATCTCGATCAGAGTCAGAGATTATTGCTATCTTACGAATAGTTTTACCTCAAAAACCTGAATTTAAATACATAGTTTGGGATGTGCTACGCTCTTTGGAGGAAGCAGGGTGGCTAGAGCAAGATTTTAGTTGCCGATGGCGGGGACGTGTTTGGCGTCTGCAAGCACCAAAGATTGTATTAACAGGTGGTTTAACCGCAATCGTAGAGGGTGCTATCGCTCATAAAGAACTAGAAATACTCAAAGTTGAAGCTATAAGACAGGGTATTGAAATACATATTAGTGCTCAGTTGGAGTGGGCAGTACCTGTTATAAGTTTGTATGGTGACAAAATTAAGAAATTAGCTGAAGAACTTCAGTGGAGTATTGAAATTGGTAAAAGCATTGTCGCAAAACCAGCCCCAAAATGTTGGCCAATAGAAAATAGAACCGTTATAGGGCGTCAATTATCGAGCATTTGGAAAGCTGAGCCAGGATTGTTTATTCCATTAAATCAAAATATATCCAACACTAAAATGTTGGTAAGGTTTACACGTGATGATGATAGGGATGTATACGCTATTGATGAAGAGCAGGGATTTGTTACGACGCAACGCAATATTGCAATTTTGGAGTATGCAAGACAAATTAAAAAACCGGTTTTTATATACAGTGATGGATTATTAAAACGACAGAGTTTAAATGGCCACTTGCCGTTACCAGTTGCTAAATGGTTACGACAATCAACGGGTCTGCAGTCCGGCCCTGCTCTCACATCAAAATATTCACAGTATCAATATGCTGTGGGTGAGGAACAGTTAAACACATTGCAAGCTATATTTGGGCTTGCTATTCAAGGTAACAATAAAATTAAACCAAAGAAACTTATTCTGGAAATTGCAAAGCAACGCAGTCGCGGTATCCGCGTAAGTTATATTTAAAAAGAGGAAAGATAAGTGTCAGAACAATGGTATTTTGGTGAGGTTGATTATACACCTCGACCTCAAACACGAATCAGTGGAATTGCAAAAGTAGATAATGGTAAATGGAAAAAACAAGTCTTGACTAGTGATTTAGCACCTGTCGGTAAAGTCTTCGCTCCTTCATTGTATGGCGTAGCTGAAAAACAATTCCTTATTTTTACTGCTAAATTAAATCCAAGAGTAAATGAGCACAACAGTTATTCATCCGATAAAGAGCATGATCATTATATTATTGAGGAGCGGAAAAAGCCTACAGTCGTTATTGATTACAGGCATATGAGTACAGAACGAATACGCTATAAGTTAGTAGAGTTTGGTTTGGGGAGTATTGATGCTATCGATGCAGAACCCAATGAAGTTATTGTTGCACTATCTGACACAGAATGTGCCATTGTCGAAGTCATGTCCCATCCTCGTAATGGTCGTTATGTGGCTAAGACAAGAAATGTGGAAGTTTATTCTTTTAATAGTGCAATCTTTGAAGGAGATGCTTTTGAAGGACAGTTTATAGAGATTCCTGATGTGACTGTTGGCGATTTCATTCGCGAAATAACATGGAAGCTAGACGTCGATATATTAAATGACTTATTGGATAAACTAAAAGATTATGATGAGTATCTAAAAACTACTACTAAACAGCAAAGGGCGGATTTAGTTAGTCTATTAGATCGTGCACTCAATATTACAGAACAAGAAGATTGGGCTGATATACATGAATGGTTGAAAGGGTATAAACAAAGAGTTGCTAGATCGCTAATAGAGCCAAGAGAAGTCATCAACACTTTATCAAACATGCAACCTTTTCAGCAGAAGTTGGAGATAGCACAACAAGCGGCAAGTAATGCCTACCGTCAAAAAATACAACCTATTATTGAACAAGAGATTAGGTCAGAGCTAGCAGACTTGCTATCACAACAAGAAAGCTTGAAACAAAATATACAGGAAAGACATGAGATATTAGAAAATCAAAAAGTCATTCAAGATGAGTTACAGCAAAAGATTTCAAGCTTGAATCAACAGTTAGTAGCAGAAATTGGCCATCTGAATCAAACACTTGGTGATATTAAAGAATTAGATAGTCAAGAAAATATATCCCTTGTAGATCGTCTCAAGCGAGCTCTGCATGATCAAGGAAAGTTAATTAACCCTACAGACACTACTTTCCCACCATGGTCGAGAGGATCAGGAAGAGATGATATTCCATATATCGATAATTCAGAGTTTGTTGCCAAACTTCAGGCATTCGAAGAGAAAGCAGCTATATCACAATCAGAGCTTAACCTATTTGATAGGGCTTTACGCTCAGGTGATTTTGTTCTTTTACCATCAATTTCAGCAGAAATTATCATACCTAAATACGCAGAGATTGTTACGGGTGGAGTGACTTTTCGAGAGAGTTTAGGTCCAAATATCTTAAATTTAGATGACTTATGGATGCAACCAAACCAAGGTACCAAGACTGGTTTTGCTAGAGCATGGTCAACGGCAGTAGCAAACCCAAATCAATATCATTTAGTTTGGCTTGATGGCTTACAACGGACGGCCATAGATTTATGGTTACCAAGTCTAACAAGTGTCATGTATAGCTCTGAGAGACCAAGTAATTTACTTGTTATGGCGACTATTGATGATAATTTCATTGATAAAGAGCGTCTGTGGTCAGAATTATCAAGATTTAGTACGCCACTTAAATTTGATAATCAAGTTGAGTATAACAAAAGGTTGTTACAACGGCTTTCAATTGTTCCAGAAAAATGTACACAACTTGCTTATCAAAAGGTATCTGTAGCTAGCGAGAACTACTCTGAAATGCTTGAAAAAGGTCAACTATGGCTGAAAGAGTTATTAGATAAATAAGAGGGTAATATGCTAGATCCAATAGGTGCTTACAATGATATTTTAGAGCTTTATCTTTCTTATTTAGATACAGTTTATCGATTACGCCGTGAAGATTTAAGTCAAGAAAGGCAACGCTTGTTACGACAACCAGGCAATTTAATGCCAGAACCTTTTATTGAGCCTATTTTACGCTATCAATCAACAAATATTCGATTGGAAGATTGTTTAGATGACGAGTGTCAGGATAACCCATTAAAGAAATTTAATCGTGAGCAACGCCGAGCTATCGTTGAAATGATGTTTTCTGGGTTGTTCCCTGGCAAACCAGCCACAGGTGAGTTATCACGACAGAGTGTATTTTTACCTTATGTTCATCAAGTGCAAATGCTGCAACGCGGTTTAAAGAGTGGGCATCCTGGTATTGTTGCATCTGGTACAGGTTCAGGTAAGACAGAGTCATTTTTATTGCCTATTTTGGCAGAATTGACGGCAGAAGCGACGCAATGGGGAACGCCCCCAGTAGATTATTTGCAAAACCAATGGTGGCGTGAAGGAAGTAGGTTTGAGTACCACCGCAAAGGTGAAGACAGTAATCGACCACAGGCAGTGCGTGCATTAATTTTGTATCCAATGAATGCACTAGTAGAAGATCAAATGGTGCGCTTACGCACTATGCTAGACTCGCCAGAGGCTATAGAAGTATTAGACAAAAGAGCCAATGGTAATCGGATATTTTTTGGCCGTTATACCAGTGCAAGTCCTGTTCCTGGCTATTTGAATCATCCAAGACGACAAGATGATGAAAAAGAGAAAACAGCTACTAAGCGCCGTTTAAAACGCACTAAGACCACGTTGTTGACATTGGCGAATGATCAAGAAAAAGCATTGGCGTATGATAGAAGTAATCCTGAGACTGATACAACACGTTATTTATTCCCATCTCTTACGGGGTCAGAGCTTATTACACGATGGGACATGCAAGAAACGCCACCGGATTTGCTGATTACTAATATTTCAATGCTGAACGCAATGCTGTCTAGAGAAGTTGATGCTCAAATCTTCGATAAGACTAAACAATGGCTTGAAACAGATCCTAAAGCTTACTTCTTCTTGGTTTTGGATGAGTTGCACTTAATACGCGGTTCAACAGGAACCGAAATGGCAGCTCTCATTCGTACTTTAATCAACCGACTGGGGTTGGATCGTACAGAGTATCGCCATAAGCTGCGTATACTAGCGTCTAGTGCTTCATTACCCTTGGATGGTACTGAAGGTGATCAAAGCTTGGGGTATCTTTATGACTTCTTTGGACCGTTTGGAACTTATGTAGATAGTCATAGTAAAGGAGCTAAAAAGCCTCAGGACTGGGCAGAAGCGGTTATTTCAGGCAATACGGATATACCCAAACCCATTACTCAACAATGTATAGATACTAGACCGTTTATAGCAGTGGTAGATTATCTAACACCAGATGGTCGCTATCTAGGTCAGCTAACGAATAAATTAGACAGAGATGAGCAATTAGAGAAACTACTAGATGCTTGCAAAACAGCCTTAGGATTGTCTCAATCTCAAGCAACCAGTGATATGGTGAATCAAGTTGCTGAGAGACTGGCAATAAGTTGTACAGATAAAGAGGGTAAAACCAAAGCTCGCTCAATATCAACGTTGGCAGAAAAGATTTTTGGTGAAAGTCGAGAGCATAAAGCTTTACGTGGTTTAATGATCCTCAGAGGGCTAGGAGATATAGAGGGGTCAGAGGCTATTTCCTTTAGGGAGCACCTATTTTTAAGAAGCTTGGAGGGTTTATTTGCCGCACCCATGATACAACAAGGTCGGCTTGTTTATGAAGGGATGTCGGTTGAGAGTGGTACTAGTCATATCCATACGTCTAAAGGTACCCAGCGGCTATTTGAATTATTTTTATGTGAGGGATGCAATACAGAGTTTATTGGAGGGTTACGTGGAAAAGCTTCTCGTAATAACTCAAGATCGCCAATTGAAATTCTCCCTCAAACGCAGGACCTTGAAAAACTTCCAGAGTTTGGCGTTGGTTCTGGGATTGAAGATCTCAGTCACGAGGAATTTGTTCTATTTTGGCCCTCTATAGCTTCAGCCAAACGAGGTGACAATGACAAAGAATCGTGGGTGCCTGTGTCGTTAGATCCATATAATGGTCAGTTACGTTCAACTCGTCCAACTAACCCTGCGGATTTTATCTCAGGAAAATTCTTCGACATGATTAATGTATCTGATAAAGATAAACAACGTAAGAAGACTGCAGCACCAAATTGCTGCCCTGCGTGTGGGGCTGATTATTCACGTCGTAGTGAGCAATATCGTAAATCACCTATTCGTAGTTTTCGTACTGGTTTTGCTAAAACATCGCAGTTACTAGCCACTGAAGTTCTTGAGTTGCTTAAACAAGCTGGTAATAGTCCCAAAGTGATTGCGTTTTCTGATAGTCGTCAAGATGCGGCTAAAACAGCCATTGATATTGAACGTCATCACCATAATGATACTCGCCGTAGGATTCTGGTGGATGCATTAATCAATAGTGCATTTGTTGAGGATATCGAAACTCTAAAAGCCCGGCGAGAAGAAGCAGAAAAGAAAGGGGACTATGATTTAGCAGATGAAATTGATAACAAGATAAAGAAAATTCAAAGAAATCAGTTAAGTCCTGATCGTATCCCATTAGCAGCAATTTTAGAGACAAATGAAAAAGGTATTATCGAGACAGGTTTTAAGGCTCAGCCACTGCTTGCGGGGATGACTGCTATAGGTGTGCACCCTACAGATGACACCGGCGTAGAAAAAATTAATCACAATGAGTGGTTTAGTTATTTTGAAGAGAAGCAGGACGGAACAATCTATTGGGATGACAAGATTGACGGTACGAAAACTACAGATGCAAAAAATGCAGTGGCGAAAGCACAACAAACTTTGATTGAAGATGTTATTTTTGCGCGTAACTATTTTGCTTTGGAAGAAACAGGAATCGGTTACGCTTGTTTTGAAGCTCAACATCAACAGAACTCAGATGAGCTTAATGCGATTTTAAGGGTTTTTGCAGATAATTATCGTGTATTAGCCAATAAATGGGTGAATCAGGACTCAATTAAAGAGTGGGTAAGCGGTTATTCTATAAGTAGTAGAAGAGTGAAGCATTTTCTACAAGCCTCTGGCATCAGTGAAGATAAAATGACTGATATTTTAAAAGAAATGGAAAAGCTTAATCATCGAGGTGGCATTATACGAATCGAAAGTTTATATATTCAACTTGCTAAACCTCAAGATCCAGTTTATGAATGTACCACATGTAATAGAGCTCATTTACATCGTGGTACAGGGATATGTACGCGTTGTCACCAACCTTTGCCTACTGAACCTAATCTCAAATCACAACAGCTTAGAGAACGCAACTACATATCTAAACGATTAGATAAAGCCTTTGCAGATGATCAGTCTATATTTAGATTGCGTTGCGAGGAGTTGACAGGTCAAACAAGATCGCCCGCAGAGCGATTACGGCGCTTTCGGGGTATTTCGATTGATGATAACAGCAATCCAATCAAGGAAAAAGCTCAAGAAATTGATTTGCTTTCAGTTACTACAACAATGGAAGTTGGTATTGATATCGGTGCATTACAAGCTGTATACCAAGCTAATATGCCTCCCCAACGTTTTAATTATCAACAGCGTGTAGGACGTGCTGGACGACGTAAACAAGCATTTTCTTTAGCAATGACATTATGCCGCGGCCGTAGTCATGATATGCACTATTTTCGCCATCCTGAAGCAATCACAGGAGATGCTCCACCACCGCCTTTCTTAACAGTAGAGCACATAGATATTAGCTTGCGTTTATTGAGAAAATCTTGGCTAACAGAAGCTTTCAAACGATTAAGAGAGGAAGATGATAGCAATTATCCAGGTGATAATATGAAATCTGATATACATGGAGAGTTTATACTAACGACTGACTACTACGACGAAGTCAAAGACTGGAAGCAACGCTTAACAACTGCACTTAAGCAGACCCAGTCAATCGCTGAAAAACTAGCCAATACTCTAGGTCAGGGGGTAGTAAATCGAGAGCAAGATCTTTTAACTTACTTAACAACTGATAAACTGATCGATGAGATCGATGTCTTAGAAAAAGAAGGTAGCAATCGTGAAATGGGACTGGCGCAATTCTTAGCTGAGAACGGATTATTACCAATGTTTGGCATGCCGACCAGAGTAAGAAACCTATATTTGAATTTAGAGTCAGTTGGTGAAAATGAGTCTGAATGGGATTCTGTCGATCGCGAAATTGATATCGCTATTTATGAGTTTTCTCCAGGACAAGTGGTGATTCGAGATAAACAAATTCATGAAAGTATCGGGTTTACTGATCAATTAGGTTTTGTCCAGCTAAGGCGTGGTGGTGCTAAACTCATTCCTGAGCCTAAAGAAGAGTGGTGGAATGATAAAGTGAGCATTGCTGACTGCCCTACTTGTGGTGCACTAAAGCTACTTGCCCAAAGTGATGATGGAGTCAAATGTGACGACTGTAAACACAAGATACCCCAAGAAGCTTTTAGTGTCTACTATTCACCTAGTGCATTTAGAACTGATTTTCGACCGCGAGTGTCTGACGGCACTGAGCCTCCTCGTCCTATGATAAGACGGGAAACTGGAGCGATTATTGCACCTATGCAGATGGAAAAAGTTGTAGGGACAAACTTATCACTTGCAACTGGTAAAGAAGCTTATATTATCAGAAGAAATAGAGGGGTTTTAGATGTAGATGGAAACCCTAAAAGCTACGAGATGGTTCACAGAATTCAGAATAAGGTATATTGCCAAGGAAATTCTAGATTAAATATTGATAAGGTTCCAAATCAAGCAATATTATTAGATAAAGCTCAAAAACATTCAAAGCCTTGGCAAGTACAACCAGAATTACCTGAAGTACAAGAAGTAAAGCTGTTTTCAAAAAAGCGAACAGATGCTCTAAACCTTAGCATGTTGTCAATCGCCGATGGTTTATCTATGGATAGACTGGGACCTAAATTAGAACGCTCAGGGACAAGCTTAAGGGCTGCGGCTATTAGTGCGACACAGCTTATAGTTCAGAGGGCTTCTCTAGCTTTAGATATATCACCAGATGAGTTCGAACCTCTTGAGCCTAGACTTCGTGAAGAGAGACCAATCTTGCAGATAGCTGATACATTGGTAAATGGCGCTGGTTTCTGTCAAAGATTAACAAAAAATATAAAGGGAAAATCACCTCTAATCGTAGAACTTATAGACTCAATATTAAATGATTTATCAGACCCTATGGTGGGCAGTTTTTTTGAAAGTAAACATCGTGAGGAATGTCAGCGCTCTTGCTACCGTTGTATTCAACGCTATGGTAATAGGGGATACCATGGTCTACTAGATTGGCGATTAGGACTCAGTTTTTTAAGATGTTTATTTGATCCTACACACCGAGTGGGTTTAGATGGAGATTTCACGAAGTATTCTGAGCTTAAAGATTGGCCTGAGCTTGCTAAAATTGCTGCACAGGATATCAAGCGTCTAGATCCGCATAAACGAGATATTATCAGTGCAGGTCCATTAAACCTTCCGGTTGTATTACATAACTCCAGTGGGCCTAGCTCTGAAGCATTTGTTATTGTCCATCCTTTTTGGGATGTAGTGGATATGAGTGCAGAACTAAAGCAAACTGTCGATTCCTTAGATTCTAGCTACTCTATAATGTTCATTGATACCTTTGAAACGAATCGTAGATTAATGAGTGCTATTGAAAATGTTAGGTCTAAATAAAAAAAGATAGTGATTTGAAATACAAAGATTCTATAAATAGAAACCCCAAGACTTATTAGGGCGATTAGCATCAAACTGCTGATCCAACACGTTTGTGTAAACCATTTTATTATGGTTTGAGTCCATGGTGACTTTAAAACGTTTGTGGCGACGGCATTTGATGCCATGTTCTTCTCTAATACGTCTGACCATGTACAAGCTAATGTCATGGCTGGGGTATGCTGTTAAATCCCTAGAACCAAACTTGGAAGATTTTAATCAAGCGGCGTTGCAATAAAACTCATGATAAACCTATCTAGGTGATTTCATCCCCAAATCCTTTTGAATTATAGTTTGATTGTATTCAAGCTCAATATAGAGCTTGTAAGACTCGACCAAACCTTATCAGGTTATTATTTTAGTAAGTAATTTTAGAAAAAATTATTTAACTTAGTTGATGTGGAGTTAAACAAATGTACTTACCATACTATAATTTCCGTTTTCTGTACTGACCCCTATTAAAAAAGGAATTCTTATGAAAAAGCTTGCGGCTTATCTTTATTTTGCCTTGGCTTGTATCTCTACCTCTCATGCTGAAACCATCGCTGGTTACAGCTTTGAAAAATACCCTGCTAAAATTTATAACGGTAAACAAGCACCTTTAAAATTAGGTGACTGGAGCTCTTTTCGTACTCGTCTGAAAGAAGCTCATAAAGATGGTGAAATTAACTTCGCGGGTAACTATATCGTGACAACCTGGGGCTGTGGTACAAGCTGTGTGTCAGGGGCTATGATTGATAAACGTACTGGCAAAGTATACGATATCCCACTGGGTGAAACTGAGGACAGTGTCACCCCTTATGAAAGTGGCGCAGAATGCTTCGCAGACGGAGCGGAACTCGATGACAACGAGCGTTTGGCTTTCTATCCAAATAGCCGCTTATTTATAAGCCGCAATTGTGAAGGCGAGAAAGTCAACGAAACCACCGGTAAACAACTTATCACCTATTATGTCAACATTTGGGATGAAAAGACCAAGACATTCAAACTAAAAAAGGTTCAGCAATCTAAACTCGTTAAAGTAGACTACAGTCAATTTTAAACTAGCTTTTTTTCTGTATTTACCTTTTAAAGCCAAGTTTTTAGCCTAAACTTGGCTCATACTACCCTCTACCTTTTTTAGAGGTCTTAGTTTGGGCTATCTTGACCAAAAAATAAACCATCTCGACGTTGTAGTGGCACACTAAATTTGAGCTGTATCTAAGAGAAGATCTGCTGCCCACAAAAAAGCCAGACAACCTAAGCTATCTGGCTTTAAAATTTGAACGACTTATCTGTGATTGTTTTCCCGCCACAAGGCATGCTCACATACTTCACAGCACCAACTGTCTTTTGCCCGCATGTACGGAATGTCTGCCGGTATCTGTAGAGGACACACATAACCACAGTATTCGCATCGCACATCATCTAAATAAGCAAAACACTCACCGATTGTCTCGAAAAATAATTGAGGGCTAATCTCATACTTCTCACAGATGGTTTCGACATGTGCGATATAATCACCTTTATTATCGTATGCCCAGTAATCCTCACAGATTTTTAGATCGCGTGCGTTCTGCGTCATATTCGGCTGAAGCTTTACACTCATCATGTTCTCCTCAGTAGCCGACATATTCAGAGTGCGGTAATAGCTCATAAAGCTTGCTCTGAAGCTGACAACGCATATCCTCAACCACATAACCAAAACTTGCATCCAAGCGCTTCTGCACCCATACCCGCATCGCCATATCATTATCAAAGCAGTGTTTCACTCCTAAGAAGCGTGCGAGTTGATGACCAGATGAAATATACAACTCACGCATCAATGCATTAGCAATAAGGTTTGCATCTATACTGATTGCACCATCAGGTTTAAACTCACCAAACAGCTCCTCATAATTGATGATTTTCATTGTGACGTCTCCTTGTCAGTTTGTGCATTCGTGATTAGTGCTTCAGCTCCAGAGCTATTCGATGCACCTGTTAACTTCTCCTTACTCGCTAAGAGCAAGTTATCCATCGCTGAGCCATCTTGACGGGTAATATCAGGGACATAGCGGCTGTAGACCCGAAACAACATCTCCGTACTACTGTGACCCATTTGCCGAGCTATCCATTCAGGATTCTCACCAGCAGCGAGCCAGAGAGTCGCTGCGGTATGTCGAGTCTGATAAGCACGCCGATGTTTCAAACCGAGTAGGGCAAGCGTGGGTTTCCATACCCGTCTATTCACATTACGGTACTCCATGGGATTGCCCTGTGAGTTGCAGAATACGAACTCTGACTTACCATAGGTGCGTGCTTTCTGCTCTAGCAAAGCATCGTAGACCAACTGCGATATCGCAATATCACGCTGTGAGCCTAATGTCTTTGTTGGACCCATCTCACCATTCACTAATGCCTCTCTTATACTGATCTCACGGCGATCAAAGTTAATGCAGTCCCACTTCAGCCCATCTATTTCACTGGTACGCATTCCTGTAAAGAAGCGAATGGTGTAGTAAGGCTTATAGTCAGCGCGTACATATTTTAAAATCAGCCATACCTCAGCCAGCGTAAAAGGATTTACATCAGGACGAGCCTGCTTGAGATTCTTAATATTTTTATAAGGCATCTCAAACTCATGGCGATCTGACGCTTCTTCTAGTATCATACGAAGAAGTATCATGATCTGATTGATTCGTGCTACTGACAGACTTGACTGACCATCTTTACCGTAACGAACTTTGGCGAGGGAGCTACGGAAGGTCAGTAAGTCTGGTTTTTTTATGGCATGTACCGCTTTACCACCAAACTCAGGTAATAAATACTTATTCAAAATAATCTGTGTCTTTTGCCGATAGCTCGGCCGCCATTCAATCTTCCTCTCCTCAAAAAACGTTTCCGAAAACTCCCTAAAGGTCGGATTGCGACTGATACAAGCTTCGGCTCTATTAGCCAGTGCCATCATCTCCTGTGCCCGTTCACTTTTTGGAAAGTAAGCAGCGTAGTCGAAGATGCCTAGGGTTATTTCAGCTTCCATTTTTTCGATAATTTTAGCCAACTTCTTTCGATTAGCTGGAGTGTCTGTGAGATTAGTCGTCTCACGGCAACGCATATTCATATATCGAAAATCTACGAATAGCTTGCCACGTCTCGATCTTATTGACGCCATTATTTGACTCCTTGTTTAATAAAACTTATTGTAAAGCCATACCGTTAATGGCACTCATAACCGGCTTGCACATATCCTCTTCGATACGCTCCCAAACGTACAAAATCTTGCGACCGCCAAAAGGACGAATGTAATGGATGTTTTCAATCAAAACAGTGTCCTTAAGTTGGTTACGAATAGTACGTGCATCGTATTTGATACGATCGGCTAATTCTTGAGTAGTGAGATAAGTCTGTGACATAATAGTTCTCCAGTCAGTATTAAATGGTTTTTAATAAACACTTTGTTGTTGCCAACGAGTACTGTATTATCAGAAAAGTAGTCATTGGCAAGTACTTTTTACTTACCAATAAGGAATTTATTGTGATTTCATGTAACTTACCGGTTCTTTTGGCAGAAAGAAGGTTGCGTGTGGCAGATTTAGTGAGAATGACAGATATTAGTAAATCGACGCTGCATAGGATCTATAATGATGATACGACTAGAATTGAGTTCGATACTTTGAGTAAGCTATGTAATGTATTAGAAGTAACGCCAGGAGATATTTTGAAGTATGTTCCAGATGAACTTAACAAAGGGAACTCTTTAGAAGAGCAGTAGATTGACTATCGTGATAACCTTTGATAGGGAGTTTCTAGCTAAAGGTCTACTAGAGACAAAAGATACTTACGAGGCTTAATAATTTTCTATTGTTAGGTTGTAGTCATCATTTTTTAAGTGATGATTAGCTTTGAATACTATGAATCTTAAATACATTTCCAATAAATGAGGCGTCTAAAAAACACGTTCTTTGCTGAATTGAGGTTGGGTTCAAAATTATCATAGTGCCAAATTTACTAGGTTAGGTGTCATGATGGTTTTTTAGCGAAAAATAGCTAAGTTGTGGTCAGTTATGTGTGTGAGGTTTTAGGGCAGGGCACAGTTTGGGCATCAAATGGGCACCACACCGAAAACGAGCTTTTTGACTGAGTAGATAAACTTAACTATATTCAAAAAGATATTTCGATAAATCTTCTACAAACCCCGAAAATTGGACAAAAAAAAAGCCTCACTGTTAAGTGAGGCTTTTTAAGTATTTGGAGCGGGAAAAGAGATTCGAACTCTCGACCCCAACCTTGGCAAGGTTATGCTCTACCACTGAGCTATTCCCGCTGAATCATCATTTAAGTAACATCAGATGATGAAGGCGTATTATACGCAGTTTTTTTGGTGTGTCAACACTCATGATGAAAAAAAATAAAGTTAATAAAATAGGCATGTCTTCTAGCCATGAATTTATGTTATAACGGTTTATTATGATATGTATTCCAAAATATTTGTATTACATAAATAAGCAGGGATGCACTTTATAATTTAACCTTAATCACATTCACAATTTTCAATACTTACAAAGATAAGTTACAAGGATAAAAAATGAGTCAACAATATACCATCGCCGATTACTTGTTTGATCGTGTCGCAGAAGCAGGCGCCTCTGAAATATTTGGCGTGCCTGGCGATTTTAATTTGTCTTTTTTAGATAATATTATTGCCTCTGACAAATTACGCTGGGTAGGTAACACCAATGAGTTAAATGCAGGATACGCAGCAGACGGTTATGCGCGCGAGCGCGGGTTCGCAGCGATGGTGACGACTTTTGGGGTAGGCGAGCTATCAGCAATCAATGCGACGGCAGGCTCTTTTGCTGAGTATGCGCCAGTATTGCATATCGTAGGCGCACCCAGTACCGCACTACAAGATGCCAAACGTCGAATCCATCATTCATTGGGTGATGGCGTATTCAATCATTTTATAAAAATGGTCGAGCCTGTGACTGTTGCTCGTGCACAAATCACACCGGAAAATGCCGCATCAGAAATTGATAGAGTGATTCGCTTAATTCTCAAAAAACACCGCCCTGGTTACTTGATGTTATCACCTGATGTGGCACGACAGCCCATTTATCCGCCGTCTACCAAACTGATTGATAGTGAAGAAAATATCACCAGCCAAGCCGCTTTAGCCGATTTTAAACAGGCGCTGATCGAATTTTTGCCAAACAAAACCACGACTTTAATGGCAGATTTAATGGTGCATCGTTTGGGGCTACAAAATCAGCTAAAATCACTCATTGCCGATACTGAAATTCCTTATACAACGCTGTCATGGGGCAAAACGTTACTCGATGAAAACAGTGAGCGCTGGGCAGGGACTTATGCTGGTGTGGCGTCACGTCCAATCGTCAAAGACGCGGTAGAAAACTGCGAATGCTTGATAAAAATTGGCGTGCAATATACCGATACCACGACCGCAGGTTTTAGCCAAGATATCGATGACGATGTCGTGGTTGATTTGCATTATGAGCGTGCGTCTATCAGCGGTCAGAACTTTGCACCGATTTCTCTAAAAGATGCCTTGCAAACCTTACACGAAGTACTGACCTCAGGCATTAAGATCGTACCTAAACAATTCTGCAAAGAAGTGAAGCCGCACGAGCAAAACGGCAAAGATGATGAAGCGATCAGACAGGATGACCTTTGGCATATTATTGCGGATCGCTTAGACCATAATAATTTGGTATTTGCTGAGCAAGGGACGGCCTATTTTGGTATCAGTGATGTCCGCCTGCCAGAAGGCGTGACCTGCTACGGACAGCCGATGTGGGGTTCAATCGGCTATACTTTGCCTGCCAGTTTGGGTGCGGCCATTGCATCGCCACACAAGCGGAGTGTGTTACTGATTGGCGATGGCTCAGCCTTGTTGACCATTCAAGAATTGGCCGTAATGTTCCAAGAGCGCATCAACCCTGTCATTGTCCTTGTTAATAATGATGGCTATACCGTTGAGCGGGCGATTCATGGTGAAAACCAACGCTACAATGATATTCCTAAATGTGATTGGCAGTCGATGCCAAAAGCGTTTGGTGGCAACGATGACAATACGTTGCTGCTCAAGGTTGAAACTGCTGGCGAGTTAAAAGCAGCCTTGCTAAAAGCCGCTGATACCACAGATAAAATGGTGCTGATAGAAGTGATAGCAGGCAAACAAGATATTCCACCATTACTGGCCGATATCGCTGCTGCATTAAAGCCAAAAGCAGATTAAGAGTAGGTAATTGGCTTTTATCACAAAAATAAAAGACCCCATTTGGTTTCACGACTGAATGGGTTTTTTTTCGAGCATTTTTGTGATTTTGGTTAATTAAGCAAAAAGATTCTTTATAAGCTGTCTCTTTTACATCGATTTTTTAAAGATAATATCTCTAAATTTGATTGTAAATGTTATTCTTAAAGCCAATTTTAGAACGCGCATGGATCTTTTAAACATAGATTAAAAATCATATTGCCGCTTTGCTTAAGGCTGCTTATTGTTATATTTTTTGTGCCGAGCGCTCGCAAAATAACCTTAGCGTCACCAAAATCACTCAACGTATCATAACTTATAAAAATAGGGCTTAAAAAAGATGGATACCTTAAATATCCTGTATCTGGTAGGGGCATTGTTGATTTTTGCCAGTATCATGGCAAGTACATTATCAGCGCGACTGGGCGTACCATTATTACTATTGTTTTTGATGGTGGGGATGTTGGCAGGCGAACAGGGTATCTTGGGTATTGAGTTTTCCCAATATGCGCTTGCCAATTTTGTCGGTCAAGCAGCCTTAGCTTGTATCTTGTTAGACGGTGGTTTGCGTACGTCTTTTAAGTCGTTTCGAGTCGGTCTGAAACCAGCAATAACTCTAGCAACTTGGGGTGTATTGGTCACGGTAATGGTGCTTGGCGTGTTCGTTACTTGGTTGCTCGATGTCGATTGGCGTTTTGGTTTGTTGATGGCAGCCATTGTAGGTTCGACTGACGCAGCTGCGGTATTTTCGCTATTGCGCAATGGTGGCGTCAAGCTCAATGACCGCGTCCAAGCCACACTCGAATTAGAATCGGGTGGCAACGATCCATTGGCTATTTTATTGGTCACGGGACTGATTGCGTTAAATGTTGATCCCGCAGGTCAGACAGCGCTTGGTTTTTTAATTTTGCTGTTGCAGCAGCTGGGTGTTGGTCTAGGGATGGGCGTGCTTTTCGGCTATCTGCTGGCGCGATTATTGCCCAAATTGCATTTGGCAGAGGGTATGTATGCTATTTTGATACTGTCTGCTGGCTTGGCGGTTTTTGCGGCCACCAACTTGCTGGGCGGCAGTGGCTTTTTGGCCGTTTATCTCACAGGTGTGCTGATTGGCAATCATAAAGTGCGCTCTACTGAGCATGTCATGCGCGTGATGGATAGCTTTGCGTGGTTATCACAAGCGGTGCTCTTTGTGGTACTTGGATTATTGGTCACTCCATCGAACGTCATCAATGTTTGGCATTATTCTGTAGCGATTGCGGCCTTTATGATTTTGGTCGCCCGTCCTATCGCTGTCTATACCAGTGTCAAGCCATTTAAATTCAAAGACAGAGAGATTGGGTTTATTTCTTGGGTCGGCTTACGCGGGGCTGTGCCGATTACTCTTGCCATGTTGCCAGTGATGGCGGGGATAGATAACGCCTTTATGCTGTTCGATATCGCTTTTGGTGTGGTGGTCTTGTCGTTAATTTTGCAAGGAACGACCATTCCGTTTATGGCCAATCTATTTAAAGTACGCATTCCGAATAATAAAGATCCAAAAGAAGAGAATGAAGTTTGGGTGTCGGACAAGGCGAGTATTACCTTGTATGAGTTTGAAGTTCAAGCAGGTGCGTTTGCTATTGGCCGCCATCCAATGGACATCTCTCGGCGCATCAGCCCTGACGAAATCAGTGTTTTTGCGTTGGTACGTGCTCAACAGATCGTAGTGGTTGATGAAGATACCAAGCTAAAATATGGCGATAGCGTCTGGTACGCCATGCGCGGCAACCATGCCAGTAAAATCGCCAAGATATTTAATGACACGACGCTCGACCGTAAAGTTATCGATGACTTTTATGGTGATTGGCTGCTGTCACCGAGTGTGAAGCTTGGTGATTTGCCGTTTTTTACCGGAATTATGGAATCCGACTCGCTTGTAGAGAATTTGAAGTCGAAAGACGAAGACGGCTCAAAAAGTATGTGGGAACAAACGGTCGCTGAGTATGTGACAGGTAGCTTAGATACAGCTCCAGTTTCAGGCGATATGGTTGAGATAAATGATGAGTGGTCGTTGATTATTAAAGAGGTAGATGAGAAAGGCAAGTTAAGAACCATTGGCCTAAAACATCAAGACGTACCAGTAGCGGTATAATGTAAATATAGTCGATCCTAAATGAAAGAAGTAAAACAAACCCTTTATAGACATGCAATGCTATAAAGGGTTTCTGATTTAACGATCATTATAAAGGTAAGTTATTACCACATTAAATCATCTGGAATGACATAAGCAGCATAAGGATCGTCTTCTGCTAACGTCTCTTCTGAGGTATCGTTAGACACAACCATGAAGCCTCCCATTTTTGTATCGATACGATCTGCCAGCGGGCGAGGGAGTAGCGCATAGCCTGTTTCCAATCGCGCAATCACCACATGACCGACGACAATTTGGTCATAGAGTTTTTGAGTAATTGCAATTTTTTTGACTTTAGCATTATCGACGAATTGATAGCTGACGTCGCCATCTGTATCGGTAATCTGATGCTGCTTAATCATTTGCACAATGTTGGCTTTGAGCATTTTTTCTTCTAAAACACGCTGCTTTTCTTGATTAAGCTTTTGATCTTTCTCTAGCTTTTTTGCTTGGGCTTCTGCCAACGCTTTTTTGGCTTCCATACTTTCTGAATCGCCAGTGCGCTTGGCATGCTGCGCTTGCTTACTGATTTTATTGGCTTTTTTACTATCCACCAATCCCGCTTTTAATAACTGAGCCTGTAGGGCATTCTTTGCCATAATTCTCTCACCTAAATAACGATGCTTTCATCGTAAATGCTAAAAAAGACATTGTAGCAAACTATACTGAGTGATTGTGATAGCGATACTAACGGTAGAGTAGAATAATGAGTCTGTTACTGGAAGAAGCGACTTAAATTGGTTATTATCGAGTCAATAGATGCGTTTGTTTTTATCGTATTTAGGACATGCTTCGGGCTAAGAGATAGCTTGATCAGACATCAGGAACGACATAGGATTAACCAATCAAATTTAAGGATGAATTATGACACCATCACAGCACATTTTGGCCTGTATTGACGGCTCGGCAGTGACTGAATCGGTTTGTGATTATGCAGCATGGTATGCCAGCAAGCTGAATTTACCAGTTGGATTATTGCATGTTAGTGACGTTCCTGCTTCGATCAGACGTGATTTATCAGGTGCAATAGGCATCAATAGCCGTGAGTTTTTGTTAGAAGAATTGACTCAGCTGGACGAACAAAGAGCGAAGGTTGTAAACAGTTATAGCAACGCCTTAGTACAAGATGCAAAAAGTCATATTCGAGAAAACTTTGAGCATGTTGACATTCATATTTATCAACGTCACGGCAAATTGCTACCAGCCATCAATCACTTTAAAGCAGAAAACCGTGCCATCGTTATGGGACGGCGCGGCGAAGATCATAAAGACAGTCGTATTAATATCGGTAGTCAAATCGAAACGGTTGCGCGTGCCTCCGAGGTTCCTGTGTTAATTTGCTCAGAGACCTTTAAAGAGCCACTCTCATATATGATTGCTTTTGATGGCAGCAAAACGGCTATTAAGGCGGCATGGATGGTGGCGAGAAGCCCTGTATTAAAAGGCATGCAAGGCCATATCGTCATGATAGGTAACCATAATGACACCGCCAAACAGAGCTTAAGTGCGGCTGCTGCACAATTAGAGGCTGCTGGCTTTATGGTAGACGCGCATCACTTATCGGCTGCTGATGCCGTTGATGGGTTGCTAGAATTTCAAGTAGACAATCGCATCGATATAATGGTGGTGGGTGCATATGGGCATTCTAAGTTGCAGCAATTGTTTCTGGGTAGCACCACGACGGAAATCATCGCCAGCACGTTATCACCTGTGATTTTGGTACGCTAACCCTTTGGTTTATAAACTTTAAAACCGTAGAATAAAGTAAAACCATAGCGTTATAAGATGAATCTCTAAACCGACTGCCGAATCAAACGATCATAACCAGTTTTGGATAATACTTTATGCTCATTAACGCAGACTTCTCGCGCCGCGCATCCCTCACGCCTGAGCAACATCAATGGGTCAAGTCACCACAAAAAGGAGTGGAGCGTGTGATGTTTGATCGCGTTGGCGCAGAAAAAGCACGCGCCACCAGCCTTGTGCGCTATGCACCTCAGTCTTATTTTCCTCATCATATGCATCCTAATGGTGAAGAGATTTTGGTGCTGTCAGGGACTTTTTCTGCAGATGACCAACATTATCCAGCAGGCTGGTATCTGCGCAATCCGCCAGCATCTGGCCATCAACCTTATAGTGATGAGGGCGCGCTCATTTTTGTCAAGTTACGGCAGATGTCAGCCAACGAATCTCATCACGTGGCTATTGATACCTGCGATAACACAAACTGGCAACGCCAAAACCACCGCGATGTTTGCCCACTGTTTGCAGATGGTATCGAACAGGTGAGCTTACAACGTCTATCGGCAGGTGAGGCACTATTTACGGATGAAATCATCACAGGTGGTGCAGAAATTCTGGTGTTAGAAGGCGAGCTGATAGACGATAAGCAGGTTTATAAGCGAGGTGGGTGGATACGTCTACCCGTAGGTGATTATGCACCGATAAAGTCAGGGTTAGAAGGCGCAACGACATATCTCAAAACGGGTCATTTAATACAACCAATCGGTGTATGAATTAGAATCATACGTGTGCATAGCATATTATTCGACAATTTCTGCATCGTTGCGCTTTTCAATTTTGTGCTGATCTTCGGTGTTATCAACTTTCCAATAGCTTGAAATATATAAATGCGTTTTTGCTATCGGACGCTCTACTTTAAAGTATTGGCGTAAGGCACGCATACTGTGAAATTCGCAAGCTGCCCAAACTGCTGGCTCTCCTGTTAGCCAAGTCAGGGTTTTAGTGCGCTCAAGTAAAGGGCAGTTTTCAGCATTTGGCGTGGTATTAATGACCCAATGAATCTCAACGTTTTCTGGCGTTTTGAGGGTTTGACGATCTGTCTCAGTCGTGATTTCTATTACTGCATAACCGCGTGCGTCATTAGGCAGCTGGGCAAGGTTGACGGTAATCGCTGGTAGGGCAGTCATATCGCCGATCAATAAAAACCAATCGGCATCGTTGTTGATGAGCTTCTTGGGGCCGGGGCCACCCACTAATATTTGGTCGCCCACTTGCGCATTTCGCGCCCACGTCGAGGCAGGACCTTCAGCCTCATGCAAAGCAAAATCGACATCGATTTCATCGTTACGTTGGACGCTTATAGTATACGTGCGCATCAGTGGTCGATGTTCTTCGCCCTGAGGAAAAATGAGTTTGATATAAGCACTTTCTTGGTCGACTGGAAAATCTGCCAATCCAGCGCCACCAAGCGTGACGCGGCACATGTTTGGGGTGATATATTTCGTACGAATAACATCAAGTACTCTGGGGTTGGGTTTTGCCATTTTATATCTTTCCTTCTTTTAGCTGTTTAATATCTTAATTTATCACTTTAGAGAAAGCCAATCTATACGATTGACATTCTCTGGTAACGGCAAGGTTCTACAGTGATTAAAAATTGGCTTTTAGGCTGACTGACATCTGGCGCTCTGGGCCCATCCAGCAGTTATTGATGTCATAACAGGCACCTACATAAGTTTTGTCAAAGAGATTGTTGATACTGGCACCAACAGTGAGCATCGGATTGATTTTATAATTGCCGCCGATATCTACCAAAGTCACACTTGGCAGCTCATCTGAGTTTTGTTTATCAATTTGCATGCCGCTTTGATAGCGAACACCTGCGTTGAGAGTAAGTTTATCCGTAGCATAATAATCTGCCCATAGTGTGGCTTTGTGCTTGGCAGTTTGCGCTGGAGTGTTACCGACTACCTCGGGATTGATTTCGTCTTCTGTAATCTCCGCATCGGTATAGCTGTAGCTTGCAGCGATATCTACCCAGTCATTGAGCATATGACTGCCAGATACCTCAAAACCTGTTGAGGCAATTTCACCAGTTTGCGTTTGACTTCTATAGTTGATGTCATCTGCTACCACGACGTTCTTTTGAGTGATATCAAATACCGCTAGCGTGCCTTGTGTGGCTCTGTCGGCAGAGAGGTATTTGATGCCAGCTTCTAACTGATCAGCAGTGGTAGGTTCAAACGGATCGTTGGTAATAAAATTACTGCCAACGACTGGCTGGAACGATTGTGAATAGCTGGCGTAAGGCGATAGCCCATTGTCAAAGTCATAAATAGCAGCGAGACGACCACTGGTTTTTGAGGCGCCGTTATCAATTGTTTTGTCACTATAAACAGCACCTTCAGAAGCCTTAGTTTGCTCAGTGATACTGTCAAAATTATCATGGCGCAAGCCTACCACTACCGTCAAATCCTGCCACTGCATCTCGTCTTGTATATAAAACCCCAGCTGACTTTGTTCGATATCTTCATTTTGGTGATAGACATCTAATGGTAGGGTGTCGGTATCAATTTGTGTAAAATCGGGGTTAGACAAATCAAGATTTGGAGTGCCAGCTGCGCCAGCATCATAGTAAGTCGCGGTGCTGTTTGTCTCTTGATATTCCACACCGAACAATAGATTGTGTGAGGTATTGGCAGTATCTAATTGATAAGCAAGCTGATTGTCAGTGGTCCAGTTATTCATGCTCTCATCGGTGGTGTAGGCCACGCGGTTTAGGATTTTATCACTACCGTTGACCAATCCTTCTGAATTGTACATATTACGCTGCTTGGCCTTCGCATCGGTATAGCGCAATATGTGTTTGAACGTTAACTGGTCATTGATATCCCAGTTGATGGTGACGCTTGGCATAAGTACTTCTTTGCTAAAGTGATTCCACTCGTCGCCAGCATAACCATCGCTGCCCAATTTTCCATAGCTGGCGTTATAGACTGTGCCAACGGCAGGCAGCGGGGTCGAAGGCACCATTTCTGGATCATCTTGATAAAAAAGATTGGCCAAAACGGAGACGTCCTCTGTCGCTTGCCATTCAAGTGATGGATTGATCAGGGTGCGTTCTTCTTCTGTGGTCTGCATTTGCCCATCTTTTCTGCGCTTTAAAGCCACAAAACGATAATTGAGCGTGTCTGTGATGGGTCCGGTAGTATCGACGGCTATTTCTGTTAGGTTTTGATTGCCAAGTCGAAGTTGCACCTCAGATGCTTGGGTACTTTTTGGCGTTTTGGCTACTTGATTGACCATACCACCGGGTGACGCGTAACCATAGAGTGAGGATGCTGGGCCTTTTAATACTTCTACCGCTTCAGTTGCATAAATGTCTACTTGCGGCATCAGATTCCAAGCACCATCATAAGGCAATCTGAGCCCATCGTAAAAATTAGAGTAGGTCTTAAAACCGCGAATATTGTACTCATCAAAAATAGACACCGTACCACGACTCTCGGCAGTGATGCCTGGCTCATAACGGAGTGCGGCATTGACACTGTCCGCTTGCCGCTTTTGTAATAGCTCTTGATCGATTCTGGTATAACTCATTGGTGCATCGGTGGGATCTAACGCTGTTTTTGTGCCGGTACTGCGATAGCCGTCCGCATAGACGGTAATCGCATCTAAGGTGGTCGATGGCGTGGCAATCTCATTGTTTCCGTTACTGTTTGGCGTATCTTCCGCATAAGCGACATGACTCATGCTCATTAATAGGCCAATTTGCACTGCAATTGTTAGACGTTTTTTGTGAATAGATTGGGACAGTAAAGGCGACCGCATTATGTTTCCTTTTGGGTAATAATTATTAAAGACAATATTTCTAGATGGTTAAATAATGCAGGTAATGATAACATTAATGATTATTGTTATCATTAAAAACTTACAGTGAGAGAGCTTTGAGAAGGATCAGAAATACTGAGTAATGAGGTTTTTATAATGAGATGTAGTGAGATCAGTATAAAAAGGAGTCAGTGGGACTGGAATGCTTATCTTTAAACGAGAAGTTTCGCCACATCGAGCTGCAATGCAACGGCATAGCACGCAAGAAAAATTTATACCCGTTCAGCATTGGAATATAATGTATCTGTTTTATTTAGCATCGACTGTAGCGGATGCAGGTGACAAAATTAATATCGTTTAAAACCATATGATTAGGTCAAAAATATTTGAGATCATAAGAATCACTAGTGATTGAGAGTGGTGTTCAAATAGGTTTTCTCGTATGATGCAATCGTTATTATAGGCAGCTTATTGGTCTAAAAGTTATTCAAGGCATGTTGTTTTTATCTTAAACGGCTATCAATCTCAAAAATACGATTTTCCGCGTTAAAATCGTTTGGCCTACCATGTGTAGTACTCATACTCGTTTTCTTTGCTACTCTGATTTTTGAGATTGGTATGGCTATAAAGGTCAAATTTATGAATAGGCAAGCACGTCAACCCACTGAAAATCAACGCTATTTTACGGTATGGCGTTGGCATTTTTATGCTGGAATGTTTGTCGCACCTTTTTTGATTGTTTTAGCGTGTACCGCGCTTGGCATGTTGTTTATGTCCAACACCGCAGGCCGAGACCATGATCGCTTAACCATTGTGGTTCCAGAATCGACTGTACCAGCGCCTATTTCTACCCAAGCCAAAAGTGCGCTTACGGCTTTACCTGACAGTACGCTTGTCAAATATATCGCGCCTCGTGATACAGACACAGTGGCTTTGTTTCAGGTCAAATCCGTAGATCAGGACACGATGGTGGCGGTGAATCCTTATACGGCTGCTGTCGTTGACAGTACACCGACTAATGATAATTTATATTACACTTTTGATAGTATTCACAGTGACTTGTTGCTCGGCAAAGTTGGGGATTATCTCCTAGAAACCGCTGCATCATTGACGATACTAATGATTTTAACGGGTTGGTATTTATGGTGGCAAAAACGCAAGTCACTAAAAAGCATGTTGATTCCTGATGACCATATTAATCGTCAGACAAAACGCTCATTGTTTCGTACCATTCATGCGACTCTAGGTAGTTGGATCTCTGTGTTGCTGCTGTTTTTTTGTATTTCGGGTATGGCATGGGCGGGCGTGTGGGGCGAGAGAGTGGTGCAAGCGTGGAGTCAGTTTCCGGCGGGCAAGTGGGGCGTTGCACCTATGCCTGTGTCTATTGACCACAGCCAACATCATGCTGGTATGAATGAGTCTGCGCCAGCACCACACGTTCATGGTTCAACGTCCGCTGATATGCCCACGCACGGCAGTGTGTTAAATGCGGGCAAAGCCAAAGAAGTGCCTTGGGTGCTTGAATTGACGCCGATGCCGGTATCAGGAACGACCATGGGTGAGCATGGTATTGCGCCCAACATACCTATTATGATTGATATGGTAGACCAATATGCTCGTGAAATTGGCCTTGAAGGTCGTTATCAATTGAATTTACCACAAGGCAGTACGGGTGTTTGGACAGTGAGTCAAGACTCCATGAGCTATGATATGAGCAGCCCAACGGCTGATCGCACAGTACATATTGACCGCTATTCAGGTAACGTATTGGCTGATATTCGTTTTGATGATTACAATGCTTTTGGCAAGTTTATGGCAGCAGGCGCTGCGATTCATATGGGCACACTCGGATGGTGGAGTGTGCTGGCCAATGTCTTGTTTTGTCTGTCTGTCATTGCCATTTGTGTGAGTGGTTATGTCATGTGGTGGCAGCGTCGCCCTCGTGGTATCAATGAAAGCCGCGGCCTAAATCCACCAGCACGTGGTCAGCGATTGTCTGTATGGTGGCCGTTTGCTATTGTTTTATTGGCAGTGGCAGTCATCTTCCCAACCGCCATCATCGCTATTGTCGTCATTGGATTATTAGATTTTGTGTTGATATCTCGGGTGGGATTTTTACAGAAACTGTTAAAATAGAAGAGTACATTTAATAAGTGTTTTTTTGAATGTAAGAAGGGGCATCTGTCTAATGGATGCCCCTTTTTTGCTATCGTCATTGCTTTGTTTTTAGCACTGGTATTATTTCAACATCGAGATTGCATCGGCACTGGCACGCTGTCGTTCTTCAGCGTTTAACTCGATTAGCTTGCCTTCTTTCATGAGTAACAATCGATCTGCATGCTCAAAATAGCTGTCATCATGACTAATGATGAATAGGGTTTTGCCTAGGGCTTTGAGCTCGGGAATCAGTGTTTGATAGAATACTCTGCGAAAAGCAGGGTCTTGGTCAGCAGCCCATTCATCCAGTAACAGTATGTCCTTATGTTCCGCTACGGAAATCAGCATGGCCAATCGTTTACGTTGTCCTTGCGATAACTTGTCGGTAGACAAACGATGGTCGGTCACACTGACTTTGTCTTGTAGGTTTAACTTGTGCAACCATGTGTTCACCAGCGTCATATCAGGATCATTGCCATGACTGCCGATAAGCTGTTTAAACAAATGCTGATCGCTAAAAATGGCAGAAAATAACTGTCGATAATCGGCATTGTTCTGTGAGTCAATCAGTTGTTTGTCTATGTGTACAGAACCCGTGGTAGGCGTAAAAAGCCCCGTCATGATTTTTGCAAGGGTGGATTTGCCGCTACCATTCGCACCTATCAAAAACACCACATCGCCACGTCTTAAGGTTAGATTGACATCTTTTAATATATGGTTGGCGTGAGTTGTATTTTTTGTCCCTGAGACAGGTGTATCAGAGTGATTGTTTTCGTACCGGTAGTGAATATCGGTCAAAGAAATGGATTGCCAGTCTTTTACCGCAACATCCGTGGCAAATTCTGCTTGATAATCGGCCAGTGCTAAAGATTGGATTTTGTCTAGCGCCACTTGTGCTGTTTGTAGGGTTGGATAAGCACCTACAGCATGTAGCAGCGGCGATTGTACGAACAAAATTGTTAAGGAGAAAGTAGTAGCGACCGCAATAGGTATATCAAGATAATTAGACACCGCAAACACCACGCCAATCGCTGCAAACATCATGATGTTTGACCAATTCACTGCTGATAAATGAAACGTATCAGACTTGACCACGGTATTTTCGTACGATTTGGCATGCGTCAAAAAATCGGTTTTGTATAACTTTTCAGCGCGGTGTTGATTGAGGGCTAGCTCCTTGCGGCCTTCTATGATGGATTCATAGTCTTGATATAAAAGATCGTTAATGTCTCGCAGTTCTGTCAGATGCGCATAAACATGCTTGACTAAAATGGTACTGATCCAAATCGTCATAGCAATCCAAAACATGACAATCAAAAGTAATGGCAGCGATAGCCAACCCAGATAAAGAGCGACACCCACCGATAAGATAATACCTTGTACCAGCTCTGGCATACGCACAAAAGCCACCGTGATGGATTGGATATCTGAGGACAGGCTGGCGAGTAACCGTGCACTACCCAAATGATCTATTTGCGGCACGCTGGTATCGATGATTTGTTTGACCAGTTTGGTTCTAAGCTCATAAACAAACTTGTGCCCCAAACGTGTCAATGCATACTGCGATACAAAAGTCGTGACCAGTAGCATTACCACCAAGGCAGCAAAGTAGCCCAAACTTACCCATGATAAAGTGTTGAAAACAGGTTGGCTAATAAAGGTGTGGTTGATATAAGCGATGATGCCCACACTGACCGCTGCATTCACCAAATTAAGTAAAATGACTTTAAGAAAAGGCAGACGATAGTGTGCCCAAATCATATGATATAAAGAAGCTGTAGCGCGAGAGGACATAGTGACTCAGTAATAGAATGAATTTTACGTATTTTTTATGGCATAAAAGGGAGTAGGTCGCGCCTAATCCCTTTTATTGAAATCGTATAAGTATGGTTCAACCGTACGTCTTAAAAACTGTGAGTTTTAAAAGCTGTATGTTTTAAAAACCATGCGTCTTAAAAGTCGAAAGTCGCTGACACTTTTAAGGCAGTGGGTTCACCTGCATTTAAGTAGCCAGCATCTGCATAACCGCCCACTGATTGCCAGTAATCTTCACCAGTGACATTCGTCACCATGCCTTTCAATGTGACATCTTGTCCTGCCAGCATAGTTTTATAGCGAGCACCAAGGTCTAGCGTGGTATAGCCATCAACCTTTAAGGTGTTGGCATTATCCGCATAACGAGCACCTGTATGGATAACGTCGCCTGTCAATGTTAATCCTTCGACTGCTGCTAAATCATACTCTAGGTTGACGTTGCTTTGTAGTGTAGGTAAACCAATGACTCGATTGCCGTCTAACATGACATTACCTGTGTCTTTTTGTTTGGCACTTAAATAACTGACACCCGCGATTAGGCGCATGTTTTCGCTTGGACTACCAAAGACTGATAATTCAGCTCCTTGATGACGATTTTTACCATCTGCCGCAAAGGTATTGGTGTCATCAATATAAGCACGTGCTGCATCAATACGGAATACAGCTAGGCTACTGCCAATCGTACCATTGTCATACTTAACGCCTACTTCCGTTTGCTCACTGACATAAGGGGCTAAGTCTTGTCCTGCATTGGTGACTGGATTACCGCCATTCTCTAGAGGTGCTCTTGATCCTGAAGTTAGGCTTTCGATATAGTTGCCATAAATAGACCAGTCCATGCTAGGTTGATAGACGATTCCAACACTTGGTGTCCATTTGCTTTCGTCATAATTAGCAGTTTGCGCTTGAGTATTAGGGTCATAGCTGGCTGTTTCTATGTTTTGATGACGCACACCCAAGGTAGTTTTTAGTTTGTCATCGAACATAGATATCGTGTCTGCCAGCGCAAAGCTTCGCAGTTGTTTTTCATTCGTTAGTGTTGGATTGTCTGCGTTACCAGCGAAAACGGCGGTATCTGACCAGCTATTATCGCGATAGTCAGTGGGGCGATATAAATTAGTGGCCAGCTGGTTACCAAAATCAAAAGCATAAGCGCCTTTTTCTTCTTGATCATACAGGTCTGCGGCTATTACCCAGTCATGATCAATCGTACCCGTTTGCCATTGACCACGCAGACCAAGCTCGGCACTCTGTACTTTATCTTCTCGGATATTATCAAAGCGATAAACAGATCCAGTGCCATCGGTATTAGATACCGTAAGATTCGCTAAAGAGTTGTCTTCGTCGCTAATTCTAGCTCCATAAGCACCATAAGCAGTGATATTATCATTTAAGTCATATTCGCCTCTAATCGTACCAAACACATCTTCTTCGTTTGAATACGTCCAAGGCTGCGCCCAGTTTTTTGATCCTTTCGGAGCATTCGGCACTCCAGCAACACCCGCAAGCGTGACACTAGGACGAGTTTCTTTCAGCTTATTATCCTGCCAACCTAAGTCTGCTGATAGTCGATACTGATCGCCTCTATAGTCCAGACCAAAAGCCGCTAGACCTAAGGTTGAGGATTCGTCATCGATTGCGCTGTCGCCATCTTGATAAGCGGCATTGAAGCGCACACCAAAAGCATCCTCTGCACCGAACCGATCACTAACATCTACCGCCACTTTGCCTTGATCGCCTTGACCATAACCGAGAGTCACCTCACGCAATGGCTCATTACCAGCGCGTTTTGGTAGCAGATTAATCGTACCGCCAGCGTTACCACCGCTGGGTGCCGCACCATTTAGCATAGCAGAGGCGCCGCGCTGCACTTCCACACGCTCGAACAGTTCAGTCGCGATATACTGTCTCGGTAATATACCGTATAGACCATTGAACATGGTGTCATCGGAGGTCGTGATAAAGCCGCGCATAAAATAGGCTTCTTGAAAGTTACCAAAGCCTCTGGCAACACGCACAGTGGGATCTTTTTTGAGCAGGTCGCCCACACTTTGTGCTTGCTGGTTGGTGATGTATTCATTGGTGTATGAGACGGTAGAGAAGGGCGTATCCATAATATCTTGATTGCCCAAGAGCCCAACTCGGCTTCCCGTTGCGACTTGCTCGCCTGCGTAGGCACTCGGTAGGCC
This sequence comes from Psychrobacter aquaticus CMS 56, assembly GCF_000471625.1. Lineage (GTDB taxonomy): Bacteria > Pseudomonadota > Gammaproteobacteria > Pseudomonadales > Moraxellaceae > Psychrobacter > Psychrobacter aquaticus. Next base: position 31,549 of record NZ_AUSW01000035.1, read on the forward strand.
ATCCGCTGACGCATCTGCACTACTGGTCACCACAATAGTATCCAGCACAACACTAGGCTCAGCTGATTGGTTATCGGTATTGATATCTGTTTGTGCCCATGCCGCTTGGCTTGCCCCAAGTATCACTACCGAGGTGGATAAGTAGGATGAGCACAAGAATTTGAATGAGCGTGGCTGACGAGATACAGTGGAAGCATCACGGCGAAATAGAGCAGAGTATAAGCGAGACAGTTGCATGAATGTTTCCAGCATGTTTGGTTTAAATGCTTATTATAATGATAATTGTTTTCATTTCAATAACATTGCCACATTAAGTGTGAACCTATCTGTCAAGAATACAGAGTGTCATGCAGATTGCAGCTTTGCTCAGGGTATAGTTTGCAAAATATAGTCGGTGAAAAGTAATATCGGTACAACACGTACTGCTGGTGCAAATTTTTCTGGCTTGCTGTGCTTGCGCAGCTCGATGCTACAAAAAATTGATACCAGCAGCACTGGCGCAACTTTAAGGTTTTTCAACTATATGTAAAAAACCAACGGTCATTGCGCGCGCCAATAGACTTTTAACACCATATCCTGACGCGATAAGTCTAAGGTTGTCTTTAGTTGTTTTCTTAATGATTTGACCTCTGTGGCTTCAAGTGCGCCCCATACTTTGCCGATTTTGAGTGGCAATATTGTTAATGAGGTATTTAATAGGGCGGATATTTGTTCAGCAAGGTTGGCCGTTGGCGTATTAACTATATGTAGTAAATTGTTTTGTAAAAAATGCGCATCATGGCGTAATGGGTCGCTCAGTCTTAGCTCCTGTAGATAATTTATATCCTCTGGATCGTTTGTGATGGCAATAACAAGGGGCGGTAGTGGGTTTTGCCAATTCTCTAATAAATGAGCCACGGTAGGCAAAGACGTTTCATCACAGATGAGTAAACATTGACCGTCAGTGAGGTGTTCTGTATTTTCGGGATACTCACGCATGCTCTTGATTTGCATGTCAGGGCTGAGAGAACGCGCCCAGTTACCGCCTGGCGTATCACCATGAACATAGACATCTATCCACGCTTGGACAGAGGCGCTGTCTGAATCTTGCCATGCTTTTCGTAACGTGTAATAACGCTGCAACGGCTTAGCATGGTTTTCTGATGGTTCGGTTGAGGCCGATAAGACGGTTGGATTCAGCTCAAACAAATAGGCATATCCTGCATGATTCAGTGGAGTATGCTCGGGTGCGGTGACGACCAGTCGGTATAGATTAGGGCTGGCATAATAACCGTCAATCACGGTAAAACGTTGCTCTTGAAGTGTGACCGTGCGCTTACCAAGCTTACGGGCGGACATTTGTAATAACGTTATATATTGTTCTTGTAGCGTGGTTGAATCGCTGATAGGTGCTATAAAGTGAATAAAATACTGACTGATGAGGGCTTCGGATTTTTGGGCAATGTGGTCACTGACAAGGTTTTGATCTCGATGCGCATCGTCCGCAATTTTAGAGTAATAAATGGTTGCAACCTCTAGCAATAGACCATCGGCATAGATTTCTTTTACCGATGTCACGTCATACTCACTCACTGATATGTCGGTAAATGCATTGACAAACATAGCAAGCTCATCTTGATGCTCTTCATTCACATGGTTGATAAATTGGTCTTTATCAACCATGGCTAACGGTATTTTACTGAGGTGCTGAGCAAGCGGTTGAGCCATAAAGTTTCATCCAAGCCAAAATCAAATAACCGTTGAGTCACTGTCAAGTCACTGAGTAACTGGTATCTAAAAATTTAAAGTAATAAAGTAATGAAGAGTATAGATAAAAATCAAAGGTGAAAAATGAGCCAATGACTGATAAGCGTAATAGAGATACATGCATTAATAAGTGTTGAGAACGGCGTAAATTATAGATGTTATTGATAACCATTACCATCTATAATTTTATTATGTTAATCCGTATGTATGTCAAAGCATCATCCGTGGTCTAAAAAACCATGGCATGGTGGTTGATTGATATAAAGATGCTATAGCAGACTCCATTTAAAAGGAATACAGTACTAGCACTAGGATACGTCAATTTTCTGTCTATATCTTTTGAGGATTTTATGCATCATTCTATTCATGATGAAGCACATTTGAGCAATCGCAATCATTGGTTGAGGGCAGCAGTGCTGGGTGCGAATGATGGTTTGATTTCGACAGCCAGTCTATTGGTTGGGGTAGCTGCTGCCAGTACGAGCAGTCAGACATTGCTGTTGACTGGCATGGCCGCGTTGACCGCAGGGGCGTTGTCGATGGCTGCTGGCGAGTATATTTCTGTCTCATCACAAGCGGATACCGAAAAGGCAGATCTCGATAAAGAGAGGCATGAGCTGACGCATAATGCTGAGCGTGAGCTGCTAGAGCTCACAAAAATTTATGAGGCGCGAGGGCTGGAGCATGATTTGGCACATCAAGTTGCTGTGAGCTTGACTGAGCACAATGCACTTGAGGCGCATGCTCGTGATGAGATAGGCTTAACGGATCTTAGCCAAGCGAAGCCCATTCATGCATCAGTTGCTTCGGGGCTATCATTTGTGGCTGGGGCGATACTACCGATTATCGGGATATTACTATTGCCAGCGGAAACGCTGGTCTGGTCACTGGGATCCTTGACGATAGTGGGTTTAATGTTGCTGGGGATAGTCTCTGCTCGCTTGGGCGGTGCGCCTGTTGTTCCTGCGACGACGAGAGTAGTGGTTTGGGGTGTGCTCGCCATGCTTGCAACTTCGTTGATAGGTCATTTGTTTGGCGTGGCAGTTTAAATGTAAATTCATTTCTAATTAAAAATGCAGTCGTGCTGGGATAAATTTTTTGTCGCACTTAACCTCAATTAAATTCGGAAACAACCATGACTTCACCGCTTCATCTTCTGTACTCTTTTCGTCGCTGTCCCTATGCCATGCGTGCTCGTCTCGGTCTCCTATTTGCTGAGTTGCCAGTGGAGCTACGGGAGATCACGTTAAAGAATAAGCCAGAGCAAATGTTAGCGATTAGTCCGAAAGGTACTGTACCAGTTTTACAGCTTTTGGATGGGTCAGTGATTGAAGAGAGTATAGAGATAATGATGTGGGCGCTTGAGCAGCAAGATCCGCAGGGACTGCTGGATGAAGAGGTTCTATCTCAGGCCAATGCTTTGATTGAGCAAAATGACAATGAGTTTAAACATTGGCTTGATCGTTATAAATATGCCGATCGTCATTTAGAGATGACGCAGACAGAGTATCGACAGCGAGGCGAAGTGTTTTTGCAGGTTTTGGAGGAGTTGCTGAATAAAAATATTTATCTATTGGGAGACAGCGTGACCATTGCCGATATTAGTATCATGCCTTTCGTTCGCCAGTTCGCTCATGTGGATCGTGATGTTTTTTATAGTTTACCGTATCCAAAACTGCAACAGTGGCTAAAATGTTGGCTCGCACATGCATTGTTTATACAGGCCATGACTAAGTTCCAGCCATGGCAAGAAGGCGATGAGAGTGTGATTTTCCCTTCTTAACGCTGTGTCGGTTCTTAGGTAGATTGACAATGCTGTTGAAAAAAACGGCATACTCACATTGTGAATACACCGAAAATTGAGCCGTGTTAAATACTGACCATAGCCTCTTAAACACTGTCCAATTTAATTATGCCACTAAAGTCTTGACTGTAATGGAGTTGGTCTCATTTGGGGTAGATTACAGATGCAATGCAGATGCCATTTTTTAATTCGTATTAAATCTCCGCCGATACTCGCTCGGTGTCAACCCAACAATGCGCTTAAATATTTTACGAAACGCGCTGACATCACTATAACCTACCTTCCACGCAATTTGCTCAACTGCCAGCATAGAGAACTGTAGAAAATCTTTTGCTTCTCCGATGCGTAATCTTTGACAGTATTCCGTTGATGTCATGCCTGTGGCTTTATGGAAACGCCGCAGAAAAGTACGTTCTTCTAACTGCGCACAATTGGCTAGTGTGGACAAATCAATATCCTGCGCTTCTGTTTTTTGCAGCCAATGCTGCACCTTTAGTATGGCTGCATCACCATGTGTTAATACCGGTGAAAACGCACTGTAATAGCATTGCTCGCGTCTTGAGGGATCAATCAATAACGCACGAGCGGTCTCGTTCATCACTTGTGAGCCAAGAAACCGATCAACCATCCTAAGCCCCAAATCCGTCCAAGCCATGGCACCACCAGCAGTCACAATATCACCGTCTTCGATAATAATGCGATCCACATCAAGATCGATATCAGGGAAACGCTTTTCGAACTGCTCTACATAACCCCAATGTGTGGTTGCCTTGCGCTTGGATAGTAGTCCCGTCTCACCCAGTAAAAAAGCACCCGCGCATACGGATGACATTATCACACCTGCTGAATGCTGATCTCTCAGCCATTCTAGCCAAGGCGCTGCTGCTTGCTTTGCAATAGGCGCCTCTAACGTTGGCGGGATAATGATAGCCGCTAATTTTCCTACACTATCAGGATTACTAGCAAAAGTGCAGGTAGGCAGCAGATTAGTATCTTTAATCTCCCAGTGACTCACTTGTAAAGGCACATCGGTTGTGTCTTGACGTTTGGCGGCGAGTTTACTGGCCACCATCAGTAAATCAGTCAGCCCAAGGACGGCGGCCATTTGTGCTTTCTTATAAACAACCAACCCAATTTCAATCACATTTTTTTGATTCATATGTCGTTATTAGCCTCTAATGTGTCGATGTGGCCACTCGTTAGTGTAGCACGGTGCTTGTAAAATATACGCCTATATAGTCACTCTCATAAACAAAGAGGCATTATCATGAACAAACAAGCACTGATCGTTGTCGACATTCAAAATGAGTATTTTCCACAAGGTGAACTCGCACTCGTTGGTATTAATGAAGCCGCTGATAATGCTGCTTTGGTTATTGCGTCTGCTAGACAAAAAGGCCATACCGTCATTCATATCCGTCATGAAATGCCATCTACTGACGCACCGATATTTACACCTAATACCGATGGTGTAGAGATCAATGAGAAGGTAAAACCGATAGAGGGTGAGACTGTCATCACAAAGCATTACTCCAATTCATTCCGTGAGACTGCTCTTAAAGAGTTGCTCGATAAAGAAGGCATCAAAGAGGTTACCGTGATTGGTGCTATGAGTCACATGTGCGTGGATGCCACCGTTCGTGCGGCAGTGGACTTTGGTTATACCACGACCACGGTTCATGATGCCTGTGCCACGCTTGATCTTGAATTTAATGGGACGACGGTACCCGCAGCGCAGGCTCACGCCACTATCATGGCAGCGATTGAGTTTCTATATGGCGAAGTAGTTGATACACAAACGTGGATTGCACTTTAACCCTAAGTATTTAATTAAACCATTATTAAGTCGTCAAACAGATTCCTCAATAAGATTCTCGTCGATAAGGTAAAGATTATGAAGATAGCAAAATTACTGACCAGTACCACGCTGTTAAGCAGCGCTTTATTTTTAACGGCCTGCACCACTTTTGCAAGTCCAACTATTGACCTTACCGCTGACAAAGCGAGCGCCACCAATACCGTTACCTTTCAGCAAGTCCGCAACGCCACGATTATGCTCGATTATGCTCGATTATGCTGGCACTACTTTTTTAGTAGACCCTATGTTAGCACCAAAAAATGCCTACCCAGGATTTGCAGATACTGTAAATAGCGAGATTCGCTATCCAATGGTAGATTTACCGATGTCTGTTGCAGAAGTGCTTAAAGCAGATGCCATTATCTTGACGCATTTACATGCGGACCATTGGGATGATGCCGCACGTAACCTCGTGCCTCGTAATATGCCAATTTTCACCCAAGATGCAGCCGATGCGGCAATCGTACGTAAAGATGGTTTCACCGATGTCAGAGTACTGACAGAGCAAGGGGTTGTGTTTAAAGGCACTAGAATCAATAAAACCATCGGACAGCATGGTACTGATGAGATGTACAAGGTTCCAGCACTTGCTCAGTCACTTGGCAAAACGATGGGACTTGTGTTCCAAAAACCAAACTACAAAACAGTCTATGTCGCAGGTGATACGATTTGGGATAAAGAAGTAGAAGGTGCACTCACTCGCTACAAGCCTGATGCGGTCGTCCTTAATGCAGGCTATGCGAAGCTGACTTCTTTTGATGACTCTATTATCATGGGTAAAGAGGATGTATACCGTGCGTATAAATTCTCTCCTAATGCTCAAATAATTAGCGTACACATGGATACGGTCAATCATGCAACGCTAACAAAAGCAGAGCTACGTCGTTTTATAGAAGAAAAGCACTTAGACAAGCAACGCAGCCTCGTCCCTAATGATGGTCAGGTCTATAAATTTTAACAATCAATAAGTAGATCTCTTGTATAGGCCATTGCTAAACCTCCTCATTGCGAAGCCGAGAGAGGGCGCTTTTGCAAGGGATCTATAATCTAATTGTCTATATGAATCATTCTTTACACACTTTCGTCTTCTCGAAGTGTCAGCACCTCATAACCATCTGATGTGACCGCAATCGTATGCTCCCACTGGGCAGACAGTTTTTTATCACTGGTGACGACTGTCCAGCCATCATTTTTTGTTTTGACTTTGGCTTTACCTTGATTGATCATTGGTTCAATCGTGAATGTCATGCCTTCTTTTAGCATTAAACCTTTCCCCTGATGCCCGTAATGCAGCACTTCTGGCGCTTCATGTATCTCACGTCCAATCCCGTGACCACAATACTCTCGTACGATAGAGTAGCCATTCTTTTCAGCATAGCTTTGAATGGCATGCCCAACATCACCGAGTGTCGCTCCCGGTTTTACCACGCGTATGCCTTCCCACATGACCTCATAGGTCTTATCCACCAAGCGTTTGGCGAGCGGTAGTACCTCACCAATCGTGTACATCTTGCTCGAATCTGCAATGAAGCCGCCTTGCTCTAAGGTGATATCCACATTCACAATATCGCCTGATTTGAGTATTTGACTGTCTGAGGGAATGCCATGACAGACCACATTATTGACTGACGTGTTGAGCGCATACTCATAACCATATTGACCTTTGCTCGCTGGACGCGCGCCTAATTGGTCGACGATATAACGCTCAGCAAGATCGTTGATTTCCATCGTAGAGGTACCGATGGTGATATTTTTGTCAAGATAATTAAAAACAGAGGCGAGTAGTCGTCCAGACTCGCGCATTACCTTGAGTTCTTCTAGCGTTTTTAGCGTGATTTCAGCCATCGATAAGATTCCCTATCTCAAGAGTATTTTTGACATCAGCCTTTTTCATCTGCTCATTAATAATTTGGCTATAAGTCATAGTAGGATTTGCCTCAGCAAGCATGCCTATTTTCATCCAATACTCAGCTTGTGCGTTAATAGAGCGCACCATTACCGTACTTGCCTTACGAATCTCTTCATGTAGCTTGTCATCAATTTTTACAATGCCCATCGGAATACCTTCAATATATGAAACGTACACGAATCATATATTAATATAACAAAATTTCAAGCAGATTTTTGAACGAGTGAGTAATAATCTTGACTTATAAGTAGTTGCCGATTTCTTTTATGCTATATTTCTAAGCAGGTTTTGATGAATAATCACGTCATAAAAATGGGTTATCGTTATCTAAATAGTCATTGCTTAACCAGTTGATAGCGCGCAATGCTGGGACAAGGCACACTTCTAATGCACAAGGACAGTAAGATGGATATAGAAAATGTGATCGCCACTTGGGAAGCAGAGGCATTACAAGTACAGGAAACCCTAGGAGCTGCTGGCGTTACCCCGCCTGCGGAGTTGGCTGGTGTGAGTGGTATGGAGATGTTTAAAGCGATGTTTGCAGGCGAGTTGCCGCAGCCGCCTATTGGCGTGACGCTTGATTTTATGCCTATTCGCATTGAGTCTGGCACTGCCATTTTTCAAGGTCGACCGGGTCAGCAACATTACAATCCTTTAGGCAGTGTCCACGGTGGTTGGTTTTGTACGCTTTTAGACTCCGCTGTCGCGTGCGCCATTCATTCCACCTTACCAGCGGGTAAAGCTTATACCACCCTAGAGATCAAGGTAAATATGATACGAGCTTTGAGCGATGCAACACCACTTGTGCGCGCTGAAGGCACCGTCATTCATACGGGCCGTCAAACGGCTACTGCTGAAGGACGGATTGTAGGGCCTGATGGCAAACTATACGCACATGCCACCACGACTTGTTTAATATTTGACGTCTAGTAGAGTAGCGCCAAATGAGAGAGGTGGTCGAGTATTGCTTATTAGTGTGCCAAGGTTTATAATCGTATTGTTGTAATTACATTCTTACCTTGGCATTTCATGAATACTTTACCACTTAAAACGGCTTCGCCTATTCATCAATAATAATAAGACCTGTGCTATGCAAACATTCGAACGTACGATGACTCTAGATGGCAAAAATGCCAGATATTACGATCTCTCTGACTTGATTGAAAATAATACTGACACTGAGGCGACACCTGCGCATTTTTATGGCGGTAATGGATTTGCGACGGGTGTTTATATACCGCTATTGACCAAACTCAGTGAGCGATTCAATCTGAGCAGTCTAGCCATGCGTGGATATTGGCAAGATTTACCTTCTATGAAAAAGCTGACTCGTGAGCAAGATGCTGACGCACTGATTGATTTTTTGGAGAAAACACAAGACAAGCCTGTAGTGGGTATCGGTCACTCTCAAGGCGCGACGGCAACGGCCATTGCTGCCGCGAAACGACCAGAATTGTTTTCGCAATTATATTTGATAGAGCCGGTGACATTTACCAAATCGCAAAAACTCATTACTGATTTGCTTCCTGACAAAATAAAGATCAGTCAAGAGCCTTTTAAAAGTACGCTTGCTAAGCAAGCGGACTGGCAGAGTATTGAGGCGTACTACGAATATCTGCGGGCACATCGTGCGTTCAAACGCATTGGCGATGATAATCTTTATATCTTTGCGAAAAACAGCCTCATTCAAAATGAGGAAGCGGGGTATAGCCTGTTATTTGCGCCCAAGCAAGAGTTGGCAAGCTACTTTGACACGCCTTTCGTCAATGATGCCTTAAAAAAACTCAATAGCATGGATTTTCCGTATACCATTATTATGGGTAAACCCTCCATTTTTATTAGCAATAAAGTCCGTAAAATCTGGAAAAGTCTTGTCCCAACGACGCACGTTATCGAGCTATCTGACAATGGACATCTTTTGCCAATGGAAGCGCCTGAACCATGTGCCAATATCATTATTGAAAAATTCAACGACAATATGGGTAATATATCGTAGCGGTGCTTAATGCATCTTTGGATATTGACCGCTCATCTTTTACCTCACAACTTTTAAGCCAACGCCTGAGCCAATACCTCAAATATCCTTGCATCATTTGCTTGGGCTACATTGAAGCGTATATAACTCTCCGCACTTTGTGATTGGCTAAACGTATTACCCGGTGCTAGAACAACACCCTGTGATAAGCAGCGGTTTGCCAGTGTCGCCGCACTATTGTTATCAGGCAGTTTGCACCAAAGAAACATGCCTGCTTGGGGTAATAACCAAGGCTCGATACCCAGTTTGGCCAATCGCGGTATGGTTTGAGCACGGGCATTTGCCAAGCGGGTATGGATCGCACTCATATGCTTACGGTAGCCACTATCCGTCAATGCAGACAGCACTACCGCTGCTGCTAATTGGCCACCCCCAAAGCCTGTGGCTATTTTTAAATCCAATAAGCTCTCTACCCATTCGCTAGGCGCGGCAATATAGCCACAGCGCAAGGAGGCTGATAAGGTTTTGGAGAAACTGCCAATATAAAACACTTGTGATAAGCCGTCCAATGCCGCCAATCTGGGTGCTGGTGTAGATTCAAAATCTGCAAAGATGTCGTCTTCAATAATATATAAGCCAGCGGCCTGTGCCAATTGTAATACACGATATGCGGTCGCTGGCGATAGCGTAGCACCTGTGGGATTGTGTATGGCTGCGTTAGTAATATAAAGGCGTGGCTTATGCTCATCCAAGATCGTTGCAAATGCGGTCACATTTGGACCATCTGGTGTATACGGCACGCCGACTACCTTGACTCGATGGGCGCGTAATAAAGCATGGAAGTTAAAATAGCAGGGATCATCCACAACCACAGTATCACCGGGCGTCAATAAAAAGCGAAAAATCAAGTCTATGGACTGCGTGCCGGATTCCGTCAATATGACTTGTGAGGGCTCTGCCTCAATGCCTAAGCCTGACATACGCCGTGTCAATAATTGGCGTAATGCTAGTAACCCTAGGGGCATGGCATACTCACTTATCACCTTGACATCTGCTTTTGCCACACTTCGCAGGCCACGGCGCATACCCTCGGCATATAACCAATCGGGTGGTAACCAACCACAGCCCGGTTTTAACGCATCACTTGACGTTTCAAGAGATTGTCTGGATACCCATAGTGGATCTACAGCTCGATCAAGATTTGGCCCCATGTCTGCTAAAGATAATGGTGCTGTTACGTCAGATACATAGAAGCCTGCACCAGGACGGGAGGATATGATGCCATCTGTTTGTAGTCGCTCATATGCCTCAACGACAGTGGATGGTGAAAATCCATAGCGTTTGGCTGTCGCTCGAACAGACGGTAGGCGAGTCCCCGGCATATAAGTGACCGTGGCTATCTTTGCCTTAACATCCGCTATTACCGTTTCGATTTTTGTCATTTCATCTCAGCAAAGTGCTATTTCAAAAGTATTTTTTTAGCACTGATTGTAGCTATTTATAGCGAGTCTATTATCAAACATTATCGCACTAAAAAATATAACGCTGCGTTAAAAATAGAAAAATTGTATGGGTGAGTAACACCAAACAGTTCTGTTTAATTGTACGGTATTGTATATAGATAACCTACCACGCTTTTGTTTTAATCATGACACTAAAAACACAGTGGTATGACTATGAAAAAATTGACTCAAGGATGGATTAGCGGGCTTGTTGGAGTGATTGTTTTTGCAGGGTCTCTACCAGCGACGCGCCTCGCAGTGATGGACTTTGATCCTGTATTTCTGACTGCGGTACGGGCAACCCTTGCTGCACTATTGGGTGGTGTGGTTTTATTAATCCTAAAGCAACGGCTACCAGCTAAGGCAGATTTACCAGCTCTATGTATTGTGGCTCTAGGCGTGGTCGTTGGATTTCCTTTACTAAGCGCTTTGGCTTTGCAACATGTTACCTCTGCCCACGCCACTGTGTTTCTAGGTATCTTACCGTTATTTACCGCAGTCTTTGCGGTTTGGCGAGGGGACGAGCGTCCTCCTGCCTTGTTTTGGTTGTTTGCTCTATTAGGCAGCTCGTTTGTCGCGGGTTATGCAGCATTAAACAGTGGGCATGCCTCGATAATAGGAGGTTTACTGATGCTCGGCGCTGTGATGGCGTGCGGTCTTGGTTATGCAGAAGGCGGGCGTCTGTCAAGAGCGTTGGGCGGTTGGCAAGTGATTAGTTGGGCATTGGTACTATCGCTCCCTATTATGCTGCCTATGGTATGGGTAACGAGGCCTAAGTCTTTGACAGAGGTCAGCGTGACAGCTTGGGCAGGCTTAATTTATGTGTCTTTATTCAGTATGTTCATCGGTTTTGTGTTTTGGTATCGGGGCTTGGCTTTGGGCGGTATTGCCGCCGTTGGACAATTACAGCTGATACAACCTTTTATAGCACTGGTATTGGCAGCCTTGTTACTCCATGAAGTGGTGAGTATGGGTATGCTGATAAGTACGTTAGGCGCAGTGGCGTGCGTGATAGGGGCTAAAAAATATGCTGTTTGAGATGGCGATTGGTGAGCGTGTTAATTTATTTCATTGCGAATGTATCGACTTTAAAGTATTTCAACTATAGTTGCTCATATATCATCATGGCTAAATAAATCAGCCCTGCCGCCAAAGTCACACTGGCAAACCATATCACCACAAAATAGCCTGTTTGGTGTGACCCATAAGTCAAGACAAATGCAATCGCCAATAAAATGAGTCCTAGCCAGCGTAGCCCTTGCCGATTTAGAAAGGGAGGCAATTTGTGCTGAAATTTCTCACTATGTCTATTACTGCTCATCATCAACACAATCATACTCAGCAAATTAAGGAGCAATAGCAATCCAGATAACATCACGCCAGACATACTATTGACTCCTTGTTTGAGGTTCTGAATGATGGTTGATTGGCTTATTGTCTGACTTTTTGTTTTGCTTAGGCGACCGTTTTTTAAAGCTGGCTGTATAAGTAATATAAGCAAACAATAGCGCCAGCACAAAAAATACGACATCAAAGCTAATAAATAAGATATCTTGATTTACGAGGCTTTTAACAAACCCTCGTTCAGTGGTGAGACTGTTGAGTAGCGGTGTGAATAAAAGTGATAGTGTGACCAACGACAGTAATATGCGCCATGCATGACGACTGGAGCACAATAAAGTCAGTACAAAGCTACCCGCCCATATCATAAAAAACCCATCGACTTCCCATTTTGCGCGTCCTGTCATCTCTAAAGGTAATAAGCGGTTGAGCCATAAAAACCCTACCATAGCCAATGGCAGTCCGGCCAGCGTTGCAATATTAAGCTTTTCCACTAGCCAAAATCCCACATAGGGCTTGTTCATATCAAGTAATTGGCGACGGCGTTTCACCGTCCACATTACCAAGCCTGTCGCAATCATACCGCAACCAGCTGCGCCCAATAAAAAGTACAATCCACGTAACCAATAGTCAGCAAAACGCCCCGCATGTAAACCAATCATGACCGTTTGGGTAGTCACGGCAAGCGGCGGTGGCTCACTTTGTTTCAGCGTCTCTCCTGTCTGCCCGTTATAAATGCGAAACACACCTATTGTCGATATTTGGCGGTCGGCTCGTCCATCGATAATAATCATACTGTGGTCGGTATTGGGGTGGTTGATACTGACACTTGTGATCGCATAATTGGGATTGAGCGTTTGCCAATCCGCTCGAGTAGTTGCTAGCAGGGGCGATACATTTACCATCAGTGCAGGTTGCAACTCTGTCGCATCGGCAGCACGATAAGAATAAATCTCCTCAAAGAATTGCTGAGTATTAATATTGGCTATCATCCCGCCCCACGGCATATACAACGTGATTAAGGTGATGATCCCTGTAAACGTAATCATGATATGAAAGGGCAGAGGGAGTACAGAAAAAGCATTATGAGCATCAAGCCATGAGCGTTGTCCTTTACCCCAACGAAAAGTAAAAAAGTCGGTAAATATCTTTTTATGGACAATAATGCCAGTAATGATAGCAATCAACATCATCATGGAGGCGATGCCGACGATTATCCTCGCCCATATCACACTCATATAATGCAAATCAAAGTGCATGCGATAAAAAAAGTTACCGCCTGCGGTGTCTCTTGGCGTATAGCGTGTTTGGGTTTGCGTATCAAATTGATATTGTAGTCTTTCATCCTCAGTACTGGCAGTAATATGCAAGCGCTGATCATTACTCGTGCTACTAGGACCTGTGGTGATAAACCAGTTTTTGGTGTTTGCTTGGGTTGCTTGTAGATGCGCGATCGCCACACTAAATGGTTCAGGCTTATCTACTGTGCTTGCCGCATTTTGGGGTTTATGTGATTGTACTGATTGGAGTTTCTGGGAGACAGCAGGAATGTCAGGTTGCATCCATACGGTCAGCTCATTATTGAAGTAGCTGACCGTGCCCATCATAAAAATGGTAAACAATAACCAACCCAGTAGCAAGCCAAACCAAGTATGGACATCAGACATCGTTGCCCGATAACCTTTCGCCTTAGTCTTATTTTTTGTCTTGGTTTTGGTTGTTGACATGGTATGGGTTTTAACAGAATCTGACATCAAAGATGACCTGATGGTAATAAAAAACTAAATAGTGGTATAGCAGATCATCCCTAGTATCGCAGCAATGCCAGCGACCATTGTCCATGCTAGCCACAAACGCCGCAGCGAAAATACCAAAATAATCATGACTGCACATACCACTATGCTAGCAATCTGTCCCCAATAGATGGCAGAAATTGTTTCCATTGGTAAGGACAAAAACACAAGGTCAGTGAGCACCGCCACGCCATAGCTACCACCAATCGCTAACACAATACGACTAAAAACTGTGAAGTCAGGCAGATAAAAACCTTGACTGCTATGGCGTTTACTCATGTGACGACCTGTCTATTACGGTAAATGGTCAAACCAGTATCAACATTAAAAGCGATAGGTCAGTCTACCTACCACATTTATAGGCTCGCCATAAGTTAACCCAAAGAAGTTTTCACCAGCAAGATATTTCTGATTGAATAAGTTGTTGACGTTAACCTGTGCCTCTAGATTGTCATTAAAGGCATATTTTGCCATGATGCTAGCAAGTGTCACATCATCTTGGCCGTACTTTTCGGATTGTCCAGTCACAGGGTTTGTGACAATGCCATAGTATCCATTTGACCAATCAATACCGCCACCAACGGTTAAATTAGGAATGACGTGATCAAGATTATAGGTGGCAAACAGATTAAGCGTGGTATCGGCGTAGCCAGTATTGATGGCTTTGCCATCCTTGTCTTCAGCATTAAAATGCGTGTAGCCAATAGTTGCTTTTAGCTTGTCACTAAACTGACCAGTGACTTCCACTTCGACGCCCTGACTGTTGGCACCTTCTGCTCCAACATAAGCGTCTTCAATGGTTCCTGGAATTTTTTGACCGCCATCAAGTTGCGCAAGGTTGTCTTGCTCGATTCTAAAGATACTAACTTGGCTTTGTAGCGCCCCATTATCTGATTCACTCTTTAGACCAATCTCGTAGTTTTTGCCTTCGATAGGATCAAGATAACGACCATTAATGTCGCGTCGAGATTGCGGCTTAAAGATGTCGCTATAGCTGGTATAGACGCTATGATTGTTATTGATATCATAAGTAATACCAGCGTAAGGCGTCCAAATGTGATCAGATTTGGTATCTACATTACTACCATACTGTACACCCGAGCGCTCGTAATCAGACACACGAGTCCCTAAAATCACTGACAAAGGATCCGTCAGCTTAAGCTGAGTTGCCGCAAAGATGGCTTTTTCCTTAATCGTAACATCAGAGCTTTGAGTTTTCTCTCCCCACACTGGTTCAGGATAGCTGCCATCCCAGTCAGAAAAGTCAGACACTGGCAAAAGTCCATCGGGCGGCGCTTTATAGGTAAAGGTATCAAGCTCGCTTTTGTTATATGAGCCACCCACGATGAGTTGATGCGTTCTGCCTAGAGCATCAAAATTACCCGTCAATTTGGTCTTAACATTGATTTGTTTGCGTTCGGTATCGGCATGGAATGGATTTAAGTTATAGACCAGTCCAACGTTAGGGTCAATAACCTGACTGCCATTGGCATACATATAAAGAAGTTTCGGACTGCTCTCGCTCTCGTTATAACTGGCGTTGGTGGTTAGGTTCCAGTCTTCATTGAAATCATGATTGATGTCAGCAAAGTAATAGACGTTGTCAGAGTCCCAGTTTGCCCAATCTGCACTGCCATTTTTGCTGGTATCCCAATCTGCTTTTGAGCCATCACTTAAGTAACTTGGCAAACCGCCCCACATGGTCGATTTTGATTTGTTGTGTTGACGGCTGGCTCCCACGCTGACCGTGGTGTTGTCGCTCACATCGGCATCAACCGTGGCATAAAGCAGATTTTGACCCAGTTCTTGACGGTCGATAAAAGTATCACCATCTTGATAACTGGCCACCACTCGGCCACGTATCGCACCGCTTTCTACTAATGGCTGGCTGTGATCGACGCTGACACCATAATTGCCGTAACGATTGATATTGGCAGACAGTTCTGTCGCTGGGACGTTACTATCGGCACGTTTGCGTATTAAGTTGACATTGGCAGAAGGATCGCCTGAGCCACTCATCAAGCCCGTGGCGCCTCGTACAATTTCCACATGGTCAAACATAGCGGTATTAACACTATATTCGCCCATCGCAGCTTGTTGAACAAAATCAGTATTTAACCCGTCGATTTGAAAGCCAGTAATGCCAAAACCTCTCGCCGAAAACCCACTACGAGCGCCATCAATACTGCCCACTTGAATACCGGGCGCACGTTTGAGCACATCTATTAAGGTGTTTGAGTTTTGATCTTTGATTTGCTGATTGGTGACGACACTAGTGGCCTGCGGGGTTTCTTTGGCTGATAATGTCAGTCCTGTAGCACTACTGGCGACAGGAATGGTGTAGCTGTCAGTATTTTCAGTGATTTGAGTGGGTGTATCTGCCGTGACTACGATAGTGGGTAGCGTAGTGCTTGGTTCTGCTGCGTTGTCAGCACGATTGATTTCGATACTATTACCATTATCAGTGGCAGTTTGGTCTAATGTTTCAGCGTGAATAATAGAGGAGCTGACTGCCAACGACGCAATGGCTGAAAGATGCATGGTTCGCTTGACGAACCAACTCAAGGTGCTGGGTTTATGTCGCTTTGTGTCTTGGGCAATTATAAACATCAGAGGGTATCTCAATTAAATTGATAGAAGGATTGGGTAGACATTATCTGGATAAAGAGTGGAATTGCCTGTCAATAGAATTGATAAAAACAATCCTGTCATGGCATCTTTGGAAGGCGCCACCAAATATTTCAGATATGATAATGATAATTGTTATTATTAGCAATACGATATAGAAATATTTTTGACACATTTCTTTTACTGATTGATATAGGAGGCTTATGAATCTAAGAAAATAAAACGAGTGGTATGCTTAGAGCATTTTTGAGGTGATATGCTCTAGCTATAGGTGGTCATGGCTGAAATTTTTTATTTAGGATCAGCCATTTTTACGCTTTGATACGGCGCATCAGGTATAAGAAGTACGCGCCACCAATGATAGCGGCAATAGTGCCAGCTGGTATTTCGTAAGGGAATATAATATAACGACCAAGCCAGTCAGCGAAAACCATCAAAGCCGCGCCCAAGATAGCGGCCAGTTGCAATTGGCGCTTGAGTTGAACGGTGCCTAACGTGGTGGCGAGGTGAGGCACCATCAGACCGACAAAACTGAGTGGCCCCACTGCCAACGTCGATATCGTACTCAGTGCCGCTACAAGGATTAATACCAAGCTTTGAAACAGTCTCAAAGACACCCCGAGCTCACGGGCTATCCCGCCGCCCAAGCTTAATATCTCTAGTGGCTTTATCACCATAAAACTCAATATAAAAAGCAGTACAGCAAATATCACCAGCATCCATGCCGTCTCGGGGCTGGCAAGATACGTGGAGCCTGATAGCCAGCTGAGCACTGCTTGCAGACGTTGATCGCCAGATATTTTGACCAAACTTAACAGACCGCCCATCAATGCCGCAATGGCCACACCCACCAGCAATAGATAGGCTGGATTTACTCGACGAGCGAGCCATAATATCAAACCGAGCACCACAGAGGCGCCCAGTAACCCTGAGAGTACAATACCCGTGTAGCCAAAACTGGGTAAAAATACAAAGGCCAACACCACGCCTATGGCTGAACCTGAGCTGATTCCCAATACTTCGGGACTCGCCATGGGATTGCGCGTTAAGGTCTGTAGCAACACGCCTGCAGTCGCCAACATCACGCCCGTTGCAGCAGCGCTTAGGGTGCGAGGTAATCTAAAATCAACGATTAAATGCCATATGGCGTTCAGTTGCCAACCATTTGCTGTGGCGGTGAAGATAAGTATGCTGGCTATTAGCAGAACTAAGGCAACACTCCAGCGTAGTAAGTGAGTATCACGACGTTTTGAGACAAGCGTCGGCGTAATCTCATCGATATGCTGGCGACTTTGAGTCACTATCAGCCATATGACCAATGGCGCGCCAAGTATGGCGGTCATCGCATCAGCAGGTATATTTAAGCTCAGATAATGCTGTAGTATCGTCGTGATGTTACTGGTAACCCACAACAAAAGCGCCCCAAACCCATAACCCAATAGTAACCGATATCCGATATGTTTGACAGAAAACACATTCACGAGGGTAGCGGCACCCAAACCAATAAAACCAATAGGCCCCACACGACTCACCACAAGTGCCGTCAGTATGGCCACCAATCCCACGACCAAGCCACGAATGAGGTTGATGGGTACGCCCAAACTTTTTGCCTGCCTATCGTCTAAGCTCATAATCTCTAGGGGTTTTAACAACGGCATCAAGCAGACAACAGCGACCACACTAGCGATGGTCAATACGATAGACACCTGCCAGTTGTTTTGCGTGAGACTGCCCGCCGCCCATACCATGACGTTTAAGGATTCTTCAGCATAATAAATTAATAGTAGGGCAGTGATAGCACCCAATAAAATATTGGTGACCAATCCACCAAGCACCAACACCAAAGGATTCATGCGACTGGGCGCGGCTAGAATAAAGATAATGGCCATACTGCTGAGCGCGCCGACAAAAGCGACCCAAAAGCTGCCGCCGAGTGCCAAACTGGGCAGGAATAAAGTGACAAGTAGCAATGCCATGTTTGCGCCGCTACCGACTGCCAATGTCGTGTCTGAGGCCAACGTGTTTTTGACCAACTGTTGCAACAAGACGCTGACCAATCCTAAGAGACCACCAGCCGTCAATGCCACCACCATAGTGGGTACGATTTGCAATTGAAGACTCATGTCGGCAAGAGATAAGTCAAACGAGGGCGTAAACAGTTCGATGAAAGGCAAGTTCCATAGTTGCTGTATAACCGCGTAACTGCTGACTACGGCCATCACTATTAATACCAGAACCATCATATAAATGCGGTTGGCAGACAAAAAATTGTTTTTAATCATCATAAATCGGTATTGCCTACAAAAGTGGCATTCATTAGGCGATCGGCTAAGACGTTCATAGAAGCCACACCACTATTGTTCCATGTCGCTGGTAATAGTGTTACGCAGCGCCCATTATCAGTGTTGTCAAAGGAATAGCCCAGTCGTTGCCATACCAAGCTGTCTTTTAATTCCAATTTGAGAAGATCACTGATCGGTTCGATGACCGCAAGACAAGTATCGTCATCAAGTTGCGCCAAATCCCCAAGCATGATGGGTGCAAAACCCCATTCATTACCATCTGCAAACGCCACCAGCTCTAGATCCATGGTCTCTAACGCAGGCTGAAACAAACTGTTATATGAAAACATACGCAAATTATTGGTATCAGCAAATTGTACGACAGCCAGTTTTTTAATATGTGGATAGCGCGTGTGAAAAGTCTGTCCGGCTTGCTTTATCTGGTTTTTACTGTTGTCTAGATAATCCTGCGCAGCTTGAGGTTGGTGAATATAAGCGCCCAATTCCAGCGTCGGCGCTATAAAATCCTCCCAAGCGGCGACTTTATTGGCGCTGCTTAAGGCAAGAGAATGAATGGGCAAATCACCGTACATGGGGCGCAAATGCTGATAAAATGCACTGTCTATCACCACATCTACGTCTAACTGTGAGAACATCTCGGGATTGGGTTGATAGCGTGTCCCCACATCAGATGTTGTGGTGGGTATAATAGGCTTGCCGACCCATTCTTTATAAAAGGTCTTATCACCCATCGCAACAGGTGGATATCCCATCGCTGTTAATGTCGCGGCAATACCCCAGTCGGGAGTCATGACTTTAGGAGATATCTGCTCGTTTTGATGAGGCACGGGCGGTGCTGTGGCATCAGATAATTGGCAACTGCTTAACAATACACTTGAGCATAAAGCGACGCAGAGCCTGAGCAATGCCTTGTCTTTACGTAATAAGCCTAAATTATTGATATGCATCATAGCGAGCAGTCTAAAAGTAAATGAAGCATTCTAAAGAAAAACCACGCCATAATGCAAATGATTTTCATTTTTATTTATAAAGTGGCGTGTTAGCATATTTTTAAGAAAAAGATAAAGAGAATCAGTATCGCCATGACGGCTATTTTTGAAAAACGACCATAAAACCAATGAAGGAGCGATTATGTATATCACTGCCAATTTTGATGCAGGTAATATTGACGTTATCAGTTTAGAAAACAAAAAAGACATTCAATTGGCTATCCGTCCGGACGTTGGCGACGAGTTTTTTCAGTGGTTTAACTTTCGACTATCTGGTCAGATTGGAGAGCAATATGTTCTTAACATTCTGAATGCGGGGGAGGTATCATATCCTGCAGGGTGGGAGAATTATCAAGCGGTTGCGTCGTATGATCGTCAGCATTGGTTCCGTTTGCCAACTTCTTATAAAAATGGCGTTTTAACCATCGTGGCAGAGCTCGCGTATGAAACCATTCAGATAGCTTATTTTGCTCCTTACAGTTATGAGCGTCATCAAGATTTATTAGCCGCCGTACAAATGCACCCGCTAGTAAGTGTAGAGCATTTAGGTGAAACGCTCGACAAGCGTGATTTAACCTTAGTCAAAATTGGTGATGGCGACAGCAGTAGTGATGTGAATAAACGCAGCATTTGGATTACAGCCCGTCAGCATCCAGGCGAAACTATGGCGGAATGGTTGGTTGAAGGGTTAATAGAAAGTTTGCTCGACAGCGACAATGCCAGTAGCAGGACGCTATTAGATAAAGCCAACTTTTATATTGTGCCTAATATGAACCCTGATGGCAGTGTGCGTGGACATCTACGTACTAACGCAGTCGGGACTAACTTGAACCGTGAATGGTCAAACCCAAGTTTGGAGAAAAGCCCTGAAGTCTTTCATGTGATCAACAAAATGGAAGAGACTGGCGTTGACCTATTTTATGATGTACACGGTGATGAAGCATTGCCCTATGTGTTCCTTGCGGGTTCTCAAGGTACGCCAAGTTATAGTGAACGCCTTGCGCGTTTGCGTGATACATTTTCAGAAGTATTAAAATTAGCCAGTGCTGACTTTCAGTCTGAATTCGGTTATGACGTCGATGCGCCAGGTACAGCAAATATGACGCTCGCCACTAACTGGGTTGCTGAACGTTTTGATTGTCTTGCCAATACTTTAGAGATGCCATTTAAAGACAATGACAATATGCCTGATTCAGCTAAAGGTTGGTCACCAGAGCGTTCTGCTAAATTAGGTGAAGCATCATTAATGGCGATGCTGGCTGTTGTGGATGACCTACGTTAGTTAATGACTCCTTCTCAGTTAACATCTCTTGTTATTTAGTTATTCTTAATTATTATTTAAGTCAATTAATTTTTCAAGAGCTCCATTATTTCAGTATAATATGGCTCTGTGCCGACAAAATTGCCTTAAGTGGTTTTGTTTTGCCAATTAGATACTTTGTACCACCATACACTTTTACTAAGAAGATTTTATTATGCAAACCAAACGTCCGTTATATATCCCTTTTGCTGGACCCGCCCTATTAGAAACCTCTTTATTGAATAAGGGGAGCGCTTTTTCATCAGAGGAACGGAGTAACTTCAATTTAACCGGTTTATTACCTCATAACATTGAGACGATTGAAGAGCAGTCATTACGCGCTTATCATCAACTTCGCTCGTTTACGAGTGATATGGATAAGCACATTTATCTGCGTAATATACAAGACACCAATGAGACGTTATTTCATCATCTGGTTGAGCAGCATATCGAAGAGGTGATGCCGCTCATCTATACGCCAACTGTTGGCCAAGCTTGTGAAAAATTCTCACAAATTTATCGCCGTAAACGTGGTTTGTTTATCTCTTATCCTGAGCGTCACAACATCGACGATATGCTGCAAAATGCCACCAAACAAAAAGTAAAAGTCATCGTGGTCACGGATGGTGAACGTATCTTGGGCTTAGGCGATCAAGGTATTGGCGGCATGGGCATTCCCATTGGTAAATTGTCTTTATATACGGCTTGTGGGGGTATTAGCCCAGCTTATTGCCTACCAATTTTATTAGATGTAGGCACCAACAATCAGCAGTTGCTGGATGATCCTATGTATATGGGTTGGAGAAATCCACGTATCTCTGGCGATGAATATAATGAATTTGTCGATTTGTTTATTCAAGCCGTTAAACGTCGTTGGCCAGAAGTGTTATTACAATTTGAAGATTTTGCACAGGAAAACGCCACCCCATTATTGAATAGATATCGCGACCAACTATGCTGCTTTAATGATGATATTCAAGGGACTGCTGCTGTCTCAGTCGGTACATTGATTGCAGCGTGCCTAAATAAAGGTCAAAAACTTAGTCAACAAAGAATCGCCTTCTTGGGGGCAGGGTCGGCAGGTTGCGGTATCGCCGAACATATTATTCGCCAAATGCAGCGTGAGGGTTTAACAGAAGAGCAAGCTCGCAGTCAGGTGTTTATGGTTGATCGTTATGGCCTATTAACGGATAGCATGACAGAGCTACAAAAATTCCAAGTACCTTTAGTACAAAAAGAATCCGCTATTGCCCACTGGGATAAGAGCCAGAAACTCGGT
Source organism: Psychrobacter aquaticus CMS 56 (assembly GCF_000471625.1). Classification (GTDB taxonomy): domain Bacteria; phylum Pseudomonadota; class Gammaproteobacteria; order Pseudomonadales; family Moraxellaceae; genus Psychrobacter; species Psychrobacter aquaticus. Next base: position 53,976 of record NZ_AUSW01000035.1, read on the forward strand.
TTGGCACAAGTGGTTAAGCAAGCAAAAGTAACGGTGTTATTTGGCGTCAGTGGACAAAAAGGTCTGTTTACACAAGAAGTAATCGAAACGTTATGTGCGAATACTGAGCATCCAATCGTATTGCCACTATCAAATCCAACGTCTCGTGTTGAAGCGACACCGCAGGAAGTGACGAACTGGAGTCGTGGTAAGGCAATTATTGCAACAGGCAGTCCTTTTCCTAATACCACTTTTGAAGGTCAGACTTTTGAGGTCTCTCAGTGTAATAACAGCTATATTTTCCCCGGTATTGGGTTAGGTGTTTTAGCATCACATGCCAAAGGTATCAGCGATAATATGTTGATGGCTGCCAGCCAAGCATTGGCAGACATATCATTGGAATATGAAAAAGAGGCAGGTGCAATATTACCTTCAATTCAATTCATTAGAGAGATCAGTGAAAAGATCGCCTATGCAGTTGCACTACAAGCGATTGAAGACAAACTGGCCTTGCCTGTAACAGCAGAAAATTTAGAACGTCGATTAAAAGCCAATTTTTGGTTGCCTAGATACCGCAACTACCGTCGTACTTCCTTCTAACTGCTAAAAAGTAGCTTGAAAGTACTGATAAAAAAGCCGAATATTACTGTTTAAAGTAGTATTCGGTTTTTTCGATTTAGAACTAATAAAAATGTTGTGAGCTTATAGACGATCACTGACCAAGAGGTCTACTACCTATTAAAAAATCACATTTAATAGACCTTGTTATTCTGTCATTATTATCAAAGCCTACTTCGCAGTAGCGGCTGTGCTTAGGTTCATAAGCGCCATTGAAACGTTATTAATGACTTCATCACAGCCTTTGATATTGTGTCGTGATTTGAGATATTCAGGATTATTGTATGATAGCCACACACGGCCTTCTGCATCTTCACTAATGAGCATCTTTTGTGGCAAATCAATCGCTACTGTCTGCTCACATTGCATCAAGGGCGTGCCGGCTTTAGGGTTGCCAAACATGATCACTTGTGTTGGGCGTAACGTCAGGTCAACGCCCGCCGCGTTTTGTTGATGATTGACACTGGCAAACACTGTCATACCTTTGGACTCAATCAAAGATTTGAGCGTATTGGCCGTTACTTGGACAGAATGATTGCTTCTTAGCGTTACTAACCCTTTTTCTTCGTTGCTTGCAACCGTCGTCATGGGCTGAATTTGATTAATGCTAGCATTGGTATTCAAAACATTCTCGATACTAGCGCATGAAGAAACTGCTAAGGCCAAAGCCGCAATTGCCATGATTTTTTTCATAATCTCACCTATGGTTAGTCGTTTTTATTCAGCTGCTTATGAGGTGCTAAAGCAATGAACGCTCCTAGCCATGTGTACCACGAATAGGGTAGTCATTCTCTCTAATAAAGCTCAAACCATTCGCTAGCGCTTCAAGCTCAGGTCTTGCAAAAGGCGCGTTAGAGATGTCGACAATCTGAATATTTCCATCAGCATTAATCACGAAGACAGCTGGCTCTGCAAAAGAATGGTCTGTTTCTTTTTCTGAGCGCGGGTCAGATATATAAAGCCCTAGCGTATTCATTTGCTCAACCGTCAAACCATAAGCGATAGGGAAGCTGATATCTATTTTTTCTAAATGACTTTCTAGTTGCTCTTTGCTGTCACCTGATATTGCTATAATATCAACATTAGTATCAGCAAACGATGCTTTTATACTCTCTAACTGGTTTAGATACTTGGTACAAATCGGGCAGTGCTTACCTCGGTAAATCACGACTAGTTTCCAATCGTGACCATTTTCAGGTTTGCCTAATAATTTCATATCACCATTCAGCATCTGTACGTTGATGTCAGGGAATTTGATGCCTGCACGAAGTTTTTGAGCGTAATCTGATTGCATGTTCTTATCCTTGAAGTGTTGTGATAATTAAGAGTTACTATAATAATTTTTTATAAAATATCTATTTATGATTAGCAATAATGGCTTCATCAATTCATTGTTTAACCTTAAACAAATTTAGATCGCTATTCAAGTTAATTTGAGTAATCACTCAAATATTTTTGTTGGTTAATTTTAGTTTATTGATTTTACTCCGCCTATTAAAATATAAAGTTGACAGCGCTTTCAATAAATAATATACAAGTCACCTATAAACAATAGCTAGACTAAAACAGCTCATCAATATAATATTGAGCAATCACTCAGTTTATATAATTATGTTAATTTATGACATTTTGATTGATAATTTCAAAGACAAAAATACTGGGATAAATTATGGCACGCGTAGCACTTCATAATAGGCAGGACTCTCTAGACCGAGCTCTACAACTGTTTTGGGAAAAAGGCTTTCACGCCACTTCATTGAAAGACATAGAAAAAGCGCTTGATATGCGTCCTGGTAGTATTTATGCCACTTTCGGTAGTAAAGACGGGCTATTTCAAGAAGCCCTTGATTATTATTCGCATAAATCAACGGAAAAACTACAGAGTATCTTGAATGCTCATAGCTCTCCTTTATTCGGTTTGGCTGCTTACTTACGTTTATTGGGCGGGCTATGTGATGAGCCGCTACCAAGTCGTGCTTGTATGATTGTTAAAAGCTTATTTGAGCTCGGCCAACGCGAAGCCTCAGCTTTAGATAAAGTAGAGGCTATGCTGGCAAGAATGGAGGTTTACTTTGTGAACTGCTTTATTGAGTCGCAACGATTAGGCGAGATCGATAAGCAACTAGATCCTATACGTCTTGGGCGACGATTTCAGGCCGAAATCATGGGGTTACGTGCTTTTGCCCAACGTGACATTGATAGTGAAGCATTGCACGATGTGGCTGAGGATATGGCACTATCTTTAGAAGCGCTTTATATCGATCCAAAATAACGAGACAAAATAAAGGTGCAATCTACGTTATGATTTTCTGATATCAATAGTTATGTTGGACTGAAAATACTTTCGCTTATTATTTATTTACTTTTAAAGGGCATGATTAATAAACCCCAAAGCGACGCAGTTTGCTTAGTATCTGAGTATTCAATCAAACCAATATCAATCTCGCTATCTTCTTTTTTTGCATGGCTCTTGTAGCTACCAAACAGTTTGTCCCACCAAATAACGCTAAACCCATAATTTGAATTGGTTTCAGATACGACTTGGCTGTGGTGAATACGATGCAATATTTGGGTCATGAGTATTAGGCGCAGAGGCTTTTCGATAGCAGGTGGCAGACGTATATTGGCGTGGTTAAACAAAGCCAAGCCATTTAACACTATCTCAAATATAAGTACGGCTATAGCAGGAACGCCTAACACAGTGATGGCGACCAATTTAATAAGAATACTAAGCAGGATTTCAATCGGATGAAATCTAAGACCAGTACTGGTATCGACATGCGCATCCGCATGATGTACTTTGTGCAAACGCCATAGTATAGGAATATTGTGAAACAGGCGATGCTGCCAATAAATCATAATATCAAGTAATATCAAACTGAGTACGATGACGACTACGCTAGGTAGGGCGATCAGATTGAATAAGCCAATGCCCTGCTGATGGGTATAAAGCGCGACCGCAGTTAGACCCAGCGGTATTGCCAAGCGAGCAATAAGCGTTGAGGCAAATACCAGTCCAAAATTAGCAAGCCACCGTGTGCCGCTTTTAATAGGCGATTGACGGGCAGGCTTGTACCATTCTAACAGCATCATCAACACCAAAATGCCAAAAAAGAAGCCCAATCTCCATCCTGCTTCATGCGCCATTGATTACTCCTTTATTGCCAGCTTCTTGACGTTTAAGGGTATGATAACCGCCGTAAATGCGGGTAAAAATAGTTACTATACAGGCAAAAGCGAAAAGAATGGCCAGTATCGAAAAGTGCTGTGGCCAAATACAGAACGCGATGAATAACGCGATGGTTTCCGTACCTTCAGTAAGACCATTTAGATAATAAAAGCTTTTATACTTGAACTGTGGTTTTTCAATATTGAATTTTTCAGCCGCAATCGCAAAGGCTAAAAAACTTGAGCCAGTACCTATAAATGTCGCTAATAGCAACGAGCCAGCTATAGCATTTTGTTCAGGATCTGCAAGAATAAATCCGAACGGAATTGCTGCGTAAAACAAAAAATCGAGAGTGATATCCAAATAACCACCTGCACTTGAGCTTTGCTTAGCATACCTAGCCAGTTCACCATCAAGTCCATCAAAAATACGATTTAGGATGATAGCAACCAGTGCGGCATGCCAATAGCCAAAAGCAATTAAAGGCACAGACAACATTCCGACCAAAAAACCCACTACCGTCAGCTGATCCGCTGTGATTGCGCGTTTATGCAGCAGTTTCACCACTGGGGTTAACAAGGGTTTTATGTAAGGAGTGATATATTTATCTAACATGCCAAGCACCCTATGGTTTTGAAATTTTGAATAGAATATTTCTTAATCTAAGGAAAGTTCTCAATAAATTAATAATTCTCTACATTAATAACTTTGCCCTTCGTTGCTTCAGCATCGCTATGGTCGTGGGTAACCATAATCGCGGGTAAATTATGATTACGTATTTGTTCAAACACCAATTGACGTGTATCAACTCGTAACTGGGTATCGAGTTTGCTAAAAGGCTCATCGAGCAAGATAGCTTTTGGCTCGCTAAGCAGCAGCCGCAATAATGCCACTCGCGCTTGCTGTCCACCAGAGAGGCTATCAGGGTGACGATTACCCATGCCCGATAAGTCCATTTGGATAAGGGATTGCTCTATTTTATCAAGCCGTTGTTTTTTATCACCTTCAGGCATGGCGAAGGCAATATTACCAGCAACAGATAAGTGAGAGAATAGCAAAGTATCTTGATATAACACGCCAATGCGACGTAGATGAGTCGGCAGAGCATTAACGTTTTGACCATTCAGAATCACTTCACCACTAGCGCTAAAGCTACTGGCAAGCGTACCTGTTAACCAGTTTAAAATACTGGATTTACCACTACCTGAGGGCCCCATGATAGTGAGTATCTCACCACCTTTCACTTGTTCATTCAAGCTCAGTAGCGTCTTACCATGTAAGTAGAGTGTTAAGTTCTTTACCTGTAGAGAAGATTGCATTCAAAGACCCTTAAGATTGCATAGTTTTAGGATATAAGCTTTTCAGATGCATTTTCAATCAGTCATTTGTTGTCAATAGTGCTTATTTTAATGACTGGCACTTTTAATGAACGAATAATATGATTGTGTTTTTAAGCTTTTGCACCCTTAAACCAGTACTTAGGTAATATCCATGCTAAAGCAAAGCCAATGAGTGGTAACACCATTTGTATCATGGCATAAACGGCGCTGGTTCGTCTGCTTGCGCCATTAGCGAGAGTGACGGCTTCTGTTGTAATCGTAGCTATGCGTCCGCCACCTGCAAGTAATGTCGGTAGATACTGACCGAAACTGACCGCCAATCCTAAGGCAACTGCAATCAAGATAGGCGCAAACAGCTGTGGCAGTTTTACTTGAAAGAATATTTTACTAGGAGTAGCGCCAAGGCTCGCCGCCACATTAGCAAAACGCGGATCTAGGCGTCGATAGCTACTGGATAGGGACAAAAAAGTATAAGGCAACACAAACAGTAAGTGGGTAAAAGCCACATTAAGAAAGGCGGTTTGATTATTGAGCAATTGCTGTAGCCATACCAAGCCAAACAAAAATGCAATACTAGGTACTATCAGCGGCAAATAAATAATTAAATGGGTAAAAGGCGAGATGGCTTTAGTAGTGAGCTGCTCTGATTCTAAACATAGCAAAGTCAGTGTAATTGCAAATAGGGTAGTGATAAAGCCAATAGTCAAAGTATTAAATAGTGGGGTACTCATTTGCATAAAAGAGTTTTGAAAGTGCAACAACACAAATTGTTCAGGCAGCGTGGCTGGAAAGCGCCAATATCCAGCGACTGACCACAGAAATAGACCAATTAATGCTAATAGGACAAAGCCAAGAATTACGATAGTAAGACCTATCGTTGCCGTTTGCCAAACCTTATCGTGGTATTTGCGTCGACCGTTGGTTATTGAGTTATTACATAGAACCTTTACAAGCTTTTCACCAGCGAGCCATAGAACCAACAAGCCAGCCGTTAAGACCAGCTGTAAAACTGCCCCAGCGGACGCTTTGATCCTTAGATTTAAATCGACATCATTGAACCATTGGACGATAGCAACGGCTAGCGTTGGCGGTGTATTAGGGCCTAATATCAGTGGTATCTCGACGCTGGCACTGGCATAGGCAAGTATCGCGAACAAAGGTAAGCGCAATAATGGATAGAGATTGGGTAGCACTACCTTAAAAAAGGCAGTCATCGGGTAATAGCCTAAATTGAGCGCTACTTTGTGCTGTTGACGCAATTTTTTACCCAGCTCTGGCTGTGCTAATACACCTAACGCCATGAGTAATAAAAAGGGCATTTCTTTTAAGGTTAAACCTAAGATAATACTTATACCGTAGGCGTCGTGCGGCAGTATGCCTTGCGGTGCTAGCTCCCAGTTACTGAGCCATGGTGATATCAACCGAGAAAACATACCGGATGGTGCAATCAAAAAGCCAACAGCAATGGCGGCAGCAGCATGTGGAATGACTAGAATAGGACTAAATAAGCGCTCAATACGGTTGAGCCAAACGCTATTAAAAAATGCTGCCAAAATCATTAAAGTCATGAGGAAGGCGAGTAGAGTGCTTATGAATCCAGAGGTCACACTCAAACCAATCATTTGCGTAAGACCTGGCGTTTGCCAAAGCGCCATAAAACCTTGTACACCAAATCTCGTTTGCTCTAATGCGGGTGCCCAACCAAAGGCAGGTAGTAGTACACTGACCAAACCGCTGAGTACGGGTAATATTAATAACATCAATAAAAATCGTGGGCTATAGGTTACTAAGCGCGTGAAGTTGTCGACTCTATAGTTTGCAACTGACGCTGTATCAGCTTCTTTTCCAGTTTTATGGTTGTTAGGCGCTACATTCATGAGCTAGCCCCATAACGTGTCTCCCATCCTTGCATAATCGCCTCAACCCAACTCGGATGTGGCTCACTCACTATGCGTTTGATACCATTGATAGGCAAAGCACTAGGATGCGGCTTAGTCGTTTTAAACAAGGCTTGCTGCTCAGGTGTTAGTTGAGATTGAACCAGTACCGTACTATCGCCCCAAACCTCAGGTGCTTGTTTTTTAGCCTGTGCTTCAGGACTGAGTAAAAAGTTCGCAACCAGTTGCGCGCTGGCTTGATGACCGGCGTTATAGGGAATAGCGACGAAGTGGGTATTACTCAAACTTCCATCTTCCATCGCATAGCTGCGAATACTCTTTGGCAAATCATAACGCTGTACCGCCGCTGGCACAGCAGGCGCAGAAAACGTAAATGCTAAGCTGAGTTCAGTGTCGCCGACCAAGCGCTGCATTTGTTCACCACTTTGCATAAAATATTTACCATCACGCCACAGAGTTGGATGCAGTTTATCCAAAAATGCCCATAGAGGATCTAATACTAACGCTGTGTTTTTTTCAGTGGCGGGCTGGTTCAGCTGTGCTTTTATATTGTTCGCGATACTGTCTGGGTTTTGTTCATGCAGCATTACCAACGCATACTTCAAAAAGCTCATCCCCAAGAAGTCTGGCGGCTTTGGATAACTAAAACGTCCGGGATGTTGCGCACTCCAGCTTGCTAGCTCACTTAGAGTGGCTGGTGGCTGATTATTGGCTGAGCCATCGATGGCTAGATTGTCATAATAAAAGGTAAGCGACGCTTTTCCCCAAGGAGCTTCCATGCCTTGTGTAGGAATACCAAAATCAAGCGTAACGGTGGGGTTGTTTTCAGGATCGGTCAATGTAAAGTTAGGCAGCTTGTTTGCCCATTGCTTTAGTAGCAGTGAGTGCTCACTCATAGTGGAAAAATTAGCGCCATTGATCCAAACCAAATCAACGCTGCCTTGGTCATTATTATTGGCTGACTTTTCAGCTAAGACTCGGCTGACAGCTTCACTAGTATCGCTGAGTTTGACATGGACTAAGTTGATGTTGTATTCAGCTTTGACTCGCTTGGCCACCCATTGTAGATACGCATTTATCTGTGCATCGCCGCCCCATGCATAAAAATAAACGTCTTGGCTTGCCCCTAGTGTCTCTATCTGTTGCCAGTAGGAGGACGGTTCTTTGAGACTAGTATTATTGTTAACGGCTATACTGGCAGAGATACCTAAAACAATACTTAAGAGAACCGCGACTACCACCCAAGAAGGATGGTAGCGTGTCAGTATTGACCCAGACTTAATAACAGGCATTTAGGTTCCAACTCAACTATAGTGGTTATTTTTATCGATGCTTTTTTCTTATTCAATATTTAAAAGGGTGTTGCAAGCTCTTTTAAAATATAGTTGTAGATACTATCCTCTACGCCACGTATGATATTTTTCTACCCATTTCAGTAAGTTTTGCGGTGCATGCGCTTTTTTCCATTCACCAGCGACGGACTTACTGCCCTCAGCCCATGTCGGGTAGGCATGAATAGTGCCTAGTATTTTGTTAAGCCCCAAGCCGTGTTTCATGGCCAGTACAAATTCTGCCATTAGGTCGCCTGCATGATCAGATACGATTGTAACTCCCAGTATCTTATCTTTGCCCTTAGGCGTAATGACCTTGATAAAGCCTTTGGTCGCGCCCTCAGTGATCGCACGATCTAGCTCTTTAAATTCAAAGCGAGTGATTTCAAAATCGATGCCTTTGTCGATAGCTTCTTGTTCATTTAATCCAACACGAGCAACTTCTGGGTCAATAAAGGTCGTCCATGGTATTACTCGGTAATCGACTTTGAACTTTTTGAAATGGCCAAATAAGCCGTTAACAGCAGCGTACCATGCTTGATGAGCAGCCACATGGGTAAACTGATAGGGGCCAACAATATCGCCTGCGGCATAGATATTTGGATATAAAGTCTCTAGATATTCATTGGTCACAATCGTGCGATCCGTCTCAATACCTAGCGCTTCAAGACCGTAACCTGTTAAGCGCGCGCTGCGACCAACAGCACATAAGAGCTCATCGTACTCAATATCAGTCTCTACTTCGTTGTGTTTCACCACGATATATTTTTTGCCATCACGTATCTCACAGCGCATGGCTTTATGCGATGTTAAAATATTAACACCGCTCGCTGTCAGGGCATCATGAGCAAAGCGTGACACTTCTGTATCCTCTTTGCTCATAATACGATTGCCCATCTCAATTTGGGTGACGTTTGAGCCAAGTCGCGCAAAACTTTGTGCTAGCTCACATCCGATAGGGCCACCACCAAGCACCACCAACTTTTTGGGTGCCTCATCAAATTGAGCAAATTTATCCCATAAAGTATCACTTGTGACGTAACCAGTCTCTTCAATACCTGGTAGCGGCGGCACGAAAGGGCGTGCGCCTGTCGCAATAACAATGGTACGTGCCGTAAGTGTCTGCGTACCACCATCGTTAAGCTCAATCTCTACTGTCCACGGATCAATCAGTTTAGCGTAGCCTTTTAGCGCTTCTACTCCTAGATCAGCATAACGCTCAACACTGTCATGCGGAGCAATGTCGGCAATAACTTGATGCACACGCGTCATCACATTTTTAAATGAAAACTGCGGTGTCATATTATCCAAGCCATAACGCTCACCGTTACGGATTTGCTCAGCAATTTTCGCACTTTTAATGACCGATTTACTGGGTACACAACCATAGTTTAAGCAGTCGCCACCCATCTCACCCGCTTCTACTAAGGTCACTTTTGCTTTTACGGCAGCAGCAATATAGCTTGTCACCAAACCACCTGCACCCGCACCAATAACGATCATATTACGATCAAATTTTTTGGGTTTGGTATGGTTTTTATAGATCCGACGTTTTTTAAATATATTTAACACTCCTTTAGCAATGAGCGGAAAGAAGCCTAATAATGCGAACGATACAATCAAGTTAAGCGATAAAATACCCGATAAACTCTCAACTTGAGCCAGTTGTGTACCAGCATTAACAAATACAAAAGTACCCGCCAACATACCAATTTGGCTGACCCAATAAAAGGTTCGCGCCTTAATAGCGGTGACGCCCATTAATAAATTGATTAAAAAAAACGGAAATATTGGTACTAAGCGTAGCGTAAATAAGTAAAATCCACCTTCTTTTTCCACGCCTGCATCTATTGCTGTTAGGCGCTCAGGAAAACGTTTTTTAATCGTGTCACGTAGCAAATAACGCGACACTAAAAAGGCAAGCGTTGCGCCAATCGTTGAGGCAAATGAGGCAACTAGAAGGCCTTCAACCAACCCAAATAATGCACCTGCTGCTAGCGTTAAAATAGCGGCGCCTGGTAGTGAGAGCGCGGTTACCACTATATATAGTAAAAAGAATCCACCGACAACCAATAACGGAGATTGCTCTTGGTATTGACTGAACTGTTCCATTGAGCCTTTTAAGCCATCAAGAGTCAGTAATTGGTTCAGATCAAAGTAAAAGAACAGGCCCACAACCAGTGCTGCAATCAATAATAAAAATATTTTCTTAATCATAAAAGGTCCATTTAAGCAGCACTGCAAAGTTCAAAATCAGGGGGTGTTTAATGCTTTTAAGTCGTTACGGCTTTTTTACCTAGGGTAAGTGTATCCCAGTCTCTCATCAAAAACAGGGCGATACACGCAGCTAGCATCGGCCACGCAGCAAAAAATAGTAAATTGTCAAAAGGCTTGAGATATAGACCAAAGGTTGAAAAAGTCGAGACTGCATGAAATAACAAAATGAGGCCGTATGTCCAAGTCTTAAACAGTCCTAGAGCAAATAGTAAGATGAGAACCAATTGGATGCTACCTAGCGCATAGATAAGAACGTTCCCCAAGTTTTCGATAGCATAAAATTTAGAAAAAATTCCTGCGGTGTGTTCGGGATTGATGAGCTTATCCAGCGTCCAAAATAAAAAAACGATAAAAATACCCAGTCTAAGCAATAACAGTGAGAGAGATAAGTATTTTGGCATGAGATAAATGCACCTTTTAAGTTTTTTAATACATAAGAACAGCAGGAATTAGGCTTTTAGTATGATCAGTAGATAAAACGCTCGTTTAGTCTGTCATTTTAGCCAATTGCTGTAGGATACTAATATAATTTTCAACACCTTGTGCACCACTCACTAAATGACGGCCCTTAAAGATAACGGATGGCACACTTTGAATGCCTTGTTCTTTTGAGCGTTGTACGGCCTCGCGTATGTCTTTGGCAAAACGCTGATCTTCGATAACGGCTAATGCTTCAGCACGGTCTAACCCAATATCTGCTGCTATATCTGCAAGCACAGTACTATCAGATACATTGCGGTTGTTTGTGAAATGTGCGGTAAATAACGCCTGCTTCAAGTCGTGCATGCGTCCTTGCTGATCTGACCAATGCAATAGTTGGTGCACGTTAAAGGTATTATAAGTTCGCGTGTCATCCTTAAATTGAAACTCGAATCCAACTTCTGCACCTGCTGCAGTCATTCTGATCCGGCTATCTTTAGAGTCTTCAGCCGTGCTGCCGTATTTTTGCATGATATGTTCGCGCAGGTTCAGTCCATCAGGCGGCGTATTGGGATTGAGCTCGAACGGATGCCAATGAATCTCGTACAAAGTATTGGTTCGTTTCAATGCCTCAGCCAGCTGTCGATAGCCGATGACACACCAAGGACAAACAACGTCTGACACTATATCTATTTGTAGTGGTTGCTCTGACGATAAACGCTCTGAATTTTTCATATGACATCTCGTGGGTTTCTAACGATAACTTTAATTGAAAAACTGCTGACGGATTGGCTTCTGAACAACAGTGTAAAAATATCAGAAGTGTTATAAAAAATCGATATTAATCGTTTTATTGGTCAGCTTTGTCCCATTCAAATTTTTGGAATGGTTTGTCTATGGGGGTATTGGCAAGGTGATTGGTGTAGTTGCTCATTACTTTTTGAGCTGTACCAAGAATGACTTCAAGAATCTGACGCTTAGTATAACCTGCATCTAAAAATGCTTGTACAGTGCTGTCATCAACGTTACCACGGTTACGAACAACAGCAAGCGTGAAGTCGCGAAGTGCTTCTAAACGTGGTGTTGGTAGTGCGGTCTCATTACGCAATGCCTCAGTAATGGTGTCATCTACTTTCATACTTTTTGCAATACCAGTGTGGGCAGGAACACAATAGTGGCAAGCGTGCTCGACATTGATGGTTTGCCACACAACAGTGGTTTCATCATCATCAAAGCTACTGTCTAAAAATAACTGATGTAGACGTTGGTAGCCTTCTAGTAGGCCTGGTGCTTCTGCCATAACCGCATGCAAGTTTGGTATCATACCAAATGCGTTGATAGACACGTCGAGCAACTCTTTGCTTTCTTGGGCGGCGCTTGTTTTATCATGGAGAGTAAATTCGGTCATAGTATAATTCCTGATAATAAAAATAGATTTTTTATGTTGGCTTAAGAGTAGATATTGATTGATGCTTAATAATGAATGTGAACATTCGGTCAAATTTAGAGGTAAGACCGCTTTCACCAATTCAATAGAAACCACTATAAATGATATTGAACGAACGCTCAAATATTATTTGAGTAATCGTTCAAATTAAATGTAACAATTAGCTTACGTTTTTCTGATATATAACGCTTATGTCAATAATGTGTATAGTTTATCTACGTTACAAAGGATATTGGCTTTAAAGTCAAAATGGATTATTTTGAATAAAACAAACAATAGTATATAAAATATATTACGATTTATCTTTTTCTAGCAACTTTGAGGTAAAAACAAGGAGCGCCTAAGTAAGGCTTAACCGCGATGATGTGATTGAAAAAGCAAAAAATATCTATTAGGCGAGGGGCTGTTACGCAACTTCAATGAGAAATTTACAAAATGTGGTGAATAAAAACCAATGCTGCAAATCTTTATAAGCGATATTAGGCTTGCTAACTACTCCGTAAGACGTCCCTAGATTGGCGGCGTTGGTCACTGATTTGGTAAAAATCTAACTAATAAAGATACTAGCTATAGGCAGTCATTGGCCTACTGCATTTCCTTGATCGTCCTTACCTTTGCAAAACGACGCCGCCTTTCGACTTTTCGGTGATAGCACTAGAGGTGTTAAGCAAGCGTCAAGATATACAGGTATCAATCTGTAGATTCTCTTATTCTTGACCTAAAACATCAACGTGATACAGAGTCCTCGATTATTATCTTGACTTAAAATGGTCGCAGTAGCGGCATTCATAAAGACGTCAATACCTGCTTGCTCGCAGATTGATTTGACGATAGAGAGTCCTAGTCCCGTTCCTTCCACCGTTTGTGAGTTCTGACTGGCACTATCTGATCTCGATTTATGGGTATCATCACTAAATTGTTCATCGCTATTTGATAGCTGATTAAGCCGCACAAAAGGCTCAAACGCATTTTTATACTCATTGGGATGAATGCCTGCGCCTGAATCTATTACCTGTAATACCAATCTACTGTCTAATACTGTAGACAAATTCTTTAATTTTCCAGAGTGAATGACATGTGTACCAAAATTATAGGGCGCATCTACAGCGGATTTATGTGAGCTGTCCGAGTTTGGTTCAAGCGGATATAGTTTCACAATGACTTGACCATTAGCTGGCGTATAAATAATGGCGTTTTGGATAAGGTTTTTGACGAGCATTAATAATGAAGTCTCATCTATATTTACTTTGCTATTAGGTTGCAGATCAACGGTCAGCTCGATATTTTTATGATCAGCGATAGGAATGAGTAAGCCAATGACTTGCTCGACAATAAATTTGACGTTGGTCGGGGTGTACTCATCTTCCAATGCAATATTAATATTGCCAGCTCGAGCGAGTGTTAATAACTGCTCGACCAAACTTTGATTACGCTTTAGACGCACAGCCAGTTTATCTAACCCTTCTGACATAATCTTATCATTAGCAATACGTTGTAATCGTTGTAGCTGTAATGAGATGGCAGTCAGCGGCGAGCGCAGTTCATGGGCAGCATCTGCTATAAAGCGTTGTTGACGCTCGATGCTACTCTTCACCATCGCCAATAATCTATTTAAGGATTCTGCTAGTGGTAGTAACTCAGAGGGCAGCCTATCAATCTGTAGAGGACTTAGATCGTTCTCATTACGCGCGCTTATTTCATGATGTAATTGGCGCACAGGCTTCATCATTCGCCACATGATAAAAGGCAGCAGAATTATTAGGAAGGCGATACCGATAATAAGGGGTAAAAAAGACTGTAGCGCACTGGCCTTCGCCAAATCGTCTTGTAGTTCCGTTTGTTGACGCAAGATAAGTGCAACTTTTTCATCAGTATCTAAGGATTTAATCTTCACGTCATTTCTGTAAGTTCGCCAAGAATGACCGTCAATATCTTGATCGCTTATGCCTAGTGGAATATCAGATAGTAACGCCATCGGTATAGGTTCTGAGTAATCATGCTCATCATCACTATTATCATTGTCGCTATCATCGGTTTTGTCGTTCTGATAATCTTGTACTCTATTATCGGGTGGAGCAGAGAGTATGATGATATCAACGGTAATAGCACCATCATCGTCATCGGTGTCAAAGTGAATGTTGCTGCGCGCACGATCACTCTTATCTGAAAGAGCTGCATTGCTACTTAAACCACTGATATCAAGTGACTGCTCTAACAACGCGGCTGTATTTTTCAAGTTATCATCTTGAAAGTCACTTATCTCGTTATAGCTATACCAAAATCCATAACCACCTGCGACGATAGCCAATAATAATAATGACAAAACAGACCAAAAAATGAGTTGGAATTGTAGGGAGTTTAACAGCTTACGGAGTTTAGGCATCTCACTTCACTTCTAGCAATGATAACGCGTGTTTTTGAGTGGTTCGCTTAACGTTAGACATTGCTGATATACCACCCAAGTCCTCGAACATTTTTGATTCTATCTTGTCCGACCTTTTTACGTAAGCTATGAATTAAGAACTCAACGGCGTTGCTTTCAACTTCATCGCCCCAGCCATATAAAGAATCTTCCAGCGCATTTTTAGACATGACTTTTTCAGGAGATAGCATAAAGGTGGTGAGGAGCATATATTCTTTTGCGGTCAAATCGATAGGGTCGCCATCCATCATAACGCGTTTGTGCGCGGTATCTAGACTTAGATTGCCAACGGACACTTGATTGTCAGCTTTGCCTTGAGAGCGTCGTATCAACACCCTCATACGTGCAAAAACTTCGCCTAATTCAAAAGGCTTGACGACATAATCATCAGCTCCTGAGTCCAATCCTGCAATTCTATCTTTTAACTGATCACGTGCGGTGAGTATCAATACCGGTATCTCAATCTTAGCATCACGAATAGCCGTTAATACGCCCATGCCGTCAACCTCTGGCAGACCTAGATCTAATAGAATAATATCATAAGGTTGGACTTTCAGCGTCAGAATAGCTTGACGACCATCCTTAACCCAGTCGACCGTATAGGCTTCATCTTGTAATGCTTCGCTAAGACTTTCGCCAATCATTAGGTCATCTTCAACCACTAATACTCGCATTAAATATCCTTACCTATAAAGCCTATATTAAAATCTGAGACGTCCAGCGCGACTGTTTTAGTCATCGCTGTCTAACTGGCTAATAATAACCCGACCTGACGTGCTATCGACAATTAAATCATATATCTGCGTGCCCTTAGAATATGATTATGTATTTAGCACTGTTAATCAATCGTTACGATGAATCTTCCTTACATTAGATTTATAAAATTGCTTTCATTTTTAGTGCCCTAAATACGTGGATTATGATTTCTGACATTTTTAGCGATTTGATATAGCGTCTCCATTAGTGTTGGCGCCTAGATAATGTATCAATAAAAAAGCAGCAACTAATATCTATTCTATTGAGATATCGGCTACTGCTGTGCATTAAAATTAATGACTGGTTTAGTTATAACCATCTATGCGATTATTGTCTAAATATTTTAATGAATGCTATTAGTAATAGTCAGGTCTTAATATACTAGTTTTTTTTAATTCTAATCTTCTCTATCCATCTGACTGCTCAGAACCTTACCAGTATTGGCGTCTACGCTCACATCATATTTCTGATTGCCTTTGACCACTTCGATATCATAAATAGATTGACCTCTTTCTAAATCGAATGTAGCCGCTATTACTTTGCCGTTCACGCTTTGAGTGGCTTTTTGTATAGCACTATTCATAGAGACTTTGGCTTGCTTCATGGCGCTATATTCAGCCATGTCTTCTCTATCTAATTTTTCTTGTTCAGATCTAAGTACTTTGCCAGTATCGGCATCAATTTTTACTTCGTAAGAAGTGCCATTTGCGACGAGCTTAACTTCGTATTCATTAGTCGCATCATCGTCGTCATAGTCAAACTCTGCACTGACAAGGTCGCCTTTAGCATTTTGTTTGGCTATAGTGATCGCCTGCGCTAGGCTAATTTTACTTTGCATGGCACTGACGGCTTCACTTGAAATTGTTGCAGCTTTAGTATTGAGGATAGGCGCTGCGATAGCAGCTGCACTGACACCTGCAACAGTAAGGGTAATGATTGCTGATTTGGTTAGTGTTGATAAATTTTGCATGAGGATCACCTTTATATTAAGTTTATGTCTGACAGTCCGTTTATTGATTTTGTCAGCTACCTTTTGGGTATGGATCTATAATACGGAATAAGACATAGGAGAAACTTAGCGGGAACCAGGGGTTTTATTAGCAAGTAAATATAATACATACTGTATCTTTAATGGTATTCAGCCGTTACTTCATATTTAACTCGAATACCATGTTTAACTTGAATACTATATTTTGAGGATGATAATGAAAGCTATTTGCAAAGGTATCAATGATGTCAGATAAATTTCTAGAAAATACGACACTGATCACGTATTCATCTTCGCAAGTGTCAGCAGCACCATGTAACGACATCGTAAAGCGTAAGTATTATTCTGCCAAATCTGATGAAGAGCACTACTATCTAGCGATAGTCAATAATATCGAAGTCGCAGATCATCATACTTACTTTTTTAAGGTTGAGTTGACTCATTACTGTCAGTTATGTGTCAACTTTTGAATTTTAAAAGCGGTATTACGATAATTTAACCCCGTCAGGCACCGCTGCCTGACGCAAGTGAATTTGCCTCCAATATATTCTAGACGGCTCACAAATAATCATATCAGTAAGACAATTTTGCTAGCATCACCTATCCATATCTCAGCGATTATGGTGTTAAGGACTATGATAATGAATTGTTAGCATAGGCAAGACTTTAAACTGAGTGCAGTATTTAAGGCTACTTATATATGGACTTCATTAACTCAACAGTACCGCGCATAGACCGACAACCGCCATAATACGTTGAACAATCAAACTGTCTTGCAAGTGAGTGTTTAGATAGGTAGCAACGCCTTTGCCGACAGTATATAGACCTAGCATGGCAACAATCATACCTATAAAAAATCCAGCAGTATTACTGTTTGCAGGAACTTCAATGGCGTGCGCCGCACCATGGAACATAGCGAGTGCACCAAAGCCAACGATGGCTAAGTTATGCCATGTTTTGACTGAGGCTTCATTGCTTTGATTCAGTGAATTGTTAAAGTAGCGGCTCATAAGCGCCATGGTGAGTAATATGATAGACAGTACGATACCGAATTCAATAAATACGCTGTTCAAGCTCACACTTAAACTCAGTACAAATCCTGTTACTAGACCAATTAACAGTGCTATAAGGCCTTTTTTAAAACTGTGTATCTGAGTAAATAGCAGGCCCATACCTAGCGCTAACATAAGATGGTCTAACCCAGTTAAAGGATGCATGATACCAGACAATACTGAAGTGCTAAATGAGCCTTCTGCTGCTATCGAGCCATGCCCAGGGTGAGCCAATGCGAGTGTTGGTAGCAACGATAACAGTGCAAAGCCACTAATTATTGCCGCTTTGGTGTTGAAAGCGCTATATGTCATAGTTTGTGATATTTTTATTGTCATGATACATCCTTAATGAGGAAACAAATCGATATAAAAACTGACTGATAATCCGCTTATCCGTCAGCAGTTCGTAAAGCAGCTATTTATTTCATAATATAAGACATTATAGGCAATATTCTACGCCGCATTTATCATGCCTTTATCTAATATAAAGGCAACAATGTCATCAAGGCCTTCGCCTGTTTTCATGTTACTAAAGACCACAGGTTTATCGCCGCGCATTTTTTTGGCATCACGTGCCATAACTTCAAGTGACGCGCCTACGAGAGGGGCGAGGTCAGTTTTATTGATAATGAGTAAGTCCGATTTCATGATGCCAGGCCCCCCTTTACGAGGAATTTTATCGCCTGCTGAAACATCAATGACATACAAAGTTAAGTCGGACAGTTCTGGGCTAAAAGTTGCTGCCAAATTGTCACCACCCGATTCGATAATAATAAGTTCGAGACCTGTGAATTGGGCTTGTAATTCGGCAATGGCAGATAGGTTAATTGAGGCATCTTCACGAATGGCAGTATGTGGGCAGCCACCGGTTTCTACACCGCGAATGCGCTCAGCTGGCATGGCCTCATGGCGGGTTAAAAATTCAGAGTCTTCTTTGGTATAAATATCATTGGTCACTACTGCCATATTGACGTCATCCCGCAGGCGTTGACATAGTCTTAGCGTTAATGCTGTTTTTCCTGAGCCAACGGGACCGCCAATACCTAGACGAAGAGGAGACAGTGTCGTGTCTAGATTTTTGTTTTCGACTTTAGGTGTCAGTGCCATAAATAAAGTTCCTTTATAAGTATGATGTAAATAGTGATTAAGAGCGAAATAAACGGCTGTATTGCCTTTCGTGCTGACAAGACAGTATCGCTAAATTTGGTAGGTTAGCGGACATATGTAGCTGTTGATAAAGTAGATTCAGCTTTACGTTAGCCTCTAAAGGCATATCTTGAACTTGCAAAAATCTTCGCTTGACGTTGGCCGCCAATGCCTGTATTTGCTGACTTAATAACTGTTGTAACTGCCAAATAATGCGCTGTCCTGCCATTTGCCCAAGCGGTACGGTCTTGACCGCAGCCAACACCATATTTTCTATTTGACCAAAGGCGTAGGTGGTTATGGCTGGTACAGGCTTAAGCTGCCAGTGCGAGCTGATATGGGCAAAGAGTGGCAAAAACCCATGGGCAAGTAAGCTGTCAGGCACGTCAAGCTCAAGGACATCACCAAGCCATGCTGATAAAGAAAGAGCCAATTGGCTTGACTCATAGACAAACTCTTTGCTTTCACGGCTGGCATGGTAATCTGCACCTAAAGCGTCAGCAAGTGCAACGTCATCAATCATAAGTGCTTCAATCATAAGCGCCAGTAGCGGTAGCTCATACCGACACAATGCCAGCTCCAGATAGTCACTCATAAACGCTAAACTACTGCTTTCATTATAAATTAGCCCTGACTCAATAGCGGGTTCTATGCCTTGCGAGTAGGTATAACTGCCAATAGGTAGGTTACTTGAAGCCAGCATTAACAGACGTCCAGTTACCTCTGTATTATGCAGATCATTTATACCTTGTACTGTACGGGTAGTCTGCTGTGAGTGTGTGGCATGATTAGTCATGAGTATGCTCATGATGGCTATGAGCGTCAGAGTGATTATGCTGATGGTTATCGCTATTTTCCTGAGCATGGTTGTGGTCACGATTGTGACCATGAGAGTGTCCACCAAGGTCGCCTTTATAGGCACCAGTCTCTGGTTCAAACGGCGCTTGTACGGCTTGGGTATGTAGTCCAAGTTGATGTAACATCGCTTCTAAAACATGATCAGGCTCAAAGTACAGGGCTTTAGGTGTAATCATTAATGGCACATGACGATTACCTAAATGGTAAGCGCTTTTCATAAGGTCAAAACCATTATCAGCAGTCACTTCGATTAAGGCTTGATTAGCGGCCATAATCTGTATTAGGTTGCCTTGATGGTCTGCTAAAACACTGCTATTTTTAATAGTTTCCGTACGTGGCAAGTCAACACCAATGGTTTGGTGGTGCTGTGTTTCTGCCTTAAAACGGCTACGCTGACGGGTGTCAAAATCTAAATATAAAAAGTTTTCTGCCTGTTTTTGCCTATCAATAATCGCTTGTTGTTCAGCGCTTAGGGTTGATTGGTCAAGACGTTGCGTATAAATGTTCATAATTGTGTTTACAGTCCGTTAAAGTAGATGATTCATAGCTGATGGGGAATTATCAGCACAACAATAAAAACCAGTTAGAATAAAAAGTAACGCTGTGCCATCGGTAGATGTTCCGCAGGCTCACAGGTTAATAGCTCACCATCGGCATATACTTCATAGGTCTCAGGATTGACCTCCATATTGGGACAGTAGCTGTTAAACTTCATGTCTTGTTTGCGTACTTGGCGGATGTTATGTACTGCTTTAATGACTTTTTCTAGTCCTAATTGCTTGTCAACGCCTTTGTCTATCGCAGCGCTTGACATAAAAGTCATGCAAGTTTGCGCCACTGTTTTGGGAAAGCTACCAAACATGCTGCGATAATGCACAGGCTGCGGGGTAGCGATGGAAGCATTGGGGTCGCCCATGGGCGCTGCCGCAATCAAACCGCCTTTTATGATAAGGTCAGGCTTTACCCCAAAAAATGCCGGCGACCATAAAATTAAATCTGCCCATTTCCCTATTTCAACTGACCCCACTTCATCACTAATGCCATGAGTGATGGCAGGATTTATGGTGTATTTTGCGAGATAGCGTTTAATGCGAAAATTGTCATTGCCGCTATCAGAGTCAATAGGACTTAGCATGATATGCGCTAAGGATTGCTCAGTTTTAGCCGATTGATCAGGAGCCAAGTGACCACGTTGTGCTTTCATCTTATCAGCCGTTTGCCACGTGCGAATAATGACTTCTCCCACGCGTCCCATCGCCTGCGAATCACTACTCATCATGGAGATAGCGCCCATATCTTGTAAAATATCTTCAGCGGCAATGGTCTCTTTACGAATACGGCTTTCTGCAAAAGCCACATCTTCAGCAATGGCTGGGCTTAGATGGTGACAAACCATGAGCATGTCGAGATGCTCGTCAATGGTATTAATAGTGAAAGGGCGCGTTGGGTTGGTTGATGAGGGTAAGACGTTGGTTTCAGCAATAGCTTTTAAAATATCTGGTGCATGACCACCGCCAGCGCCTTCGGTATGGAAGGTGTGAATACAGCGGTCTTTAAAGGCGCCTAGCGTACTATCTAAATAACCGCTCTCATTTAACGTGTCAGTATGAATAGCAACTTGCACATCATATTTTTCAGCCACGCTAAGGCAATTATCAATAGCTTTGGGCGTGGAGCCCCAGTCTTCATGCAGCTTAAGCCCGATAGCACCCGCTTCAATCTGCTCTACAATGGGGGCGGGTAAACTGACGTTGCCTTTGCCTAGGAGTCCGATATTCATCGGAATAGAGTCGGTCGCTTTTAGCATGCTGTGAATATGATAAGCACCAGGAGTGCACGTTGTGGCTAGAGTACCTTCAGCAGGTCCCGTACCACCACCTAACATCGTAGTCACACCAGACATTAGCGCCGTTTCACATTGCTGCGGTGCAATGAAGTGAATATGGCTATCAACTCCGCCAGCAGTTAAGATTTTACCTTCTCCTGCGATGATTTCGGTAGCTGCTCCGATAGGCAAAGTGATATTGGGCTGAATATCAGGGTTACCGGCTTTACCGATACCGCTAATGCGGCCTTCTTTGATAGCGACATCTGCCTTATAGATACCGCTGTAGTCCACAATCAAAGCATTGGTGATAATAGTATCGGCAACTTGGTTACCCAGTAGCTGTGATTGACCCATACCATCGCGGATAACCTTGCCACCACCAAATTTAACCTCTTCACCAATGCTGATGCTATCAGTATCAGTACGTTGGTCAATATGACTGGTCAAATCGTATTCAACCTCAAGCCATAAATCCGTATCTGCCAAGCGTACTTTGTCCCCTGTGGTAGGGCCAAAATGCTCGGCATAAATACGTCTGTCAATGCGTTTTTGGGAAGTGTTTTTGGTTGCTTTGACAACAGCTGGCCCCATGACTTTTCCCGTAAAACCATAGATGTGTTGTCTACCGGCGATGGCAACCAGCTCAACTTCGCGCGCTTGTCCTGGCTCAAAGCGTACAGCAGTACCAGATAGGATGTTTAGTCGGTATCCAATTGTTAACTCTCGATCAAAGCTGAGTGCTGCGTTTACTTCAAAGAAGTGATAGTGAGAGCCGATTTGAATAGGGCGGTCGCCAGTATTTATTACCGTTATGGTTTGGACGTATCGCCCAGCATTCAAAGCCATATCGCCTGCTTTAATATTATATTCGCCTGCTTTTATTGTCATTTTTATTATCCTTAATTATCTTATCGCATTAGCTACAATTTAATTTCAAAGCGCTTTTTGTTTGATACCGTTTTACTAGTAGGTTATATCGTTCCTTAGTGTGACTCATTACTAGCGCAGGGACTCGCCAGTAGACAGCGAGATACACAAACAAGCTATACGATGGGATTATGCACCGTGACAAGCTTAGTACCATCAGGGAAAGTGGCTTCAACTTGTACATCGCTTATCATTTCTGCAATACCTTCCATGACGTCATCGGCAGAGAGATAGGTGGCTCCCTCGCTCATTAGTTGCGCTACGGTTTTGCCATCACGCGCGCCTTCCATCAGTAACATGCTGATATAAGCGATAGACTCAGGATAATTAAGCTTGACGCCACGATTTTTGCGACGTTCCGCCACCATGCCCGCCGTAAATAGCAAGAGCTTATCTTTTTCTGTGGGATTTAATTGCATAAAGCTTCCTTAATAATTATTGTTCTTTGAAAGTTATTAACCGTTTTTAATCTTTATAAAATAAATATGCTAAGTAGAGTCACTCTGGTTTGATTCAGCATTGTTTAAAAATGAGAGTATGTAGCAGTACATGATATTAGGTATCCCAAATCCTTGGTCGATGAGGCTCAAGCGCATACCATATAGACCGTACAAGCTCGCGAATTTGATAA
Source organism: Psychrobacter aquaticus CMS 56 (assembly GCF_000471625.1). Classification (GTDB taxonomy): domain Bacteria; phylum Pseudomonadota; class Gammaproteobacteria; order Pseudomonadales; family Moraxellaceae; genus Psychrobacter; species Psychrobacter aquaticus. Next base: position 77,063 of record NZ_AUSW01000035.1, read on the forward strand.
AAAGCCTCAAAGCAGGCACGCACATCTGCCCCTAGATAACGGCAATTGATACCTTGAAAATTGTGAGTACAGTGAATGGGTAGTGACTGCGTATCAATGAGACTGCGTATCTCGGTAATAGTGGAATCTAAATACTGACCAAGCTTGAGCGGATTATTCTGTAGTTCTGGTGCAATGACCTCGGTGCTAGGTATTGCCCAAAAAGAGCCATGAACATGTTGATTATTCAGTCCTAATGGTGAGGTAAACCAGCGGGTATTTGCTTGCTGTGAGGTGCATTCACTGACTAATAAATGGCCATCACGCCATATCTCCAAGCGGTTGGCATAATGACCATTAGCAAAAGTCTCTTGATGCGCTTGACGTCCAAATACCGCAATATCCCAAGTTAACAAACTTGCCGTCTTAGCTAAATAAAAGCGATTATTGGCATTAGAGTCGGAATAATCGTAATAAATACTTTCTTGAGGTAGCCATTCAAGAATAGCGTGGTCATCGAGGCGGGCGTCGATATATTGTTCTGCGCTGACGGCCTCGTTTAAAGTATTGTCGATAAAATGGAAGCAGGAGCTATTGTCGAGAGGATGGTCAAAGTCGTTGCTAGTTGTCGCTTGGGTATCCTCGGTAGGTTTTGATAAATCGTTGGGTTTAGAGGAGCGTAATGATTTGCGTTGCCCATACCATTTGCCGGCTCCAGGAGTAGTAATCACAGCATGGCTATTAGATTGTAGGTTGAATGCCAACGTTAAGCGGTCATCATCAGCAATGCCAGCAGGAGGATACAACACATAAATATGGCAAATCCCTGCTTGACTATCAGGTTCAGGATACAGCGCACGCTGCACCATTAATGCCCCAGTATGGGCACGATGATACAGCCGAGTTTTTGCAGTATTAGAGGTGCAGTCGAAATGAAGCTGTAGTGAGGATTGCCAAGTCAAAATATAATATCCTTGAAACTATGCAGTATATTGCCAAACCCTAAATCCAATTATGACCACTAATAAAAATATAAGGTATATTATTTTCTCAAAATTTTGTTCAATACGCAGAACCTAGTGGCTGCTAACTAGATTGCCACCAATTCTTGAATATTGTTTTCTGCCATGTCACATCCAGCCCCTTGAGCAACCACTTGTCCTCTAGAAAGCACGGTATAGTTATCGGCGAGTTCTTCAGCAAACTCATAAAACTGCTCGACTAAAACGATTGCCATATCGCCTTTATTAGCAAGACTACGAATGACTCTACCGATGTCTTTAATGATTGATGGTTGAATACCTTCAGTAGGCTCATCCAGTACTAGCACGCGTGGCTCTGAAGCAAGCGCACGAGCAATAGCGAGCTGTTGCTGCTGACCGCCTGATAGATCACCGCCGCGGCGATGTTTCATCTCATCCAGTACTGGAAATATATCATATAAGTGTTTGGGTACTTTACTCGCTTTACGTTGAGAGAATTTCGCCATCCCAATGAGAATGTTTTCTTCAACGGTTAAAGTGGAAAAGATATCGCGTCCTTGTGGCACATAAGCGAGTCCTGCGCGCACACGCTGCTCAGGTGTCATCTTACTAATATCATTACCGTCTAATAAAATTTCACCGGATCTTATTGGTAGAATGCCCATCAAGCATTTAAGCAAGGTGGTTTTACCGACGCCATTGCGACCCAGTACGACGCTACATTCTCCCACCGGTGCGGCGAGGGTGACATCACGTAAGATGTGACTGCCGCCGTAATATTGATTTATAGCATTAATTTCTAGCATATCACTACCTCTATTTTTAGGTCTATTTCTAAGCAGTACTATCCGTTACCGACCCAAGTAAGTCTCAATAACGGCCTCATTATTCTGTACGTCAGCTAACGTGCCTTCAGCCAAAATAGCGCCATTTGCTAAGACCGTTACTTTCTCGCTGATGGCGTCAATAAAGGTCATATCATGTTCAACCACGATTAGGGTGTGATTCTTTTTAAGGCGCAGACATAACTCAGCGGTGTGTTCGGTTTCGGCATCTGTCATGCCTGCTACTGGCTCGTCAAGTAAAATAAGCTTTGGTCTTTGCATCAGTAACATTCCAATTTCTAACCACTGTTTTTGACCATGAGATAACAGTCCAGCTGGCTTGTTAATCATATCTTTTAAGCGTATTTGATCTAATGTTGAGTCAAGCGTATCTTTGATGTCGGCGTCAATTTTAGTAAACCAGCTTTTTGACACCCGTTTGTCTTTTGGCGCGGCCAGCATTAAGTTGTCGAGTACGGTAAATTTCTCAAATACGGTAGGTTTTTGAAACTTACGGCCAATGCCTGCTTCGGCTATTTCTTCGGTAGATAGTTTTGCTAAATTATGTACTTGACCAAAAAATGCGCTACCTTTTGTCGGCCGCGTTTTACCAGTGATAACATCCATTAACGTCGTCTTACCTGCGCCATTAGGACCGATGATGCAGCGTAGCTCGCCCGCCTCAATATATAAAGATAAATTATTGAGTGCCCGAAACGAGTCAAACCACACGCTAACTTCTTCCAAATAAAGCGCAATACTATGTCTCATATCTGGACCTGATTTAGAAACAGGTTGAGCGAAGCCGCCACTATCTCCATAATCTTCAGCCAAAGTAGTGACTGGTCGGGCAGGCGTGGTCTCTGCAATCGTTATGTTGCTTGCATTTTCAAGAGTTTCCATTGGCTTATTAGTACTAGTAGGGTTATTTACATTTTTAATAAGTGCATCGTTAGCAGTCTTTTGGAAAGTAGTATTATTAGATATTATTGACATTATTCTTTTTCCTTCTTAAGACGATCAAGTACGCCAATGATGCCGTTAGGTAAAAATAAAGTAACCACCACAAATAATCCGCCGAGAATAAGTAACCAAAACTCCGGATAGGCGACGGTAAAATACGTTTTAATCACATTGACTGTACCAGCGCCTATAATGGCACCAATTAATGAACCTCTGCCTCCAGCAGCCACCCAGACTGCCATCTCGATAGAGTTGACGGGATTCATCTCGCCTGGATTAATGATGCCAACTTGCGGTACATAGAGAGCACCAGCGATACCAGCTATTATTGCAGACAATACCCAAGCTGAAAGTTTGTACCAAAGCGTGCGATAGCCTAGATATTGCAAGCGATTTTCACTATCACGAATGGCACCGAGCACGCGCCCATAAGGCTGGCTCATAAGATAGCGTAGCCCAAGATATGACAGTAGCAGCGCCAAAGCGGTCGTAAAGCACAGCACAGCCCTCGTTGAAGAAGCAGTGATGTCATAACCTAATAGCGTCGTAAAACCTGTGAAGCCATTGTTACCACCAAAGCCTGTTTCGTTACGGAAGAATAATAAGGCTGCCGCGTAGGTCATGGCCTGAGTAATAATCGAAAAATAAACCCCTTTGATTTTTGAGCGAAAGGCAAAAAAACCAAATATAAAAGCGACCAGACCTGGAACTAGTACCACTAGAGCCATGGCCCACCAGAAATGTTGAGTGCCTGCCCAATACCACGGCAATTCGGTCCAACTTAAGAAACGCATAAAGTCTGGCAAGCCCGTGCCAGCAGTTTCTCGCGTCAAGTACATACCAAAGGCATAACCTCCTAGTGCAAAGTAAAGACCATGACCTAAGCTTAGGATGCCCGCATAGCCCCAGACCAAGTCTAAAGCCAGTGCTACCATGGCGAGCGCCATTATTTTCCCAATCAAAGTTATCCAGTAAGCAGATAGGTGAAAACTAGAGGTTTCAGGTAATAAATGGAGCCAAGGTAATATCAGCAGCACCAAAAAGCACAAACCAATCAAAATGGCATTACGTGGGGAATCAGATAATAGTTGAGCGAAACGCATAAGGTTCTCCTTAGTCTACAAAACGGCCTTTGAGGGCGAATAAACCTTGTGGACGTTTTTGAATAAACAAAATCACAAGAACCAGTAACACAATCTTAGCCATCACAGCACCAATGCCAATCTCAAGCACAGTACCACTGATACCAAGACCTAAGGATGCTAATACCGCGCCCCACACTTGCCCAACACCGCCAACGACGACAACTAAAAATGCATCAATAATATAAGTCTGACCTAAGTCAGGTCCGACATTGCCCACTTGCGCTAAAGCACAGCCAGCGAGACCTGCTAGACCGGAGCCAAGACCAAAAGCCAACATATCGATGCGGGCAGATGAGATGCCAACCGCACGGGCCATTTGCCGATTTTGAGTCACAGCGCGCACAAATAGCCCGAAGCGAGTCTTGTTAAGTAAGTACACCAGCAGCATAAGAATGATGATAGTAAAGCCGATGATAGCGATGCGGTTGAAGGGGAGTACAAGGCTGGAGGATACTTGATAGGCCCCGCTCAACCACTCGACATTGCTGACTTCAACGTTTTGCGCACCAAATATCATCCTTACCAACTGCATAAGAATCAGACTGACACCAAAGGTTGCCAGTAAGGTTTCAAGCTCACGACCATAAAGTGGTCGAATAATGATCCGTTCGATAACCATGCCAATAATGGCACTGACTAAGAAAGCGACGGGTATAGCAGCAACCAGATACCACCCTGTCATACTGGGAAAATAAGCTTGAAACAGATTTTGCACCACATAAGTGGAGTAAGCACCAATCATAATCAGCTCACCGTGAGCCATATTGATGACACCAAGCAGCCCAAAGGTAATGGCAAGCCCTAAAGCGGCGAGAAGTAAGATACTCGCAGTGCTAAGACCGGTGAAAAGATGACCGATCCAAGTACTGATGGTAATGCGCTGCTCAATACTATCTTCAGCGTCTATCAACGCAGACTGGAGTACAGGATCGATATCATCTGCCGCCAATGCCTTTTTAACATCAACCAAGACTTGTGGGCTATCGCTATTGGCAAGCACGGTAAGCGCGGCAGTTTGCTTGGCGACGTCGCCATCCCTAAAATCAATCCTCGCTTGCAAGATACTTAATGCCGTTTTGACATCGGCGTCTTCCTCATTAGCGGCAGCAGCGCTTATAAGTGCTGGATCTAGCTGTTCGATATTGTCCGCTAAGATGGCTACTGCCTGCATACGTTGCGTAGGATCGTTTGACTCAAGCTTAACCTTGGCTTGTCCAAATACTAAAGCTGAGCGCAGTGCATTGGTCAAAGTCACTTGCGCCAAGTCGCTGGGCCACTCTGTGGTCAGCTGCTTAGCAGGGTAAGTAAATAACTCATCTTCGTTGTTAAGTAGGTAAGTTTGTCCGCCATTGCCTTGGTATAACTCATCATTTTTTATCAGCTCAACCAAAGTATCTAAACTTTCAACCGATCCGGGCCATTGATTGAGCATGGTTTGGCGCTTAGTGAAGTCTGCAGCAACAAATTGTTCAATAGCATCTTCTTTGCCTGTCGCAAGATCAGCTGACGTAGTCAAAGATTTTTCGTTTTGAGCAAGTAAGGTATCGCCACTAGTGGCATTAGCGGTCGCTGCTACAGTATTGAGAGATATCCCCTCATCGTGGCTGTGTGCTAATGGTGTCTCATGAGCATGAGTAGGTGATGCAATAGAGACGAGGATGAGCGTTAAGGATAGTAAGATGATTGCAAAAGTTTTATTAGAATCATTGGCTTGCGCGTCACTTTTAGAATAGGAATAATGTGACATGATGGCTCCTTTTGTACAGTCAACACACCTCTAACCTCTACTGGAAATTGTTTTTATCAGTAGAGAAGCTAAAGGGGTGCTGGTATTAATACCACTAAGGGACTAGAGTTTATGTGACCATAAACTTATTTAGGGATGTACTGACTCCATGGCTCAGCCCGAATGACTGTTGGTGTTTTGCTGATCACATCGAACTGCCCATCGGTACGAATTTGACCGATCATGACAGGCTTCCATAGGTGATGGTTTTCTTCATCCATTTTCAGTGTATACCCTGATGGCGCATCAAAAGTCTGACCTCCCATACTAATACGCACTTTATCGACATTAGTCGTACCTGCTTTTTCGACTGCTTGTTTCCACATATTGATACCCACGTATGTGGCTTCCATAGGATCGTTCGTCACGACTTTCTCAGCATTGGGTAGCTTATGATCCAGCGCATATTTCTTATACTTTTTGGTGAAGTCGCTGTTGACGGGGTTTTTGACTGACATAAAGTAGTTCCATGACGCTAAATGCCCTTGCAATAAGCTGGTATCGATACCGCGAAGCTCTTCTTCTCCTACTGAGAATGCCATGACTGGGATATCAGAGGCTTTAATACCTTGGTTGGCAAGCTCTCGATAAAAGGGTACGTTTGAGTCCCCATTAATGGTAGAGATAACCGCCGTCTTTTTACCCGTCGAGAAACTCTTAATATTGCCAACAATGGTCTGATAGTTGCTGAACCCAAAAGGAGTGTACTCTTCCATGATGTCTGTTTCTGCAACCCCTTTAGACTTCAAAAAAGCCCGTAAGATCTGGTTAGTAGTACGAGGATAGACATAGTCTGTGCCAAGTAAGACAAAGCGTTCTGCACTACCACCCTCTGGGCTCATTAAATATTCAACGGCAGGAATGGCTTGTTGGTTAGGTGCCGCGCCAGTATAAAAAATATTTTCTGACTGCTCTTGACCCTCGTACTGCACCGGATAAAACATCAAACCGTTTAGTTCTTCAACGACAGGCAGCACTGACTTACGTGACACAGATGTCCAACCACCAAATATTACATCGACTTTATCTTGGGTTAACAACTGACGAGCTTTTTCAGCGAATAACGGCCAATCAGAAGCGGGATCTACAACGATTGGCTCTAGTTGCTTACCTAACACACCACCATTGGCATTAATTTCATCAATGGTCATGAGCGCCGTATCTTTTAATGATGTTTCAGAGATGGCCATCGTTCCAGATAAAGAATGCAAGATACCTACTTTGATGGTGTCACCATCTGCCGCAGGGGTAGCTGTCGTCTCAGAGGTTTCCGTTTTTGTGGCGGTAGAATTGGTTTCTGCACTGGTTTCCGCAGGTTTTTGACAACCTATAAGACTTAAGCTGCCGACAACAGCTACTGCTAGCAGAGACAAACGCGATGTCAATTTTGAGTCGATACGATAGTTTGTATTGATAGGAGTAGCAGTGATAAGCGTTGGCAATAAAGACATATATTTCTCCAGAAAGATAAAGTAGCAGCCTAGTAGGCCGAGTGAACGAACCATTCCTAACCATTATTAATACTTCAATATCTATGCCAATATAAAATACAAACTAAATGCACCAATATCGGTCTTTATCAGGAGCTATGGCGCTTTATTGCACCATAATTGATTTTTATCATTTTCTATGCACCACAAGTGTCTATTTTAGGGAACCAAAGCTGTGTGAGTTATGCTGAACAAATCATAGAGGTAAACTGGGTAAACTAACCATCGTAACAAGAGATTATTATGACCAAGAAGTGGTTGAAGAGGAGCGAAATTTTTGAAAAAAAGCGATGGTGTACTTTGCGAATGAGGAATATTGAGAAGCAGTTTGAGAGACTGTTTTAGTGAGGCAGGACATAGGAGCTATGCCCGCAGTAACAATTAGTGAAATACGCCTTTATTGAAGTTAATCGGTAAATGTTTAGTGTTGTTAACCTGTGCCGTGTATTAAATGTGAGTCCATGATGACAAATCGTGATGATTTATAAAGAGGCCAAGCTAAAATTTAGCGATTTGCCATTGTTTATAATAAACGCATCATCTTATTTAAAAAGTCAGCAGCCTGTTTATGCTGATTCTCTCGATACGCCCAATGATGTTCGACATCGTAGCTTGCCTCATTGGGCAGTAATATTTTCATCAGTCCCATGCCTTCATAACGCCTCGCGAGATCACGCGGCAAGTACCCAATATGATGACCTGCAAGAATAAGCTGTGCAGTTGCCTCCATATGGTAAGTGGTAGCACTTAACGTCTTAGGGCGGATGTGATTGATATTATGATCGACCACATAACCTCTCTTTATCCATGGATAATTCTGTTCTAAATTCTCAAGAGTTAATCCTTCTGAGTTATAAAATAACCGATGCTCGCGCCCGCAGCAAACCACTTGTTTTTCAACGAATGCTGGTTGAAACGTAAGTAAAGGTGGAAAGCTGCCAAAATAGCCCACGCCAATGTCACTTTCGTTGCTTAAGAGCTTTTCTAACATGCTCTCAGGGCTTTGTACATCAATAGAAAAGTGTATCAGTGGGTTGTCACGGTAGCTACTGGCGAGACGCTGTCTAAGCGCATCATAAAAAAACTTGGGCATCTGATCAATCAAGCAAAGCCTAATGTGCCCGCCGTGAACGGAGTCTAGTTGCTTAATATAATGCAGCTGATGTTGGAAATTAGCGACCGATTCGGTGAAGCCTAAACAAGCTTCATAGACAGCAGCGCCATCTTCCGTCAGCTTAAAGCCTGCTCGACCACGGTGGCAGAGTGTCATCCCCAAACGGTCTTCTAAGTGAGTCAAATGTCCACTAATCACCGAGGTAGTGACATTCAAGCGCGACTGAGCGGCAGTCACGCCTTGACACTCTACGATAGCCATAAAACTACGTAATGTTTTAATATCTATTTTTATCAGCTCATCTAATATCATGAATGCCTCCTTATTTTTTTAATAACTTATTGCCTTGGCAACGCACTTCCTCGCTCAATACCATCTTACACAAACTTCTGTTAATAACTGACAAAGCTATTTTACTACGAAAAATCAGAAGTTTACTTCTAAATTTTACCATGGTTCCTTCCCTTGTATTTATGTATTGTCAATTGTATGTAGCAAATTGTGTATATAAATCAAAGAAAATAGGGAAGTAACTTATGACATTCAATCAACCATTAAGCGGCAACGATATGCCAAGATTTGGTGGCTTCGCTTCTATGATGCGCTTGCCAACGCAGGCCGATGCCGAAGGGTTAGACGTAGCATTTGTTGGTGTGCCTTTAGACATTGGGGCATCAAACCGTAGTGGCGCAAGATTGGGTCCTAGACAGATCCGTGATGAGTCAAGAATGATTCGTCCTTACAATGTGGCCACGCGTGCCGCTCCTTTCGAGTCATTGCAAGTTGCTGATATCGGCGATGTACCTATCAATACGTTTAACCTGCTAAAAAGCGTCGATATCATCGAAAAATTCTATACAGAAAAAGTCGTTAAACATGGCGCTATCCCTTTGACATTGGGCGGCGATCATACCATCGCACTGCCTATCTTACGTGCCCTTGCCAAAAAACACGGCCCTGTCGGTATGGTGCATATCGATGCTCATGCTGATATCAATGATGATATGTTTGGCGAAAAAATCGCCCACGGCACACCGTTTCGCCGCGCTGTTGAAGAGAACCTAATCGATGGTAATCGTGTGGTACAGATTGGCTTACGTGGTACAGGCTATAGTGCCGAAGAGTTTGATTGGTCAACTCAGCAAGGCTTTCGGGTCGTGCCTGCTGAAGAGTGCTGGTATAAGTCGTTGACACCACTCATGGCGGAAGTACGCGAAAAACTGGGCGACGGTCCGGTTTACTTGAGTTTCGATATCGATGGCATTGACCCTGCATTTGCACCTGGTACGGGCACCGCTGAGATCGGTGGTCTGACATCGACGCAAGGAATAGAAATCATTCGCGGTATGCGCGGCCTTGATGTGGTTGGTGGTGATTTGGTAGAAGTATCACCCCCTTACGATCCATTTGGTAACACTTCTGTGTTGGCTGCGAACTTATTGTTCGAGATGCTATGTATCCTACCAGGCGTGCGCTATGACGATAAGGTCAAAGCAATCTACTAGCAACAGCTACTGATTGATTAGATTTGGCGCATAGAGCAGTTATCCCAATACGGTATATGAGCGGATAGCTGCATCGTCACCAGTGTGCTTGAGATGCTGGTATTAATACAATTCGGTTAAGGAAGACCCCAATGAGTAAATCTTTTTCATTTTTTGGTCAAGACACGCTCTCTCCAAATGAGGCTGGGCATAGTCTAGGATCGATTGGTACATTCGCACTGTGGTTTGGTGCCAATATTGTAGTGACAACCATTTTAACTGGGATGTTACTGGTACCTGATCTACGCTTTAGCACGGCTATCACAACTGTACTTATTGGCTCGTTGATTGGGGCAATTCCGCTGCTATTAGTCGGTTTGATGGGTCAGCGCACTGGTCTGCCATCGATGGTATTGACGCGCCGAGCTTATGGGCCATTGGGCAGCCAGTTGATCTCATTAGTCAATATGGGTGTACTTATCGCGTGGAGCTGTATTCAGGCTTTGCTTGCGGGTATGAGTCTCGATTACGCGGTTGAAGCGACCACAGGTTATAGCAATCTGCCGCTGTTTGTTATTTTGTGCGAGACAGTCGTGGTAATGATCGTGCTACGTGGTCATCTCGGTATTGAGCTTGTCGAACGCTGGGCAGCATTAGCCATGGCGGGTCTAACTGTCGTGGTGCTTTATCAGCTGAATCAACATTATGATGTCTCTACATTGTTTGAGATGCCCGTTGAGTCACGTAATGGCATTACGTTAGGTATTGCCTTCGATATTGTCATCGCCACAGCGTTTTCTTGGATGTCTTCGGCAGCGGATTACAATCGCAATTGTAAGACTGCAAAGATTGCCATATGGGGTACTTACTTCGGCTACATCATGGCAGCCATCGTTGCCATGGGTCTGGGTGCAACGATCTCAGGACTTTCTATTATGTATGGTATGGAGCAGACTTATGATCCGACACGCTTGCTTGCTGACTTTGGTTTTGGTTTGCCAGCAGCACTGGTTATTTTCTTCTCAGTCATGACCACCAATGTCATGGCAGTCTATAGTGCAACGCTATCGTGCATGAACATTAAACCTAATATGAGCTTTTGGAAACCAGCGCTAATCATTGGTTTGGTCACTATTTTTGGCGCGCTGATTCCGGGTATTTTAGATCAGTTCCAAAACTTCTTATTGATTGTAGGCGCGCTATTTATCCCCGCATTCTCAGTCATGATTGTCGATTATTACCTAGTGGGTCGAGAAGGCTATACGGCAAAGCTAATTGATGCCACTCATCAATTGGGACGTCCTACTGCCAAAATTGCGATTGCAGCTTACGTGATTGGCGCGGCTCTAGCAGCTTACTGGACATTGATTGCACCGCCGTCTTTTGGCGCCTCCTTACCTGTCTTTATTATCACGGGCGGATTGTACTGGCTAGGCGCTACTGTCTTTACTCGTTCTAGTGATGCTGTTACTTCAGCTCAAGAGGAGGAGGCATTATGAAATTGATGATTGCACAAACGAACCCCGTGTGGGCAGAACCCACGACCAATTTGGAGGCTTTAGAGTCACTCTGTCGCCTAGCTGTAGAGGCAAAAGTAGATCTGCTCGCACTGCCAGAGTTAGCATTTACAGGCTATAACATTTTTGAACGTCTTGATGCTTTGGCAGAGGCGATTGATGGTTCAATTGTTACGGCAGTTGCTAGTCTCGCTGATAAATATGGCCTGTATGTACTGTTCGGGCTTGCCGAACGGCGACCGAATGGCGAGCTGAGTAACGCGGCCATTCTAATAGATGATCACGGACAACACATCGCGACCTATGACAAGCGTTACTTATGGGATCGCGAACATCAGTTTTTTACAGCAGGTAAAGAGTCCTGCGTGGTCGATACTCGTTTTGGCAAATTGGGATTGATGATTTGTTATGACAATGAGTTTCCAGAAGTAGCAAGAGAGCTGGCCCAAGCAGGTGCACAAATAATCCTGTCACCGACAGCAAATATGCTGCCAAATGCAGAGCGGCAGGTACTGCAAATTCGTACTCGAGCTATAGATAATCAGTGTTTTGTCGCTTGTATTAACCGCTCGGGTGTGGAAGAAAGTCTGCATTATTGTGGTAACAGTATCGTCGCAGGTCCTGATGGTGAAGTGCTTGGCAGACTTGGTTTAGCGCCTGGTACTGTGATAGTAGATATTGATCTTGCCCGTATTGATGAGAGTCGCACGCACCAAGATTATCTTAAAGATCTACGGATTTTTGATGGAGCTGACTTATGAATGAACAATCACTAGCACGTATCAAACCAGAAAACTGGTATCGCACCACAGCACTCAGTGATGGTATTACGCTCATCGACGAGCCGTGGATTAAGCCGTTTTTTCGCTGTAACCTGTGGCACGTGCGCGGAAGCCAGCGTGATCTATTGGTCGATTTTGGGTTGGGTGCTGTGCCACTGCGTCGTCATGTCGCTTTGTTCACGGCTCGCGATATCGTTGGCGTTGCCAGTCACACCCATTTTGACCATATTGGTGCGGCGCATGAGTTTGACTGCTGCCACGTACATTCTGCTGAAGCCCATATTCTCGCTGAGCCCGACAATACCCGTACTTTGGCGGATATGTTTGTCAATGACGAGATGTTTGATGCGCTACCGCCTGAGCCTTACGCTCATTGTGGTTACAAAATCATTGCACCCGCAAAAATCATGCAACTGGAAGATGGTGACATGATTGACTTGGGTAATCGTCAATTTGAAGTGATTCATACACCCGGTCATTCCCCCGGTGGTATTGCCTTGTGGGAAGCGGCCAGCGAAACACTCATTTCTGGTGATCTTATCTACGACGGCCCATTGATAGAGGACACATGGCACAGTGATCTGTCTGACTATGCCAACAGTATGCGACGCCTAAATGCATTGCCCGTGCGCGTCGTTCATGGCGGTCATTTTCCAAGCTTTTCTGGTGAGCGCTTACACATCATGATTGATGATTGGTTACGGCATCATGACCTGTGATTTGTCGTACTTTATAACTATTAAAAATAAATGATCTTTTTAAATAAAATAATTTAACTCACTATTTACTGAATTTTTTAGGATGACTGACTCATGATGCACTCTACAAAAACGCCTTTGCCATCATCTACGCTCTCGTCTTTGACCTGCGGTGAGCTGCTCGTACAGTGGTTAGAATACTACGGAGTTGAGACTGTATTTGGCATACCGGGTGTGCATACGGTAGAGCTATATCGCGGCCTACCCAATACCAATATTCGTCATATAACGCCGCGTCATGAGCAAGGGGCTGGATTTATGGCTGATGGTTATTACCGCGCCTCAGGCAAAATCGGCGTCTGCTTTATTATTACAGGCCCTGGCATGACCAATATTATGACGGCAATGGCGCAAGCATTGGCGGATTCTATACCAATGCTAATCATCTCTAGTGTAAATAAAGTAAAAGATACAGGTAGTGGTGAAGGGCACTTGCATGAGCTGCACGATCAGCAAGGCATAGTGAGTAAGGTGGCGCTCACGAGTAAAACCATCTGGCAGCCTGAATCATTACCCAAAATCATCGCAGAAGCTTTTACGTTATTCAATGGCGCACGTCCGGGACCAGTGCATATCCAGTTGCCTATCGATATCATCACCGCTGATGCCAGCCATGTCGAAAGACCGCCATGCTTAAATACGTCAGCAAACCACTTATCCTTACCTCAGGTCATGAGACCGCTGCCAAATCCTGCGCAATTAGATCTCATCGTCGAATTACTGAAAACCGCAAAAAATCCAGTGTTGCTTTATGGTGGCGGCTGTGTCGATGTCGATCACCATGCACAAAAACTGGCAGAGCTGATAGATGCGCCAACGTTTTTGACCATCAATGCCAAAGGTTTATTGCCACCCCGTCATCCGTTAAGTTTGGGGAGCAATCAATCATTAGCAGCAGGTCGTGCGGTGATTGCTGAGGCTGACTGTGTATTAGCAATCGGTACCGAGCTTGGCGAAACCGATTACGACGTGTTTTTTAATGGTGGGTTTCAAATCAATGGCAAGTTGATACGTATCGACTGTGATGCCGCGCAGTTACAGCGTCCGTTTAGAGCAGATATCGCCGTATTGTCTGATGCACAGATGGCCATTAGTGGTTTATGCAGTCGTTTAGAAGGTCAGGTATTCAATCACCAAGCACTGGATCATCAGGCATTGTCACGAGTAAACGCCGCAAAACAAGCACTTTTAGAAGATGTGACCGCAGACTTCGCAGGTCAAAATGCGCTGCTTCAGCTGATTCGAGATGAAGTAGAAGACGTGATCTTCGTCGGTGACTCAACTCAGCCTGTTTATAGTGGCAATCTTGGCTTTGAGGCGCTTGCGACTCGCAGATGGTTCAATTCATCGACAGGGTTTGGCACGTTAGGTTATGGTTTGCCAGCTGCTATTGGGGCAATGATTGGAGCAAACGTGCCCGTTGTGAGTCTGATCGGAGATGGTGGCATTCAATTTACCATTGCTGAGCTCATTTGTGCGGCAGAACTTGAGCTGCCATTGATAGTCTTATTATGGAATAACCAAGGTTATGGCGAGATTCGCCGGTATATGGAAGAGGGCGGATTGCCACTGATTGGGGTCAATATCAAGACGCCAAACTTTGAGCCATTAGCCGCAGGGTTTGGGGCTGGATATCGCAGAATCACAGAGAAGCAGCAATTACTGAATGCGCTAAAAACAGATACAAAAGGTAAGCAGCCGATTATTTATGAAATTGATGAATCCGATGCCTTTCTGATGGAAATGGGTAAGGATTTTGCGTGTTTTACGTAATGAGATGATGGGTTTTGGGAGCAACCTTTAAGTAGTGGTCAGACAGCAAAATAGAAAAATTGGCGATCATCGCCTATCAAGGAGGAATTGAATGACAAACTATATGGATAAGTCGCAGCAACCGATTTTAGGAAACGATGTCGATCCAAAAACACCGCAGGCAGGTCAATGGCGGGCGTCACTGTGGAAGTTTCTATTGTTTTCAGCATTGGGTATTGCGCTATTTATCATACCGTTTCAGTGGGAGGGTAAGGTCACGATTTTATTGGGAGTGCTAACAGATACACTACAAGCCGCACTGGGTGGATTTGTGGTCTATATCACTATGGCGATCGTGACGATCTCCTGTGTTGGGGCACTGGCAGTAAAAGTGTTTAAACCCAATCTGCTTGAAGAATCGTTAATAAAAAACCTCTTTGATGTGGATTGGTTTTGGCTGACCACGCGTTTGTTAGGTATGGTATTTGTTTGGATGATTTATCTACAAGTTGGCCCTGAGTTTATTATTAATCGCAATACGGGTGGCGTCATTTTTGAAGATTTGATCCCCATTCTGATTCCGTTGTTTTTCTTTGCCATTTTATCGTTACCATTTTTGACTGACTTTGGTTTGATGGAGTTCTTGGGCACATTGGCCAGCAAGATATTTGTCAAGCTGTTTAAATTACCGGGTCGCTCTGCCGTTGATGCAATGTCTTCTTGGTTTGGAGCCGCGTCTATCGGTTTGCTAGTTACTATGCAGCAGTATGATAAGAGTTTCTACAGTCAGCGTGAAGCCGCAATCATTGCCACCACCTTTTCAGTAACGTCTATCGCCTTTACCTATGTGGTAGCCAAAACCATCGGCGTGGACAATAACTTTGTCTACTTTTATCTGGCCATTGCACTGACAGGGTTTATCGCTGCGATTATCATGCCGCGCATACCACCATTGTCAATGAAGCCTGACACCTATCACTCTGGCAAAAGTATGCTGGACGAAGGCATTCCTGCTGGATATACCACTTACCAATGGGCGGTCAATCGTGCCGTTACTCGCGCACACTCTATGCCAAGCTTGGGTTATGTGTTCAAACGCAGCGTGGGCAATTTGTTTGATATTTACTTTGGACTGATCCCGGTTATCTTTGCCATCGGTACGATTGGCTTGGGCTTAGCAGAGTATACGCCTGTCTTTAACTGGTTGGCGACCCCACTTGTGCCATTGCTTGAATGGTTGCAGATTCCAGAGGCGGCAAAAGCGGCACCAGCTATGATTATGGGTTTTGCCGATATGTATTTGCCAGCCTTAGTTGGTAAAAGTATCGAAAGTGAAATGACAAGATTTATCGTTGGGGCTGTTTCTATTACTCAGATTATCTATATGTCAGAAGTGGGAGCGCTGATTCTCAAGTCAAACATTAAGCTCAACATATTAGAGCTATTTATTATCTTTATTATCCGTACGTTGATTAGCTTATTGGTGATTACATCCGTCGCCCATCTGCTGTATTAGTAGCATTTTTAATAAACAGACTATCCTAATTAGAAATTATTAGAGGTGATATCCCACTATGTACATGAAAAAAACCAACCCTGAATTTATAACGAGAGACTCAGCAAAACAGATTATTGAAGATGAGGTGATACTAAATGCAGCTTATATCGATGGTGACTGGGTTACTATTGAAGCATCTGCTACAGGTTCTTATAGAGTAGATGACCATGCTCTTTATGATCCTAATTCAGGAGAAGTGATTGCCACCACTCGTTTATGTACCAGAGATCACGTAGAAGCAGCAGTCAACGCCGCTTCTATCGCCTATGCCAGTTGGTCACAAACGAGCACAAGTGAGCGTGCACATTATCTAAATGTTATTGCAGATATGATGACACAGCGGTTTGATACATTGGTGAGATTGTCTGTATTAAATAACGGCAAGCCAATTGAAGAAGCAAAGATAGACGTCAATGACGCCATCGCGTGTTATCGCTATTATGCTCGCCTTATTACAAGCCAAGAGACTTGGTCTGAAGTAACTACCAGTGAGACAGGCATACGCCTACTAAAGACATACGCACCCGTTGGTATTTGTGCCCTGATTGTGCCTTGGAATTTTCCGATGGTCACTACCTCTTGGAAATTAGCACCCGCACTGGCCGCCGGTTGTACAGTGATACTAAAGCCGTCTGAGGTGACATTATTACCAGAGCTGATGCTGGGCAATATATTGTCTGCTATTGAACTGCCAAAAGGCGTAGTGAATATTTTGCCCGGTGCAGCTGAAGTAGGTGCTGCCATGACCAGTCATCCTTTAGTTGACAAAGTTTCTTTTACTGGCAGTAATGTGGTGGGTGAAAAGGTCATGAGTCAAGCAGCAAAAGGGATCAAAGATATCAGCTTAGAGCTGGGTGGTAAATCAGCCATCATCGTATGCGCTGATGCGGACATTGAGTATGCTTGTGACTTAATCATTGGTGGTATCTTTACCAACGCGGGTCAAATCTGTTCAGCGACATCCAGATTGCTTGTTCACCAGGATATTGCCGAAGCTTTATTTAAAACGTTAAAGGCAAAAACAGAAAACTTGTCCATCGGTGATGGTTTTGATATAGACACGCAAATGGGCCCACTGGTCAGTGAGCAGCAGCTCAACCAAGTAAAAAGATACTTCGATATTGCTGTGACCGAAGATCTAGAGTGTCTAACGGGTGGCAAAATATTGGCTAGAGAAGGGTATTTTGTCACGCCAACCATCTATCGCCATGTGCCGGTGACCAGTCAGCTGTGGACAGAAGAGGTTTTTGGCCCTGTCTTAGTCAGTAAAACGTTTGTAGATGGTTTGGATGCGATTCGCTTAGCCAACGACAGTAAGTTTGCCTTGGCCGCGACCATTATCAGCACTGATGAAGCGGTGGCGCTCAAGATTGCACTGCAAATCCAAGCGGGTCATATTTGGATCAATGAGCAACAAATTGTATTACCTGAAGCAGGATGGGGCGGGTTTAAACAAAGTGGGATCGGTCGTGAGCTCGGTGTTGATGGTTTATCTGCCTATCAAAAGAGCAAACATATTGTGTTGCCCAGCTAAGTGAAATCAATTCATTAAATACTCAGTTTCGTTGGTGAGTCTCTGTTGTTAATCAAAACCTTAAATGTACATTCTTATCTAAGAAAACCCTGAATCATATTCTCAGCTTTGCAATATTAAAGCGTTTATTTGTCTTTTACTGGTTTGTTTGCAAAGGCTTTGCCTTTAAAAGGTAAGAGCAATAAAATCCATAAAGAAGCATTTTGTTTGGGTTCAGGATATTCTCTGAGCCCAATATCTAACTCTTGATCTGATTTGGCGGCTTCACTTTTATAACTGTCAAAAAATTTATCCCACCAAACAACGCTAAATCCGTAATTTGAATTGGTCTCAGATACGACTTGGCTGTGGTGAATACGATGTAACACTTGCGTTATTAACACTAGACGTAATGGTTTTTCAACTGCTGCTGGCAAGCGGATATTGGCATGATTAAACATGGCCAGACCATTTAACATAATTTCAAATATGAGTATGGCTATAGCAGGTACACCCAATACAATGACAGACACAAGCTTAATCAATATGCTTAACACAATCTCAATGGGATGGAATCTAAGTCCGGTACTGGCATCGATATGCGCATCGGCATGATGGACACGGTGTAAGCGCCAAAGTAGAGGCACTCGATGAAACAATCGATGTTGCCAATAAATGATGATATCGAGTAATAATAAACTAAGAATAATGGCGACAACATGAGGTAAATCGATTAGGTTAAATAAGCCAATACCGTTTTGTTGACTATAAATTGCCACAGCGGTTAACCCAATAGGAACCACCAATCGAGCAGTTATCGAAGCGGCAAATACTAACCCAAAGTTAGCAAACCAGCGCGTACTACTTTTAATAGGGGACAGACGTGCTGGATATCGGTATTCCATTAGCATCATAATGACCAAGATGCTCAAAAAGAAGCCCAGCCGCCACCATACTTCATTGGCCATCATTTACCTCGTCGACTGTCTTATTGATATCAGTCCGGCTACCATCAGCTTTTAACTGCTTTATTTGGCTGGTGGTTTGTCTATAGCGTGTCTCTAATTAGCCCCGCCGCCACGTATGGTACTTTTCAAGTAGGTTTAATATCTTTTCAGGCGCATGATTGCGCTTCCATTCACCAGCAGCATATTTATTGCCTTCGGTCCATGTTGGATATATATGAATGGTGCCAAGTATTTTATTAAGACCTAAACCGTGTTTCATTGCCAGTATAAATTCAGCCATCAAATCTCCAGCATGCTCAGCTACGATAGTTACGCCTAGTATTTTGTCTTTGCCTTTTGGGGTAATGACCTTAATAAAGCCATGATTTGCGCTTTCAGTTACCGCACGGTCCAAGTCTTTAAAGTCGTAACGAGTAATTTCAAAATCAATCCCTTTGTCGATAGCTTCTTGCTCGTTTAGACCCACACGGGCGATTTCTGGATCAAGAAAAGTTGTCCAAGGAACCACTCGGTAATCTACTTTAAATTTCTTTAGATTGCCAAACAAACCATTTACCGCGGCATACCATGCTTGGTGGGCAGCCATATGAGTGAACTGGTAAGGGCCAACGATATCGCCAGCGGCATAGATATTAGGATAGAGTGTTTCTAGGTATTCATCGGTGTTGATAGTGCGTTCAGTTTCGATACCTAAGGATTCAAGACCGTAGCCTTCCAAACGTGCGCTACGGCCAACGGCACAGATTAATTCGTCGTATTCAATGGCCATTTCTTGCTTATCTGTGCTTTCGCTGTACCGCTCAACGATAAGGTATTTTTTATCATCACGAGTCTCACAACGAATCGCTTGATGTGAGGTTAAAACATCAACGCCACTTTCGATGAGTACTTGTTGAGCAAATTCTGAAACTTCTGCATCTTCTTTTTTGAGGAGCCGTTCGCCTCTTTCAATCTGTTTCACATTGGATCCTAAGCGGGCAAAAGCTTGAGCCAGTTCTGAGCCGATAGGTCCACCGCCAAGTACCACGAGCTTGTTAGGGGGCTTTTCAAGCTTAGAGAACGTATTCCAAAGAGTATCGCTAGTCACATAACCCGTTTCTTCTAAACCTGGCAAATTTGGTACAAAAGGATGTGCGCCAGTAGCAATAACGATTGAGCGGGCAGTGAGTCTTTGTGTCCTACCATCATTAAGTGCAATCTCAATCGTCCACGGATCAACGAATTTAGCGTAGCCTTTTAATACTTCAACCCCTAAGTTGCTATAGCGCTCAACACTATCATTTGGCGCAATATCTGCGATGACCTCGTGGATACGGCTCATGACGTTTTTAAATGAAAATTCTGGTTGGCTATTATTTAGACCATAGCGCTCGCCATTACGCATTTGTTCTACAACTTTAGCACTTTTAATGAGCGCTTTACTAGGGACACAACCGTAATTTAAGCAGTCACCTCCCATTTCTCCGGCTTCAATAAGCGTGACTTTTGCCTTAACAGTAGCAGCAATATAACTAGTGACGAGGCCACCAGCACCGGCGCCAATGACAATCATGTTGCGATCGAATGTTTTAGGCTTAGTATAGCTCTTATAGACGCGACGTTTTTTTAATATATTTAATATCCCTTTAGCGAATAATGGGAAAAGCCCTAACAAGGCAAATGAGGCAAGTAAATTAAAAGAGAAAATGTTTGATAGGCTCTCAATTTGCGCCAGCTGCGTACCTGCATTGACGTAAACCAAAGTGCCAGCGAGCATCCCAATTTGGCTTACCCAATAAAAAGTCTTGACCTTGATAGCCGTGACACCCATCAATAAATTGATTAAAAAGAAGGGAAATATGGGTACCAGACGTAAGGTAAATAGATAAAAGGCACCTTCTTTTTTTATTCCAGAGTCAATAGAGAGTAGGCGTTCAGGAAAGCGTTGCTTGATAGAATCACGTAATAAGTAGCGAGACACCAAAAATGCCAATGTTGCGCCAATGCTAGAGGCAAATGAGGCGATGAGTAAGCCTTGAAACAAGCCAAATAATGCACCAGCTGCTAACGTCATAATGGTAGCACCAGGCAATGATAAGGCTGTCACTAATATATAGACGAAAAAAAAGCCACCAATGACTAGCCATGGTGACTGCGCTTTATATTGATCAAATTGACCCATCGAGCTTTTTAACCCATCGAGCGTCAATAACTCATTGAGATCAAAGTAAAAAAAGCTAATAATTAACATCGATACGACCAATACTAAGGCTATTTTTTTAATCATGAGTTATCCAGCTAATCGATAATGAAGATGTCTATTTGAAGATAGATAAAAGAAGATGTTTGGCATATTTTTTATTGGAACAGCGATCAAGAATAAAGCGGGTTTGAGTTTTTAAAACAGGTTATAAAAAGTCATCACATAGTATCTTTAATATAAGGTATTTATTTAGGGTCAGCCATATAAACGTTCATCAAATGTTTAAAATATACTATAGTAGTTTTTGAGTGATTGTTCGAATTTATCTACAAATAGCAGGGTTAGGTAAATATGTTCTAAAATGCTTTTAAAGGCAACAATGCTGATCACTATCTGATGACTTTTTACTAGCAGCCAAAAACAGCAGACAATAAAAAAGACCTTCAATCGCTTGAAAGTCTTTAATGGTATAACTTATATATGGTGGGCCCAGTAGGACTTGAACCTACGACCAAAGGATTATGAGTCCTCTGCTCTAACCAACTGAGCTATGGGCCCTAACGTTAGACGCACAATGATACCTGATTTTTTCGATTTTTCAAGTAAAAGATAGGCAGTAATAAAGATATTTTTTATGTTCGTCTGTTTTTGTGTTAAAAATCGCGGATTAATGTGATTGAGCGGGTTAGTATCAAGCTTTTGAGTCATCGTCATTAGAGACTTTACTTTCTAAGATCTGTTTCAATAGTACTTTGTATTTGCAAATGCTCAATTCTAGCTTGGCGCAACGCTTTACCAATCGCTGGACCTTTTAGGTCTGGCGCAATGTCTTGCATGCTTATGGCATGGAAGCTATTTAATGCTATCATCATCTGGCGGTGCTGTGTTGCTAGCTGCAAGACATGACTGGTTACCAGCAATTGTGAGAGCTTTTCAGGCTCTTTATGAGCACTGCAAGCTTGTATAAGGTCAATTTTTTCAGCCGCGCTAAGACTGTTTATTGCGCTTAAATTTTTGGCCTGTTCAACGAAAAATTTGGCAAATTGGGTTTGAGCTTTTGGAGTTTTAGCAATATTACCTATTTCATTAATTTCTTTTTCTATCGTTGAAGCATTGAAGCCCAGAGCGTTTGATTGCAAATTCAATAAAGCGGGATTAACACTGCTCATCAATAGTGCCCAACGCTGTGATAGATTCAACTGCATTTGACCTGCAAAATAGAGGGCTGTTTGCACCGTTTCTCGTACATAATCATCAGTCCAAGCCTGATGCAATGGCGCAAAATACGCTGTAAGCGCACCGATTTCGAACAGTTGCTGCCAATATATATGAGGGGAGAGCTGCATGGTTGCGCGGCTTGATTCTTGCCAAATGCGCTCCGCACTCAAATGCATAAGTTCTCCAGAGTGAACCAACTGGCGCATCAACGTTAAGGTTTCAGCAGCAATAGTAAATCCCAAATCATAATAACGGCTATAAAAACGAGCGGTGCGTAACACTCTTAGTGGGTCTTCGCTGAATGCATTTGAGACATGGCGTAAGGTTTTGGTCTCTATGTCTGCCAATCCGCCATAATAATCAATTACCTGACCATTGATGGGAGTGTCATCGTTTAGGCTGGTTACTTCTATTGCCATGGCATTAATCGTCAAGTCGCGACGCTGCAGATCGTCTTCTAGGCTCACGTCCGGACTGGCATGGACACTAAAACCTTGATAGCCTACGCCTTGTTTGCGTTCAGTGCGAGCCAATGCGTATTCTTCATGGCTGGTAGGATGCAAAAACACAGGAAAATCCGCGCCCACTTGCTGGAATCCAGCATCCAGCATTTCCTCAACGGTAGCACCGACGACGACGAAGTCTTTATCTTTGATAGGACGGCCTAACAGTTGATCGCGCACAGCACCGCCAACAAGGTAAATTTGCATACTGTTCTCTTTTTATTGAATAAGTTATTGCTGATATCAAGTCATGCCATTAAAACTGATCAAAAAAAACCAGTCAATGCCTTTGTAGCATTCACTGGTTTTAGTATAGCAGAGGGTCTTTATTAATAAGTTATAGAGACTTTTTTAATAATATGCGCACGCTTTTATGATGTGTGTCATATATTACTGGTTTTCGTTTTCTAAGTCCTGAGCTTCAGTCACTGCAAGGGCTGTCATATTGACGACCCCACGTGCGGTCGCTGATGGCGTTAGAATATGTACTGGTTTGCTCGTACCTAACAGAATTGGACCAATAGAAGCGCTGCTGGTTGCCGTCTTAAGTAGGTTAAAGGCAATATTTGATGCGTCAAGCGTTGGCAAAATCAGCAGGTTTGCTGCACCTTTTAGTGGGCTTGATGGCATGTGATTTGAACGAATAATTTCGTTAAGCGCCGCATCACCTTGCATTTCACCTTCAAACTCAAAGTCTACCTTCATATCAGTCAGTAACTGGTATACCTTACGCATTTTGACAGCGCTAGCACGGTTTGAAGCACCAAAGTTAGAATGTGAAACCAGCGCGACACGTGGCGTGATACCGAAGCGACGTAGTTGATCGACCGCTAATACCGTCATTTCAGCCAACTGTTCAGCTGTTGGGTCTTCATGGACATAAGTATCAGCGATAAAAATGTTGCGATCTTGCATTAAGATGGCATTCATCGCATAAAAGTCATTGACGCCTTCTTTTTTATCAATAACACTTTGAACATATTCTAAATGCAGTTGGTAATGGCTGAACGTACCACAAATCATGCCATCTGCATCGCCATTGTCAACCAGCAGTGAACCAATTAACGTGGTTTTGCGACGGACATCACGACGCGCAAGCTCAATGCTGACACCGCGGCGTTTGTTTTTTTCATAATAACCCTGCCAGTAATCTTTGTAGCGCGGATCGTCGTCTTGGTTAATGATAGTGATGTTTTCACCATCCTTTAAACGTAGACCCAGTTTTTCGATGTGATCGTTAATCACAGCTGGGCGACCGACCAAAATAGGCTTCGCCAGCTGTTCATCGACAACGACCTGCACGGCAAGCAACACATTGTTGTCTTCACCTTCACAGTAAACAATACGCTTTGGATCAGCTTTTGCACGAGCAAAGATTGGTTTCATGACGAACGCTGAGTTATAGACAAACTCAGACAAACGCTGACGATACGCTTGAATGTTATCGAGAGGTAAGGTTGCAACACCTGAGTCCATCGCTGCTTTAGCGACAGCAGAGGCAATCTCAATGATTAAGTTTGGCTCTAGAGGGCCTGGGATTAAGTAGTCGCGACCGAAACGTTGCATTTTTTCGATGTTTCTGGCGCTGGTGGTTGGTGTGGCCTCAACGTGTGCCATGGCGGCGATGGCTTTAACGCAAGCCACTTTCATCTCTTCATTAACGGTCGTTGCACCAACATCTAACGCTCCACGGAAAATATAAGGGAAGCATAGCGCGTTGTTTACTTGGTTTGGATAGTCTGAGCGACCTGTTGCCATGATAACGTCTGGACGCACAGCGTGCGCCAATTCTGGCATGATTTCAGGCGTTGGGTTGGCGAGAGCAAAGACGATAGGATCTTTTGCCATACGGCGAACCATATCTTCTGATAACGTCCCTGGCATTGATAGCCCTAGGAACATATCAACATCGTCCATGACTTCTTCAATAGTGGTCGCAGTCGTATCGCGAGCGTAACGTTGTTTGGTTTCGTCAAGGTTTTCACGGCTGGTGCTGATGATACCGCGTGAGTCCGAAACAAAGACATTGTTTTTATTCACGCCAAGTGCACAAATAATATCTAGGCAAGAAATGGCTGCCGCGCCTGCGCCTGAACAAACAATTTTAATCTCTTCGATTTTTTTGCCAGTAATCAATAAAGCGTTGAGCATCGCTGCTGCAACAATGATTGACGTACCATGTTGGTCATCATGGAATACTGGAATGTTCATACGTTTACGCAATTCACGCTCGATTTTGAAACATTCTGGCGCTTTGATGTCTTCTAAGTTAATACCACCAAACGTAGGTTCAAGAGAAGCAACCGCCTCGATGAACTTATCTGGATCGTTTTGGGCAATTTCAATATCAAAAACGTCGATACCTGCGAATTTTTTGAATAGAACGCCTTTACCTTCCATGACAGGTTTTGATGCCAATGGGCCGATATTACCCAAACCCAATACCGCCGTACCGTTGGTGATGACACCAACCAAGTTGCTGCGTGCGGTATATTTAGCTGCTAACGTCGGATCTCTTTGAATCTCAAGACAAGGCACTGCCACACCAGGGGAATAGGCCAGTGCTAGATCGCGCTGGTTGGCGAGCTGTTTAATAGGGGTGACTGAGATTTTACCCGGGCGTGGGAACTCATGATAATGTAAGGCAGCTTGTTCAAACTGCTCTTTTTCTGTACTGTGGTTGTCCGTATTCAAAATGGTATCGTCATTCATAATAATTGCCATGGTTGGAATAAATTGGAATAATGTAAATGGTGCCAAAAATATGTCTCACCCTCAAACTATCATGGAATGATAAAAGTTAAAGGGCACAAAGACAGTAAAAAATAAATAGTGGCGATTGAATATTAAGTCAAAATACACGTTAGCATAAACAGCGGTTTGAGCATTATTGGCAATTCATCGCCTAGTCAATAGCGTTAAATTAAACGAATAATATACTAAAATGATATTCAACATTTCGCCAGTTGATAATACTAAAGACTGTGGGTTTATATCAACCATAATCTCGATATTATTGTTATTATTATCCAGTTAGGACGAGCAACTGATTGGCATTTGCGGGGCATCTGGTGCAGGCGGTATGATATCAAGCTCGGTGGCAATACTTTGGACGGTATAAGGAGTGGCGAGTAAATCGAACACTCGATTGACCTCTTCAAACTGACCTTGTTCTGCTGCTGTGATAGCCCGCTGCGCCATACTATTGCGCAAGATATAAACCGGATTGTTGGTTCGCATGTCATTGATGGCTTGTTCAAAAGATACAAGCTCTATTTGTGCCAAATAATTTATTGACCAGTCTTGCCAAAATTTTTGTGCTTCCTGATTGAGCTCCGTTGTCAGTGTTGCCAGCAGATGCTGCTCGTAAGGGTGTTCGTCTGGCGCGACAAGACCCAATAGCGCCCTAAAGCTATTGGTATAATCAAGCAGGTTGTCTTCTAATAGGGTCAACCATTCAAACGCCAAGGTTAAGCTTTCCTTTTCATGTGGCAATCCAAGCTTACGGCACAGTCCTTGCTGATAATGCTGCATAAAGGTTGCCTCGTAAGGTGCCAAGCAATCTGCTAGCGTTTCACGAGTGACACCTTCTAGGCGCATAAAATGGGGCAGCCAGATATTGAGATTCCAATGACCGATAGCAGGCTGGTTTTGATAAGCATAGCGCCCCGTATGGTCAGAGTGATTGTTGATCCACGCTGGATTGAAGCGTTCCATAAAACCAAAGGGCCCGAAGTCTAAAGTACTACCTGTGATAGATAAGTTATCAGTATTCATGACACCATGGGCAAAGCCGATCAGCTGCCAGTCCGCTATCATCTTCGCGGTACGCTCAACTACTGCTGTCAAAAATGCCAGTACAGGCGTCTCGTTATCACGGCATTCTGGATAGTAAGTGTCAATCATATAATCAGTAAATTCACCGAGCAAATCAGGCGCGAAGCTGGCAATCCACTCGACATGACCAAGACGAATATGGCTGTCAGCCACCCGCATCAGTGCGGCTCCCGCCTCCATACGCTCGCGCCGTACTCTTGTATCCGATACCACAAAACCTAAGGCATTGGAGGAGGGGATGCCAAGCTGAGTAAGCGCATGTCCACATAAATACTCCCGAATAGTGCTACGCAGCACCGCGCGCCCATCACCCATTCGTGAGTAGGGTGTCAAACCAATGCCTTTAAGATGCAAATCTTGTGGCTGACCGTCATTATCCAGCACTTGTGCCATTAATAAGCCGCGTCCATCTCCCAATTGGCCAGCCCACTGTCCAAACTGATGCCCCGCATAGGCCATGGCCAGCGGTTTAAACTCAGCTGGTACGTATTGACCAGCAAGGATTTCCACCCAGCGCGACATTAACGCATCATCGTCCGTCCAACCCAGTTGCTCTGCGACCTGCGTGTTGAAATGACCAGCGCGCGGATTGTCTAATGGCGTAGGCGGCTGCTCATGATAAAGGCGCGTGTCCAAGTGGATATAGCTGTTTTGATAACGCATAAAAGCCGTTCCTATTGAGTTATAAAATTAATGAACTTACTATAGCATAGCCTTTATAGAGCATGGTTTCACTCTGTCTTTCTCTTGTATCTATGACTCTTTGGTTATATTCGATACCACATACATGGATACACGACAGGATGAGGCGAGAGTGGCACAAATTTTTCTGGCTTGCTGTGCCTTTACAGACAAAGGCTACAAAAAATTTATGGCAGTATTGCTCACTCGCTTTTATATTGACCTGACCATATTTCATATTAAACCGAAAAAATACGATTAACTATGTCAAACACGCCCTAATAGAATAATTATAAAATGAGCATAAAAAAATCCCTCTATCTGTTGCAGATAGAGGGAAGGAGAAACGTCATAATAGGAAAGTCGAGCAGTGAACGGTTAAGCCGCTTTGGTGTTTTGACCAATAGAGCGAAACGCTGTTTTTAGATTGCTATTATGCTCAAGTATTTTCTGTTCAATCTTAGCATAGTCATGCTTCAATTTATCATCAACTTCATGCAGGCGATCAGCAAACTCTGTCTTTTTTAGCTCAATGGTTTTGGCTTTTAGTGCTTGCCATTCTTCAACCGTTTGCGTGAAAGCATCGTATTCAAACTTAATGCGATCTTGGAACGTTTTCATCGCATGAGGAAGATCAAGACCACTCACTGCTGCCGTATCAATCTGCTGTTGTGCTTTTTTGAACTGCATCTGTACTTCAGCATGTTTAATGGTCGTATCATCAACCGTACGTAGCTCGGTGGTTAAGCCAAACTTAGACAAGCCAGCAATCAACCATTTGGTTGGATCATATTGCCACCATTTTACGCCGTTACGATAGTCGTATTGGAAGAAATGGTGATAGTTATGATAACCCTCACCCCAAGTCACAAGTGCTAAGAAAAAGTTGTCACGAGCACTATTGGTGTCAGTATATGGGCGCGTACCAAACATATGACATAAAGAGTTGATGAAAAAGGTAAAGTGATGGGTCAAGACCAAACGCAACAAACCAACGATAACCAATGTGCCCCATACATCACCAAGTAGCCACCCAATAGCAGCGACCATACCGACGTTCAATGCCACAACCCACAGACCATAATATTTATGCTGAATGCGTAGCGTTTTATCTTTGGTCAGATCAGGAATGTTTTTATAATCAAACTTACCACTAGGATAATTGCGCAGCATCCAACCCATGTGACTAAACCAAAATCCGCGCTTCGCTGAATAAGGATCGTCTAAGCGGTCATCTACATGACGATGATGGGTACGGTGACCAGAGACCCAGTCAAATGCCGAACCTTGCACCGCTAGGGTAGAACCAAGCAATAAAAAGTTCTTTACCACTGGATGTGCTTTATAAGCACGATGCGACAATAGGCGATGATAGCCAGCTGTAATGCTGATACCTGTCCACACCATAAAGGCACCAAATACACCCCAAACTGGCGCGCTAACGTCATGAGTAAACAAGTACCATGGCGTGATAATAGCGGCAGCAATAGGCGTGGCTACCAAAATAGTCGCTGGAATCCAATTAATCGGCGCTTTTGTAAACTCAAACTCACGCATATCGACAGACGCTTCTTTATTAGAAGCATCGATTTGATCGGCCGTATCAGCATAGTTGCGTTTGGCAACAGGCTGCTCATTGAGTGAGTTTTTCGTTTTATTCTCATCAAAACGCGTTTTAAAACGTGTGACTTGAATGCTGGCAGCTTTGACAAGCGTGTCACCAGATTTGATAGCGAAACGTAAGCCTTTAAGCGGGAAGCCAAGTGCTTTTTTTGCAATCATATAATATCCCTAGCGGTATTAATTTAAGCCTCTATAGTACCTTAAATAACTAATAAAGTGAACACTTATACACTATAAAAATATTGCTAAATAACAATAACTTGTATCAATTATGGAATGTATTCACAAAAATAATCAGTGACTTATCAGGCATGGGGTAAAAGTGTAAGCAACACGATAGATATGTAGACTGTATTAGACAAATTCAATGCAGGATAAATTTATTATTTTAGTAATAAATGACTTGGAAAATCGGTGATGATGACATCAGTTTGCCATTTTATTAGCTGTTTAATGGTGTCAATATCGTTGACTGTCCACGCACTCACTGGTAAGCCATAACGGTGGCTATTTTTAATGACAGATTGACTCAGGAGAGGATAATGGATGCCCAACTGCACACAGTCAAGCTGCAAGGCAGTATTCGGTGCAAGTACTAATGTTTCAGGTGTCCGAATCAACAAACCACGTGGAATATGCCTTAATAGTTTGTTGCTTTGCAGCCGCGCATGTAGCTCTACATCAAAGCTGGTCAGAACAATGGGAAGGCTAGCAAATGGGCTGTCAATTAGATCGTGTGCCAGAGCCTTGACGAGCTTGCTGTAATTGGTACGGGAATGAGTCTTAATTTCCAGCTCAATGTAAGTAAAGTCGGCCAATACGGGCGCTATATCGGCCAATGCAATAATTCGATGCTCGAACTGTAGATGGCGCTGGATTTCAATCATACTTAACTGAT
This sequence comes from Psychrobacter aquaticus CMS 56, assembly GCF_000471625.1. Lineage (GTDB taxonomy): Bacteria > Pseudomonadota > Gammaproteobacteria > Pseudomonadales > Moraxellaceae > Psychrobacter > Psychrobacter aquaticus. Next base: position 106,621 of record NZ_AUSW01000035.1, read on the forward strand.
CAACGCGTGATTGCTGACCGCACATGCGCGCTAAATCATCATCATGAAACACGACCAAATGGCCATCCGCACTTAATTGTACATCGAACTCGACCCCCGTCAAGCCCTGTGGCTTAAGATGCTGTGCGTATTGGAAACCTGCAAATGTATTTTCTAAAGCTTCGCCACGAGCACCGCGATGACCCAATAACAGCGTATTTCCAAGATTTATCATATGTATAGGTTCTGACCTGTTCTTAGCCATAAGCATATATCGTCATATTCAAATCGTCTAATGAAATTTGCGGAATCCAAAAAGACTTTGTTGTAATTTTTTCACTAAAAGTAGGGCATATACAAGCCATTTGTTTGGCGTAGATTTGTGAATATCAAACACGCTCTATTCGTGTCACAAGTTTTTCGATGATGACTGCTTAATAGTATCTTTTAATCAGCTTTATAGAGGTAGGTTTGTTATGTTTTTGCAACCAATTGCAGGTTTTATTCACAATGAAGGCGTTATTTGTAGATCCATAGGCTACACTAATGACCATTTCATCTAAACACCGTATAATAATGTGGTTTTTAAACCCATAATCTTTAAGGTTGTGGTTTGAACGTTAAACACTGACTATCAGTGGCGGTACGAATAGTAAATTGGGAGCAAGATAAACATGAGCGTAGCAAATAAGAGTTTGAGCAAGTGGCAGAAAGTTGCTGGAATTGGCATAGTATGTGGTTTGGTGCTGACAGGCTGCGATCGCTCAGAGAAAGAAGATACCACTGAGACAGCAGAGTTAACAGAACAGGACTCAGTATCTACTGAGAATACTGCTGCTACTGCGGTCAGTTGTGATGACCCAATGGTGCAAGATCGTCTCAAGTCAGCGTTAAGAAATACGCTCAATCAGCAAGCACAATCGCTGGCTGCCGACTATGCAAACGAGGCAGACATCGATCTAAGTAGTGGCAGTATTGCTGACAAGACCAATAGCGTTGTCATTGATGTACAAAATGCGGCGATCTTACAAGACACTAATACCAATGGTATGACGACTTGTCAGGCTAGCGTTAGTATGACGTTGCCAAGCGAAGATTTATATCAAGCCAGCCAAGTACAAGCGGCGAATAACCAGCCAAGCCTGCAATCACGCTTAGCGCAAAACAATATTCGTATCAATAACAACATGCTCGTTGATGATGCCTTTACCTATGTTGTTGGCACTCAAGCTGGCCAAGTACGTACACGTATTGCTGGACAGCCAGCATTGATTACCGTTGTGGCTGATGTGATGGCAGGATCTGTATTCCAATCAGCTATGGATGAGGAGCGTGCAGAACGTGCTGCTGAGCGCCGTGAATCTGCACAAGACAATGACAGTGAGTCAGCGCCCGTTCGTCAGCCTAGAGTAACAAACCCAGTTGAACCGATTCGTCCTGCTACGCCGCCAACCGTTAATAACAATCAGAGCAGTTCTAACGAAAGCAACGCAGCAACCACAAACCCTACAACACCTTCTGTGCCAAAAGTCGTGCCTAACGATGAAAGCATCGATATGGTTATTATTGAAGACGAAAGTGCTACTTATTAATAAGTTGGGTTAATACCAATACTGTTAATAAATAGTTAAGCAATAATACCAAGTCAGTAAAAATCCCGCAGCGTTAACGTTGCGGGATTTTTTAACTTATGAAGACTGTTTGATATTTTGATACTGTTTAGCGAAAACTTAGCCATTTTAAGGCCATAAAATGCATCAAAGTGCTACTTAATAACAAGCTCTAGATACGGCTATTTATCATTAGCGAGTTTTTGTAACACTTGGCTGTCCCAAAGTACTTCAGAGATTTGTTTGGGATCAGTGCAAAAGCGGGCGGCGACAAACAGCCAATCAGATAAGCGATTGATGAGACTCACCGCAGTGGGACGAATTGCTTGAGGCTGTTGCTGCTGTAACATAACGGCTCGGCGCTCAGCTCGGCGGCAAACAGTACGCGCCACATGTAACTGACTGACCAACACCGAACCTGTCGGTAAAATAAAGTCTTTTAACGGCGGCAGAAGAGTGTTCATTGCATCAATCTGCTGCTCTAACCACTCAATATGAGTGGCATTAACGCCTTCATATTCTGGCATAGCCAGCTCACCACCAATATTAAATAACAAATGCTGAATGATGACCAAGGCTTGTGCAAAATCTAACGTTGGTTGTGATTGCAAATGCTCAGGGAGCTGTTTTTTATTTGGCGTCTCGTTATCTTTTACCGCTTGTGCCAAATATGCGCGTGCCAAACCAATATGTGAGTTAAGCTCGTCGATATCACCCATGACGTTGAATATAGTGTCCGTTTTACTGAGACGACTGCCATCTGCCATACCCGTACTGCCATCATCTCCAGTACGAGTGTATATTTTGCTTAAACGATTGCCCATTGCGATTCCTTAACTATTTTTATGATTGAAGAATATTAGTTGCGCGCTCATTGTAGTATTTTATGGCAGTTTTCGCTAAGATAATGGGTCAAAATTTGGCTGGTTGTTATTGTCGGCCGTTATTACAGTTACGTTATCGTTGATAACAAATAATATAGATACACGATATTATAAAATTTATCCCAGTTTGGCTGTATCTCTTTTATTGATGGCCAACTTATAGCCCGCTACTATTTTCATTTTTTTCTTTATACTTTTAATAAAAAGGCTTTTCCACTATGACCACACCCTTTTCTGATGCGATGTCTCAGCTTGCTATCTATGATTCAATGACTGGCGGCAAGCGTCAGTTTGTACCACTCAAAGCAGGAAAGGTAGGCATGTATGTGTGCGGCATGACCGTCTATGATTATTGTCATATTGGTCATGCACGGGTAATGGTGGCCTTTGATATGGCTGTTCGCTGGTTGGCACAATTGGGTTATGACGTCAATTATGTGCGTAATATTACTGATATCGATGACAAAATCATCGCACGCGCTGCCGAAAACGGCGAGAAAATTGGTGCATTAACGCAGCGCTTTATCGAGGCGATGCATCAAGATGCAACTGCGCTTGGTTGTGAAATGCCCGATGCTGAACCGCGTGCGACCGATCACATCGACGAGATGCAGCAAATGATTGAGACGCTGGTCACTGGTAATTATGCGTATGACGGCGACAATGGCGATGTTTATTATGCGGTCGATAGTTTTGCAGATTACGGTAAATTATCAAAGCGCAATTTAGACGATATGCAGGCAGGTTCGCGGGTCGATGTTGAAAACAATAAACGCAATCCGTTTGATTTTGTCTTGTGGAAAGCAGCAAAACCTGATGAGCCGCAGTGGGCGTCACCGTGGGGACAAGGACGTCCAGGCTGGCATATTGAGTGCTCGGCGATGTCGACTAAATGCCTAGGTAACACCTTTGATATTCATGGTGGTGGTCATGATTTACAATTCCCGCATCATGAAAATGAGATTGCGCAATCTGAAGCCGCTACTGGTTGTGAGTACGCACGTAACTGGATGCATGTCGGCTTTATCAATGTAGATGGCGAGAAAATGTCTAAGTCATTGGACAATTTCTTTACCATCCGTGATGTGATAGCGAAGTACTTGCCTGAAACCGTGCGATTTTTCTTATTATCGAGCCATTATCGCAGTCAAGTAAACTTCTCTGATAGCGCATTGGATGAAGCACATAACAGCCTAAGCAGACTGTACAATGCGCTAAAATTGGTGGAACAGCAAAAAGAGCAGACCTTAACAATTGATGACGCATTGATAAATGATGCCTATGGTAGCGCAACTGGGCAAGATTTTATCAAAGCGATGAACGATGACTTTAATAGTTCTACGGCTATTAGCGTGTTATTTGGGCTGGCGCGTGATATCAATAAAGCGATTAAAGCTGAGGACGTGGAGACGGCTTGGCAATTGGCGCAGCAACTCAAAGCATTGGCACAAGTGTTGAATATTTTACAGCAGCCAGTACAGCAGTTTTTGCAAGCAGTGATTGGTGAGCAGACGGATAGCGGCTTAACCGATGCTGTTATCGATGGTCTAATCACTGAGCGCGCAGACGCCAAAATTAATAAAAACTTTGCGCGTGCGGATGAGATACGTGAGCAGTTAAAAGACGCTGGTATTGAGCTTGAAGACAGCCGTGCTGGTACAACATGGCGGCGTGCATAAAGCACAACTTTACAAAACACACATACATATAGTCATAAATTAAGTCAGCCTTGTGCTGGCTTTTTTTGTAGACTATATTTAGGGTATGTCGTCAATCAGCACATCTATTAATTTTGATGCTTATAAGCTAATTGATGGCACGTCCTAGTTAATTTAATTATAACAAACATTTTTTACCTCAAACCTCACACGAATGGGTGGCTTTTACATATATGAATACTCTCAAGGGCCGCACCATGACAGCCAACAATAAGACAATTGAGGTTGAAGGCCATAGCCACTCTATAGGTCAATATTTTCATCGATTATCGTTGCTATTGGCTTTTCTCTTCATTGTCATCAGTGCCCTTTGTCTTCCCGTTATTTCTGCGCACGCGGCAAGCACTACCGATACACCAAGCATTAGTGAGGAAAATTCAACCGACACGTCCAGCACTCCATCAGCAGCAAGCAATCCCGATACCTTTACTGAGTATGCCGCTCAACAACTTAATACGATTAAAGACAAAGAACTAACCACTTCTGGTGTCGTAGAAGAAATATTCGACCCTACTGAGCGTACCGCGGTAGAGCAAGCAGGGACGTTGCAAGGTGATACGGGGCTAACGGGAGAGTATCATGAGAGCTATTATGTATTAGACCGACTCAATGCAGGCCTGCCACCCTTATCTAAACCACCAAATCTAACCACACCGCTTGCCACATTGGAATTTTTTCAATCAGCAGTGATGAATCAGCAGTATGATTTGGCTGCTTACGCGCTGAATATGAATTTGATTGAAGAGGATGTTCAGCGTAGTCGTGCTCTTGAGTTAACGAAGCGTCTCGATTTTTTATTGTCCGAAAGAAAGCTTTACGTATTTGATGATTTACCAGATCGGCCCGATGGTCTGATAGAGCCGCCACTTGGCAATACCAGTAGCGTGATGGGTATCGTCAGACGCTCTATCCAACTTGGCTACATTGATTATCGTGAGCGCCGTGTCCCTATTTATTTGCAGCGAGTACGGGTAGAGGACAGTGCGCCTGTCTGGGTGTTTTCAGCTCAAACAGTTGGCAATATTGACAACCTTTATGAGCAATATCATCCAGCAGAATTTGAGCGGTATCTGCCTATTTGGCTAAAGTTCAAAGTCTTTGGTATCGCATTGTGGGAGTTTTTGGCGTTAATATCGTTTTTTTTACTGACGATGGGTGTGGGTTGGTTACTAAGTAAAGGAACCGAAAAGATCATCAGTTATTATATCGATGATGAAAAATACAGTATGTATGTCGGTAGTAGCAATGGTGTCGCAGACTTGGTCGGTAAGCTGACAGTACCTCTAACCTTTGCCATCAGTTTTTTACTGGTATTTACGTTGGTTTCTGGTGGATTTCCATACTTAGATGCCGTTGCCTCATCGACACGGCCACTGATTTGGATCGGTCTGGTCTTTAGTACCATGTGGTTGGGCATCCGCATCATTAATTTTTTTGCTAACCGTTATCAAAACCTGCAGATTGAAAATCTGGCTGAAGAGCATTTTGATAAAGAACGCCGTCGCCGTACCTATGTATCGATATTTCGCCGTGTTTTTATCTTTGTTATGATTCTCGGCAGCATCTGGATGGGTCTGAGTGAGTTTGCCAACATGGAAGGGCTTGGAAAAACGTTGTTGACTTCGGCTGGTATTGCAGGCGTGGTTATCGGTATAGCGGCGCAACCCATCTTGGGCAATATTATCGCTGGTGTACAAGTGGCGGTGACGCAGCCTGTACGGATTGGCGACAGTGTGATAATGGATGGTAACTTTAGTACCGTTGAAGATTTGCGTTACACTTATGCTGTTCTAAAAACATGGGATGAACGTCGATTGATTGTACCGATGCGCGAATTAATTACTGAAACAGTAGAAAACTGGTCGCATACCGAAGTACATCAGACCTGTCCTGTATTTTTGTATATCGATTATGGTGCAGATATTGATGCCATTCGCCAGCACTTCATATCGGTGGTCAAAGACCACAAGCTTTGGGATAACAAAACTGAGCCTGAAATATTTGTCGTTGAGGTGACTGAAAAAACCATTCAACTGCGTGGCGCTGTTTCGTCGATAGGTCCCATAGAAGCATGGACGCTTGCCTGTGAGATACGTGAACAAATGCTTGGCTACTTGCATGACCAGCAAAATAAGTATTTACCGACAGAGCGTTTTGCATTAAGACAAGACCATTAGCAGTAAAAGAGAGTCGCTAAAAGAATCACTAACCATGCAAAGCGTGCCATGCCTATCGTTAGACCAAGACGTGCTTGGGTGAAATAAGCTGATAAATAAGCATGCGGTTTGTCTGCTTATTTGTTATAATGTGGCGTTATTTTTAAGGGATAAATGCAAAAATCCCACCCATCAAAATAACCACCACTAGGGGTCTGTATGTTGCGAATTGTCGATGAAGCCTTAACCTTTGATGACGTTTTATTATTGCCAGCCTATTCTGAAGTCTTGCCAAAAACTGCTGATCTGTCTACCCGTTTGACCAAAAGCATCACACTGAATCTACCGCTGATTTCTGCGGCCATGGATACGGTGACTGAATCTGAGATGGCCATTACAATGGCACAGCTGGGTGGTATGGGTATTTTGCATAAGAGTATGGATATCGTCAAGCAAGCCACACAAGTACGTCGCGTCAAAAAATTTGAGGCGGGTACGGTTGTCGACCCGATCACTGTACATCCTGAAATGACCATTGGTGAGTTACTAAAATTGACTCAGGACAATAATATCTCGGGCGTACCTGTGTTAGAAAGAGGCACAGACAACGTTGTGGGCATCGTAACCCATAGAGATTGGCGTTTTGAAACCAATTTATCGTTGCCAGTTAGTCAAATCATGACACCAAAAGATCAGTTAGTAACGGTGCATGAAGGTGAAAGCAACGAAAATATCAAAAGACTGCTTCATGAGCATCGTATCGAAAAAGTCATCGTTATTGATGATCAATTCCGTTTGCGTGGTTTGATTACAGTCAATGATTTTGCCAAAGCGGAAAACAATCCAAATGCCTGTAAAGATGAGAAAGGCCGTCTTCGTGTTGGTGCTGCTGTGGGTACAGGGGCAGACACGCAAGCGCGCGTTGAGGCACTAATTGCCGCTGATGTCGATATTATCGTTGTGGATACAGCACATGGTCACTCAAAAGGGGTGATTGATAAGGTTTCTTGGATTAAGAAAAACTACCCGAATGTGCAAGTCATCGGTGGCAATATCGCCACGGGTGATGCAGCAAAAGCACTGCGTGATGCTGGTGCTGATGCCGTAAAAGTCGGTATCGGCCCCGGTTCTATCTGTACCACGCGTATCATCGCAGGTATTGGTGTACCGCAAATCTCTGCCATTGATAATGTGGCCAGTGCTTTACAAGACAGCATCCCTTTAATCGCTGATGGTGGTATCCGTTATTCAGGCGATATGGCAAAAGCCATTGCTGCTGGTGCTTCGTGCATCATGGTAGGCTCGCTGATGGCTGGTACTGAAGAAGCGCCAGGCGAAGTTGAGTTGTTTCAAGGCCGTTACTATAAAGCGTACCGCGGTATGGGTAGCCTTGGTGCGATGTCAGGCTCCAATGGTTCATCAGACCGTTATTTCCAAGATGCCAAAGATGGCGTAGAAAAACTTGTACCAGAAGGTATCGAAGGCCGCGTTCCTTATAAAGGCCCGGTCGCTGGTATTGTCAATCAGCTGGTTGGCGGATTGCGCTCATCAATGGGCTATACAGGCTCTGCGACGATTGAAGACATGCGTACCAACCCACAGTTTATCAAAGTGACGTCAGCAGGTATGAAAGAATCGCATGTTCACGATGTGCAAATCACCAAAGAAGCACCAAACTACCGAGTGAATTAAACGGTATCTAATAGTCCTATAGTGTCTTAATAGTAACGATTGGCAGTAATGTCATGACTTTTAGATACAAACAGCCAACAATGCTTTGTTATTGTTGGCTGTTTTTTTTGTAAAATACATAACGGATTATTATAACACTGCCTGCGTATACGTCTGGCCTTTCATTTTTAGACTTGAGGAACATACACAATGAGTTACTTTGGCACCGATGGTATTCGCGGCAAATTTGGTGAGTTACCGATTACGCCTGATTTTATTTTAAAATTAGGTTATGTGACGGGACAAGTATTAAGAGAGAATAATGACAATCCTGCTCGCAAGCCAAGTGTGGTTATTGGTAAAGATACTCGTCTATCAGGTTATGTCATCGAAGGCGCATTACAAGCAGGTTTCAATGCTGCTGGCGTCGATGTTCATATGCTCGGCCCTTTACCTACGCCTGCTATTGCGCACTTGACCCGCAGTTTTAATGCGGATGCGGGTGTGGTTATCTCAGCTTCACACAATCCGTATTATGATAATGGTATCAAGCTGTTTTCAGCTGATGGTAAAAAGCTGACTGATGAGATGCAAAACTCTATCAATGATAAGTTAAAAGCCATTATGAATGCCTCTGAGGCTGATGGTAATGTTATTATGCCTATTCTTGATCCAGCACAACTGGGTAAAAACAATCGAATTAATGATGCCAAAGGCCGTTATATCGAGTTTTGTAAAGGCAGTTTTCCTTATCAGTATGATTTGAGCCATCTGACCATAGTAGTAGATAGTGCCAATGGGGCAGGCTATAGCGTGGCACCAAGAGTCATGCGTGAGCTGGGTGCAAACGTAATTGCTATTAACAACACGCCTGATGGTATTAATATTAATGCAGATTGCGGTTCGACGCATCCTGAGGGTTTACAAAAAGCGGTACTGGAGCACGACGCAGATGTTGGTATTGCCCTAGATGGTGACGGTGATCGTATCGTGATGGTTGACGAAACGGGCAAATTGATTGATGGCGATGGTATCTTATATTTGCTTGCCACCCAAGGTCATACTAAGGCTAAAGGTGTGGTGGGCACACTCATGAGTAATATGGGTTTAGAGCTGGCACTCAAAGAAGCAGGAATTGAGTTTGCTCGGGCAAAAGTGGGTGACCGTTATGTTATGCACAAGCTTGAAGCCAACGGTTGGATATTGGGCGGAGAGCCTTCTGGCCACATTTTATGTCTCGATAAAAGCCGTACAGGCGATGCCATCATCGCTGGCTTGCAAGTATTGGCAGTCATGCAGGCACGAGGTCGTGCGCTTAGCGATCTCGTCGAAGGTTTTGAAGTGCTCCCACAAAAACTGGTCAATGTGCGTTTGTCTCAAATGCAAGATCCTTTTCATTATCCAGAACTCGTCGCTGCTTTTGATAAAGCGCAGGCTACGTTAGAAGGTCGTGGTCGCGTGCTCATTCGTCAGTCAGGGACAGAGCCGATGATTCGGGTGATGGTCGAGTCAGATGATGTCATAGAGTGTGATGTGATGGCGAATGAGTTAGCCGATCATATTAAAGCCTTATTAGGTTGATCATCCTTAATGACACGCCCTAACGATATCAATATTAAAATAAGGAATTACGATGAGCATGGATTTTACCGATCAGCGCCTCTCCTATGAAAAAGGTGAGCTTGACCAACAGTCAGTACCAGAGTCACCATTTGAGCTATTAAACGCTTGGATGATTGAAGCCATAGAGCAAAACGTGCAAGAACCATATGCGATGAGCTTGGCAACCTGCGGTGCAGACAATAAGCCCAGTGTGCGTATCGTCTTGCTGCGTGAAATGACGGATACCGGTATTGTTTTTTATACCAATTACGAAAGCGCGAAAGGACAAGACATTGTAGAAAATCCTCATGCTGAGGCCCTGTTTTTTTGGCATGAGCTTGAGCGCCAAATTCGTATCAGTGGCAGTATTGCTAAAATTGATGCTGATAAGTCTGCGACCTATTTTCAAAAACGTCCGCATGACAGTCAAGTGGGCGCGTGGGTAAGCCAACCACAAAGTGGCGAAGTCGCTAACCGTGAGGTCATGGAACAGACGTTTGTGCAATTACAAACAAAATATCCAGAGCACAGTCCTGTACCAACACCAGCGTTCTGGGGTGGTTATGAAATTACTGTTGAAAAAATTGAGTTTTGGCAGGGGCGAGCCAATCGGATGCATGACCGCATTGTTTATGAGCAAGATAGTAGTACGGAGGCAGCAAAATGGATGACAAAACGTTTACTACCATAATGATAAACGTATTATTTTAGAACATCAAAAAGCCACTCTACCAATTATTGAGAGTGGCTTTTTGATGTTATTTTTTTGCCGCGATCACATTGGTATCGATATCAACTGAGACAGACATACCTGGACGCAATCGTGCAAGCTTAGGCTGATCTTGGTCTAAGTCGATTCGTACAGGAATACGTTGGGCAATTTTAATATAATTACCCGTTGCCGGATTGGCCGCACCTGCACTAAACTCACTGCCTGTTGCCGGAGAGATATTACTGACATGACCACTAAACTTGGCACCGCCCAGTGCGTCAACATGAATAGCGGCAGGTTCGCCTATGGCCATATTCGTGATTTGGGTTTCTTTAAAATTTGCAATAATCCATATTCCTTTTGGAACGATATACATCAGCTGAGTACCGGCACTAACGTATTGACCTTCTTTAACGCTCACTTGACTGAGCTGACCAGATTCAGGAGCCGTGATGATGGTATTGTCCAAATTAATTTGAGCTTGTTTGATACCTGCTTCAGCGCTTTTTATGTTCGCATCCAAAGAAGAGCGACTACCACTGGTTTTTTCTCGGTTTTGACGAGCCGCTTGTAAGTTGGCATCCGCTTGTTGCACACTTGCTTGTGCCTGAGCAAGCTGCGCTTTGATATGAGCAACCTCGGCTTTCGATACAGCACCGATGGCATCTAAGCCTTGATAGCGATTTAGATCCTCACGAGCACTTTCAACATCAATTTTGGCGCTATACAAATCAGCTTCTCGTGCTTCGATTTGCGCTTGGCTGGTTTGCGTATCTTGAGTGTTGCTAGAGCGATTGGTCATCGCCACTTCGGTATTGGCCTCGGCTTGTTCAAGCTGCTGTTGAAACGTTCGATCATCTATTTTTATCAATAGATCACCCGCTTTGACACTAGCAAAATCTTGTACTGCTACGTCAGTCACGTAACCTGATACTTGCGAGCTAATAATAGTCGTTTGACCTTTGACAAAAGCGTTATTTGTTTGTTGAATGGAAGAGGTAAACGGAGGTAGTTTCCATGCATATAAAATCAGTGCCACGCCAATGAAGATCAACAGAATCAGCAAACCCAAATTCAAGTAAGATTTTTTCTTGGGCGACCAGCCAGTCGAGTCAGGAATAGGCTCTTTGGGCGGCATAGGAAGTTCATTATGTTCTATAGAACTCTCTACAGGCGAAGAAACAGAACGGTCAGAAGGTGTTTCTGGTTTTGGCGTGTCTATGCTATCTGGCGTAGCGTTTGCCGTGATATCTGCTGTACTGCTATTGGAATCTGTACCTATGTCTTTAGCTGGCGCGCCAGTTGATGTATGAGATTTTTGGCTAAACTCATTGGGTTTTTCTTGGCTCATGACGCGTTCCTAGATTTTGAATATACAAGTGCTTAAAAGGTTTAAACAGTTATTTAATGGATTTTAATATTATTAATGTCGTTAGGATATGTCCTAATAAGATTATTTTGGTTCGCGCATTTTAGCGATGACCGCGAGCTCTTTAGCTAGTGGATTGCGTTTATGATATCGGTAATAAAAATAATTGATCAATAAAATGGCCGTAGTGAAAGTGGCCATACTGGCTATCAAAAAGAATAAGTCATTATATGCGGCAACCGTCGCTTGACGTTGTATACCTTGAAGTACTTGTCCCATTGCCGCCACGTTTACTTGGGCAGAGTCTGTTATTTGGCTCGACAAAGCTCTACTTGCACCAGCTACTTGTCCCATCAACGCAGGATTTCCTAAATTGAGTGAACCGACCATATCAGCATAGTGCATTTGCGTACGAATCGTCGTAAAAGCCTGAATGCCCGCCGCGCCTGCTAGTCCACCAATCGTTTGAGAGATACCAAAGATGACAGAAAAACTAATAATATAGGCAGGGCCACTGGCGATAGCACGTAAAAACCCTTCAAAAACCAGTGGTCCCATAAAGTACACAGCAGCAAATGCAATGAGAAACTGGCTCAGATAAAACATATAAGGGGCTGAATTAATAGATACTCCAGTATCCATCCAAGCACCAATGGCGATAAGTGCCATTGCAAAAATAACGGGACGGCGCAGATCCATCGCATTGGTACTAAAAATGCTAATCACTAAGGCTAAGACGCTGGCAGCTAGGATGACAGCATAAAAAGTAATCAGCTGATCGTTACCGTAGCCAAGACTGGCCAGCAATCCTGCAGCGCCTACATTCTGCTCAGACAGTAAAATACGCATGACAGCACCAGTGACCATGAAAGCAATAATATTGCGACTACGCATCCAGCGAACTTGTAGCATGGGATTTTTGCGGTGCGTTTCAATCCATAGTGCGATGCTAATATTAACAGCTGCAATGATAAGTGCGTAGATCAGCCAAGGCGTTGTCCACCACTGAATACGGCCTTGTACCAAAAAAACCGCCAACGCAGCAAGACCACTGGCAAAAAAACCAAAGCTTAAAAAATCGAGTTTTTCAAAGACTTTTTCGGTATTACCGGGCGGTAGCTCTAATATATTGATCAGTCCAAAGCAAATTAATGCCAAACCAAATTGAAATAAAAATAAGTTTTCAAGTTGGCCATCGATAGCAAGGTAGGGCGAGATAAGGCGAGATAATGGAATGCCAAACTGTACTAAACCAAATCCCAGTATTAATCCACTGGTACGTTTGACGGTTGGCATGCCTTGCAAACAATAGAATAAGCCTAGTACGGTCATGCCACTAGCAACCATACCACTCAATCCTCTAGCAATAATTTCTAGATAATAAGAGTCAATCTGGATATTAGTAGCGTTCAATAGATGGCTACTGACCAACCACTGTAAACTCGTCGCGGCTAATAAAAAAAACAGAGTGATTTTACTAAAAAGGGACATGCCAAATTGCTGGCGAATCTTATATAGTAAGACAGTAATACAAACATTTGTCATATTATAAGCGACGGATATCCAACCGCCTTCGACTGGCGTCAGTCCCATCTCACCTTGAATTTGGGTCAAATTGGCCACCAGTAGACCATTTTGGAAGCTGGCTGTTATGCCAATAAAAATCCCAATAATTAAATAGAATAGTTTACGGCGTGCAGGATGGTCAGGATTGGCTGGAGAGCCCACCATCATTGGTTGTTCATGCGGCTTAAATTGATATTCAGTATTCATGAGCGTACGATAAGATGCGATGGAGAGTAAAAAGACATAGAGCAGATTCCAGACAAAAATAGTACCAAGCGAGTATATAGTTAGTGAAAAGTGATATCGATACACCAGCAGTACTATAGCGACCTTAAAGTATTTCAACTATACCGCTGCAACCATTTACAAATGCTTTGCTCGTCTTGTCAAAAAAAATAATGAGTTGAACAAAAACACAGCCCTAATAAGAGCTGTGCTTTATACATCAAAATAGGTCAAATCAAATGTTCAGCAATGAGATTGGTTCACAACGCTAAATGGATTGATCGTAGTTTTTTTCTAGACGCATGGCGCGCTGATAGCTATCAAGACTGGCCAGCTGTTCAGCATACTGCCTGATATTCGGATAAGCATCGAGCTTTTGACGCTTAGCAAGAATGATCAAGTCAAATGACAACATAAAGTCAGCACCACTTAGCTTATCACTCACAATAAATGACTTACCTTCAACCGATGCATCCAGATATTCAAACAATCTGTTTTTTTCTGTATCGATATAGCCATTCAAAAACTCATTGTCATCAATGCCTGCTTTTTTGGTAAACAGTTCAAGCATTAATGGCAACATCAATGAGCTTTCGGCAAAATCAATCCATTCTAAATAATGGCCATAATCTACACTGTCAGTTGCAGGGCGCAAGCGCTCTGGTGCAAATCGTTCGATTAATAGCTCAGTGATAGCACCTGACTCAGCATATATCTCTCCATCTATCTCGATAACCGGAGATTTACCAAGTGGATGTACTGCTTTTAGAGAATCTGGTGCCAAATGTGTCTTTGCATCACGTTGATGACTGACCACTTCATAAGGCACGCCTAGCTCTTCTAAGAGCCAAAGCGTACGCAACGAACGAGATTGATTGAGATGATGTAAGCGAATCATGATATTAACCTTTGAGCTTGTCGATCAAACGCTTGGCAGCTTCTTCTGAAGACGCTGGGTTTTGACCTGTGATTAATAAACCATCTTCAACAACAAATGATTCCCAATCAGCGGCTTTTTCGTAGTTACCACCATTGGCTTTTAACGCGTCTTCTACTAAAAACGGTACAACATCGGTCAGGCCAACAGCGTCTTCTTCTGAGTTGGTAAAACCAGTGACTGTTTTGCCTTTGACTAAGTATTCACCATCAATTTTGACATTTTTAAGGGCTGCTGGTGAATGGCAAACAAAGGCCACAGGCTTGTCTTGCTTAACGAAAGTCTCGATCAGATTGATAGAGTTTTTATCAACTGCCAAGTCCCACAATGGGCCGTGACCGCCCGGATAAAATACTGAATCAAAATCTTCAGCTTTCATATCCGCCAATTTCTCAGTATTGGCTAGATGCTCTTGCGCATCTTTGTCGTCTTTAAAACGCTTGGTATCTTTGGTTTGTGTGTCTTCAGTATCACTACTAGGATCTAGTGGTGGCTGACCGCCAGCAGGAGAAGCTAAAGTTACATTGGCGCCCGCATCTAGAAACGCATAGTAAGGAGCTGCAAATTCTTCTAGCCAAAAGCCTGTTTTTTTGCCAGTATCACCCAAACGATCATGCGAGGTTAGTACCATTAAAATATTCATAAGTATCCTTATTTATTGTTGGTTTTTTAATCAAAGAAAGAGGTCACAGTCGTGCTATCGTCAATCAAACCATTAACGAACCGTAGTAAAACGATAGGGTTGCAGTAGTATTGATAGTAGCAATGACTGTGAACAGTATTCACGCTAAGACAATAACTTTCAGTGGTTGTCTTAGCAAATTATGTTGTTAAGTGGTTATTTCACATCAGCGATTTTGACCACTGTTTTACCAAAATTATCACCGTTTAGCATACGAACAAAGGCATCAGGTGCATTATCTAAGCCATCAGCGATATGTTCTTTGGTTTTAACATCACCTGACTCGACCCATTTGCTCATGGTTTTTAAGAATTCAGGATAATGATCGCCATACTCTTCAAAAATGATAAAACCTTTGATTGTTAAGCGCTGGCTCAAGACAAGTCCAGTCAACACGCTCAAACGATCCTTACCATCAGGGAGATCGGTTGCATTGTATTGTGCAACAAGGCCGCAAACTGGGATGCGAGCATGAGCATTCAATAGCGGCATTACCGCATCAAACACATGACCACCGACGTTTTCGTAGTAGATATCGATACCGTCTGGGCAGGCCGCTTTTAATTGCTCTGCAAAATCATCGGCTTTATGATCGATACAAGCGTCAAAGCCAAGTTCATTGACAGCGAAATCACATTTTTCTTGACCACCAGCGATACCGACAGTACGTAAACCATATTGATTGCCGACTTGTCCGACAGTCGCACCGACTGGGCCAGTAGCCGCAGCAACGACCAATGTTTCACCTTTTTTCGGTTTACCGATATCGGTTAAACCCATGTAACCCGTAAAGCCCGGCATGCCTAAGACACCCAAACCATACGAAGGGTTTTCCATATTTTTATCAAGCTTTAGAACGCCTTCGCCATCACTGACGCTATAGTCTTGCCAGCCTGAGTTAGAAACCACCAAATCACCCACTGCGAATTTATCAATATTAGACTCAACCACTTGGGCAACGGTTCCACCTAACATGACATCGCCCACTTCTAATGGATCAGCGTAACTTTTTGCTGAACTCATACGCCCACGCATATACGGATCTAATGATAAATAAACCGTCCGCAGAAGCATTTCGTGGTCATTTGGTGTTGGAATATTGGTTGTAACCATGTCAAAGTTTTCAGCTTTTGGCTCACCTGTAGGACGACTAGCCAGTTTGATTTGACGATTTGTTTCTTGGTTTTGTTGTTTATCAAAACTCATTTTAATATTCCTTTTATATTTATCGATTTTAAGTATTTATTATTGAAGTAGTAACTACTCATGACTGAGTAGCTACTACAGATAACATAACGATATGTTTTTCTTGTGACTGTGATGTTTCTTATTAAGACGCTTTGCTGTTAACGGCACGTTGTAAAATACGGCGCGATACAGCTAAGTCATTCTTGCCGTGTTCGCCAAGCTTCACCATTTTGTGTGCTTCAAGCTGCTTAACGATTGGGTCAATCGCTGACTCCGTCAAATCCGCATCCGCCAAACTGACTGGCAAGCCAAGGTCACGGAAGAAGTTCTCGGTAAAGACAATGGCTGTTTCGATAATGGCATCGTCATCTTGATCGGTGTCGGTGATGTTCCATACGTTACGCGCATATTGAAGCTAATTTTTCTTTTTTGCTTTCTTTTAATTCACGCATTACTGATGGAAGTAGGATAGTCAAAGTACGAGCGTGGTCGATGCTATGCAATGATGTCAGCTCATGACCGATCATATGCGTCGTCCAATCTTGTGGCACACCTGTACCAATGAGACCATTCAGCGCCATCGTTGCTGTCCACATAATATTTTTACGTGTTTCCATGTTTTCCGGATCTTGTTTCACGATTCGACCTTCGTCAATCAAGATCTTAAGTAAGCTTTCCGCAAAGGCATCTTGAACTTTAGCGTTAACTGGGTATGTCAGGTACTGTTCCATCACATGGACGAATGCATCAGCAACGCCATTCATGACTTGACGCTCAGGTAATGTTAACGTTTTGAGCGGATCTAAAATTGAGAATTTAGGGAAGGCGAGTGCATTACCAAACGGTAGCTTAGCTTGGCGTTCGCTATAATTGATAACGCCACCTGAATTCATCTCAGAGCCAGTGGCTGGAATGGTCAGGACCGCACCCAGATCGATAGCAGAATCAATATTTTTGCAATAGCTGGTGAGAGCGTCCCATGCTTGTTCACGTGAGACTGTGCCGTCTTCTTCAGTCAGCGAAGACACCAACGCGACAAATTTACTGCCGTCAATGACTGAGCCGCCACCAACTGCTAATAAGAAGTCGATGTTATGCTCATTGACCATGTCCGCTGCTTTTAATAGGGTAGTGAATTCTGGGTTGGCTTCGATACCGCCAAACTCAAACACAGTGCGTGAGCCACTTGCTGCCAATGCTTCTTTTACTTCATCTAGCGTGCCTGTGCGCTGCGCTGAGCCGCCACCATAAGTGATAAGAACACGCGCATCAGTCGGGACTAACTCTGATAACTGTGTGATTTGACCTTCGCCAAAGACGATACGAACGGGATTGTAATATTGAAAGTTATTCATAGGATTCCTAAGCTTTGTTAGATATTTATTAAATGTATTGAGTGCAAAAGTTTGGTTGTCTATTCGCCATCCATCTTTTACATCTGTGGGCATTGTACAGTAATTAGACCGGTCGTCTAGCGGTTTTTACAAAAATCTCTTATAACTGGGTTGGTCTTATTTAAAGGCCCATTGATGAGCGACTAAATCACGCTTATTAATCAGTTTGTGATGAGAACAATATTTTGATGAGACATATACGGTATCAACGTCCCATCTGTGAGGTCGTCATTTGCCATACTTCTGCCAGTGGTGTATTGGTCTGGCTAGTTTTGGCGATTAAGCTGGCACCAAGCCAAGCAAAATACCAACGTTTGGCCATACTCTCGGCTGCGACATTATCGAAGTGTGGTACAGAGTTATCCGCCCAGCCTGCTTTGATCTGTTCGGCAAGCCAAGTAATGATTTGTTGATAGCCCGCATTTAGTACTATGCGCATAGGCTCGGACATGTCTGCCACTTCAGCGCTGAGCTTGACCACTAGGCACTTACCATGGTCGCAGCCATTTTGCTGAGTGTCATACCAACTCTGAAAATAGTCGTAAAGGTTTTGTTGCGCACTATTATTTCGATGCACAATAGCATCTAGACGTATTTTATAGTTGATAAAATAGTTGCTAATAATAGCCTCACCAAAAGCTTCTTTTGAAGCAAAGTAATGATAAAAAGAGCCTTTAGGAACGCCAGCTGTGTCCAGTATCTGTTTGATACCGACGCCAGTGAATCCTTTTTTAGCGATAAGCTGATAGCCTGTTTCTAATAGATGCGTTTTGGTGTCTGGTGGAATTATATTTGAGTTAGCAGACATAGTAGTCATGTTCTCCTAAGATTGATTAGGTTTTATAAAAAGATAAAGTGCTGCAAGAATAAAGCGTTATTAGATGAAAGTCATTAACTGTCATTTTTTATAAATTTTATTCAGTGTTATATGAGCAGTTATAATTTGGTGTTACGTTCTTTCAACAATATAAAGTGACAAAACATTCTCGTTTTTATTGCCTCTATGGTAGCATTAGACCAGTCGTCTAGCAAGTTGGGTTTCAATTGATCTTAGTAAGCGTAAATTGCTGTGTAAAGATAACGTATACAAAGATAACGGTGAAGAACTCATTCAAAATTTAGCTCATACTTGTTAATCGTGTGATTTATTCACAACCAAAACTACAATCATAAAATAAATAGGAAAAACGATGTCAACTGATATTAATAATACTAAAGCCGATGCTTATGACAATTTTCACTTGCAATATATCGCCGGTGAATGGCAAAGCGGTCAAGATGATAGCGTCAACACTGACGTCAATCCATATAATGGCGATACATTAGTCGAAATACAGCAAGCCACAAAAAAGCAGCTTGATGAAGCCTATCAAGCTGCTACTAAGGCACAAAAAGAATGGGCGAAAAAAACTCCAGCTGAGCGTTCTGCTGTCATGTACAAGGTTGTCAATATCTTAGATCAGCGTCAAGATGAAATCGTCGATTGGCTTATCAAAGAGTCGGGCAGTACTCGCATCAAAGCAATGGTAGAATTCAGTGGTGCACGGTCAATTACGCTTGAAGCGGCCAGCTTTCCGAACCGTGTGCACGGTGAAATCCGCGCTTCTAATACCCCAGGTAAAGAAAACTTTGTCTACCGTGAGCCAATCGGTGTGGTAGCAGTTATTAGCCCATGGAACTTCCCGCTACATCTGACGCAGCGTTCTATCGGGCCAGCCTTGGCTTTGGGTAATGCTGTGGTACTAAAACCTGCAAGTGATACTCCTATTACAGGCGGTTTGCTGCTAGCAAAAATATTTGAAGAAGCAGGTTTGCCAAAAGGCTTGCTGAATGTCGTCGTTGGGGCGGGCAGTGAAATTGGCGATGCTGTCGTTACTCATGAAATCCCAAGCTTTGTATCGTTCACAGGCTCTACCTCTGTCGGTAAGCACATTGGTGAATTGGCCAATGGCGGTGACTATATTAAACAAGTCGCGCTCGAATTGGGTGGTAACAGTCCATTTGTTGTGCTAAAAGACGCAGATATTGAGCAAGCAGTAAAAGCTGCCGCCTTTGGTAAGTTTCTGCATCAAGGTCAAATCTGTATCGCTATCAACCGTATTATCGTAGAAGACGAGATCTATGATGACTTTGTCGAACGCTTTTTGGCTCATGTTAAGACGTTAAATGTCGGTGATCCTAGCAAAGCAGATACGGCAGTCGGTCCAATCATTAATGAAAAACAGGTCAAATCGCTCAAAGAGAAAATCGCTAAAGCCCAAGAAGAGGGTGCTAATATGATATTGAGCGGTGAGATTAAAGGCCAAGTTGTACCACCGCATATTTTTAGCGAAGTGACACGCGATATGGACTTGTCGCGCAATGAAGTGTTTGGGCCATTGGTCGGTATCATCCGAGCCAAAGATGAGGACGATGCGCTGTCGATAGCCAATGACTCGATGTATGGCTTGTCTAGTGCAGTATTTACGGCAGACATGCAAAAAGGCCTACGCTTTGCTCGCGGTATCAGAGCTGGTATGACTCACATCAATGACATCTCAGTGAACGATGAAAGTAACGTGCCATTTGGTGGAGAGAAAAACTCAGGTATTGGCCGCTTCAATGGCGAATGGGTGCTAGAAGAATTTACCAGAACGCATTGGATATCTATGCAGCATACGCCGCGTGACTATCCTTTCTAAATGATTATCCGTTCTAAACGCTTTAAATAAGCGCTAAACGTTTCGAATAAAAAGACTGCTCTAGTGGCAGTCTTTTTTTGTGAGTATCAATTTTTGTGAAGATCAATAACTTTATTCAACGTTATTTTTTTTAGCATGAAAACCGAGCAGGCCTTCAATTTCTTCAGTAGTCATTCGCCTGACGAGCGCTTGCTCTTCTACTGACAATCGATTGGTATGTTCTTTAATCATCCTATGAATGCTACGAGCAATTTCGGACGTCGTGGCATAATACATTTGCGGCTGCTCTTTTGTGAGAGTCATCAAAAACCTATTGATAATCTTGCGATTTTCATCTGATGCATTTTGTTCAGTCATACTATTCTCCTAAGGATAAGCCATTTAAGCAGTCAGGCTTATGAGAGTCAATGCCCATAAGTGGTTTTTGAGGTTATGAGTCTTGTCCAGTCAATATTTTGAGCGCTGCACTCGAATATCAAACATGAGATTGACAGTATATGATATTTTGAAACTTTAAAGATAACGTTAAAAATTAAGTATTGTGGTTCATTCATCACATCTAAATACTAAGAGGCTTAGGATATGTCAAATCAGCCATCGGCTCAAAATACTACGCTGGTTTTATTTCATAATGACTTGCGGGTCGCAGACAATGCCACTTTATCAAAAGCGGTCAGTCTGTCCAGTAATGGGCAATTACTGCTCGTCTATGCGCCATCGTTGACCGATGATCTGTATAAAAAAGACAACCGTCAGGCTTATTGCTATGACATGATGGGTCATGCACGCCAGCGGTTTTTGTCTGAGAGTTTGACGGCTTTAGATGCGTCACTCATGCAACTTGGGAATAGATTGCTGTATTTGCAAGACAACTTGGCGACATCAGACACCTTTACGCAGTTGAATGAGCTTATTCAGCAGCAACACGTCACAGATATCTGTGTCAGTCAAACGGCAGATTACGACCAAAACCAAGTGTATAAGCGCCTGCAAGCACAAAACCCACAGGTATGCTGGCATGTACAAGCCACCGCCACGTTGTTTGATAAATTGCCGCTGGATGATTTGCCCAAAAGCTTTACAGCCTTTCGCAAAAAAATCGAATCAAATTATGATTTATTGCAGGCAAAAGAAGATATTGTGATTTGTCCAACTCTCAAATCATTGCCACCAATGCCTGAAACTTTGCAAAACAGCCGCGAATATTTTTTTGCCGTGCCAACGTTTGACGAGCCAATATTTGATGAGTTACCACGGCAACTACCTGATTTTAAAGGTGGTGAGCCAAACGGTGTAGAGCATTTGGAAGCCTATTTTGATTCCGATGCGCCAAGTATTTACAAAACCACGCGAAATGCGCTTGACGACTGGACACATTCCACTAAGTTTTCAGCTTGGCTGGCCAATGGTTCACTATCTGTGAACGTAGTATTGAATCGTCTGCGTCGTTATGAGCGCGATATCGTTGCAAATGATTCTACTTATTGGATATGGTTTGAGCTGCTCTGGCGTGAGTATTTTTATTGGTACGCCGCTGCTCATCAGCAAAAGCTATTTTGGTTTAAAGGGATTGCGCAACATTCGCCATCGACCCAGTTTAATCAAAAGCGTTTAGTGCAGTGGAAAAATTGCACAACGCCATATCCTATTGTCAATGCCTGTATGCATCAGCTAAAAAATACAGGGTATATGTCGAACCGTGGCAGACAATTGGTTGCTAGCTGTTTTATTCACGAGCTGGGTTTGGATTGGCGTTACGGTGCGACTTACTTTGAGCAGCATCTTATCGATTATGATGTCGCTAGTAATTGGGGTAATTGGCAGTATTTGGCAGGGGTTGGCGCTGATCCGAGAGGGTGCAGACAATTTAATCTCAACAAACAAGCCCAGCAATATGATCCAAATGGCGGGTTTATCCGTAAATGGCAAGGCGAGGTATAGTCAATCCCCATAAAATAAATACAAGATAGGTATAAAAAATGAAAAAACCAAGTCCTTATTTGACCGTTGCAGGTGCTATTCCTTTTGTAATTTGCGCCTTTTTGATGACGGCGGGTGTTGCTGCGATCCCAGTTTTGGGGGAAACGCAGTATGTTCTATCCATTTATGGTTTGGTCATTGCCTCATTCATGGCAGGGGCGCATTGGGGTAACCATCTTGGCTTGGCTGATGACAATACATGGGCGTTCAAGCTCCCCGTGTTTAGCAATGTTATTGCGCTTGGTCTGTGGCTTGGATTTTTGACGTTATCGACCGTGGGTTTTATTTGGCTATTGATCCTTGGATTTGTGAGCTTGTTAGTGATTGACTATGGTCTTCATCAAGCACACATTATCGGTCATGAGTATTTTAAGGTCAGAAAGTATGTCACTTTGATTGTGGTTTTTGCATTAATGGTTGCAGTGACTAATTTATAAGTGGGGCTTCGTTATAAATAGTGCTAATTCTCCATAATTGATGGCAAGGATTGCTGACCAAAGATTGCTAACTCAACGCTGCTAATTAAAAAATATACAAACAAGGCCACTGTTTTAGTGGTTTTTTTGTGCATTTAAAAATGCAGATAATCATAAAAGTTTATGGGTTCTATTGTACGTAAGCTGCCATAGATGCGATATTTCTGCACAGTCATTGTATGTTTTATAACATTCATTTAAAATGTATTTTTAAGATGACTTTTATTAATAGTTCCCTAAGAAGACCACTATGCACTCTATCAATTTACCCAGCAAGCCAGCAACGTCACCGCATCCTATTTTTAATTTGAGTTTTCGTATATTTTTTAGTGCTGCGGGGTTATTTGCTATAGTAACGATGTTGCTTTGGGCGTTTGTATTTACGGGTCATACAGATATTGATGCACAGGTGCTAAATCCGCTCTATTGGCACGGTCATGAGATGGTATATGGGTATGCATTGGCGGTGATCGCAGGATTCTTATTGACAGCGGTAAAAACTTGGACAGGAGTGATGATGCCGCATGGCTATAAACTGCTGGGTATTTTTAGTTGTTGGTTGTTGGCACGATTGAGCTGGATGGCTGTTGGGCTTGGTATGACTATCGCGGGTAGTAGCCTGTCGTGGTTGTACATTGGCGCCGTTTTTGATTTGTTGTTTATCGGCTGGATGGCTTTTGTAATCTTTCGGGCGGTATTACAAGTTAAGCAATACAAGCAGATGGGCATTTTGGCGAAGCTTGCGTTACTGACCTTGGGCAATGGCCTTTGTTATTGGGGCATTATTAATGCAGATATGACTATGACCAAAATCGGGATATATTTGGGCTTTTATTTGATTATTGGTTTGGTTCTGACCATTGGTCGGCGCGTGGTGCCATTCTTTATTGAGCGTGGGCTTAGCGTGGTGAATAGCCAAGGCGACCAAGAAGATGTAATCCTACGCAATAGTAAGACGCAAGATATCGCAAGTTTATTGTTCTTTTTGGCATTTTTTATCGTTGATTTATTTTATCCTAACAAATACTTGCTCACTATTACGGCACTTGGGGTGGCATTGGTCAACCTCATACGTCTAATAGGATGGTATCATCGCGGTATTTGGCAAAAGCCATTGCTTTGGTCGCTATATATCGCGTTTTTGGGTATGTGCTTGAGTTTTGTGTTGTACGCATTGCAGCCGTGGTTGGGATACGCTCACAGTATTGCGATGCATGGGTTGGCGATTGCAGGTGTTGGTATGATGACGGTGGCAATGATGACCCGCGTATCTCTTGGCCATACAGGGCGTAGTATTCATCAGCCCTCTAAAATGGTGAATGTGATGTATGGTTTGATGGTACTGGTGTTTATTAGTCGTGTACTGTTACCACTCGTTGATATAGATCATTACTTATTATGGATTATGGTGGCTCAAGGTGCATGGATTGCGTGCTTCGTGCTGTTTTGCATCAGTTATTTACCAATGCTGGCACGTCCAAGACCTGATGGTTTGTTTGGTTAATAATAAGCTTTACCGCCAAAGTGAGGTGAAAAATAGAGCAGTCATGATCTAGTCAATACTAGGGTGGGGCTGATACAAATTTTTCTTGCTTGCTGTGTGCGCAGACAGAGGCTGCAAAAAATTTGTATCAGTCCTGCTGACTCTCTTTTATATTGACCGGACTATTAATTAAAGTAAGTAGGAGTAGTGGCAAATGCGATTGACCAATTATAGTGATTATGCACTGCGCTCATTGATTTATTTAGCAGTAAAGCCTGAGCCATCAATATTGGCAAATATCAGCGATATTGCCCATAGCTATGGTATTTCTAAAAGTCATTTGACTAAGATTATTCATCAATTGGGTCAGCTCGGTTATATAGAGAGTGTGCGCGGTAAGAATGGCGGTATTCGGTTGGCTCGCGCACCTAAAGACATCAATTTAGGCGTATTGATCAAACAAATAGAGCCTGATTTTGATTTGGTAGAGTGTTTTGCGACACCAGTGAATAGTGGTGATCGACATCCTCGCTCGACAGGCTTACCCATCACTCTTATCGATGAAGAAGTGGATAAATCTATAGGCTGTGTCATTAGTCCCGTCTGCCAACTCAAAGGGGTGTTTTTTGAAGCGTTAACGGCATTTGTTAATGTTCTAGAGCGCTATACATTGGCGGATGTCATTACCAATGAGGATGAGCTAGCGACATTCCTATTTCGCTCATAATATAGTTTGCTGATCATAAAGAAGGGCGACCATTTTGGCAGCCCTTTTTTGTATTTCTACAGTTTTAAAATAGGTCGCTCATTAAGCACTTTCTAATTTTGGACGGGCTTTAGCAATTGCCTTCAATAATGCTTTTTCGAACTCACCTTCTCTGAAGTTAACCAGATATGAGTGCGCTGCACAGAAATTACGAACGTCACGCCATTCGTGTGCCAGATTGGTCGCCCAGTCGCAGTACTGCTTGCCAGCATCGGGTTCGTCTATTAGCGCTTTTTTGGTGGTAGGATGTAGTATCAGCTCTGGTAATACCACTTCTAATAATTTCATCGGCGGACTCATAAAAGTATCATCCACATGCAGGCTTTTGCTAGCAGGATGATAGGCCAATAAGGAGCCGGCATGAATCATCTCATTGGGTGAGATATAGTAGATGCCTTTTGATATGGAGAAATTAAGCTCAGGGTAGCGCTGAGCCACCGCCTCACTTTCGACCAAGTCATCGGCCCATTGTACTTTAGGCACTTTTTTATGATGGCGGCTACTGCCATAAAAGGTCGCTTGTGGAAAATCTTTCGCCATTTCCTCACAGTGTATGGTATGGAAGGGATGGACATTAAGCACCGCTTCGACCGTTTGCCCATTATTGGTCAGCGCCATTACTTCATCGCGAACATCACCCGTTAGGGCATAACTGTCTAAAAATATAAAGCGCCCTGATTCAAGTTGAATGAGTGAGCATTGGGTGCCAATATTTAAAACCCCGCCAATGCGAAACGAGCCACGTATGTTCCAAAATCCTGCCCCTAAATCATGTATTTTATCGGACATTAATATTTCTCCTTATGTGATTTTTAAAAGAATGAGTGATAGAAAGTAGCGTAGACTGTAAGTAGCTTTTTGAAATGAATGCTACTGAATGCTTGTCTTATTTAGATCATTGTCGCAGCAGCTTATGACGACTGAAGCTCAGAACGAGCGACGTCAATGGCAGACAGTAGCGCTGTCTTAAATCTGCCTTCGCCAAACTCTACCAAGCCAGAGTGCGCGCCGCAAAAATATTGAGCATTACGCCATTTATGCGCCAGATCTGTGGCCCAATCGCAATACTGCTTGCCAGCGTTTGGCTCATTTCTGAGGGCTTGCTTGGTTGTCGGATGCAAACCCAAACTTGGTTGTAACGCATTGAATAGCTTAGAAGGTGGAATCTCAAAAGTGTCATCAATATAGATACTTTGGCTAGCGGCATGATAAACCAATAAAGAGCTGGCATGGACGGCGTCATTGGGCGAGATGTAGTAAATACCTTTAGGAAGAGAGAAATCAAGTTCAGCATAGCGCTCTGCGACGGCATCGCTTTCGACCAAATCATTTGCCCAGCTCACGCTTGGTACTTGCTCATGATGGCGACTGCTACCATAGAAGGTCGCTTGCGGAAAATCCTGCGCCATTTGCGCGCAATGAACAGTATGAAAAGGATGGACGTTTAAGATGGCTTCGACATCGTGACCATCGTTGGTCAAATTCATGACTTGCTGACGAACATCACCTGTCAACGTATAACTGTCTAAGAAAACAAATCGTCCTGAAGCCAGTTTTATCAGCGCAGATTGAACGCCTATATCGAGTATGCCATTTTTAATAAATGAACCTCGTATACTCCAAAATCCTTTGCCTAAATCATAAATCTCATCGGTCATTAACATCGCCCCTTAACGCTGATTTTTAAATTTATTCTAGTCGTTAATCTTGTTTATTAAAATATAACGCCTTACGAGTATGGTTTTTTGAGGGCACAAAGTCTGTAATAAAAAAGATAGAAGCACTGTAGATGTGTAAAAGTAGAAAAAATTTGTTAAGTAAACGTATGAATAAGACATGAATAAAAAAACGAACCATACACTGAAACCTGAGTCTATTATTCGGTATGATAATGTAAAGTACATATTGCTTCACCATGAACGACTAATTCTATTGTGACTATCAGTTCAGGTATTCTCGTTTTATTTCTATCACCTACGCCTATAGCCTTTGCTAAATGGCTCCAATATAGTCAGTATTATTTTGAATAATCATATAAATAAAAAGAGCCAAGCTCCCCACACAGAGACGCCATCGGTTTCTGCGTATCATCCGTCATTTGATTCACCCTCATGGGTATTGAAATTGACCATTGGTTTGATTGGTATGTTTGCTTTTTTGCAAGTGTACTCTATCCAAGCCGTGCTACCTGTACTGATGGCAGATTTTTCTGCTACTGAGGTGCAAGTAGGTATGGTTGTTGGGGCAACAGTGATGGCGATTGCCCTCATGTCACCGTTTTTGGGCATGCTCTCCGATGCGGTCGGGCGCAAATCCTTTATAGTTGGCGCGTTATTATTCTTAGCAATACCCACCGCGTTGATTGCTCAAAGTCCTAGCATAGGTTGGTTGGGATTTTTCCGGTTTATGCAAGGTTTATCTGTTCCTGGTATCACGGTCGTGACCATTGCTTATATTGGTGAGGAGTTTAAAGGAAGAGCACTCACTGAGCTGATGTCATTTTATGTCTCAGGCAATGTGCTTGGTGGCTTTTTGGGACGTTTTTTACTTGGACATTTACATGAGCTTATCGGTTGGCGGCTTGGCTACTATTTAATGGCAATGCTGACACTTGTAGGTGCATTATGGGCATGGAAGATGCTACCAACGTCGCGCTGTTTTGAAGCCAATCCAAACTTTCGCTCAGCGGTACAGACATTGGGTGAGCATTTGACCAACCGCTATGTCGTGACAGCCTGTCTGCTTGGCGCCTGTGTTTTATTCTCGCTAGTCGGTTGTTTTACCTTTATCAATTTGCATCTTGCTAAATCGCCATACAATTTGAGTACGGGTGCGCTTGCCAATATTTTTGCCGTTTATCTGATTGGCGTGATTATCACACCATTATCGACCACGTTGTTGCGCCGATTTGGATCGGCACGGACGGTTCGAGTCGCAGTGATGGTGTCAATGTTTGGTGTATTATTGACCTTAGTGACACCATTATGGGGCGTTATTGTTGGACTGGCGATTATGTCGTCGGGTGTCTTTATCACCCAAGCTGCCACCATCAGTTATATTGCTGTCAATGTCAAAAAAGGACGATCACTGGCGTCTGGATTATATTATATGGGGTATTACGCGGGAGGAACTTTGGGCGCGTGGCTATGCGGCATAACTTATGCGCGCGGGCAGTGGTCGCTCACCGTCTGGTTGCTATTGTTTGTTCAAGTATTGGCGTTGCTCGTGGCCAGTTTTGGTATGATTAAAACAAAATCACGTACCGCTTAATTTGCTTTTTGCAAAAAATTTATGAAACCATGAAGCCTACGATACTTATGTAAGCTCGCTTTACATAGCATCGGTTTTTTCTTACTATCAGTAAAAGAGAATGCCTTTTACGCTACTATTTATAATTTACCTACATACCTGACAACAAGGAAGTCACATTTATGTCAAATATTTATCAAAGCGCGCCTTCTGCTTACGATTATCCATTATTGGTAAAGCAGTTGTTGAGCCGAGCCAAGACGGTATCGCAAGATCAAGAAATCGTTTATGCAGACAAAAAGCGCTTTACTTATAAAGACTTATTTAACCGGATCAATCGTCTAGCCAATGTTTTAGCGGATCTGAATCTTGACGCTGGCGATATAGTCGCAGTGATGGATTGGGACAGTCATCGCTACCTCGAGTCTTACTTTGCCATACCGATGTCAGAGTACATCCTGCAAACCGTGAATATCCGTTTGTCCCCAGAAAAAATCCTTTACACCATCAACCATGCTAAGCCAAAAGTGCTGTTGCTCAACTCTGAGTTTGCGCCCTTGGTCAAAGATTATCAGTTTGAAAACTCCAGTATTGAGCATATTATTTGGCTAGATGACAATGGCGTGACGTTTGAAGGTGTGTTCGGCGGCAATCAAAACCGGGTGACAGGTGAGTATGAAGCATTGCTAGAAGCCGCCGATAGCGAGTTTGATTTCCCAGATTTTGACGAAAATACCATTGCTACCACCTTTTATACCTCAGGCACAACGGGTGATCCAAAGGGTGTGTTCTTTAGTCATCGCCAATTGGTATTGCACAGCTTAGCAGAAGCGGCCACGCTTGGCATGTTGCCCAATAAACAAGGCGTCAGTTATGGCGATGTCTATATGCCGATGACGCCGATGTTCCACGTACATGCGTGGGGTTTTCCATTTACTGCCACTATGGTAGGTCTAAAGCAGGTCTATCCGGGACGCTATGCGCCTGATGCCTTGATGGATTTGATTATCAATGAAAAAGTGAGTATCACTCATTGTGTGCCTACGATCTTACAGATGGTACTTAAAGAAGCACAAGATCGTGACGCCAGTTTTAATGGTCTAAAAATGATCATCGGTGGTTCACGATTGACAGAAGGTTTGGCAAAAACAGCAATGGCACAAGGTATCGAGGTTTATACAGGCTATGGTATGTCAGAGACAGCGCCGCTTATTAGCTTGACAGAATTTAGTCTGAATGAACCTGAAATGACAGAGGGTGAAGACATTGCCCGTCGCTGTATGACAGGCAAGCCTGTGCTGATGGTAGATGCGCAGGTATGGGGCGAAAACAATCAATCAGTGGGCAAGGGTAAAGAAAACACTGGCGAGCTGGTTCTACGTGCCCCTTGGTTGACCCAAAGCTATTTGAAGAATGATGATGCAGGTAAAGAGTTGTGGGAAAATGGCTATATGCATACTCAAGACATCGCCTATATACGTCCTGACGGTTATATTAGAATTACGGATCGTTTAAAGGATGTGATCAAGTCAGGTGGCGAATGGATTTCATCGTTGGAGATCGAGACAATTTTATCACTGCATCCAGCAGTGGCTGATGTATCAGTAATTGGTGTTCGTGATAAACAGTGGGGCGAACGTCCATTGGCACTAATCGTCCTCAAGCCGGCTTGCCAAGACACCAATATTGAGGATATCAAAGCCATTGCCGAAAAAGCAGTCGAGCGTGGCATCATTCCTGAGTATGCCGTACCAAGTCAGTTTAAGTTTGTTGATGAGTTACCAAAAACGTCGGTAGGCAAGCATGACAAAAAAGTCATGCGTGAGATGTATGCCGATCAAACAGAAGTGTAGTTGCGTCAGATTGCCAACTAACAAAATGCTAGATCAGTCGAAATGAGTGGCTAATCACCTGCTTAGTAGTTGACCTTTATCGTGCGCTCTGCTACATTTTAAACCGATACATTATGTATCGGTTTTTTTAGTTCTGGCAGGGATAGCCAATCTTGGACTATATTGTTATCTGATACAATCGTATCGCATCACCATCGTTTACGCTAAGGACAGCCACTATGAGCGAACAAGCCACCCATCCAATCACTGACCAAGCTTCTATTCAAACGTTTGCTGATATCTATCATGATTCAATCAATAATCGTGAGCAGTTTTGGGCAGAGCAAGCAAAACGTATCTATTGGCATAAAGCGCCTGAAAAAATCCTTGATGACAGTCGTTTGCCTTTTGCCAAATGGTTCGTCGGCGGCGAGACCAATCTTTGCTATAACTGTGTGGATCGCCACTTAAAGGAACGCGCAGAGCAAGATGCATTTATCTGGCTATCGTCCGAGATTAATCAAGAATTGATCGAAACCTTTCCGGGGATTACTGACGCTTTCAAAGACTTGGGCAATAGCGTTGAGTTTTATACGGACTACACCAAGCGTCGCCTGACTTACAACGATTTATACAAAGAAGTAAATTATTTTGCCGATGTGTTACAGCGACACGGTATTGAGAAGGGCGATCGCGTCATTATTTATATGCCGATGATTCTGGAAGCCGCTTATGCGATGCTGGCCTGTGCTCGTATTGGCGCAGTTCATTCGGTGGTGTTTGGCGGGTTTGCTGCACACAACTTAGCTATTCGCATGGATGATGCCGAAGCAAAAATGGTCATTACGGTAGATGCAGGTTTGCGCGGTGGTAAGGTCATCAATTATAAAAACTTGGTCAATCAAGGGGTTGAGCAAGCAAACATAAAACCTGAGCATGTGCTCGTTGTAAACCGCGGGGTATTACCTTTCAAACCACAAGACATCGATGTGGATTATGCCACGGAACGCCGCCGTAGCTGTGAAGCCAATGCCGTGGTAGAGCCTGTTTGGCTCGAGTCCAATACGCCATCATATTTGCTCTATACCTCTGGGACGACAGGTACACCAAAAGGCGTACAGCGTGATACAGGCGGTCATGCCGTCGCGCTCACCACGTCGATGGATTATATCTATGATGGCAAAGCGGGCGAAACTTTTTGGGCAATATCAGACATCGGCTGGGCAGTAGGGCACTCTTACACTATTTACGCGCCATTGCTTGCTGGCATGACCAGTGTCATGTATGAAGGCTTGCCACATCGTCCAAATCCGGGCATCTGGTGGCGCATTGTCGAGGCCAACAAGGTTAATATTTTATTTACTGCGCCCACCGGTGTGCGTATGCTCAAAAAACAAGATGAGACGTGGATGACGCGCTATGATGTATCAAGCGTTAAATCATTCTTTTTGGCAGGTGAGCCACTGGATGAGTCAACGGCCAATTGGTTGACTAAGCATTTAGGCGTTCCTATTTTAGATCATTATTGGCAAACAGAGTCTGGTTGGCCAATTTTGAGCAATACGCCCAAATTCGACCATAAACCGCACAAACAAGGATCGCCGGGCTATCCGATGTACGGCTACGATGCGCATGTTATAAATGAGGAAACAGGTAAACCTTGTGCAGCTGGTGAAAAAGGCTTGCTCGCCATCAAAGCGCCTCTGCCACCGGGTTGTCTCACCACAGTATGGCGTAACGATGAACGCTTTGTCAGTAGTTATTTTGGTCTGTTTGATGGTCAGCAGTATTCTACTTCAGACTACGCGGTCACAGATGAAGAGGGTTATTTCTATATCTTGGGACGTACCGATGATGTGATTAACGTTGCTGGTCATCGAATAGGCACACAAGAGATCGAAGAGGCCATTAGTACGCATCCGGAGATGGCAGAGTGTGCTGTGGTGGGCATCCAAGATGAATTAAAAGGTGAATTGCCCATTGCCTTTTGTGTGTTAAGAGATCAGGAGCAAGTTGCGACCACTGAGAATCGCTTTCGCATTGAGCAGCAAGTGATTGGGGCTGTTGTGAAATCATTGGGCGGTATTGCACGACCAGCTGCCATTTATTTCCCGCAAGCACTGCCAAAGACCCGTTCAGGTAAAATCCTGCGCCGAGCGATTCGAGCATTGGCAGAAGATAAAGCCACAGGCGATATGTCGACGCTTGACAATCCAGCAGCGATTGATGCCATTAAGCAGTCTATGAAGGATTATTAAAACGCAAGTCAGTCAGGCATGATTGTTATTGTTATACACAGCCAATGCTGTAGTTGAAATACTTTAAAGTCGCTACAGTATCGCTGGTGTAAATTTTTTGTAGCATCGAGCTGCGAAGGCACAGCAAGCAAGAAAAATTTGCACCAGCAGTATGTTTTGTATCGATATTATTTTTCACCGACTATAAACGATAAGCTCATGAAACATCATGAGCTTTTTTATTTTTGCACTTTGCTACAATTCACCTGATTATTTAACCCATAAATAAAAATTCGATAAAGCGCTTGACCCTAAAATTGTTTTATTGTTATAGTCAATAACGATACAAAATAAATCATTTTAAATTGATGGTTTTTATAAAAATTTATAACTCATAAATTTCTTTAAACAGTCAAAAACCTCAAAAAAAACGGTAGTCTCGCAAACAAGATAAGGATATCTTATGCATCACGTTCAGCAGCTTATCAATGGTCAGTTTACTCAATCAAAGACAGATGAGTGGATTGATATCACCGATCCAGCAACTCAAGAAATCATTGCAAAAGTCCCGCAAACCACCAATGATGAAATCAATCAAGCGGTCGCTGCCGCCCAAACAGCTTTTCAGACGTGGCGTAAAACGCCCATTACTACTCGTGCCCGTATCTTTTTAAAATATCAGGAGCTGATTCGTGAGCATATGGATGAGCTGGCAGAAATTTTAACCGCCGAACAAGGCAAAACCATTGCCGATGCGCGCGGTGATGTCTTCCGTGGTTTAGAAGTGGTGGAGCATGCTGCAGGTATCGCCAATTTACAGATTGGCGACTTTGTTGAAAATGTCGCATCTGGTGTTGATACTTATAGTATCTGGCAGCCATTGGGCGTTTGTGCGGGCATCACACCCTTTAACTTCCCAGCGATGATTCCTCTATGGATGTTCCCGATGGCCATCGCGACGGGTAACACCTTTATTTTAAAACCTTCTGAACAAGATCCAATGGTCACCATGCGTTTGGTAGAGCTGGCAGTAGAAGCGGGCGTTCCTGAAGGCGTGCTAAACGTCGTGCATGGTGGTAAAGCAACCGTCGATGCTATTTGCGATCATCCCGATATCAAGGCCGTATCATTTGTCGGTTCTACTGCTGTTGGTCATCATGTCTATGAACGCGCTAGCAAATCAGGCAAACGTGCCCAGTGTATGATGGGCGCCAAAAACCATGGTGTGATCCTACCGGATGCCAATAAAGAGCAAACGCTCAATCAGTTGGCAGGCGCTGCATTTGGTGCCGCTGGTCAACGCTGTATGGCATTGTCAGTCGTGGTGCTGGTTGGTGCCGCAGGGGAATGGATTGATGACATCAAAGCCAAAGCAGAAAACTTGGTAGTATCAGCAGGCAAAAATGATAAAGACTTAGGCCCACTGATTTCTCCAGCTGCCAAAGCTCGGGTTGAGCATTTGATTGGTACGGGTGTAGAGGAAGGGGCAAGCTTGATACTGGATGGTCGTGGTATTACTGTAGAAGGGTTTGAAAAAGGCAATTTCGTTGGGCCCACGATTTTTGATAACGTTACAAGCGACATGCAAATTTATAAAGAAGAAATATTTGGCCCTGTGCTTTGCATCATGCGTGCTGCGAGCTTGGATGAGGCGATAGAGCTGCTCAATGCCAATCCACATGGCAATGGCACGGCAATCTTTACTCAATCGGGAGCAGCGGCACACAAATTCCAACAAGACATTCAGGTCGGTCAAATCGGTATCAATTTGCCGATTCCTGTGCCACTACCGATGTTCTCATTCTCAGGCTCACGTGCGAGTAAGCTTGGCGCTCTTGGTCCTTATGGCAAGCAAGCCGTACAGTTCTATACTCAAACCAAGACTGTTACTGCGCGCTGGTTCGATGATGAAGCGAGCCGCGGTGTGAATACCACTATTTCAATTTAATTATTGATCTACTGTATAGTTAGGTCAATATAAAAGAGGTATAACGGGTCTGGGATACATTTTTCGTAATCTGCGTAGGCACAGCAAGGCAGAAAAATTTGTGCCAGTCTCGGAGCATAATGTCGTGTATCCATTTTATTTGGTATCAACTATATTTGCGGTATGGCGTTAGTTTTGCTGACGCCAACCTTTCAGATAATGATAAAGAAACAACGACTCATCAAATTTTATCGACCATATTTTTTTATGTACGCACAAGGATGATCTCATGGATTTTTCATTGACCGATGACCAGATCGCTTTTCGCCAAACTGCCCGACAGTTTGCCCAAAAAGAGCTTAAGCCAAACGCCGCAGAATGGGATCGCACCTCACATTTCCCAGTTGATGTCATCAAAAAGTCAGGCGAGCTTGGGTTTTTAGGGCTTTATACCAACCCAGAATATGATGGTTTGGGACTGCCACGCTTGGATTCTGCCATGGTTTTTGAGGAGCTGGCATGGGGTGACACATCCGTTGCCGCTTATATGAGCATTCACAATATGGCTGGCTGGATGATTGGTGAATATGGTAGCGATGCCTTGTGTCAGCAGTATTTGCCGAATATGGTCAGCGGTGAATGGCTTGGCAGTTATTGTTTGACAGAACCAAACGCTGGTTCTGATGCTGCCTCTTTGCGTACCAAAGCAGACAAGCAGGGCGACTATTATGTACTCAATGGCGAAAAAACCTTTATATCAGGTGCAGGCTCGACAGATGTATTGGTGGTGATGGCAAGAACGGGCGGTGCAGGGCCAAAAGGCGTGTCAGCGTTTGTCGTTGATGCCAATAGCGCTGGTATCGAATATGGTAAAAATGAGCACAAAATGGGCTGGAAAGCACAGCCAACGCGAACGATTAGCTTTAAGGATGTAAAAGTACCCGTAGACAATCTGATAGGCGAGGAAGGTCAGGGCTTTCGTATCGCGATGAAAGGCTTAGATGGCGGCCGTATTAACATTGGCATTTGTGCCGTTGGTACAGCGCAGTCAGCGCTGGAGACGGCGACCAATTATGTGCAAGAGCGCAGTCAATTTGGCAGTCCAATTGCCAGCTTACAATCCGTGCAGTTTAAACTTGCGGATATGCTTACGCAAACGATAGCTGCACGGCAAATGCTTTATTTAGCTGCTGATAAAGTCGACAATAATGATTCACAAGCGTCCACTTATTGCGCCATGGCAAAACGTTTATCAACGGATCTTTGCTTCGATGTTGCAAATGAAGCGTTGCAGTTGCATGGCGGCTACGGTTATCTGAATGAGTATCCACTTGAGCGCCACGTGCGAGATTTGCGTGTGCATCAGATTTTAGAAGGCACCAATGAAATCATGCGAGTGATTGTTTCGCGTCAACTATTACAGGACGATGCGCTAAGCCAATTACGCTAATGCTAATTGGAAAAGTAACGTATTCACCAGCCAAGCATCATATATGTAGCCATACTAAAACAAGGATGTTCTATGACAGAGTATACCAATCTTAAATTATCGATTAACGATCACACCGCTATCATAACCCTGAACAATCCACCAGCGCATACGTGGACAATGGACAGTCTAAAGGCACTCAAACAGCTCGTCACTGACCTAAATGCAAAAGATGATGTTTATGCCTTAATTATTCATGGTGAGGGTGAAAAATTCTTTTCAGCAGGTGCGGATCTCAATAATTTTGCAGAAGGCGATAAAGGTCAGGCCATCAGCATGGCAATCGCCTTTGGTGAAGCTTTTGAAGCATTGTCCGCATACCGCGGTGTTAGTATTGCAGTCATCAACGGTTATGCGATGGGCGGCGGGCTTGAATGTGCGCTGGCCTGTGATATTCGTATCGCCGAAGCGCATGCGCAAATGGCATTGCCTGAGACAGGTGTGGGCTTATTGCCATGTGCGGGCGGTACACAAAACTTACCTTGGCTCGTTGGCGAAGGCTGGGCGAAGCGAATGATATTGTGTGGCGAGCGCGTTGATGCTGATACCGCACTACGTATTGGCTTGGTCGAAGAGGTTACGGACAAAGGTGAAGGTCTCTCCGCTGCCCATGCTCTAGCACAAAAGGTTGCCAAACAATCACCAGTCGCCGTCAGTTACTCTAAAAAACTTATTCAAGCTGCTAGAGACAACCCGCCAGCGCAAAACCTTATTCATGAGCGTGAAGCCTTTGTTAAGTTGTTCGATACGAAAGATCAGCGTGAAGGCGTTCAAGCATTTTTGAAGAAACGTCAACCCAATTGGCAAAATAAATGAAATGAATCAGACTGAACGAACGTACTTTTCTAATTTTTGTAGGTGCTTTATATGATAAAAACAGATGTGACAGCGACGCATGATAGTAATAATCAAAAAGCTCTAGCGATAGAGTCGCCTGTACTATTCGATACTGAGCCGACAGAGTGCGGCCATCTAATCGGAATAATGACGTTAAATACGCCTAAATCTTTGAACGCCTTGAGCGTTGAGATGTGTCAATTGTTATCAGCGCAGCTAGAGCAGTGGCAAGACGACAATCAGATAGTGGCATTGGTCTTAAAAGGAGCCGGGGATAAGGCATTTTGTGCTGGCGGTGATATCCGCAAGCTCTATGACAGCATGTCGACGACTGCGCCATTACCGAACCCTTATGCGACAGAGTTTTTTAGCCATGAGTATCGTCTCTATCGGCAGATGCATTTTTATCCTAAGCCACTTATTCTTTGGGGTGATGGCATTATCATGGGCGGCGGTATGGGACTCATGGCAGGGTGCAGTCATCGTTTGGTCACTGAGCGCACAAGGTTTGCTATGCCGGAGGTAACTATTGGACTGTTTCCTGATGCTTCTGGTAGTTGGTTTTTACAGCGGATGCCAGCCAAGACAGGGTTGTTTTTGGGGCTGACGGGGGCGATGTGTAATGGTAAGGACGCGCTATTAGTCAACCTTGCAGAATATGCCGTTGCCAGTAGTGATTATGACGGCATTATCCAGCGCTTAAAACAGAGTAATTGGCAAGGAGTGGTTAACGCCGATAATGCAGACAAATTTCATGATAATAGTGCTCACAGTATCGTCAGCCGCGTACTTGCTGCTCAGCCAATGGCTGAATTGCCAGCCAGCAAACTCGCTACCTACTGGCAACCTATCGCACAGCTGATGAATAGTGGCGGCTTGAGTGACATTGATGCGTTATTACAAAGTGATGACGCATTGGCACAGTTAGATACAGCCTTTGCTGAGGATAGCTGGACACAGCGAGCGGTGGCAACTTATCGTCATGGCTGTCCTGTTACCGCAGCGTTGACTTATGCGCTTTATCATAAGGTCACTGATTTATCGATAGAACAAGTACTGTATTTAGAGACAAATGTAGCCGTGCATTGTGCCGCCAATCCTGACTTTAAAGAAGGCGTGCGTGCGCTACTGATTGATAAAGACCGCAGTCCACAGTGGTCGCGTTCTTTATCGGAGTGTTTGAGCGTAGAAGGCCAAGCATATATCCAACAGCATTTTGTGAATCCTTACCCGCAAGGTGAACATCCATTGGATGATTGGTTGAGTAATAATTCCTTGGGTAATCAGCTGGTACGTTAAAGATTTGATTTGCTAATTCAAATAAATATTAAATGAAACTTAGAAATAATGACAGGCTATATGTAGCAATGTCTGCATAAATCATCAAGGAGCGATGAGATGGGTACAAAGAATATAAATACGATGGAGCAAAATACTGATAAACCCAATATTGCTTTTATTGGCCTTGGCAATATGGGTGCACCGATGGCAGAAAACTTATTAAAGGCAGGATATATGCTGTCAGTCTATGATTTGTCTGAATCAGCGACTCAGCGTTTACAACAAGCAGGGGCAAGCGTTGCTAGTAGTCCTAAAGATGCTGTCAGTAATGCTCAAGTGGTGATCAGCATGCTGCCTGCTGGCAAGCACGTTCATTCTGTCTACTTGGGTAAAAATGGTAGCGATAGTTTACTTGCAGCGTTACCGAAAGGCACACTGGTCATCGACAGCAGTACGATAGCGGCGGCTGATGCCATGAAAGTTGCAGATGCGGCAATCAAGCTTGGTATAGACTTCTTAGACGCGCCAGTGTCTGGTGGTACAGGCGGTGCAATCGCTGGTAGTTTGACGTTTATTGTTGGTGGCAGCGACGATGTCTTTGCCAAAGCTAAGCCAATATTGGCCGTGATGGGCAAAAATATTTTTCATGCTGGCGATCATGGTGCTGGCCAAGTTGCCAAAATTTGCAACAACATGCTGCTTGGTATTCTTATGGCAGGGACAGCGGAAGCCATCAATTTGGGCGTCAAAAACGGCTTAGACCCTAAAGTCTTATCGGATATCATGTTGCAAAGTTCAGGTCGCAACTGGACATTAGAAGTCTACAACCCTTATCCACAAGTCATGGAAAACGTGCCTTCTAGCAATGGTTATCAAGGCGGATTTATGAGCAAGCTGATGCAAAAAGATCTCAATCTTGCCATGCAAACGGCTCAAGATACCCATGTTGAAACGCCAATGGGTGCCAAAGCGACCGAGCTATATGAGGCTCATTCAGTAGAAAATGGCGATAAGGACTTCTCTAGCATTATGGGTCGCCACGATAGCTCAGTGCTGTCTTAATGCTAATTTCAAAAAATAGGATTAGCAGCGTCCAGCTCGCTAGTCTACTAGCTATTGGTACTCTCGTTTTTCTTACTACTCAAGTTTTTGAAAAAAGGAAACGATTCATCAGAAATAAAACTAAAAAAGGCCTGTGTCATTATAATGGTACAGGTCTTTTTCGCGTTTGCTCATTAGGGTATTTAGCTTTGCAGATCGTATACGAGTGTCTGAATATCCTGCGCCGCTTTTTGTAAGCGAGGTACATGAGCCAACAGCTCATCCAATGAAACCCTTATGGTTGGTGCATGCACATATAACGACGCCAGATAGCGTGATTTTTTGTCTAATATGGGTACGGCCACTGCCACCATCTCAGAAATGAATTCCTCATTATCGATACCGATGCCAGCTTCAGCAATACGATCAAGCTCGGCATTTAACGCATCGATATTTGTAATGGTGTTTTTGGTGAATTTGTCTAGTGGCAGCCCTTGCAATATCTTATGGCGACTCGCGGCAGATAATTGGCTCAGGTATAGCTTGCCTGTGGCAGTACACCACATGGGTGACTTTGCACCTACGGGTAAATAAATCTGTAGCGGCAAAGTTGTTTGTGCCCGATTAGTATAGATCATATGCATGTGATAGGGAACACCAATACCACAGGTTTCTTTAATCTCATCAACCAGTTTCTGCAAAATCATTTGCCGCTCATTAAAAAATAACCGCTGCTGCCAAAGCTCGACGCTTAAGTTACGTACCCGTTTACCCGGAATAATACCACCGCCAATATCGACGGTCAAAAATCCATCATCAACCAAATTTTGAATCAATCTATGCATGGTTGGTTTAGGAATATCCAGCTCTTGCGACAGCTCAAGTGGCGAGAGCGGCTTAGAGGCGTAAGACACAGCCTCTATTATCTCTAGAACACGGGTAATCGACGATACTTTAGGCATATGAATGACTCAATGATAATAAAAAGAATAAAATAAAAAACATCACAACATTTTCATAAATAGAACAGACAGTAGCAAATCAGAAGCCCTGTGCTATTTCGTCATAGTTTCTAATTTAGCATAATATCAAGCTTATACGAGAACTAGTCATGCTATATAGCAATATTTATATGACTCATTTGCATGTCTTAGCTTTTATATAATAGCAATAATAGATACGCCCACTCACAAAACACAACAAACTGTAGTAATAACCCATATAACTGTCATTGTATTAAATAGTGAGGTAGGTCATTATGATGACACGTTTTGTAATACCCTCACAGGAACATTAAGCTAGCCAATATTCATGCGAGGGTAGTTTGGTTGCTTTAAGAGTATTGTGTAACAGAAAGCCGAAGTTTTGCGGGTTGGTGTAGCAATTATTACAATACCTATGCAATCTTTACATAATGGCAAATAAAAAGCCCACCTATAGGGGTGACTTTTCCAGCCAAAATTGTTTTAATCTGCTCAACAAAATGATTGATTTAAAAAACACTAAATTATCATTTTTTTGGGCGATTTATTCCACACTTTAGGAGAGTATTTATGAGACTTATTAAATTAACAGCAATTTCTGCTGCTGTATTAGCATCAACTGCTGCACTAGCTGCTGAACCTGTTATCGTTGTTGACGGTAATGACACTGTTGTTTATGAAGCACAACCTGCTTCTTATGCCTACAATGCTGATGCTGGTGTGGTACGTAACACAACAGGTGCTATCTTTGGTGGTACGAAAACACTTTTCCAAACTGCTATCAACCCAGCATCTGTTAGTGCTGAAGTTGGTACGTTAGGTTATGGTGCTAACATTGGTTGGTCTGTAAACGAGAAAACTGAATTACAAGCTGGTTGGGCAGGTGGCGATGTTGCTGACCTATTCGGCGGCGACTTTGATGCAAACGACGTAAACTACGATGTTGATACAGATTTCAGCAACCCTTACCTAGGCGTACAATTACGTCCTGCTGGTAACTGGTTTACAATGGGCGCTGGTATCATTGTTCCTGATAATGATATCGATGTTCGTGCCAATGCTAAAGATGGTAATTTTAGAATTGATGATGTTGATTATGATGCAGACGAAGTAGGTACCTTAGAGGGTAGCTTAGAGCATCGCAACAAATTAGCACCGTACGCAACTGTTGGTTTCCGTCCTAATATCACTAATAATTTCGGTGTATTTGGAGAACTAGGTGCCGCGTATATGGGCAAAACAGATGCAACTGTACGTGCTGCAGGCAATGGCACTAACCCAATCGAGGCAGCTGCGGCCGCTAATGCTGCTGAGCAAGAGCTAGAAGATAAAGACTATCTTGAGTGGATGCCAATTGTTAAAGTTGGTGCAACTTACCGTTTCTAATCTGATAGCAGTTTAAGTACTGTTATTAGAATGATAGTAAAATAAAAAAACGATCCTAATTAGGGTCGTTTTTTTTGTTTGTAATAAAGTAACGACCATTATTCGCGACAAATATAGTCAGAGAATTTATAAGTGGGTACGCTGTTAGCCTCGCTTGCTATATAACGTTACTATCTGTACTCGGTTGCCTTGTACCCGCTTTATAAACTGCTTCAACTATATATTTACAAAATCTCTAAAAGATGACGATAGTTTGTTGGGCGGGCAAAACTGCAATATGGTAATGAGACTGAATATCGGGAATGACGATTAAAGGAGAAGGCTCTTTTATGGCATTGAGCAAACCAGCAATGAGATAAGCGTAGTCCTTACCTAGGCCTTGTGCCAATGTATACTGATGTATCTTAATTAAACTTTCTTTTATTTGCCACAGGAGCTTAGTGACAATATTACGTTGAATCATTGG
This sequence comes from Psychrobacter aquaticus CMS 56, assembly GCF_000471625.1. Lineage (GTDB taxonomy): Bacteria > Pseudomonadota > Gammaproteobacteria > Pseudomonadales > Moraxellaceae > Psychrobacter > Psychrobacter aquaticus. The sequence goes on from NZ_AUSW01000035.1 coordinate 148,428, forward strand.
CAGTGCTTGTATGGTGGCAATCTCATTGGCTGAATAAAAACGTTGTGCTACTTTCCATGCAACGTCGTTTGCTTCTATATCAATCCCTACAGGACGATCGCGGCTAATAATCACGGCAACTTGATTATTTAGGGGCTGATGAGTTGCTTGACCAGAGTTGTTATTCACGTCATTTTTATTCTTAGAGCCTGTATGACTAAAGCAAACATAGTAGTTATTATTGATCAATCGATAAGGAAAAGCAGACTCATCCAAAGCATCATTAATTTCTAGCTGATCCAGTAACTGTTGTAGTAATAGTCGAACGCCTTTACGCTGTAGCTGGCGTTGATTATGAGTCATATCACGTACTGACAAAGTTACAGGTGAAAGGTAGTTCTGCCAATTGAGCTCATCATGCCTATAGAAATTTATAATAGGTGGTATATGAGAGACGAGTAACCATGATGATTGCCTCCATAATTCTTCAAAGCTTTGAGATAGAGCGTCATTCACTTGTGCCGTGGCACACCACGTCGTAGGGGCGAGCTGAGTATATTGGGTATGAGTTAGGATTGGCATCATTGAGTGTGTCGATTGATGTTAGTTGACTGAGTAAAACGTAAAAAGCCCAGCAATGTGGTATCGCTGGGCTTTTATAAAGAACATTAAGTTTTATTGACTTTTATTGGTCTACCAGTCTTAATAAGACAGTTCAGCGCGGCGGTTTTGAGCATAAGCGTCTTCTGTGTTACCAGCAACTGCAGGACGTTCTTCGCCATAGCTGATGACACGGATATTATTTACAGCGACACCTTGGGCAGCAAGATAATCACGTGCTGCTTGGGCACGGCGCTCACCCAATGCGATATTGTATTCACGGCTGCCACGCTCATCAGTGTGACCTGCGATGACCACACCAGCGGCTGGGTTTGAGCTTAGCAAGCTTGCATGTTGATTTAGAACATTTGCTGCTTGTGTCGTAATAGCACTGCTATCAAAGGCAAAATAGACAACCGCTTGCAAATTCTCAGCACCAGAAATGACCGCATTCGAGTTATCTACGATAACAGCGCCAGTGTATCCAACTTGACCGCCTGGAATACCTAGTGGGGCAACCACCACTTCAGAAGTAGAACGTTTGGTAGCACAACCTGTGGTTAATGCAACCGCGCTTGATAATACAGCAAGAACCGCGATCTTAGAAAAACTGGTTGACATAATGAGCTCCTAAAATTTTAATTAAATTTGTTTTTTTAAACTGCTTACGATAAAACTTAGGCAATTGCTATCTATCATATACTAAATGTTACTTTATGTAAGTAGTATTACTGTAAATATCCCTAGAATTTACAGATAGATATGCAATGTTTTACCACCGATGTTTGCCCCAGTTTTCAGGATTGGCCCAGTAGTCGGCGTTGAGCCAATTGGGCAGTTGTTTATAATCATACAAATTAAACTGCCACAGCGTGGTTGATACCGATGAAGTGAGTGACGAGGGTAATATGGTTTGATTACTATCATCTGTTTTTAAAGCATGCTCATTCAAGATGTCAAATGGGGTGAAACCATAAGCCTTTAAGTCTATAGTGCTATCAAGGGCGATTAGCAAGTGTGCAGCATAAAGATCGCGATACCGCATAAGTAGTGGAATACATTTTTGTAGCTGTTCTGATGATAATGTAGGGAGCCAAAAGCAGGTAAGCTCATAGCGTTTAGATGTCTGTTGTTGCGTAAGCTCTGATAAAGTCGATACTTGTAATTTCCGAGTTGCGTTCACTGCTGCATCATTGTCTGTATTAGGTATGTGGCTTTTTAGCTGTGCTCTTAAGGCCGCGCAAGCACTGTTGTCTTGTACAATCCATAACACCTCAGCATTACCATTCGCTAGCGATGGTAGCAGAGCATCAACATAGTCTCTGAGTAGTGGTAAAGTAATATCTGAGCGACTGGCAATGTGCTTTGTCATATAATAGGCCGTTTATAGAATGTGGGTCATCAGTGCGTCTATTAAATCATTTTAGTCGTCATTATCCAATTGCTAACGCATGTTAATCATCTCATGATTCTAATCATGGTCTTGAATTTTAGCGTTTCAGGTCAATCTATAGTCAATCCACTATAAAATAAATCAGGGCGCTAGGATAGGTTTTCGCAGCCTCTGGCAGCAACGGCACAGCAAGCAAGAAAGTACTATCTTAGTAATACGTTATCACGGCTGTGCCTTTTGCTACTTCCGTTATAGTGCTTCAACACTTCCCTCTGTATGGTTATATCATAAATACCTCACTCTCAAAATAATAGGAATTCATATGTCGACTGCTGAAACCGATGCTCAAATTATCAATCCAGATATGCCGGACGTACCGCCGCATGCGCCTAGTAAAATCAACTTAAAAGACTATAAAAAACCAAGTTTTGATGTGGAAACCATTGATTTAGATATTAAGTTGTTTGAAACATATGCCCAGATAGACAGCGTTCTGAAAATGGTACGCCAAACCACAGGCGATCTTGTATTGTTCGGTGAAGATTTAGAGCTGCTAATGGTGAAGATGAATGGCAGTCAACTGGGTACTGAGGATTATCAGCAACAAGCAGGGAAGCTGACGATTTCTGATGCTCCTAATGAGGTTACATTAGAGATTCAAGTACGCATCTGCCCACAGACCAATACGGCGCTTGAAGGGTTTTATATGGCAGGTAGTGGTGATGATACGATGTTCGTCACTCAGTGTGAGCCTGAAGGTTTTCGCAAGATTACTTTTTATCCAGACCGTCCCGATGTTTTGGCGATATTTACCACGCGTCTTGAGGCAGATAAACGTTACCCAACGTTATTGGCTAATGGTAACTTAGTCGAAGCAGGGGAGGTAACTGACGAGCCAAACCGCCATTATGCCATTTGGCATGATCCCACCAATAAGCCAAGCTATCTGTTTGCCTGTGTGGTCGCTGATTTAGACGTATTAACCGATTCTTATAAAACCAGTGAGGGTCGAAATGTCCTACTTGAGATATACGCGAAGTCTGCTGATATCGATAAATGTGATGTCGGTATGCAAGCCCTAAAGGATGCCATGAAATGGGATGAGGTCAATTATGGCCGAGCCTATGATTTGGATCGTTATATGATCGTGGCGGTCAGCCAATTTAATATGGGCGCGATGGAAAACAAGGGTCTCAATATTTTCAATACCGCCTGTGTGCTCTCTAGTCCAGAAACGACGACTGATGCACGTAGCTTTAGCGTCAAAGCCATTATTGCTCACGAGTACTTCCATAACTGGACGGGCAATCGCATCACTTGTCGTGATTGGTTCCAGTTATGCTTAAAAGAAGGATTTACGGTCTATCGTGATCAGTCGTTTTCAGCGGATCAGCAATCGAGTGCCGTACAGCGTATCGATGATGTCGCGACTTTACGTGCGCATCAGTTTAGCGAAGATGCTGGGCCACTTGCGCATCCTGTGCGTCCTGAGAGCTTCGTTGAGATTAATAACTTTTATACGACGACTGTTTATGAGAAAGGCGCTGAGATTGTTCGTATGATTGCCAATACATTGGGGCAAGAAGATTTTCGTAAAGGGACGGATGAGTACTTCCGTCGTTATGATGGGCAAGCCGTCACCGTTGAGGACTTTTTATCTGCGCTCAGTATCACTGATAATAAGATTGAGGACTTCATCGATTGGTATCGCCAACCTGGTACGCCAGTTGTTTCGGGTCACCAAAATTATGATAGTGCCACGCAAACGCTAACCATTACTTTGAGTCAGCAGACACGTCACGTCAGTGGTTTTGATGCACCAAAACCCTTGCCGATTCCGGTGGCGACGGCGTTATTTGATAAAGACTCGGGTAATATCATCGCTGAGCGTATGTTGCTCTTAGATCAGGCAACACAAACCTTTGCTTGTGAAGATGTAGCTAGCGAGCCTGTGGTGTCTTTATTGCGAGACTTTAGCGCGCCTGTCCAGCTTAATTATGATTATCAGGATGAAGATTTGGCGTTTTTACTGACACATGAGACCAATGGTTTTAACCGTTGGCAAGTGACACAAATGCTGGTCAATCGTATTTTGCTGCAAGGCCAAGGCTCAAAAAGCAGTCCGGACGTTTATTTGCAGGCATTGGCACAAACGTTGCCGAGACTGGCAGCCGATGATGCCATGTTAGCCGCGCGTTTGCTTGATATCCCCTCAGCGCAAGAACTGGCGTCTGCCATCAACAAAAACTATGATCCAGAGTTGATTAAAGCCCAACGTGAAGCGTTGTATCAACAGGTCGCAGAGGCGTTAAAAGATCAGTGGGCAGGGCTTTATGAGCAGCTACCAATGCAGTCTTACGAAGATAGTGCCGATGCTCGCGGTACACGCGCCTTGCGTAATGTGGTGCTGGACATGGCATTGACTGCCAATGTCAATGGCGCAGTAGAATGGGCTGAGCAGCAGTATAATAATGCCAGCTGTATGACCGAACGCTTTGGTGCATTAAAAGCCATGGTCAATCATCAAGTGACAAATGCTGATGAGTATTTGGCCGACTTCTATGAACGCTTTCAAGAAAATGATTTGGTCATTGATTTATGGTTCAGTGTGCAAGCGTCTGCTGATACTGTTAGTACCGATGTTATTCAATCCTTACTTGAGCATCAAGACTTTGACTGGAATACGCCCAATCGCGTACGCTCGGTTATTAGCGCCTTTAGCTCGCAGCCAACGGTATTATGGACACAAGAGGGTTTAGAGATTTATACAGGGGTGATCAAAAAGTTGGATGATGCCAATCCGGTATTGGCCTCACGCTTATTACAAACGTTAGCAAGATGGAATACATTGGTTGAGCCACGTCGTCAAATGGCTCATAATAAACTTTTGGACTTGCAAAAACACGCCGCTTCCAAACACGTAATTGAAAGTTTAGAGAGTGTACTAAAGGCCGAAAATGGTTAATGTAAGACAGACTTACTCATAGATCAATAGATAAAAAATCCCGCCTGACATCATTGATATCAGGCGGGATTTTTTCATGAATGGCTTAACACCGAGTCAATATATCCAATCGCTATTAACGAGTGGGCAATACGTCTTTTACCATATCGTGTAGACTGTGTAACGCCGTAACGGTGCTGTCCCAATCTAAACAGCCATCAGTGATGGACATGCCATATTCAAGTGCATCAAGATCTTCTGTTAAATCCTGACGACCGCCTTTGAGATGACTTTCAATCATCATACCAATAATGGACTTATTACCGTTTTGGATTTGCTCCGCAACGTTATTGATGACCATTGGCTGTAGATACGGATCTTTACCTGAGTTGGCGTGGCTTGAGTCAATCATAATCTTGCTATTGGTTTTGCCTTTTGCCAGCTCGCTTTCTGCTTGAGCGACAGCCGTTTCATCGTAATTGGGTTTGCCGTTGCCACCGCGTAGTACTACATGGGCATAAGGGTTACCTTTGGATTTAATGATAGAGACTTTGCCATCTGATGACAGACCCAAAAAGCTATGGCCCGCTTTTACTGCTTGCATGGCATTGACCGCAACCGTCATACCGCCATCAGTACCGTTTTTGAAGCCAACTGGACATGATAAGCCAGAGCTCATTTCACGATGCGTTTGGCTCTCAGTGGTACGTGCGCCAATTGCTGACCAGCTAATCAAATCCTGCATGTACTGCGGGGTGTTAGGATCTAATGCTTCAGTGGCACAAGGCAGACCTTTCTCATTCAAATCAAGCAGTAGCTTACGAGCTGTACGCAAGCCTTTCTCGATATCGAAGCTGTCATTCATATCAGGGTCATTAATCATACCCTTCCAGCCGACAGTGGTACGCGGTTTTTCAAAATAAACACGCATCACGACAAATACACTGTCTTCGATCTCTTTTGCCAATATGGCCAACCGATCAGCATACTCGTGAGCGGCTTTAATATCATGGATCGAGCATGGCCCAATAACTACAAACAGACGCTTGTCTTTACCATCCAAGATATTTTGGATAGTGTTTCGACCGTTTAGTACGGTTTTATAGGCTTCATCTGATAGAGGCAGCTCAGTTTTTAGCTCAGCGGGAGTAATCAAAGGAATAAATTTTTCAATATTCACGTCGTCAATATCTGCATTATGGGTAACTGATGTTGTCATGGTTATATATCATCTAGCTGATTTATAGGAATATTCATTATGCGGACAAAAGTGTTGATTGACAAGGGTAGTCGAGCAGTTAATTGACTGATAACTGGAATGAGGAAACCAAAACTTAGTTATAGCTAAAAATTGTTGACACTTCAGAATGGTTGATTTTTTATAGAATTTATACGCGATTTTAGCTATTTATGCCATCGTCACGTATGATGACGACATAAACGACTGAATCCAAATACGATAGATGATAAGAATGCTCATTTGGTTTGGTCATCTTATCGCGCATTTTATGGGTTATCTTTTATAATAGTCATTTTTGTATTAATTGTAATTTTGAATATCGAGAGCTTGTCATGACAGATTCTGCTACGCCTCATAATGAACATACTGCTGCCATCGCTCAGACATTGCCTGATCAATACGTAGCGACAATAAAGACGACACCACTCGTTATAGGAATTGTCGCTGGTGAAGTGTCAGGCGACAGTTTGGGGGCTGATTTCATGCAGCAAATGAACAACCTGCGTGATGATATCATTTGGGTGGGCGTTGGTGGCTCCAAAATGCAAACGCAAGGGATGCAAAGTATTTTTCCATTGGCACGTTTAGCGGTGATGGGGCTGGTGGAGGTTATGTCACAGTTGCCTGATTTGCTCAAAGCCCGCCGTGAATTACTGACGGCGTTTAAAGCAGCTGAGATTGATTGGTTTATTGGTATTGATGCGCCTGACTTTAATCTGAGAGTCTCTAAAAAGCTAAAGCCACAAGGCGTGTTCTGTGTGCAGTACGTCAGTCCCTCTATTTGGGCGTGGCGTGAGTCGCGCATCCACAATATTAAAGCCGCTACCAATCTGGTGTTGTGTTTATTCCCGTTTGAGCTACCAGTCTATGAACGCCACAACCACCCAGCAATCTGTGTCGGTCATCCGCTGCTACGTACCATCGATCAAGCGTTATTGGACACGCCTATCAATCAGCGCCGTAGCGAGCTGGTCTGGCACAATGATGGGTTGCAGCAGTTTTTTATTGAACGATTTGATGATGTCAGTCAGCTTATTTGTGTGATGCCGGGCTCACGGCGCGGCGAGATTACCGCCATTTTGCCATTGATGCTGGACGGTATCCAAAAGCTGATATTGTTAGATCCCAAGCTGTGTTTTATCATTCCAACTGTTGATCAAAATCATCAATATATCGTCCAAGATGTCATTGATCGACGCTCAGAGCAACTGCGCGCGGCTATCGTTGTGGTCTATGATGATAGCCAGCCAGCTTTTAGTCAGCAGGCAATGGCGGCATCGGATGTTGTCATGCTGGCATCTGGTACGGCAACGTTAGAGGCGATGCTACTTGAGCGACCAATGGTAGTTATTTATCAACTAAATCAGCTAACCTATCAAATTGCCAAGCGGTTGGTAAAAGTGCCTTATGTGGCACTGCCCAATATTTTAGCGGGTACCGCAATCGTCCCTGAGCTTATCCAAGAGCAGGCGAGTGGCGATAATATTTGCCGTACAGTCATGCGCCTCATGCAGCCACGTGCTTATGCCGAGCAATTAAGAGACCTTGTAGATACCAAGCAATCATTGCAACAGCAGAGCAACCATGACCCTGCTAATAGCGTGATTGAGCAGTGGTTTATGCACGATAGCCACAACGCCTAATTGACAATCGCTCGTAACCCATTCTCATCCTATTAATAAAAAGACATCACAACGCTATGAGTAATCAGCATTTTGTAGAAAGTAATATGACACTAATTGACATGAGTATTGAGCAAGTTGATATTAAAGGCCAATACGTTCAACTGGCGGCACCCATCCACTTATCAGGTCAATTAAATGTCTCCGAGCTGCTTATTCAATATGCGATAAATAAAAGAGAGGATTTAGCACAGTCCTCACTACAGATCGGCGTTGATGAAGCAGGGCGTGGCCCCTTACTAGGCAGTGTCAATGTGGCTGCTGCGATATTACCTTCGGCTTGGTCAGGACTGATTGAGGATCAGCCCCTCAAGGATACGCCATTGTCACTATTGACGGACTCAAAGCAACTGAGCGAAAAGAAGCGTGATATTCTTTATCCACGGGTTCTTCAGTATGCCATTGGTCAAGTCATCGCTGATGTGCCAGCAGCAGTCATCGATCAGGTCAATATCTTGCAAGCGACGATGCTCGGTATGCGTTTATGTACAGAGGCATTGCTAGCAGCGATATCCAAACACCTTGTTAACGATGTGATTGAAACAAGCCATGCAATCTCTCAAATAAGACCTCATCAGCAAGTTCAGATATTGTTTGATGGTAATCGCTGCCCTGATCTAGATTATGCAATGCTTAATGAAATAGGTATAACAAAATCGTTGATTGATTGCCAAGCTTGGGTGAAGGGTGATGCGCGTCATACCAGTATCGCGGCAGCCAGTATATTGGCAAAGGTAAGTCGTGATAAAACCATGTATGCCCTTGATGCCGAGCACCCAGAGTATAGCATTGCCAAGCACAAAGGTTATCCGACACGGGCACATATGGAAGCAATTGAGACGTATGGCGTACTATCTGCGCATAGACGCAGTTTTGCGCCCGTAAGAAAGGCACTTGAAAACGTACGCTAAATTAATAGCAACTGGTACTCAAAATAGCCTAAGCAAAAATACAGTATCATGAAGCACTATAATATCGCTTACCAATACCTATATAGTTGATTTTAAGCTATATTATATTCATATGTGTGCTACCACGTCATAGGATCAAGGGTAATGTCCCACACCTCACAAAATAACGTTGCGACCATACTGTTTTTAACGGTACTTTTGACTGCCTGCAATGGCGGTGGGGAAGACGCTGATAAGACTCCTGCGCCGAGAATCATTCCACCTATCGCCGAGCCGAGCGATGCCTCTATAGACCGGTCGAATGATAATCTTGACGATCAGGCTACCAATTCAATAGGAACCAACGATACCAATGCGGCGTTAATTGCCAACAATACATTTAGTTTGGCGAGAACCAGTTGTGGTCTAAATGGTTTGTCTGCTGATACGGCTTTAGAAAATATTGCCACCCAGCATGCCAATTATATCAAATACGTTTTTGCCAATAGCACACCGACCCTATTTAATGCACATTACGAGAATGAGATTGCAGATATTGCAAACGTGACCAATACCAACAATCCGTTTTTTGGCGGGCTAGATTTGGGAGCGCGGTTATCAAATGCAGACTACGCTAATGCACGCTTTGGGGCAGCCGAGAATATCGCACAATCGATGTATTATAGTTCAGCAGGTAAGCTGTTTAGCTCAGAGGTCATGGCAAGCTCAATGGCCAAGTCATTGTTGGCTGCGCCGTATCACTTGCGGTCTCTTATGTCGCCAAGCTTATATCTGACTGGCACGGGTATGGTTACCTATAAGCCATATAATAAAGACGCTACCGATAATCAAGGGTATGTATTGGTCAATAAGACCGCAGCAACGCAAGCGACCAAAAACGCAACCATCGAAGGCGTATTTACTTATCCGTGTCAAGGTGTCACTGATACCGTGACTGCGCTATATAATGAAATTCCCGACCCCGTTAAACATACGGGTCGAGATTTACAAATTGACCCAATTGGGCAACCCGTCTATATCAGTGTGCCGTCCGCACGCACGATTAATATCAGCAATGTGACATTTTATGATATGCGGCGCAATATCAATGTGCCGATTGAATTGCTAGATTATCGTCAAGATCCTTACAAAAATACGACCAATGCCTTGCCAGAAAATGAAGCGTTTATCTTACCTATTACTGACGATTTAAAAAGCTGCGAGGCTTTTAGTAGCAGAAGTAAAAACTGCGGTTTGCATGGCAATAGTGAATATCGCGTGAGCTTTGATGTATTGATAGACAACAAGGCGATAGAGCGCAAGAGCTTTGTCTTTAAGACGGGTGCAGTGAATAGCGCATAAACTGCACCTTTGCTAAGATTTTATACATAATAAGATTTTATGCATAAAATGACATCAAAAAGACGAGTTCGGCTGCTGCAAAAAGGCCTCTTCTTCGTCCGTTGACTCGCGATCTAACGTGTCATTACGATGGGGATAACGACCAAACTGCTCGATAATATCTTTATGACGGTGCTCAAAATCCAAGGTTTCAGCATCGCCTAGCTGTTCAAACAGTGGCAGATAACGCTCGTGAATCATCAATGATTCTGAATGCATAAAAGGTATAATCATAAACTTGCGCCAATCTACTGGTAGCGTATCAAAATGCGGATGCTGAATGGCCTCTTGTGCCAATACCAATGCCATACTGTCTTGCGAAAAGGCACACGCTCGCCCGCGACATAGATTACGTGAAAACTGATCTAAGACAATAATTTCTGCCAAGCGTCCAGCCAAGGCGGTGATTGAACTGTTGCTGTCTGCTGGTGATATTGTGATGCGCCATGTCACACATTCTCCCTGCTTTGCCGCCTGCCAAATTGTGCCAAATTTATCATTTATCTGCTGATCAAATGGATCGTTTTTGGCAAACCAATATTGCTCGTTGTCTTTGTCAAACCAAAAATCCAAGACCGCACGGGCATCAGCATTGAGATACTCTAAACTGATATTTTTTGGATCAACTGCCGATACATTGGTGCGGTTGGTAGAAGAGGAATAATCGGTGGATAATGACATAAGATATTCTAATTATGATGAATTTAGTCTACTATAGCGCAAATATTTATCTCTGTCATGATGCCAACAGCGGCTATTAGGTAACCTTTATGAACGCAAAAAACTCAGTAAAAACTCCCGACGCCTCTTTGCCATCAACGCCTTATTACCTGCTTGATGAAGCGGCAATCGTTGCCAATATGCAGATTATCGCTCGGCTGTGTGAGTTATCAGGCGCCAAGGCGTTACTGGCGCTCAAATGCTTTGCAACATGGGGTGTATTTGATGTGATGCAGCCTTATTTACATGGCACGACCTCGTCATCATTGAATGAGGTGCGTTTGGGTCATGAGACTTTTGGTAATAATGCCGATGTTAATAGTAAAGATAAGAAAGAAACGCATGCTTATAGCGTGGCCTATAGCGCCGATGAAATCCCTGAAGTACTCAGCTACGCTGATAAGATTATTTTTAATTCGATTTCGCAACTCAACGCGTTTAAAGATCAAGCAGCGGCGCAAGGTATTCCAGTCGGATTGCGCCTGAACCCAAAAACGAGCAATTCATCGTTTATTATTGCGGATCCTGCTCGTCCTTTTAGTCGTCTTGGTGAGCATGATAAAGACAAAATTGCAGCGGTACTCAATGATATTACGGGTGTGATGATTCATAACAACTGTGAAAATGACAGCTTTGAAGCCTTTAGTGAGAGTTTGGCAGACATTGAGGCACGATTTGGAGACATTTTAGAGCAGCTAGAGTGGGTGAGCTTGGGCGGTGGCATCCACTTTATCGCGCCTGATTATCCACTAGAAAAACTGGCCGAAAGATTAAAAGGGTTTAGCGAGACTTATGGCGTACAAGTGTATCTTGAGCCAGGCGAGGCGAGTATTCATGGTGCAGGTTCATTGGTCACAACCGTGTTAGATACCATGCACAATGAAAAAAACTTGGCGGTCGTCGATGCCTCCATTGAGGCGCATATGCTCGATTTGCTGATTTATCAAGAGCCTGCATCAATTGCCGCTATTAATAATGACGCTATCGAAATAAAAGCGATAGACAAAAATAACTCGTCAGACAACACCATTATTTATGGTCGATCTTGCTTGGCGGGTGATATCTTTGGTGAATATGAATTACCGAGTAATTTAAAAGTAGGGGATAAGATTGCCTTTGGTAATGCCGCAGGTTATACCATGGTAAAGAAAAATTGGTTTAATGGTGTGAATATGCCAGCCATTGTGATTCGCCGTCTGGATGGCAGTATCGATATTCAGCGCGAGTTCGATTATCAAGACTACAAAGCAAGCTTGTCTTAATTTTAAGTCTGCTGGTTTGTTACATACAAAACTATTGGTTATATTATTTATTAATTATTGCCGAAAAGCATGTAAAAATTGTTATAATCGCGTCGGGCAAATACGAGAGTATTATTTGCCCGACGGGTGCGTGGGTTTTCCTCGGTCTTCCTTTTTAATTCACGCATATCATTCACTCGTTTCTGTTTTGCATAGCCGCGATCAATGGTATCGACAGGGACACAAAGGAGGATTGTTCATTGAACACAAACCAACAAGTTAAGCCCAGCAAAAAAGACGTACTTATCATTGGGGCAGGCGGGGTCGCTCAAGTGGTGGCACATAAATGTGCCATGCATAATGACGTACTTGGCGAGATTCATATCGCCTCGCGTACTTTAGACAAGTGCAACGCTATCGCTCAAAGCGTCATAGAAAAAGACAGCTTTAAAACGCATGCGGTATTGCATACGCATCAAGTCGATGCTATGGATACCCAAGCATTGATCGATCTCATACAAGCCACTGGTGTGCAGATTATCATTAATGTTGGCTCAGCATTTGTCAATATGACGGTGCTCGAAGCTTGTATTGAGACAGGTGTGGCGTATATTGATACTGCTATCCATGAAGATCCAAGCAAGATTTGTGAGACGCCGCCATGGTATGACAACTATGAATGGAAGCGTAAGCAACGCTGTGCAGACAATAATGTCACCGCTATTTTAGGCGCAGGGTTCGATCCTGGTATGGTTAATGCTTATGCACGTCTTGGCTATGACATGATGGATGCAGGCTCGGTTACTGACATTGATATTATTGATATTAATGCAGGCAACCACGGCAAATATTTTGCCACTAACTTTGATCCTGAGATTAATTTCCGTGAATTTACTGGAACGGTCTACTCTTGGCAGGATAGCAAGTGGCAATCTAACAAGATGTTTGAAGTGAAGCGTACCGATGATCTGCCAGTTGTTGGCGTGCAAAACAGCTACCTAAGTGGTCATGATGAAGTGCATTCGCTATCGGCTAATTTAGACGTACCAAATATCCGCTTTTGGATGGGTTTTGGTGAGCATTATATGAATGTCTTCACTGTGCTCCAAAACCTAGGTCTGCTGTCTGAGCAGCCTGTGATGACAGCTGAAGGCCAAAAAGTGATTCCGTTAAAAGTCGTCAAAGCCGTACTACCAGATCCAAGCTCGCTTGCGCCGAACTATACTGGCAAAACCTGTATTGGTGACAAGGTCAAAGGCAAGATTGATGGCGTCGATACCGAGGTATTTATCTATAATATCTCCGACCATAAAGACGCTTATAATGAAGTCGGTAGCCAAGGCATCTCTTATACTGCAGGCGTACCACCTGTTGCGGCAGCCATGTTAGTCGCGACTGGTGAGTGGGATGCGGGCAAGATGGTCAATGTCGAAGAGCTGGATGCCAAGCCATTTATCAATCTATTGAATAAGATTGGCTTGCCAACGCGTATCAAAGACAGCGAAGGCGATAGAGCGCTTGAGTTTGATATTTAGTTAGCGAATTTGATTCAATAAAAAGCCTATCTGTTATAGATGGGCTTTTTTGGGCTAATAGAATTGGAGGATCACACTCTAAAAAATTATTCAATCTATCACGCTTCAACTAGGATTATATGCTCTCAACGCCGCAATACGGTCATCGAGCGTTGGGTGTGAGCGAAACAGGTTCGCGATACTAAAGCCTTGTGTTTGTCCCGATGAGATCGCAAATGCTTTCATGCTCTCTGGCATTTGATCTGGGCGCTGTGCAGAAGGACGCAGTGCATCAAGCGCACTAATCATTTTGTCTTTGCTGGCAAGTTTTGCCCCCATCTCATCAGCACGGAATTCGCGTAGACGCGAGAACCACATCACAATGGCAGATGCCAAGAAACCGAGCAAAATATCCATCACAATACTAGTCACAAAGTACCCAATTCCAGGACTATCGCTGGTATTTTTGAATACAGTCCGGTCTACGAAACTACCAATAATACGCGCAAAGAACATCACAAAGGCGTTCACTACTCCTTGAATGAGCGCCAGTGTGACCATATCACCGTTGGCCACATGGCCAATCTCATGTGCGAGTACCGCCTCTACTTCATCTTGATTCATGTTTTGCAGTAAACCAGATGAAACCGCCACCAGCGCTTTATTTTTGTTCCAGCCGGTAGCAAAGGCATTTGGCTGTGAGTTATTAAAAATCCCTACTTCAGGCATACCGATATTTACCGCTCGCGCTTGTTTGGCAACAGTATCTACGAGCCATTGTTCAGTGGCATTGCTGGGTGTTTTAATAACCACCGTCCCCGTTGATCTTTTGGCCATCCATTTCGAGATAAATAGTGATACCATCGAACCAACCATGCCGTATATGCCGCACATAATCGCCAGACTGGTGTAGTTTAGCCCACCTGCCGTGTGTACGCCTCCAATTCCAAAAAATCTGGATAAAATACCAAACACGATGCTAAATACCACAATCACCGCTAAGTTGGTTAATAAGAACAATCCAATACGCATCATGACGCTAATTTCCTAATTAAAATTTAAGTGCAACTTCAGGACAGAATCCTTTGGTAAGCAGTTATTCATATATTTTGATTCTATGTAAATGGCGTTATTTTGATAAATAACAATACCTTTGATGGTTTAATCGCTGCAACATTACATCCTAGTGCTACTATTCAAGCTAGCAGCACTAGGATGTTTTTGCTACTATCGGTCGTTATATAGTTAGGTCAATATAAAAGAGAGTTAGCGAGATTGAGATAAGTTTTTATCGATAAGCTCATCAATAACTCAATAGTCATTCATATAACTAAAAAGAGAATATCAAATGCAATTAGAAATAAATGTCATCGATGCCTTTACTGATACTATGTTTAAAGGCAATTCCGCTGCGGTGATTATCACAGAGAAGTGGTTAAGTGATGATTTGATGCAATCTATTGCTTTTGAAAATAATTTATCGGAAACCGCCTTTATCGTTGCTGATAAAGAAGGCATTTATCACATTCGTTGGTTTTCACCATTTACCGAGATTGCTTTTTGCGGACATGCGACCTTGGCATCAGCCTTTGTTTTATTTAACAAAAACCCTACTGTAGATGCCATTAAATTTTCAGCCGAAGCGGTTGGAATTTTGACAGTCTTACAAACAGAGGCTGGGAAAATACAAATGGATTTCCCTAATAGAATGCCTGAAAAAATCGATGATATTCCTGAGCGTTTATCGGCAGGTCTTTCTATTATGCCAGTTGAGATTTATCGTAATGAGCAAGCCTATTTTGTGATTTATGATTCTGAGTCTGATGTATTAAATGTAAAGCGTGATAACGAGCAACTAAAACAGCTTACCCCTTTAGATGTAGTGGTTACGTGCCAAGCCAAATCTGCTGAATACAAAGACTATGATTTTATCTCACGTTATTTTTGGCCAGCTAACGGCGGTGATGAAGATCCTGTAACGGGTTCGGCACACACTGGTTTAGCGCCTTTATGGGCTAAGCGTCTGAATAAAAATGAATTGATTGCTTATCAAGCGTCTAAGAGAGGCGGCGTGCTTAACTGTACCGTGGCAAATAATAGAGTACTGGTTTCTGGTAACGCCGTGCAGTATATGACGGGTTTTATCACAGTTGAGGAATAATAGACTTTGACTGAACTAAAGACAGTAGGGCTTTTTGCGCTGACAGCACTAGCAGAGATTGTGGGATGTTATTTGCCTTATCTTTGGCTGCGAGAAGGTAAGTCCATTTGGCTGCTTATTCCTGCCGTGCTTAGTTTGGCGGCCTTCGTGTGGTTGCTGACACTACATCCAACGGCGGTAGGTCGAGTCTATGCCGCTTACGGTGGAGTATATGTCGTTATGGCAATCATTTGGCTGTGGACAGTGGATGGCATTCGGCCCACTACATGGGATATATTCGGCTCTATAGTTGCGCTAGTAGGAATGGCGATTATTATGTTTGCGCCGCGCAGTACATGATTACATGATATGGAAAATGCCAATCAAACGGTGAGAGTGATTGGCATAGATGCAATTAGTCTATATTCAATTAGTATAGTAACGCGCTCAATATTAATGTTTGCCTAAGATACTGCCATTATCATCTTTCTTTGCTTGTTTGGCTGCTTTCTTCTCTTTTGCTGTCAAAAGCGGTTTCTTTTTGACGTTCTTTTTACTGTCTTGGCCTTTGCTCATGGTATTTTCCTCTTGGGGTAACAAATATATACGGTTTTCTAAGTAAGATTAAATCGACTTAATAGAGACGCGCTACATTCGATGTAAACGCTGCATTTTGATTTGAGTATAGACTTAAGGCTGGGCAATTGATAGCGCTTGCACAATTCCACTACGATTTAACAATTTTTTAGTGAGGATTGAATGCAATTGATTCGTTCAATCAATATGAGTATTCATAAGTGCTTACTTACGGATAGAGGACGATTTGCTATAATGGGCGACAAGCCGATGTGGCAAACTCTCATTTAGCACAAAGATGCTTACTGTTTTGGTTGATTATCATGCGTATTCGTAAACTTTTTAAATTTGAAAACGCTCATATTGTTCGTAATTGTAGCTCTGAGCGTTGTAAGCATTCTATTCATGGTCATAGCTACCAGATTGAATTGATTCTTGAGGCCAAGCGCTTGGATCAGGGACAGATGGTTTATGATTTTGGTCTGCTAAAATCTTCGATCAAAGACATTATTGATAGTTTTGATCATGCCATTTGTTTTTGGAATAAAGACGATCCTGACTATATCGCTGCTTGCAAAAAATTCAGTGCGCGTTGGATAAGTTTGCCAGTATCACCATCGGCAGAGCAGTTCTCACGCGTGATATTTTTTTGGGCGCAAGAGATTTTACAACAAACTCAAATGCAAAATGGTGAGACAGATGTCAGCGTTTATTCGGTGATTGCACACGAAACCGCGACTGGTTATGCGCAGTGTTTTGCTGATGATGTGGCTAATGAGCAAATGGGCAAACTTGATTTAGAAGCGTTTGAGTTTAGTGAGCAAGTTTGTGCTGAATGGCATGATCCTGAGCTGTATGCCAAGTTGATTCGTGGGGAGCGTTTTGTCAATCCGTCAGTGACCATGCAGGTACAGACGCAAGTAAAGGCAGATTAAGCCAGATGTCTAATAATATAACAGATAACGAAAATGTGAAAACATTGATATTGCACTCTGAAGAGGATACGCAAGCTTTAGCAAAGCAACTGGCTGCTTTGTCATTGACAGGAAGTGTCTGGCTGGCAGGGGATTTGGGTGCAGGCAAAACCACATTGACTCGCTATTGGCTACAGGCATTAGGTCATCAAGATGCAGTCAAAAGCCCGACCTATACGTTGGTTGAGCCTTATACTATTCGACAAACTGATGGGACAAGTAAACCTGTTTATCATGCGGATCTGTATCGCCTGCAAGATCCAGAAGAGTTGTCATTTATAGGTTTTGATGAGTATCTGGATGAACCAAATGCGCTGGTCATTATCGAATGGGCCAGTCGTGCCGATAGTTATTTGCCACCACCATCGCTGTTTATTGATATGACCCAAGGTAATGACGATAATGATAAGGACGCTCGTCAAGTTGAGCTGCGACTGTCGAAATCAGGACAAGCGCAAGGGATAGATTTATCAGTGCTTAATATTTAGTTTTTAGGTTAATAGTTGATACCAAATAAAACGGGTACGCGATATTACAAAGCGAAACTGGTACAATTTTTTCTTGCTTGCTGTGCCGTTGCAGCTCGATGCTACAAAAAATTTATCCCAGTCTCGCTGACTCTCGTTTATATTGAACTGACTGTAACATATGATGAATACCTGACGTGCACTTCGAAATATATGATGCTCATTAATGCCCGATAATTTCTCTAATACACGTATTAAAAAACTGTCGCCATTGCTAATCAATCAATTAGCTGCTGGTGAGGTCGTAACGCGTCCTGCAGCGGTGGTCAAAGAGTTACTTGAGAATGCCATTGATGCGGGTGCTACCACAATCGCGGTACATATTGCTCAAGGCGGTATGGGCATGATTGAAGTGGTGGACAACGGTGCTGGTATTCACCCCGATGATATGGTGATGGCGATTACTCGTCATGCGACCAGTAAAGTCGCTGATGTGGCCAATCTTCATGGCATTATGACGTTGGGTTTTCGTGGAGAGGCATTGGCAGCGACGGCTGCTGTTTCGCGTCTGACATTGACCAGCAGTCATGACCATAGTGGTATCGGCCGCCAATTACAGGTCGCAGGTATACTGGATGATACGCCGAAACTACTACCTGTTGTGCACAATCGTGGTACGACGATCACGGTCAGAGATTTATACTTTAACGTGCCTGCCCGCCGAGGCAATTTAAAGTCGATTGCAACCGAATTTGGGCATATTGAAACCATCGTTCGTGAAGTAGCCTTAGCGCGGGCAGATATCACGCTCACGCTCTTTCACGATAATAAGAAAAGGCTCTCATTATCTGCAAGCGCAAGTAGTAACAATAATCGTCTGTCCTTATCACGCCTTGAGCAAGCCATTGGCACCTCGTTGATGGAGAGTGCCATTGAAGTGGCGGTAGATCTATCTAGCCTGATAGAGCACGCAAAAGAATACCACAGAACCGCTAGCAGCCATGCAGGTATCAGTGGCTGGTTATGGCCTATGCGTGATCAAAAGCGTACTTTGCCAAAGCTTATCTATGTGAATGGCCGGCTGGTAAAAGAGGCGTTGATTAGTAATCAGCTGCGCCAATTGGCTCAAGAAGCACAGCTTGCAGGCATCGGTTATGCGCTATATTTTGATTTACCCACTGAATGGCTAAATATCAATGTGCATCCCTCCAAACAGCGCATCAAAATCAGTCCACTAAACAATATCATGGCGCATTTAAGCCATGCGCTTCGGACAAAGCTCAAAATGGTCAGTGCGATAGAAATGAGGGGTCAGAAAGAGAAAGAAGTACCAAGCCGTCACATTTCTACCAGTAAATCATTTGATTCATCCAAGATTTCATCTAGCAATGAGCTGGCGTTAAACAGACAAGTACAATCTCCTAAACAGTCATATCAGCTGCCGCTTAAACGGCCAGTAAACAAGCAGTTATCTGCATATTCAGCAGAATGCCACATTGATGAGCCTTTGGATCAAAAGGTTAATACTTCAAGTACTGTTTCAGTGGAGAATACCACTTTTTTAGGTGATTCATTTGCAGAAAAAACAGGCTTACCGCATTGTTTAGAGGTCATCACTCGCTTAAATGATTCAATACTTGAGCCTTCTCTTATTAAACACAGCGATCGTAAAGCGTTGCCTTGGCTCCTCTTTTATCATCAAGGCCAATATTTACTTATTAGTGCAAATGACTGGTGGTCAAAGTTAGCATGGTTGTTTGAATCGAATGTGTTTAAGAATGATGGTGTATGCCAAAACGAAGAAACACTGTGCAGTGCCAGTGCCATTAATCAGCAATTGACTACCGCAAGCGCGCAAATGTCTATGCAAGATTTGACAGTGTTTACAACAGATGTCGAAGCATTGTTGACTGAGAATGCAATGGCAATCATCGATAATCATCAATTGGTAACGTGGATGCTTTCATCTGAACTTTAAAGATACTGCTTTTAGTTTTGGCTGACCCTAAATAAAAAAAGTACAACCATTGTAACGTGCTACTAGGATAATATTTTCGCAGCATCGAGCTGCGCAGACATAGCAGGTAAGAAAAGATTACTCTAATAGCACTGTATTTGTTCTATAGTGGATTGATTATATTCATAATTATTAACAACTACTCATCATTACTAAAGGCAATTTCATGAGACATTCGTCCGATCGCTTATCTCATAACTCATCTCATAAATTGGCAGATAATAGTGTGGTGTGTTTGATGGCACCAACGGCCAGTGGCAAAACAGCGCTGGCTTATGAGCTATACGATACCGGACGTTATGAGCTAATTTCAGTAGATTCAGCGCTGATATATCGCGATATGAATATTGGTACAGCCAAACCGTCTGCTGCTGAGCTAATTCGTTATCCGCATCATTTAGTCGATATCATTGATCCAATGCAAAGCTATAGTGTCGCTGAGTTTGTCAGCGACGTTGCAAAATTAATTGACCGTTGTCACCAGAATGGCAAAATACCTTTGCTCGTGGGTGGCACAATGATGTACTACATGGCGCTACTGGATGGATTGTCTCCTGTGCCTGATAGTGATGACAGCGTGCGCGCGAGAGTTGAGCAGTGGCGACAAGAGGAGGGCATTGGTACATTATACGACTATCTCGGTAAAGTAGATTCGATCAGTCATCAGCGACTCAATGCCACTGATACCCAGCGTATTACCCGCGCTGTGGAAGTGTACCTGCAAACAGACATGCCAATAAGTGACTGGCAGCGCCAACCCAAACAAGCATTAGCCCACAATCCAAACCAGCAATGGCACGCCTTGGCAGTCATGCCAGATCGTTTATGGCTGCATGAGCGTATCGAGCAGCGTTTAGACATCATGTGGGATGAAGGTTTGGTGAATGAAGTCGTTCATTTACTTGAGCAGTATCCGTTGACACCTAACTTGCCTGCTATGCGCTGCGTTGGTTATCGGCAAGTATTAGAGTATTTAGTCCATATTGACCATCCAGTATTTTCTCAACCACATTTGGATAGAGCGCAATTTTATAGTGCTTTTGGCACGCTTGATGAGTCAGTCAATAAAAAAACAAAGCCGAGTACCATACTTCAGACACAATCTCAATCGATCAGATCTGCGACTCAGACAGAGGCACTTGCTTGTCAGCAAATGCAAAATAAGGCATTATATGCTACGAGGCAGTTGGCGAAGCGCCAGCACACTTGGTTACGCAAAGTCATGCAATTGCCTGATACTCCTATCGTAATGCCAATAGAATCTGATTTACGCAATAATAATGACTCTGTAAATAATACTCTAACGATACGAGATTTTTCTACCATGGTACAAGCACGAGAGTATCTGCAATAAAGGGTATCTACAATAAAAAATCATACTATTAGAAGTATTCTCTATAAAAAATGCGGTATCGAAAATCTAAGAAATTTTTATAAGTACATAAATAAGTAATGACAATTAGTTTCAAATGATGATGAAGATAGCTGTTATAATCTCAATCTATTAAAGCATTAAGTATAATATCGGTCCAATTTCTGCCTAATAGCAGCTGCTTGAGGGATATTTGTTGGCAAAGAATATTTATAAAACAAATTAATGAAATAAATAGTTACTTAATGACTGACAATAATAATTTATTCACGGTAAAGTGAATCACTTAACGATGATAAGTGATTATTTAGATACATTTTAAAAAGAAAACTTATTATTCTATCTACCTTTAGCCATTATAATTGAATCAACACTTAGAATAATTGGCGCTTAAAATATAACTATATAATATTTAGGAGAGATTTCATGTCAAAAGGACAAACTTTACAAGATCCGTTCTTGAATTCGCTGCGTAAAGATCGCATTCCTGTTTCTATTTTTTTGGTCAACGGTATCAAACTGCAAGGTCAGATTGAGTCGTTTGACCAGTATGTGGTACTGCTCAAAAATACTGTCAGTCAAATGGTTTATAAGCATGCCATTTCAACTGTTGTACCAGCTCGTAACCCGCGAAGCAGTACAACGAGTACTGGTGCTCAAGCTCAAAGTGCCGCCCCAACAGGTTATCAGGGCGGTGGCTTTGAACGTGGTAGCAATCCTGCTGCTGGCGGTTTTGAAGAGCGCGGTTTTGCGGCCAATCGTAGTGGTTTTAATCGCGGCGGCTTTAGCCAAGGTCAAGAGCGTGGTTTTGAGCGCGGCAGCTTTGGTCAAAGTCAGGAACGCGGCTTTGAGCGCGGTGGTTTTGGTCAAGACCGTGGTTTTGAAACACCAGCAGAGAACACAAGCTTTGAAGACAAGTCAAACGATGACACTAATGATAGCAATGATTAAACATTAGACTGCATGATTGAGAATGCATCGTTGAGACATGATTAATTTGATCAAGACCTGCTTCTATAGTGGGTTTTTTTTGTCTAAATAAATGTATATAAAACCAGTAGCTGACATAAGTGTCAGGTCAGCTGCAATCACATTACTTGCTATAGGCTGGACGGATTATTATTAATATTAGGCATAGTATAGTAAAATACTATCTTGATTCATTATAAAAATAGAGTGGATTCATGAGTAATACCCAAATCAATGTGACCCATGAGCAGTTTATAAGTACAGCTATTGATGCGATTAATACTGAGATATCAGCATTGTCATTACTGACAGAGCAGATAGACGACAGGTTTGCGCAAGCTTGCGATATTATTTTGGCTTGTAAGGGTCGAGTAGTGGTCACTGGCATGGGCAAGTCTGGATTGATTGGCCGTAAAATAGCAGCGACATTTGCTTCTACGGGCACGCCTGCATTTTTTATGCATCCTGGTGAAGCAGGGCATGGTGACTTGGGTATGTTGGTAAAAGGCGATGTATTGCTGGCAATCTCCAACTCTGGTGAATCGGATGAGATCAAGATGTTATTGCCCGTCGTCAAACGTCTGAATATACCGCTTATTAGCATTAGCCGTGATAAGCGCGGTATGCTACCACACGCGGCAGATATTGTATTGACGCTTGGTAAGTCACAGGAAGCTTGTCCACTTAACCTTGCGCCAACGTCTAGTACTACAGCGACGTTAGCACTTGGCGACGCATTGGCTGTGGCGTTGGTACATGCCCGCAACTTTACGTCAGAAGATTTTGCTTTGTCGCATCCAGCAGGCGCGTTGGGTCGCCAGTTGCTTACGCGAGTTGAAGACTTAATGCATACTAATTATGACGAATTACCTATCATACATCAAAACGCACCGCTGCAAGAAGCGCTCTTTACCATGTCTGCTGGACGTTTGGGTATGACAGTGGTGATTGATGATAATGATAAGGTCGTTGGCGTGTTTACAGATGGTGACTTGAGACGCAATCTAGAAAAAGGCATTGATCTGCAAACGCCAATGTGCAACATGATGGTTCGCAATCCGCGCCACGTTAGCAAGGCCATGCGTGCGTCAGATGCGCTAAGTGTCATGAATGAAAATAGCATCAATCAGTTATTAATTATTGATGACGAGAATCATTTAGAAGCTATTATTACGGTACATGATTTGCTGCAAGCTGGTGTAAAATAGTCGCATAAAAAATAGCCTTTAAAAAGAGACCACGGATGCAAGACTTAATCAAAAAAGCTGGACAAGTAAAGCTATTAGTAATGGATGTTGATGGTATTTTATCAAATGGTCAAATTATTTATGATGCCAATGGTATAGAGACCAAAGCATTTTCAGTTCATGATGGCGTTGGCATCAAGTCTTTAGCGCGTTATGGTATTTTGACGGCAATTATAACTGGTCGCAGTAGTGCCATGGTTGATAAGCGCGCCGCAGAAATGGGTGTCAATTATGTGATACAAGGTCGCGACGACAAGTTAATGGCTTTTAACGAGCTGCTGTCTATCCTTGAACCAGCACTTGGTATCACTGCCGCTGATTGCGCCTATATGGGTGATGATTTACCAGATATTAAAGCGATGCAAACGGTGGGATTTTCTGCAACAGTGCCTAATGCGCACGCAGAAGTCATCAATCGCAGTGATATGATTACCACGCGTGCTGGCGGTACTGGTGCCGTACGTGAAATATGTGACCTTATTTTAAAAGGTCATGGTCACTATCAAGACTTTATCGCACACTACACGCTTGATGAAGCCAAAAATCAGGATGATTTGTCGTGAATACTCGTGTTTTAATCGTCCTCGCCCTGATTATTGCTGGTATTGCTGGCTGGTTTTTTCAGCAGCAAGGGGAAGTTGCGCCACCCGTTAGTATGGAGACGACTGATGTCGATTATGAAGCGACAGATATCAAGGCGGTACAGACAAATGAGAAAGGTGAGACTGAGTATGAGCTCACCGCTGAATCTTTGACGCATAACCCAGAGACCAATTTAGATGAGATGTCAGGCATCACTATGAATTGGGAGCCATCAGCTGAGCAGCGCTATCGTATCGAAGCGGGTAGTGCTGCTATTAGTCAGCAAACGGGTGAGCTTAGTTTGTCAGGTGGTTTTTCATTGGTCAGTGAAGGTAATAAAAGCGCACCTGACATTGAACCCATCAAGGTGACTGGGAGTACGCTCAAAGGCAATACCAAGTCAGGTCAGGTATATAGTGAAGAGCCTGTTAAAATTGAACAGGGTATGAATCGCTTTGAAGCCTCCAGTATGAAAGCGAACCTTGAAACGGGTGAGTATGAGTTTGGTCAAGTGGCAGTCGCCTTTACTCCAGCCGAACGCCAAGATAAAGCATTATTCTGATCAGTATCGCCCTTATTGGCTATGTACTAAATACTAAAAATACATGATGACACGCCCTAACATGAAGTGCGCAAATCCTATTACCCCTTATACAACGAGTGATTTTTATGAAATATAAATCTTTGCCTGCTTTGCGCTCATCATTGATATGCTCAAATCTAATACCGCATAGCTTGCGTCAATCACGTGCGCTGCCAATGGTTTTACTGTTGGCGTTACCACTTTATAGCCATGCGCTACCATCAGATGCCAATCAAGAAATCAAGCTATTGGCTGATAAAGCCACTTATAGTGAGCGTACAGGCATCACCAGTTACTCAGGCAGCGTTATCATCACTCAAGGTACGTTTAAGATGACCGCCGATAATATCACGGTCAATTTATCGCAGCAGCGCAGTATTAATTCTGCCGTTGCAACTGGACGCCCAGCAACCATGCAACAGATTGTCACGCAAGAGAAAGGATTAGCAAAAGGTCAAGCCAATAAAATTGATTATAACGCAGTTACTGGGATCGTTACTTTGACAGGCAATGCCAAACTGGTTCAAAATGGCGCAAGTTTTGCGGGTAATGTAATTCGTTATAGCCTAAAAGCTGGGGATGTTGAGGCCACTGCTGGCGGTAATCAGCGAGTAGAGCTGGTTTTTCCGCCCAGTAATAATAGCAGCCAAACTGGTATACGCTAAGCGGTGATACCGCTCATTTATCAGTATACGAATGTCTCTAAACCCCTTTATACGAAGACATTGATATGAAGGGGCTCGTATAAATATATCAGTGCTTGATTTTGCAACAGTATGAGTCAGTTATGAGTGATAATAAACATATAGACCCCCTAGCTACCAACGATCAGCCATCGCCTATCGCACGCTTATCTATGCAAAATTTGGGTAAGCGTTATGGCAAGCGCTGGGTGGTCAAAGACGTTTCTTTTTCTGTGGAACAAGGACAGGTCGTTGGCTTATTAGGGCCAAATGGTGCCGGTAAAACGACCAGCTTTTATATGGTGGTAGGGCTGGTCAATATGGATAAAGGGCGTGTGACCCTAGGCAAAACAGATTTATCTAAATATGCGATGCATGAGCGTGCTCGTGCTGGTATTGGTTATTTGCCGCAAGAAGCCTCTATTTTTCGTAAATTGTCTATCGAAGACAATATTTTGGCTATTTTGCAAACTCGTAAAGAATTAAGTGCAAGTGAGCAGCAACAAGAGCTTGAGAAATTGATTGGCGAATTTCATTTAGAGCATGTACGTAAATCACTGGGCATGAGTGTCTCAGGTGGTGAGCGTCGCCGTTGTGAGATTGCCCGTGCATTGGCCGCCGATCCCAAGTTCATACTATTGGATGAGCCTTTTGCAGGCGTTGACCCCATCTCTGTTGGCGATATCAAAGACGTTATCTTAACACTAAAAAATCGTGGAATCGGTGTGTTAATTACCGACCATAACGTCCGTGATACCTTGGCTATTTGTGAAAAAGCTTATATCGTTTCAGAAGGCGCTATTATTGCTGAAGGTACTTCCGATGAAGTCTTAGACAACGAATTGGTGAAATCTGTCTACTTAGGTAAAGACTTCCAAGTATAGTGTTAAGTACAGTCAGGTACGTCAAAACATTTCTCACTATTATATATGCGTTTATTGCTGGCACAAGGTTTGTTAATCAAACTTTTAGGCCAGCCATTTTTGATATTTAGCTTTTCCTTATATTGAGCGTCATCCCTTCTATAAAACATAACCTGTCATATTAACGACTGGTTTTATCTTAAAAATTATTCTCAAATTAACGCTCATAAAAGCGTCACAGCATTCTATCTATTACTCTTTATTGAACACCTGAATAAGGCTCGTAAATTATGGCAAAAAATAAGAGCAGTTATGTCTGTCAACATTGCGGCGCGCATTTTGGTAAGTGGGCAGGGCAATGTACCGATTGCGGAGAATGGAACAGTTTGGTTGAAGCGCCAAACGTCAGTATGCCGCATCACAACAAAAGCACCGCCAAACCTAATGCCAGCCGACCCGCTACTCATGGTACTAATGCCTCAACTGGTAATTATTCGGGCACTCATAGTGCGGTCATGCCGCTCAACGCAGTCAGCGTCACGCTAGACACCCGCTTGCCAACGGGTATTAGTGAATTTGATCGCGTCCTTGGTGGCGGATTGGTGGCGGGTTCAGTGGTGTTGATAGGGGGTGATCCTGGTATCGGTAAGTCAACTATCTTACTGCAGACAGCAACCAATATGGCGCGTGCAGATTCCTTGGCAGGCAGCGCCTTATATGTGACGGGTGAGGAATCACTTGCACAAGTTGCCATGCGTGCTAGGCGCTTAGATTTGCCTGCTGATAGGCTTCGAGTATTGGCCGAAACCAATGTAGAGACCATTTGTGCCGCGTTGACTCAAGAGCAGCCTGCCATTGCTATTATTGATTCTATTCAGACCATTTATACAGACGCGATTAATTCAGCACCAGGTGGCGTCAGTCAAATTCGAGAGTCGGCCGCGATTTTGACTCGCTATGCCAAGCAGACGGGCACCGCCCTTTTTTTAGTGGGTCATGTGACCAAAGAAGGTACGCTGGCAGGGCCTCGTGTGCTTGAGCACATGGTTGATACAGTGTTGTACTTTGAAGGTCAGTCTGATTCTCGTTTTCGGATGATTCGCGCGGTCAAAAACCGTTTTGGGGCGGTCAATGAATTAGGTATCTTTGGGATGACAGATATGGGACTCAAAGAAGTTGCTAATCCATCTGCCATATTCTTAAGCCGTTATGATAAGCCTGTTTCTGGCTCCGTTGTTATGGTCAGTCGTGAAGGTACTAGGCCATTACTGGTTGAAGTGCAAGCGTTGGTTGATGATTCGCAAGGACAACCAAGGCGCATGGCGTTAGGATTGGATTTTCAACGTTTATCGATGCTGTTGGCAGTGATGCATCGGCATGGTGGTATTCATACCAGTGGGCAGGATGTATATGTCAATGTGGTTGGTGGGGTCAAAGTGATAGAGACAGGATCTGATTTGGCGGTGTTGCTCGCTTGTGCCTCAAGTATCAAAGAAAAAGCACTGCCATCGTCATTGGCTGTGTTTGGTGAAGTGGGGTTGTCTGGTGAAATTCGCCCCGTACCCAATGGTCAGGAGCGTTTAAAAGAAGCGATGAAGCATGGATTTAAACATGCCATTATCCCAAAAGCCAATGCGCCCGCCAAAGACTCCCCGCAATTTAAAGGTATTAATGTGATTGCTGTAGAACGTCTTGATGATGCGATTGAAAGCGCTTTTGAATTATAAAATATCTTAATTTCTTATGATTCTCGTTTTTTAAAGTGGCAAAATCCCGATGCTTGTATCAAATCGATAATTTTAAGCCATAAAAAAGCGCCTAACTACTGAGTTGAGTTAGGCGCTTTTTATTTAATTTGGTAAAACACTAGCTGATTTAAAACTAAGGGCCAGAAACACGTTCAATGGCAACGTTACCGACACCTTTACTGGTAATACCTAGGCGTTTGGCAGCACCATAAGATAAATCTAACACACGGTTACCGTGGAATGGGCCACGATCATTAACTTTTACGACAACGCTCTTACCGTTGGTCTTGTTAGTGACTTTGACATAGCAGTTTAAGGGCAGTGAGCGATGTGCAGCAGTCAAGCCGTTCATGTCAAATGTTTCGCCACTGGCTGTTTTGCGGCCATGGAACTGACGACCATACCAAGAAGCCAAACCAGTCTGCTTAAATTTGCTAACTGAGTTAGAGGCGACCGCCGTCAGACGTTCTAATACATCTTCATCATTGCTAACTTGTGCGGTATCACTGGCTAACAGCGAGCTGCTAAGTGCTAATGAAGTCGGTTGTCGTGCTGATTTAACTAAGCTTGATGCACCATCGTGTTGACGGCTAAGCTCGCCAAGGACACGATCGATATGGGAGGCGTTATCTTGTGAAATCATCGCAAGAGAGGTTTTTGCTTCTGCAGCGTTCGCAGTAGTAGCGACTGCAGAGCCAGCAAATAATACTACTGACATAGTAAGTAAACCAGATAAACGCTTATTCATAGATACCTCTATAACTTATACATTAAAACCTAACTCTAATAACAGTTAGATTGAGTACGACAGCGTTAGACCAATCTAACAGTGTCTTGAACTCTAAAGCCTAATCATCAATCTGTTGCTCATATAATGATTGATGTCACAATTAAGGCTTTCGTAGATTTTAATGTATGGTAATTTTTCATTACATTATCATAAGTGAATAACGGCAATATGACCGAAGATACTTATGAAACGCTCAAATGATATTGGTAGCGTGCACGATCTAAAATTAAATATGGATGCCACTGCATATCATATTCACAGACTTTCTAACATTGCTAAATCAATAAAGGTTTTAAAGACTGTTAAGTGTTTATTTGTTATCAAACCGTTAATTAAGTAGTGTATTTGAAATCCTGAAATCTACAAGATGCTAACTATACGGCTAAGCTATAACCAAAATATAATTAAATGCAAAGTTTTTTAGCAGCTATGTACGGGTTATGTATCAAACTACAGTAAACCGAGGTTAACGCAATTATTTGTAAATAACAAGGACTAAAATATATCCGTTCCAATTAAAGTTGGCCTAATTTTAGGAAAAACGTTTCACATCTTGGTCTGAAACAATAAATGCTCTACGTTTTTTGTTTATCACGTCTGAGTCATTTATATGAAACGTCTACTTAAACAATTTACATTTGAAACATTGTCTGTTTAATACAAGATATTGATTTAAAATAGTTTTTAGGGTTCGAATTAGTTGGGTTTATGAGTGTGAATGGACATGAGCAGTCCAAACCCAGCCATCAAAGTGACGATAGCAGTACCACCATAGCTGATAAAAGGTAAAGGCACGCCAACCACAGGTAACAGGCCACCAACCATACCGACATTGACGAATATATACACAAAGAAAGACATAGCGATGGCACCTGCCAACAATCTGCTATAAACATCAGGGTGAGTAAAAGCAATATATAGCGCTCGCAGCAATAAACAGGAATAAATAAACATCAACAGCATCACGCCTAATAAGCCGAATTCTTCTGAAAAAGCAGCAATAATAAAGTCTGTATGGCCTTCTGGTAGGAAATGCAGATGCGATTGTGTGCCTTCTAGATAGCCCTTTCCAGTCAGACCACCTGCACCAATGGCTGTCTTTGACTGAATAATATTCCAACCAGCACCTTGTATGTCTGCTTCAGGATTGAGCAGTGTTAAGACACGCGTACGTTGATAGTCGTGTAACAAGAAATTCCAAGCAAAAGCGATAAAAGGCACGGCCAAAATTGCAGCAGCCGAAATTAATCGCCAAGAGAGGCCGGCTAAAAAAAGCACGAAAAGGCCACTGGCTGCGACCAAGATTGACGTACCAAGATCGGGTTCTTTGGCAATCAATAAGACAGGGACAATGATTAATGCCAAGGTTATCGCGATGCTGGAAGCGGTGGGTGGGAGATCGCGTTTGGACAAAAACCAAGCACACATCATTGGCATGCCAAGTTTCATAAACTCGGAAGGCTGAACGCTGCCAAATCCTGGTAAGTTAATCCAGCGCTGGGCACCCATACGTACTTCACCGATGATATCGACCAAGACCAGTAGGATTAATCCCATGACATAAAATACGGGTGTAAAAGTGCGATAAATACTGGGCGGTATCTGTGCCATGGTGAACATAACAGTAAACGCCACACCATAACTGACCATTTGGCGTAGTACCATACCGACATCTTGGCTGGCCGCACTATATAAAATGGTTAAGCCGATGCAGCAAACCGTCAACAAAAGGAGAGTCAACCACGGGTCTATATGAACACGTTGCCATAGCGTCGGTGCATGACCTTGACCTAAGTGATGGCTCTGACGTGAGAAACGGTATTGCGGATTAGAGGACATAGGCAAAGTGTGTCTGACAATTGACGTAAAAGAAAATTCTGGTCTAAAACCATGATTTTAGAAACCATTATACGATAACGATGCTGATAGAGTGTCGCAGACAAAATAACACATCAGTAATAGGGCATGTTGAACACTCACAAACACGCCCTAAAGTCACGTAATTATAAAAATTATAAGGATAAGTGTTAATTACGAATATTCTGCCTGCGATTAAAGGCGATAGTTTAGCCTGCTTGTCAAAAATTTGATAGTATCGATAAAACGTTTTTAGTGGTAGTTTCTTGCAATGATAAATACAAAAACCCCTAGTCATAGGCAGATTCATAAGCCTATTATTGCACTACTGTTGTGTGCCGGCAGTCTTCCGATTCATGCCGCTATTATCAGTGACAATAGCGAGCGCCGTATTCAAATACGTCATGGTAGTAGCACCGATAGCAATAGCAATGCCTACATTACACCTTCTGCTACAAGCGCTTCGAGTTATAGCCCTGGCGTTACGATGCTGAGCGGTGCGAGCACCAAGAATAGCGATAGTATGCAGGGATTGATTGCTCAAAAACAGCGCGATTTTGCACTGGATGCGAGTCTGTCTATCCAAGAAAATAAACAGGTAAATATCAATCGACGAACCCCTGTTTATAACACGACTTATAGCAACAATAGATACAATACAGCGAGCAACACTTATAATAGCGCTGACAACGCTGTTAGTAATACAGATTTTAACGCTTGGCTAAACCGTAACAGCTACCGTGCTCAGCAAGTGGCAGAGTATCAGCGCTATCTGATATCAAGAATTGGCGCACAAAATGTCCCGCCATTGTCTCAACTACTGACCACTGCTCGAAGCTGGGATAAATGTGGCTATGAGCCTTATCAGCTACCACCGCAAGAGTTATGGGCAAATATAGTACCGACCTTACGTTTGTATAGCGAGCTTAAGCATCAAGGCGTTTTGCCTACCAGTAGTGAGATACGTTCAGTATATCGCAGTCCTGGCCTTAATAATTGTGCGGGCGGTGCTGATAGCAGTAAGCACATGAATGGCAGCGCCATAGATATTTGGGTGCCAGAGTACGAAGACAATGTATGGCGGCTCAATACCATGCAAGACGGTCTGTGTCAGTTCTGGCAATATCAGGGAGAGGCTCATAATTTTGGTTTGGGACTATATTCTACAGGTGCCATTCATTTAGATACGGATGGTTATCGCAAATGGGGCTTTAATCATGCAAGTAGCAGTTCTTCTTGCCGCTATTAAACGACTCATACGCTATCAAAAGACCAAATAAATATGAGTGAATGACAATAAAGTGAGGTTAAAGACATTATAATAATGCTTATAAAATTACATACCAAATGATAAACGATTTGAGAGTAGAAGCTTGACGCATAAGTCATCAAAAATTCTCTGGTAATGCTAAATTATGTTTTAATGATAGTAAGTTTGCCATTCGCCTTTATATCATTTGATTTATAAAATAATAAGTAGCGTTTATTATAAGTAGGATTTATGAAAAAGCGGTATTCAGCAAATGCTGATAAGTCAAAAAAAGGGTTGCTGCGGTCGAATAACACGTATGTGGCTTTATGCGCTTCAGTCTTTGTGGTACTTTTATTTATCAGTGCGGTCAATTCAGAGACATCCTCTGAAAACAGTTTGCTGACGGCAAAAAAATCTACGCCTCAACTTGATAGAAGATTACAGAGTGCTAAAGATATTGAAGAAAATATCATAAACTCTTATGCTAGGCTGGCAGGCAAGCGTTCTGACGTCTGTCCTAAACTGATCCAAGAAAAAATAGGCAGTCAAGTTATTGAACGTACCGCAGAAGTCATGGTAAATAATTATTGTGATTATTTTTTATATCCACGAGAGGGTCAACAGATTTCGGTAAACGTGAATGACAGTCAGATTGAAGCCTTATTAATAGTGCCCATGTTGCATGACTTCGCTAATGGTAATTATCGAGTAGACTCTTACGACAAGCATGTGATTCGTTTAGCCTATAAAGGCGCAACTTATAAGTCCAAAAAACTCGTTTATGATGTTGCAGTGACTGTCACTAGCTAAACGGTGACTCGTTTATTGATTGGTTCTGTTGTTATACTGGTACTTGTCATGAATAAGGGGCATTGCTACTGAGCACTGCCCCTTATTTTTGTGGAGCTTATCATTCGTGTAGTCACTGTAGTCACTGTAGTCACTGTAGTCACTTTGTACAGAGATTTTATCACCGCTATTTTTTAGTCTTTTTATCCTTCCAAGGATCGTCCTGTCCAACAGTGACAATCAAGAAATCCTCAGGCTTGAGCGTGTCGCGTAGGGTTTGGTTGACGCCTGCTAGTTTTACTTGGTCAATACGATCGATATAATCCGTCAAATAGCTGTTCGGCAATTGATAAAAGTTCATCATGCCCAATAGGCCATTGATTCCTGTGTTGCTCGCAAAACCCATGGGAAAGCTATTTTTAAGATTGTCTGTTGTCAGACGCATCTCGCTGCTAGTAATGCCTTTGTCTAAAGTATTAGTGATGACATCTAAACTGGCATCGATGGCGGCGAGCGCCTTGTCATTGCGTGTCGCAAAACCAATCTGATAGGGGCCACGCGCCAGCATCGGATTCATAGAACCTGATATGCCGTAGGTATAACCAAGATTTTGCCTGACCTCAGTCATTAATCGCGCATTAAAATTACCACCAGCCATTACCTCATTACCCACGGCAAAATTGGTTTGCTGCTGCTGATCCTTTGGGTTGGTAGCGCGTTTGCTACCCAATTGCCCCATTAAGATGGTTGTCTGCGTACTTGGGAACGGGATATGAATGTGCTGTGCCTGATTAAGTGGTTTTGGCTCAGGTAAATCCGCTGCGGGCTGACCAGTGGGTAGTTCATTGGTAATATTTTCAGCAAGATTTTTTGCTTGGTCCAAGGTCAGATTGCCTGTCATCGCGATAGAAGCATTGGCTGCGACCAAGTAACGATTTTTAAAATCTATCAGCTGCTGTTTGTCAATACTTGGTACACTTTCAAGAGTACCGGCCGATGGATGGGCGTAAGGATGCTCACCATATAAAGCTTGGTCAAAAGCAATGCTTGCCAGACTATTTGGGTCTTGTTTTTGCTGCTGCAAGCCGACCAGTAAACGCGCTTTATTGCGTGCTAAAATATCGTCATCAAAAGTAGGTTCGCTGAGCATTTGCGTCATTAAATCGATGGCAGGCAATAAATGCTTATCGTCAGATAAGCTACGTAGCGAGACAATAAACATGTCCTTGTAGGCACTGCTGTTTAGATTGATACCTAAGGTTTCAACCGCCCGAGTAAATGCATTTTCATCTAAGTCTTTAGCGCCTTGTGTGAGCATGGTGGCGGTCATATTGGCAATACCGAACCCTTCTGTGCGTATGCTGCCATCACGAGCGCTACCAGCGTTAAAGCGCAAATCGATATCGACAATGGGCAATGTAGTCGTCTGTACAAAGCGTACTGGTACGCCAGATTGAGTTCTGAACGTTTGAATCGTTGGTACGGTGACTTTTAAGGGTGTGGTATCGTCAAGACTGGTCAGTTTCGATAATGCAGCAATGGGTGCACTCGTATCAACGACAGCGGCAGATCCACGGTACTCATCAGTATTTGTTGTGTCCGCCTGAGCGTTCATTGCCAACGTTGTCATACCTAACAAGATGCCAATACGGAGATAGGATGGCTTTTTATAGCTAGGTTTTGCAGCTGGCATTGAAATGAGCGTATTGGCATTGTTTAAGGCATTTTCTCTTGTTTGTAATAAATCACTATTTTGAGTCATGGTTTTCTTCTTAGTAATGAGATCTTTATAAGCAGTGCTTTCGTTGGGTAAATGAATAACACTTCACCATTAGTTCTTTTTATCGGTTTGATCTTTGGGTGGTATGATATGCATTACCGTCAAATTGTTTTTTACCAAATACTGTTTGCTAGCAGCTTGTATATCAGCGATCGTCACGCCATCGAGTTTGGCTGGCAGCTTGGCAAGTAGCCTGTCATCAAGACCAATAGACTGTAGTGAGCCAATCATGCGCGCTTGACCTTCCATACTGTCTTGCGCATAGACGAGACCCGTTACGGTATTGGTTTTGGCACGGCTGATTTCATCTGGCGCAATCGGGTCAGTTTTAAGCTTTTCTATTTCAGTGATAATGGCTTGCTGTGCCTGCTCTAAGCTCACGCCTTCACGCGGCGTCGCCTGAATCAAAAACAGACCATCGCCACGATCCAACAAGTCATAAGAAGTACCTACTGTGGTCAGTAGACCTTGCTCACGTATCAATCGACTCTCTAAGCGTGCAGACAATCCGCCATCTAATACATCTTGAGCCAGTGAGAGTGCATAGGCCTGTTTTTCATCCGTTGCACCTGCTGTCACAAGGCTGGGTACGTTATAGCCCATTAATAACACAGGGACTTGCACCGCTTGTTCAGAGTCCACTTTCTGATAACCACGGAAACCTTTTTGACTGACCGCAGGACGTTTGGGCAAGTCACTTGGCGACAGTTCACCAAAGTAACGTTTGACTTGCTTCAAGACCTCGGTTGGTTCGACATCCCCCACAATAACTAAAGTGGCATTGTTGGGCGCATACCAAGTCTCATACCAACTTTTTAAGTCTGAGAGTGTGATGGATTCAAGCTCATTCATCGGGCCAATAACCGATTCGCCTTTAGGACTGTCGGGCAAAGCAAGCAAGCGAAAGGATTCGTAAGCTTTGGCAAGGGGGTTGTCATCGGTACGTTGACGACGCTCTTCCATAACGACTTGATGCTCTTTAGCAAATTCTTTATCATCGAAGGTTAGGTTTTTCATGCGATCTGCTTCGAGCTCTAATGCTAAAGGCAAGCGATTGGCTGGGAACAGCTCGTAATAACCGGTGTAATCGTAGCTGGTAAAAGCATTGTTGACCCCGCCAAATTTGGCAATTAAGCGCTCATAATCATCGCTTGACACGTCAGTGGTACCTTTGAACATCATATGCTCAAGCAAATGAGAAATACCTCCTTTGTCAGTTGGTTCATCTGTAGAGCCAACTCGATACCAAATCTGCGTCATAACCACTGGGGCTCGGTGGTCTTCTTTTATCACTATCTTCAGACCATTTTCTAACTGATATTCGTGTCGACCTGACATATCCATGGCTAATGCGGATGAGGGCTGAGTCTCTTTGGTCGTTTTATTGTGACCAACTTTACTTTGCCCCAATGTATTTTGAGTCACTGTATTTTTAGTGGTAGATAATGGCTTGGAATGAATCGCATTGGTTTGGCAAGCAGCAAGAGCAGTCGCCATAGCAATAGCACAAGCAATGCGTAGTGAGATAATAGGTAGTGGCAAAGACGATGGCATGGTAGGTTCTACTTATATAAAATGGTAACTTATAAACTGATCAGTGAGTTTATCAATTTCAGTTCTAGCGATAGCAGTCTTTACAAAGATTTGTGTGCTCCAATCATTACAGTGGCGGTCGGCTTGAACTCTGGCGTAGTGCTACATCCAGTCACTGATAGAGCCGTTGTTAGTAGTAGCGCCGCACTGATAGCGACTATTTTTTTATCATGTTTTTTACAATCATTAGCGAGCGTTGACATAGGGTGTTCCTAAAAGGTGTTTATCGGATAATCCAAAATAGGGTTCTCGAACAAATAGTATATTGGCAAGTAGGACTGGGTAGAGTAGGCGAAGTTTGGCATACAGAAAGTCAGATTTTTGTGTCTGAATCTTAAGCGAAACTTTCTCAAATCATTATATTGCCTTTCAAACTTGTAAATTTTGACGCTAGTCTGCGTTGCTAAGGGCTAAGCAAGACTCGAATTATGCTAAAATAGGTTAAAAATCGTCAGTCATTCCGATACTAAAATATAATGATAGATAGATTTATTAAAAATAAACAAATAACTGATCGTGATAACTTTTAGGGCAAGCTTATGAATAACCCAAATAATAGCAATCGTGTGGTCATCAATCTGGATGGCGATCTTGATGACTTGGATGATATTACCTTACCCAGTCTGACAGCGCAATCTGTGCCCATCATCGATGATGCTGGAAATATTGGCGCAATCCATGACAAAAAAGTGCCTACTGATAAAAACATGGCAGAGCCGCAAAAGAGCGACACAGTCAATCAAGATGCCATAGTTACGGATGCCTCAGACAATATCGCTTTGGGTATGCCCATTCATGTAGCAGAACAGCAGAGTGTCTCTGAAAATTCATCCGAAAGCGCTTCGAGCGTTAAAAGTGCCGATGCAAGCACGAATTCCAATACAGTCGCTACCGTTCCTCCTATGCCGTTGCAAGAGCAATTAGGGGATAGGCCAAGCGTCAGTCCAACCAGCAGTGGTACACAAAATCTAAATCATCATGAGTCAGTCATGCCATCACAAGAGTCTCAAGAGACTCAGAAAAAAGGCAGCTGGTTCAACCGTATGAAAACGGGGCTGAGTAAGTCACGTAAAAATCTGGCCGAAGGGATGGTTAGTATCCTTATCGGTGGCAAAGAGATTGATGATGAGCTGCTAGAGGAAGTTGAAGATCAGTTGCTGGTCGCTGATATTGGTGTCACTGCCACCAACCGTATTATCAAGAGTCTAACCGAACAGACAGCACGTGGTGACTTGATTTATGCCCATTCACTATATAAAGCACTACAAAGCGAGCTGGTGGATATTTTAACACCAAAAGTTGCACCACTCGTGATTGATACCAGCAAAAAACCCTTTGTCATCCTAGTGGTGGGCGTCAATGGGGTTGGTAAAACGACGACCATCGGTAAGCTTGCGAAGCGCTTACAAGGTGAGGGTAGATCAGTGATGCTAGCAGCGGGTGATACTTTTCGTGCGGCGGCCACCGAACAGCTACAGATTTGGGGAGAGCGTAATAATATTCCAGTCGTGGCGCAAGGTCATGGCTCAGATAGTGCCTCTGTGATTTTTGATGCCATGCAATCTGCCAAGGCAAAAAATATTGATGTGCTGATAGCAGATACTGCTGGACGCTTGCAAAACAAAACGCATTTAATGGCAGAGCTAGAAAAAGTGGTTCGTGTCATGCGTAAAGCAGATCCAAGTGCACCGCACGAAGGTATGATTGTCCTCGATGCTGGCACGGGTCAAAACGCCATTAATCAAGTTGAGTTGTTTAATAAGGTCGTGCCATTGACAGGTATTACCATCACCAAACTAGATGGTACCGCTAAAGGCGGCGTGGTCTTTAATATTGCTGAAACAACGGACATACCTATTCGTTATATTGGCGTGGGCGAATCGATTGATGACTTACGTGCCTTTAGTCCGAAGCAGTTTGTCGCCGCATTGTTCGAAACGGATGATAAAGAATAGCGATATCGCTCGATAGTTTGTTTTAGTCGATGAGTAAGTCTTAAAAATCTAACGATTTAAAAGGAAAAAGTCATGATAGTCACTACCGCAGCTTTTGGATCGAACCAATTAACGTTAATTGCGAGCATCAATCAACATAGCAGTCCTAAGTTGGTTGAGGTCAACTGGCTGCTGGCAGGTAACTCTTGGCATAGCTCAAAATCTATTTCCAAACTTAAAAAGCGTTACAATCTTGTTGATGAGAGCTTTACGTTCATAAGTAAAGAGAATTTAAGCAAAAATGAACCGGCTCAGGCTCTACTAATAGAGGCTATAGAACAGTTGGACGAATATTTTAAAGGTGATCGCCAAGCGTTTGACTTGGCCTTAGATTTGTCTTTGGGTACGCCGTTTCAGCAACAAGTATGGCAGGCATTGCAAGACATCAGTCACGGTCAAACCATCAGTTATGCCACACTTGCTCAGCGTGTAGATAATCCCAAAGGATTTCGTGCGGTTGCGAATGCTAATAGTAAAAATCCTTTTAGTATTATCGTTCCCTGCCACCGAGTCATCAGCAGTGATGGCAAGCTTGGTGGCTATACAGGTGGGCTGGATAAGAAAGAATATTTGTTAGCGCTCGAAGGTATCGTTTGCAAAACTTAATGTAAAGTAAGTGCTTATCAGACGCTAATGAACAAAAAAAGACCAAGCGTTAAAAACGTTTGGTCTTTTTTGTCGCGAATAAACAATGAAAATCATTGCTCAAGCTGAGCCATCACCTCATCTGTAAAGTTTACATTGCTATAAACTTCTTGCACATCGTCTATGTCTTCTAGCATATCGATCATTTTCATGATTTGTTGCGCATCATCAACATCATTGATTTCAGCAATGGTTGATGGCGACATCGTTACTTCGGCATTGTCAGAAACAAGCCCAGCAGCGTTGAGGGCGTCTTTGACGTGACCGAAATTTTCCCATCCAGTGATGACAAGTAATGTCTCTCCATTGTTTTCGATATCAAGAGCGCCTGCATCTAATGCAACAAGCATCACGTCATCTTCTAGGCTCACATCATTGAAGGTGATTTCACCGCGCTTATTGAATAAGTAAGCAACCGAGCCTGAGGTGCCAAGATTGCCATCATGCTTTGTAAAGGCGTGACGCACTTCGCTGACGGTGCGATTGACATTGTCAGTCATGGTTTCGACCAGTACGGCGACGCCGCCGATACCATAGCCTTCGTAGCTGATCTCATCCATATTTTCAGTATCACCGCCACCCGTTCCACGATCGACCGCACGATTGATCGTATCTCGAGTCATATTGACTGATAAGGCTTTTTCGATGACGGCTCGCAGACGTGGGTTTTTGTCAGGATCTGGGTCGCCTTGCTTGGCAGCAGAAACAATTTCACGAATAATTTTGGTAAATATTTTACCTTTTACCGCATCCTGACGGGCTTTGCGGTGTTTGATATTTGCCCATTTTGAATGGCCTGCCATATAACATCCTTAATTTTTGCGTACTATTTGTTATGCTTAAAAAATCGTTAACAACAACCTTCAATGCCCGATCATGTATTTTTATAATATAATTACTCTGTCTGCTCAAGGTAATAGAGCTATCTATACGTTAACGATTTGTATGTTGTTGAGAGTGCTTTTTTGCTACACTATGGCAAATTATAGATTGTATTTGCTGTAATAAGTGAGCAATATTATAAACCAGTTTTGTGTGTTTTAACTAACTTGGCCTCATTCATCGCATTTTAAGTCATTGAGTGCTATCAAGCCATTCATTTTATGAAGTTACAGATTCTATGAAGCAAACAAGCGCTGAAGCCATCACACACTTGCGTAACCGCATTCATATCATTATCGAAGGTACAGATACCCGTTCGGGTAAGCTTTTTGATATTGTATTGCTGATTGCGATTTTGACCAGCGTAGGCGTGGTCATGCTAGATAGTGTATTGTATGTGCGTTTGCAATATGGAACGATATTTTTTTATGCAGAATGGTTTTTTACCATTTTATTTACTATCGAGTATGTTTTAAGGCTGTTTTCGGCACCCAATCGTATTCGCTATATTTTTAGTTTTTTTGGCGTTGTAGATTTACTATCCATATTGCCCAGTTACTTGAGTCTCATATTTGGCGGTGTTCAATATCTCATTGTGATACGTGTTCTACGGATTTTGCGTGTGTTTCGAGTCCTTAAACTCAAAGGTTACATGCAACAAGCGGGTTTTTTGGCGTCGGCCCTTAAAACCAGTCAGCAAAAGATAACGGTATTTTTCTTATCGCTGGTTCTCTTAGTGACTATTTACGGCTCGATCGTCTATGTGGTAGAAGGTCCAGAAAATGGTTTTACTAGTATTCCGATTTCTATATATTGGGCAGTTGTGACCTTGACCACCGTAGGGTATGGTGATATTTCGCCAAAAACGCCATTAGGTCAGGCCATTGCAACGATGGTTATGATTACAGGTTACGCTGTTATTGCTGTGCCAACGGGTATTTTTACCTCAGAGTTAACACGTAATATGCGTCCACAGCTCAATCCAGTCACTTGCCCAAACTGTGGTAAGTTCGGACATGCGTTAGGGGCGGAGTTTTGTGATCGCTGCGGGCATGCTTTACACGTCTAGCAACTATTAATAAATATTCGTCGGCACAAGCATCTATTTTTTATACTTCTTATACTTCAATGTACTCGTCAACGAGTGGGGATAAGTCAATTTTAACGCCCAGATTGACCAAATTCCAATACTGTCCTGATATGGTGCGATCTAGCATCATGGTCGTGGCAGAAGGTTGAAACTGACCAAAATATTTTAAAGAGACACGCATTTGTGCAATGGCTTCGTGATGCACTTGACTGCTGCCAAAATCAAAAGCACCGTCATGATAAGGCTCAATGGATAACGGTTTTAGCCCGATTGATATCCATTTTTCATAAAACTCTCCAGGAATATTTTTATCATCATCACGGCGAATATCTAGGGCGATTAAATCTTGCTCAAGTGCGGTCACATCGCCTTTGAGAGCGTGTTTTGCAAAGCGGCGAAACAGTTGAACTTCGCTGTCACTGTAACTACGAATACCACCAAAATCATAAGCGACTACGCTGCCATCCTTGCGAAAGGCAAAGTTACCTGGATGGGGGTCACAGTGCATACGGTACAGGCCAAATAGTTGTCCTGCGGTAAAGTGAAACAGACGCTCTGCTATTTTTTGTTTGATCTCATTGTCCCAAGTCGCAGCGACTGTCAGTGTCTCTCCCATCTCTTCGGTCAATGTTAAAATCCGTTTGGAAGAGTGGCTGC
Organism: Psychrobacter aquaticus CMS 56; assembly: GCF_000471625.1. GTDB lineage: Bacteria > Pseudomonadota > Gammaproteobacteria > Pseudomonadales > Moraxellaceae > Psychrobacter > Psychrobacter aquaticus. The sequence goes on from NZ_AUSW01000035.1 coordinate 189,582, forward strand.
TAATCACCTTGGGGATGATAAGCCCTTCGTCTTCTGCATGAAACGCACCGAACACTCGTAAGTTATGCGCTTCTTTGGTGTAGTCCAATTCATCATGCAAGCTTTGACGAATCTCGTTAAATAATTGCTCTTGTAGCTGTTTGTTCATATTAAGCACGCCAGCAATTTTCAAAGCCATCCGTACTTGTTTAAGGTCGCTATCGCAGTTTTCATCAACATCGGGATACTGCACTTTTACTACCACTTTTTGTCCAGATAGCAAGACGGCTTTATGCACTTGGCCAATGGAAGCGGCGGCAAACGGCGTTTCTTCAAATTCGCTGAACAACTCTGTCACAGGCGCTTTCAGCTCACGTTCGATTTGCGCCCGTATCTGCGCGTATGGCATGGGCGGCGCATCTTTTTGTAGCTTTTCTAACGCGCTTGCCACTTCAGGCGGAAATACATCTTTGTACTGAGAAGCAATTTGCCCCACTTTCATCACTGCGCCTTTCATTTCACCCAGCGTTTCGGCTATCTGAATACCCACGTCTTGCATCAGCTCAGAGCGCGCTTGCAACCTTTTTTCTTCGTCACTTGAGAGATGTTTAAATGAGTTTTTGGCGGCTTTACCGGCAATACTTGCTGTCATGCCAGCGAGTTTCATAAAGCGCTTTCCAGACGATTTTGCCATTCATATCACCTTATAGTGGGTTGTTTGCTCAGCCGTAATTCTAGTATCTTAATCAACTGATTACTGTTTAACTAGTGTGCTGATGATAAAGCATATTTTATATGATTTTAGTTTTTTTATTTTTTAACCGATAGCGAACAGTCGTTTCAAAATTACAGCGTCAAGATTTACCATCTATTGTCAGTCACTCGTTTTGATAGCGTAAAGAATCTCAAGCCAATAGCCCAATGCCATGTCATACCCCATATGTCCCAAGCCACAAATGACACCGACGGCGATATCGCTCAAATAAGAATGATGGCGAAAAGACTCACGTGCATGAACATTGGATAAGTGTACTTCTATAAAGGGTTTTTGTGTGGCCAATAGCGCGTCACGTAAAGCAACCGAGGTATGGGTAAATGCGGCAGGATTGATGATAATAGCATCTACTTGTGCGGCTGACTCTGCCAATAGTCCATACTGTTGGATCTCATCCACCAGCTTGCCTTCATGATTTGATTGTATACAGATCAATTCAATACCGTTCATTGCGGCACGTGCAATGAGGCGTTTTTCAATGTCTATAAGGGTTGTATGCCCATAGATTTCAGGCTCACGTTTGCCCAGTAAATTTAAATTGACGCCATTAATCAGCAATAACTTGCGCGTGAGTGCCTTAGTAGTTATTTGAGTAGATGTTTTTACGGCTGATGCGGACTGAGAAAGAGTTGTCATAATGATCTCTATAGATATTAAACAATAGGGGTGATGTATACTTGATGGCAAGGCAGGGTTGTACCTCTTTTCTTTAAGATCAACTATATGATAACAGCTTGATGATAAGGTTATAAAAAATTACATGAAAAATGACCCTAAGCGTAAAAAACCATGTTAAAACTCTTTATGTTGCTAAAAACCCATGCTATGATATTTTTTAAGCAATAATTATTGCAAGTTTGTTACTATTGCAATAAAAGACCGATATACAAAAACCTAACTGGGTTTTTAAAGGTGACTGTTTTCTCATAACAGTGGTCTATTATAAAGGTCATGTAGTAAGTAGTCTTCGTTAGAATAGCACTCTTAAGTTTTTGATTTCATAATCTTAGATCCCGTTTGTATGCAATGTTGCAAAGGAATTTGGGGCTAAGCGAACTTTTTTAGGAAGTAATATTATGTCAGCTCGTGAGCAAGGTATCGTGAAGTGGTTTAATGACTCAAAAGGCTTTGGTTTCATTCAACGTGACAGCGGAGAAGATATTTTTGTCCATTTTCGCGCAATCCAAGGTGATGGTTATCGTTCTTTGAAGGATGGCGAAAAGGTTGAGTTCAGTGTAGTAGAAGGTGACAAAGGCCTTCAAGCTGAAGAAGTCAGAAAAGTAGAAGAGTAACCTATCCAGTCATTAGAGCGGTTTAGCTATAACGTCTGTATACGCTACTGATATACTACTGAGTCAAACCCGTCTTATCTTACCTATGTTGAGTAAAAGCCAGCATACTTGGTAGGGTTAGGTGTTGGGTTTGGCTTTTTTTATGCTCCTATATTTCTCAGCTATATATAGATTTGATATTGACATTGCTATCGGGTCGCCTTACGTGATGATATGAAGGCTTATTAAAAGCCTACTCATAGTTAATAACGAACAAGTGATTTATTTAAAAGGATATTTTTTTGAGCAATTTTACAACTTTTATGGATTTACCACTTTCTGCTCCAACTTTACGTGCCGTCAATGATCTAGGGTTTACTGAATTAACACCTATTCAAGCACAAATATTGCCACACACATTGGCAAATCAAGATGCTATCGGTCAAGCGCAAACAGGGACTGGTAAGACAGCAACGTTTTTATTGACGATTATGGAAGCCTTACTTAAGCGTCCTTTTGGTGATGATGAAGAGCGCTATTTGGGTGAGCCACGTGCGGTAGTGATGGCTCCCACCCGTGAGCTTGCTCAGCAAATATTTGAGGATTGTATTGCCCTAACCAAATACACGTCGCTACACAGCGTCTGTATTATGGGTGGCACTAACTACGAGACTCAGCAGCATGAGCTTGAGCGTCAGTACGTGGATATTTTGGTTGCCACACCTGGTCGGTTGATTGATCTTGCCAATAAAGGCATGGTCTATCTAGATCGAGTAGAAGTACTGGTGTTAGACGAAGCCGATCGTATGCTCGATATGGGTTTTATCCCAGATATCAAGCGTTTAGTAGGCAGAATGCCATCAAATACAGACCGCCAAAGCTTACTATTTTCGGCCACTTTTAACCAAGATGTAATGAATCTTGCTTACCGCTGGTTGCATGAGCCGCAGTTTGTCGAAATTGAGCCTGAGCATAAAACCAGTGAACTGGTCGATCAACATTTTTACCTATTAACAGAAGATCAGAAGCTAGCAGCATTAGAGCGTATCATTAGTGATACTGCAGTAGATAAGGTGATCGTATTTGCCAATCGCAAAGATCAAGTCAAACGTCTTTATCATAAGCTTCGCCAAGCCCATAAAATTGTGATGTTATCAGGTGATGTTATTCAACAAAAACGTGAAAAATACTTACAGCGTTTTAAGGATGGTCATGCGTCTATCTTGGTGGCGACAGATGTAGCAGGTCGCGGCATCCATGTCGATGATATCAGTCATGTGGTTAATTATACTTTGCCTGAACAGCCAGATGATTACGTACACCGCATTGGTCGTACGGGTCGCGCTGGACAGACAGGCATTAGCATCAGTTTCGTTAGTGAAGATGATGCGTTTAACCTACCCGCATTAGAGAAGCATCTAGAGACCAAGTTCACGCTTGAGCAGTGGCAAGAGTAATCGCTTAAGTAGTATAGCAAACCCAAAAAATACGATTAGCCACGTCAAACTCGTTTAGTATGATTTTTTGGAGTGGTATCAATTGAAAAAAGCCCTTAATATCATTTCTGATGTTGAGGGCTTTTTTTCGAAGAGAGGGTCTAGGACTTACACCGAGAGTTTATAAACGGTTATTGGGATTGAGGCATAGAGTTTTTATCATCACCCATATCGTGCATACTATGATCCATCGTATTGTCCATAGCTGGTGTCATGTCGTGATTCATTTGGTTCATATCATGAGCGGTATCTTCGTCTGCCATCATAGCAGAATGGCTCCTATGATCCATTTGTCCATTGCCATGTCCACTGTGCATGCTAGACATCATCATAGGTACAGCGACAACCGCTAAACCAGACAGTACCATAATAGCGCCGTTAAGCTGTCTTAAGCGAAAACGCCCAATTTTATCACGCAACCAGCCAACGGTTTCGTGCGTGGCAACCAGCATCGGCACCGTGCCTAAGCCAAAGACAAACATGAGTGCCGCACCGCTCAAAGGATTATGAGCGACCACTGCGATCAGTAAAGCGCCATATACCAATCCACAAGGTAAAAATCCCCAAAGTAGTCCAGCAGTGAGTGCACGTGGGAACGTATTTAATGGAAATACTTTTTGACGAAGCGGGCTCAGATATTGCCAAAAACGCATACCAAAACGCTCAAGCTTATTTAAGAATGGGGCACCAAGCATGGTCACGCCGACAAAAACTAACACCAAGCCTAATAAGATACGTGGCGTACTGTTGCCTTGCATTAATGGCTCTAGCAAAGTTGTGCCAATAAGCCCTGCGATTAAACCCAGCGATGCATAGCTGGTCAAACGGCCTAAGTGATAAGTGAAGACAAGTGCACGGCGTTTGGCTGGACTGACGTCTTTCATCGATAGTCCAAATGCCGTTACAAGGCCGCCGCACATACCCAAACAATGCGGTGAACCAAAAAAACCCATCAGTAATGCCGCAACGAGTAAGGCTGTGGTCATAGGGGTGTCTCCTAATGAATGCTAGATCTTTGAGTTTTTATCTACATGAGAATCATTGATGGATTCTGTATCAACTGTGCTGGCTTGGCTAACTGTTTCAATGTCAGTAGCCACTATGTGGTCAGCCTGCGGAGTGGGCGGGGAGTGCTCATGAGCTTGTATGGTCTGCCGACGCTCTTGACGGTCATCCAATATAATGCGCTGTGACGCATTGTCCAAATCTTCAAATTGATTCGACTTTACGGCATATCTTACGGCCCAAATGGCCACCACAAAAAGCATAAGACTTAATGGGATTAATAAAAATATACTGAGCATGGTCACTCTCTTAAATATCAGTTTCTTCTATCATTATACACCCATTACTATTGCAATAACGGCTTGCAGCGATAAAAGCGCAGCAACAGGCACTGGTAACATATACCTATACAGAATGACATTCAATCTTACTCATCTGGAGTCTTCGCTGCATTGCCTCTGGGCGTTAACAATTGCTGTGAGGTTATGTCTTTGGCATAACGACAATCTACTTGCGGGCGTATTACATCACGCAAATAAGCGGCAATTTCATAAACGGCACGCCGTGAATGACTTAAGTTTTGCGCAGGTTTCATCCAGTCACGGTTGACGGGTAGAGGGGCAGCAAGCGGCGTGCTATTGATACCATTTAAGGCAAATTGTCTACGCGCACGCGCCATGTGGTAGCTATCTGTAATGAGGTAAACGTGACGCAGTGGAATACGTTTGGCAGTGAAACGCGCATTTTCGCAGGTATTCATACTGGCGTTTTCGCTTATTAATCCGTCGATACCATGCTCTATAAGCCATTGACCTAACCATGGCGCTTCAGCACCACTTAGTACAATGGGCAGTGGTAGATCGTGATAAGCGCTAGCAGCAGTACGGGCGCGATTGAGACTATAATCGTTGAGGATGGTTTGATTGTTATGATCATTGGTAAGTCCGCCGCCCAATACCACGTAAGCGGTAGCCGGTGAACGCATCGCCGTGGCGGGCACGTGCGGTAAAGGCAAGAGGGTAAATAAATAAACAATAACTTGAGAAAATAGCGGCGTGAATAAGCTGATAAGTACCAAAATAACAGCCGTTGAGCCAAGCAAAAAAGTGATATTAATGATATGAAACAGTTTCATCATACGCTCAGCAGAGCGCAAATAATACTGCCATAGCCGCTTAGACCATGACTGTTTAGACCACATGCTCATCGTGTCCAATAGAGCCGTCAGAATTTACCCAAACTGGTTCACGCGATAACTGAACGCCAAATTTTTCATAGACAGCATCAGCAATATGTCGTTGGGCACTTGCCACATCATCTTGGGTGGCTTGATAAGGTGTGTGGTTGGTAAGCACCAGTGCTTGCTGCTGGTGAGTCATAATTGGGGCTATACCACCACCTTTCAAACCCGCTTGCTCAATCAGCCAACCTGCGGCAACTTTCACTATCGCATTAGGCATAGGGTAACCAACGATAGCAGGATATGTTACTTGTAGACTCATAAACTGTTTTTGAGAAATAATAGGGTTTTGAAAAAAACTGCCACAATTGGGAAGCTGCTTGGGGTCGGGCAGTTTTTGCTGACGAATACTGATAATTGCCTGCATGACATCGGCAGGAGTGGCTTGCTGACGTCCTTGCTCTTTAGCATAGCGTTGAGCTACTGTTTGTACATCGCCATAACTGGCGAGGATTTTGTTTGGATCGGTATGTAATTTAAAGCCCACGCAGCTAATTAACCATGTATTAGGCGCGCGTTTAAATATACTATCGCGATAGCCAAACTGACAGTCTACCGTGGTTAAGTGATGCCATGTCTTGGTTGGTAGATGGTAGGCACGTACATACTCTAAACAGTCCTCTAATTGGACACCATAAGCGCCGATATTCTGAACAGGTGCTGCACCAGTCAGACCGGGTATCAGTGCAAGGTTCTCCAGCCCATACCAACCTTGATTGACAGTATAGACCACCAAGTCATGCCAGTTTTCACCTGCCATCACTTCAATATCGACATAATCATCAGTTTGCATGATTAAATTAATACCGCGCATCTGCGGCTGTAAGACAATCGCCTTTAACTGGGCTGGCAATAACACGTTGCTACCGCCAGACAACACAAATAATGGCAAATTAGGCTCTGTACCTTTTGCATGGCTTGCCATAAAAGCATCAAGCTGAGCTTCATCTGTTAATGCGATGACAGCGTCAGCGACACAGGCTAAAGCCATAGTATTGTCATGTGATAGATCGACCAATCGATTGGGTAATAAATGCTCAGGTAAATGAGTTGTCATGGCAGATTGAGCACTAAAATCAAGGCGTGAAGCTGAGGTCATAACATAGCCTATATGGCAAATAAATAACGAATTATGCGGCATTTATTATAAAGGATGCGAGACATAAAAGTAGCAAAAGATAGATTGTATCATTAGCACGCCTTCCAACTTTCGATCCAAGCTTGCGCGCTTGATTCAATACGCTCAATCACTTCTTCAAAATCGTCGCTATCCCCTTTATAAGGGTCTGGCACATCGTCGCCGCCATAGGTAGGATCTTCTTCACTGAACAAAGCCAGTTTGGCCAAATGATCTTCTGTATCTGCCAAGCTATCTTTGATGGCCTGTAAGTCGGCTAGGTTCTGTGCATCCATCGCTAAGATTAAATCAAAATTGCGAAAGTCGTCGGCACTGACTTGCCGTGCAATTAATTTGTTAATTTTATAGCCATGCGACTTTGCATGACGCTGAGAGCGCTCATCGGGTGTATGACCAACATGCCAGTCACTTGTTCCTGCTGAATCCACTTTAATTGATAATCCAGCAATCGCTGCTTGTTGACGGAATACTTCCTCAGCAGTGGGCGATCGGCAAATATTTCCTAAACAAACCAATAATACAGACGATGGCGTACAGGTTTTCATCAGCATAACATGACCTTTTATAACAAAAAAACACGCCATAAAAAACCAGCGTGGTGCGGCTTTTATCAGCATGCAATCGATTGAATAAATCAGATGGCAGAGTAACGGTTAATGTCTTGAATGGCAAGGGCATAGGCTGAACAATATGGTCATTTGATGGCTAATACCAAAAAATAGGATTGGCTGTATCAAACTCGCTCAGCCTGCAATGCATCGTACGTGCACTTGTCTCTCTTGCTACTCTTGGTTACTCTTAAAACGTTGAAGATCACGGCGTTCTTTTTTATTGGGTTTATTGTCAGGGCGGGCAAGATTGGCAAGTTTGCGCTGCTCGGCATAATAAGCGCGGCGCACTTCGCTCTCCTTGGTCTCTGAGTATAACACTTGAGCAGCGTCAGCATTACCACGTTGGGCGGTTAGTGCTTCGACGACGACTGTTTTTTCAGTCATGGCGGTGGCTGAGCCTTGGCGAATGGTCAACTCGTCACCGACTGAAATCTCTTTGCTGGTTTTGACACGGCTACCACCATAATGTACCCGTCCACTTTCGATGGCTTGCTTGGCAAGGGTGCGTGTCCGGTAAAAACGCGCGGCCCACAGCCACTTATCAAGACGAATCTTAGCTAACGCTTGATTTTTATCATCAATATTGTTTTTCATAATAGCCACTCTCTACTAACTTCAAATTTTGTATTTATAATCAATAAGATTAGGGCATATTTAATTTTTGCAAATAGATTTTATAATTGTGGTTTAGTTACACCACTGTTCCTCACAAGGGACACCGTCATTGTTGCCATCCATCTTCGTATTCGGACAGTTATTACTAAAGTAAGTGGCTTCTGCACAAGAAGTCATTTGCGAGCAATGCTGTCTGCCATCACATGCAAAGCTTGGCGTTGCTGGCGGTGTACTTAATGCTGGCTTTACTACTGGGGCTGATAACGTCTCTAGGCCTGAATCAACATACGTTGGCGGTATGTCATCAAAGTCAGTAGATGTGGATATGGAGACAGGAGTAGTTGAGGTATCAGTCGCAACATCAATGGTAGTATTACTTGTTGAGCTGTCAGGTTGAAGCACTTTATACACTGCAAATGCCAAAACTAGCAACATTATGATAATCAATGTGTTTTTCATAACTGACCAGTGCCTGTTGATAAATGCTGAAAGTCAATAAGTGCTGAAAGCGAACCGTTGCCATCAATTCATTAGTAGCAGTTGTTCAATTGATTAAAAAACTGCTACTAATGATAATTTATACTTACGCTGACTACTTTAAAAACAACTGATAGCCAATATTATCGTTCAGCATTGTACAGTCATAGCCGATATCAAGTAGCGCGTCCTGTAGTTGACGGGAATTGCCTTCAGAGGCTTGCAGGCCGACCAGCACACGTCCTTCAGCAGCGCCATGATTGCGATAATGGAACAAGGTGATATTAAAATCGTCGCCCAATTTTTCTAAGAACGTCAATAAGGCACCTGGGCGTTCTGGAAACACGACTTTTAATAATTGCTCGTTTTCGATATGAGCATGGCCACCAATCAAATGACGAATATGCGATTTTGCGATATCATCATCGGTTAGATCGTGGGCTTCATAACCGTCAGCTGCCAACTGATTGCTGATGGTCTGTCGCTCTTTTTCGCCTTCTTTTAAGGCAATGCCGACGAAGATTGCCGCAGGCTCCATAGAGTCAGGTGATTTTTTACTATCAGCGCGGTAGTTGAATTCAGTGATATTACGTCCGTGTAGGCTACGGCAAAAGTTTAAAAAAGCGCCCGTTTGCTCAGGAATAGTCACACCAAAGATCGCTTCTTTTTTCTCACCAATTTCGGTACGCTCAGCGATATAACGCAAACGGTCGAAGTTCATATTGGCACCGCAAATGATGCCGACGCAGTTTTTGCCTTGCAGATTATTTGCCTTGATATATTTTTTCATGCCAGCCACTGACAAGGCACCAGCAGGCTCAACGATACTGCGGTTTTCTTCAAAAATGTCTTTGACAGCGGCACAAACTTCATCATTGGTACAAGTAACGACTTCAGGCTCGACCACAGGACCAGAATGATCGCTTTTTTGCATACGCACCACGTCAAACGGCAGCTCGCCAATTTGCGCCACTGCCACACCATCAACAAACAGTCCGACTTGCTCAAGCTTAACGCGCTCACCCGCCTCAAGCGCGGCTTTTAAACAGGCGGATTGGTCCGCTTCTACGGCAATCACTTTGACATGCGGGGCAACTTCCCCCAAAAATGCGGCAACACCAGATATCAGACCGCCGCCGCCAACCGCCACAAAAACATAGTCCATGTTACGCCACTGCTGGGTTAGCTCAAGTCCAATAGTGCCTTGTCCAGCAATCACCAGCTCATCATCATAAGGCGGGATAAAGGTCAGACCTTCGCGCTCAGCACGAGCGATCGCGTAACGGTTGGCTTGATCAAAGCTATCACCGTGCAGATCGACATTGCCGCCAAGCGCTCGTACGGCGTCGACTTTGATATCAGGTGTGGTGGTTGGCATGACTATGATGTTGTTGAGCGATAATTTGCGAGCAGAATAAGCAACGCCTTGCGCGTGGTTGCCAGCTGAGGCACAAATCACCCCACGTGCTTTTTGCTCATCACTCAATTGGCTAATACGGTTGTAAGCACCGCGTAATTTAAAGGATTTGACTGGCTGTAAATCTTCACGCTTGAAGCGAATGTCATTGGCAAAACGTTGGGTCAGCTTGGGTGCAGCTTCTAGTGGTGTTTGAACAGCAACGTCATAGACAGTGGCTTGCAAAATGGCTCGTACCCAGTGTGACAGCATAGTGTTTCCTAAACAAATTGTGAATATAAAAAGTGAAATAGATTAGCCTATGCTGATTTTGATTGTCTTGCAAGACACAATTGCAGTTTTTGCGGTGAATTGATGCTTTGATATGAATTCATTACAAATGAGATGAGTTTTTTAGGGAAATTCACGTCCTAAACACTTGAGTTATTTTCATATGTCTGTATTATTGGACGTATGGAAATAACTACTGCTATCGCAAGCTTTGCTGCGCTCTCTCAAGATACTCGTCTAAAAGCCTTTCGGTTGCTTGTCAGTCAAGAACCTGATGGCCTGCCTGCGGGTGAAATAGCTCGTCAACTGGCCGTGCCGCACAACACGATGTCAGCGCATTTATCTGTGTTGGCACGAGCAGGGTGGGTGGTCTCAAAAAGGCACAGTCGGCAGATAATCTATCGCGCGTCGCTATCTCATATGGAAGCTGTGGTTCAGTTTTTATTACAAGATTGCTGTGCAGGACACCCAGAATTGTGTGCGTCGTTGCTTGACAGTTTGAGTGGATGCGAAAGCACGTCATCCAATTGCAATATAGTTAGGTCAACATAACTAAAATAAATTTCATGCCCAATAACTATATTTATAAAACAGACGAGATGTGTAAAACAAACAAAACCGATAAAACAAAGAGGTCGCAATGAAGCCATTGATTTTTCACAACCCTAACTGCGGTACATCTCGTAATACCTTAGCCATAATGAAAGCGTCAGGTGAGCACCCAGAAGTGGTGGAATATCTTAAGACCCCACCAGCTCGTGACTACTTGGTTGAGCTATTGGCAAAAATGGAAATCTCACCAAGAGAGCTATTACGAAGCAAAGAGCCGATCAATGATGAGCTAGGTTTGAATAATCCAGAGCTTTCTGACGATCAAATTATCGATGCGATGATGGCGCATCCTATTTTAATCAACCGTCCTATTGTACTCACTGACAAAGGCGCAGCATTATGCCGACCTTCAGAGCGTGTGTTTGAGTTATTAGAAAACCCTGTAAGTAGCTTTACGAAAGAAGATGGAGAGATTGTGCATCATGGCAACCCCTAAAGATCAAGTAGCAAAAGCAAACCTTGGATTGACTGATTTGGAATCAGTAGCGTTAGAAAGTATAAATTTTAATGATTTACCCAATATTGACCCAAATCACATACAACCGATCGATATTGAATCTTTGATTGGTGAAAGTGATCCGCGTCATCCGCCTAAAATATTAGTCTTGTACGGCTCTTTACGCACGCGCTCTTTTTCTAAACTGGCAGCTGTAGAGTCGAGCCGTTTATTGCGTTGGTATGGCTGTGAAGTAAAAATGTTTGACCCCTCGAGTTTGCCTTTGCCCGATGATGCGGACGCTGAGCATCCCAAAGTACAAGAGTTACGAGAATTGGCACAGTGGTCAGAGGGCATGCTTTGGGTCAGTCCAGAACGTCATGGCAGCATGACCAGTATTATGAAAGCCCAAATCGATTGGATACCGTTGTCACTTGGTGGTGTGCGCCCGACCCAAGGCAAAACGCTGGCTGTGATGCAAGTGAGCGGCGGCAGTCAAAGCTTTAATACAGTCAATCAACTCCGTATTCTCGGTCGTTGGATGCGTATGATTACGATACCCAATCAATCGTCTATTCCAAAGGCCTTTTTAGAGTTTAACGACGATGATCGCATGGATATGTCTCCTTTATATCTGCGTATTGTTGATGTCTGTGAAGAGCTGGTAAAGTTTACTTGGCTCACACGTGGACGCTCTGCCTATCTAACTGACCGTTATTCAGAACGAGTAGAAAGCGCTGAAGAACTCTCGCAACGCGTCAATCAAAAATCGATTTAGTCTCCTTGCCACATTCGAAGGTTAAGATTGGCTAGATTGAGTCTGCTCAAATAAAGGTGTTTAATGCTTGCATTTATTATTTTTATTGTAACGTTGGTTTTGGTGATATGGCAGCCGAAAGGATTGGGTATTGGCTGGAGTGCGCTTGGTGGGGCATTGGTGGCCTTGGCTTTTGGTGTAGTGCAATGGTCTGATGTCGGTGTCGTTTGGGATATTGTCTGGGACGCGACCTTTACCTTCGTGGCGCTTATTATCATCTCACTTATTTTAGACAGAGCAGGGTTTTTTGGTTGGTCGGCACTACATGTGGCAAGACTGGGCAATGGGCAAGGGCGCTTACTGTTTCCTATGATCGTGATTTTAGGGGCATTTATTTCGGCGTTTTTTGCCAATGATGGTGCTGCCTTATTACTGACGCCCATTGTCATTGCCATTCTGCTGCGTCTTAAGTTTTCGCCTCCCTCTGCGCTCGCCTTTATTATAGCCACTGGATTCATTGCCGATACCGCAAGCTTGCCATTGGTGACATCGAACTTGGTCAATATCGTTAGTGCCAATTATTTTGATATTGGCTTTGGACGTTATGCAGCGGTCATGGTGCCCGTTAATATCGTCTCTGTTATCGCGACGTTAGCAGTGTTATGGGTGGTATATGCTCGCCACATTCCAAAGCACTATTCAATGGATAATTTGAGCACGCCCGCATCTGCTATCGAAGATCCGTTGGTTTTTAAGGCAGCGTTTCCGTTATTGGGCTTATTGCTTATTGCTTATTTTTCTACCGAGTCGTTAGGGATTCCTATTTCTTTGGTCACTGGTGCGGCTGCGTTGCTACTCATGGCAATCGCAAGCCGCTTCTGGCAAGGCGGACGTGGAGCCGTGGTTTCTGTGCTCGATGTGGTGCGTCACGCCCCTTGGCAAATTGTATTGTTTTCAATCGGTATGTACTTAGTTGTTTATGGTTTGGGCAATGCTGGCTTGACCGATTATGGTGCGCAAGTTTTGAACTGGTTAGGGCAGCAAGGCGCTATTATTGCAACGTTAGGCACAGGGTTTTTATCTGCCATTGTGGCGTCTGTTATGAACAATATGCCAGCGACGCTGGTCGGCGCACTGGCCATTGATAGCGCGCAAGTACCCGAAGCAACTCGCGAGCTAATGATTTACGCCAATGTGATTGGTAATGATTTGGGGCCAAAGTTTACGCCTATTGGTAGTCTTGCGACCCTATTATGGCTGCATGTATTGGCCGAAAAGGATTACAAAATCAGTTGGGGCCAGTATATGAAAATTGGTTTGATTATCACACCGCCTGTGTTATTAGCGACATTGCTAGCGTTAGTATTTTGGTTGCCTTATTTGTCGAATTTTTAAAAGACTGGATCGTGACTATGCTATTAGCATGGGCTTTACGCTGACATCTAGCAAAGTCATCGGTTATAATAGTCGCGCATTTACCTCTTTGAGCCTTTTAATTCTTTTAAGACGATACGTTTATTTTACCAAGGATTTATGATGAGTGATCAGCAAGCCCAAAAACAAGCTGCCGCCAAAGCAGCGCTAAGCTATATCGAAGATGACATGATACTTGGCGTGGGAACGGGTAGTACGGTCAATTGTTTAATTGAGTTATTGCCAACATTGAAACTTGCTGGTGCCGTTGCTAGTTCACAAGTGACGGAAGACAAGCTACGCGCTCTTGGCATTGAAATCGTAGATTTAAACTTTGCGGGGACGCTTGATGTGTATATCGATGGCGCTGATGAAGTAAATGCGAACCTGCAATTGATAAAAGGCGGCGGCGGCGCGCTCACTCGTGAAAAAATAGTGGCAGCTGCGTCAAATAAGTTTGTGTGTATGGTGGATGCCAGCAAAAGTGTCGAGATACTAGGACGCGCGTTTCCAGTGCCGATAGAAGTATTGCCACAAGCACGCTCGTACGTGGCACGGCAGTTAGCCCGCTTGGGCGGTGAGCCAGTTTACCGCGAAGACTTTGTCACCGATTATGGTAATGTGATTCTTGATACGTATGACTTGGATGTTAGTGATCCGGTCGCGCTTGAACAAACCCTTAATAACATCGTAGGTGTGGTATGCAATGGTATTTTTGCTGCCAATCAAGCCGATGTGCTACTAAAAGCCAGCAGCAATGGGGTAGAGACATTGCTCCGTTAATCGGTGGCTAACGGTTGGATAAACACAAAAAAGGCAGACCACAATATATGTGATCTGCTTTTTTTATTTGCTGCTGTTTGTTTTTTACAATACTATTTTCAGATCGTCATTTTAAAGCAGACAAGATACATTCAGTAACGCACTACTGTTAAAATTTTTCTTGCTTGCTGTTCGCAAGCGTGACAGAGGCTGCGAAACTTCTCGTTTAAAGATAAGCATACCAGTAGCGCTTTCTTCTTTTCAAAACGAATTGATAACAGTTACTCGGCTAAGCTGGTAGCTTAATTTTGTCTTTTAATAAAAACTCCATCAGGGCTTTTTGTGCATGCAACCGGTTTTCTGCTTCATCCCACACCACTGAACGTGGATCATTGAGCATATCATGAGAAATCTCCTCACCGCGATGCGCTGGCAGGCAATGCATAAACACCACTTCGGGATCGGCCTTGTCCAGCAATGAGGGGGTCACTTGATAAGGGGCAAAACGGCGGGCGCGGGTGTTTTGTTCAGACTCTTGTCCCATACTTGCCCATACATCGGTGACAATTAAATTAGCGTCTTTTGCGGCATCTTGTACGTTTTCTACCAAGCTGACACAATGAGAAAAACGCTCCATCAGCTTTGGGTCTGGCTCAAAGCCATAAGGCGCGGCCACACGTAGCTCAAAGCCAAACTGATTGGCCGCTTGCATAAAGGAAGAGCACATATTATTGCCATCACCGACCCATGTGACGATTTTATTTTCGATACTACCGCGATGCTCATAATAAGTTTGCATATCAGCAAGCAGCTGACAGGGGTGAAATTCATCAGTCAGCGCATTGATAATGGGCACGCTGGAATATTCTGCAAAAGTCTCAACTTTTTCGTGACCAAAGGTACGAATCATGATGATATCGACCATACTGGAGATCACGCGTGCTGAATCTTCTAATGGTTCGCCGCGTCCAAGCTGGGTATCATTTGGCGATAAAAAGATAGCACTACCGCCAAATTGACCCATACCAGTTTCAAAAGAAATACGGGTGCGCGTAGAAGATTTTTCGAAAATCATACCAAGCGTACGGCCAACGAAGGGCTGATATATCTCGCCCGCGTGTTGCATCTTACGCAATTCACTGGCCCGTTTGATCAGAGTTTCTAGTTCTTGTTTGGTTAAATCAGATAAGGTCAAAAAATGGCGCAAACTCATAGTAATCCTAGCAGTTAATCGCAGTCAGTGAAGCGTTATCAGTCTCTAATAGCATCGCATTAGTGCGCATACTGGGGTGACAACAAACTTTTAGTATAGCGCAATTACTTCCAATGTAAATGTTCAATTTGCGCTAAATGATAAGTCACTTAAGGAGACCATTCATTCGTCGTTATCTTATGATAGTCATGCTTGTATGCGTTTTGGGCGCATGGTCACACGACACAATAACTCATAGCTAATGGTGTCGGCATGTACGGCTACCTCGTCAATATGTGGCGCATCACCCCACAGCATTACCTGACTATCTAACAAAGCAACGTCCTCTGGTACGGCGCTGACATCAATGACAATCATGTCCATTGCCACGCGGCCAATCACAGTGCAAAGGTAGCTTCGGTTATTCGTGCTATCGATAACAGAAACATAAGCATCGCCATTGACCACGCGTGGGTAGCCGTCTCCGTAGCCCACGCTCACCAAAGCCGTTTTGGTATCTTGCTGTGCTACCCAGCGACTACCATAACCTATCGCGTCATTGGCGCTGACCGTCTGCAATGCGATAATCTGTGCGCTAAAATTCATTGCTGGTTGTAAGTCTAACTCATGCGCGCTTTTATCAATGACTGGTGAGCTACCATACAGAATAATACCTGGACGTACCCACTCATGATGATGCTCTGAAAAATTGACGATGCCTGCTGAATTGCACAATGACCCTTTAATATTAGCGCTAATGGTTTCTCGTAAAGCTTTTAGGACATTCGTAAAACGCTGTATTTGCTTGGAATTTAGCGGATGCGTGCGGTTATCAGCATTGGCAAAATGCGTCGCTAGTATTAGCTGATATCCTGCCTCGTGCAGACGCTTAGCCGCTGTCATAACACTTTCGGCGTTAAAACCTAGGCGATTCATACCCGTATTGTATTTTAGCCAAACCACTCGGGTTGCACTATTCGCTGGTGGTATATTGTCTAGTGCCCACTCTAACTGCGGCTCATGATGAATCACACAGCTAATATCCTGTTCAATGGCCTGTTGCCATTCATCAGCGGTAAATGCGCCTTCTACCAAACCAATGGTTTTTTTCCAGCCCAATTGTCTGGCTTCTAGTGCTTCTATAAAGGTAGCAACACCGATACCATCTGCTTGTTGAAGGGCTGGCAATACTGCCGCGACCCCGTGACCATAAGCGTTGGACTTTACCATCGCAAGGACTTTGGCCTGTGGTGCCATTTTTTTAACTTGATTAAGATTGTGAGTGATGGCTTTTGGTTTGATAGTAAGGGTACGCATAATCGCCTTCTTTATTAGCAAAATGTCGAAATTATAGTGTGAAGGTATAAAGCCAGCGATGCATCAAAAACGGGCTGATGTACCACTGGCTGTTTTTATAAAACATTTTCTTATTGGTATTTTTGGCTCGGCTCAGATACGAGCGTTGCCTCTGGCTAGGTATGTATTAGGGCGTATTATTCATCATTCTCAAAACTGACGCCTTGGTAATACTCTGGCGTCAGATTGATAAAGCGGGTAAATTGTCCTTCAAAACCCAAACGTATGGTGCCGATAGGACCGTTACGCTGTTTACCGATGATGATTTCAGCCACGCCTTTGTGATCTGAGTTCTCATTATAAACCTCATCGCGATAGATGAACATAATCAAGTCGGCATCCTGCTCAATTGCACCAGATTCACGCAAATCCGACATGATCGGGCGCTTATTAGGGCGGTTCTCTAGACTGCGGTTCAGCTGCGATAAGGCAATCACTGGACATTCAAGCTCACGCGCCAGCGCTTTTAAACTACGAGAAATCTCGGAAATTTCCCCAACACGGTTGCCATCTAGGTTCGGTACTTTCATCAACTGTAGATAATCGACGATAATTGCCCCCAAACGGCCATCATGGTTTTTGGCGATACGGCGACAGCGTGAGCGCATCTCAGACGGCGGCAGGGCGGTGCTGTCATCGATATATAAATGCTTAGACTGCAAGTGCTGAATGGCATTCATCATTTTTGCCCATTCATCTTCGTTCATTTGTCCAGAGCGCAGATGCGTCTGATTAATTGCGCCCCATGATGACAGCAAACGCATGACAATGGACTCAGCTGGCATTTCCATCGAAAACACCACCACTGGCAAGTCTTCATTAAACAACACGCCTTCTGCCAAGTTCATGGCAAAAGTGGTTTTACCCATAGAAGGACGGGCGGCGACAATGATCAAGTCGCCCGCTTGTAGACCTTGGGTTTTGTTATTCAACTCAGCAAAGGGCGTTTGCAAACCAATCATGCCGTCTGGGTTGGATTTTAGCTCTTGTATTTTATCGATGACATTGGTCAATACGGAGGTAATACCGACAGGACCACGCTGTTCTGCGCGTTTATTATGTTGCTCATTAATACTGAATATCTTGCCTTCAACACTGTCTAAAATGTCGCTGACCGTCTGGTCTTTCGGATTATAGGCAAGTGATAACATCTCATTGCCAGTGGTAATCAGCTGGCGTAGCGTGGATAACTCACGTACGCGCTGAGCATAAGCGGTGAGATTGAATAATGTGGCAGGACTTTGGCTTAAAATATCTGCCAAATAACCGTCACCGCCTGCGCCTTTAAGCAGTTTTTGTGCTTCCAACCAGTCATGAACCATGACGGTATCATAAGGCTCATTGACCGCCGCCAAATGTGCAATGGCATCGAAAATATACTGGTGCCGTCCTGCATAAAAATCGTCTTTGGTGACGATATCTGCAATCTTGTCGTACGCCTCTTCAATACTCATCAAAGACGCCAGCAATGCCTTTTCGATATCGATATTGTGCGGCGGTGTTTGATTGAGTAAGTCGTCAGTTTTGTCGGTATCTGCCATGAGTGCCTAGTGATTCAAAAGTCAGTATAGAGTATAAAAAGTTACGTGCTGTACACAGGTATTTTAGGAATGGTATTGAACAATCAACGCCGTTCATTATTACGACTCTACGAGAGCAGTATAAAACGGGGTCTCAGGGTGTATCAGTAAATGCTACAATCAAAGGCGAAAGTTTAACATATTATGTGCTTTTTTTAGATGCACTAAAAAACTAAATTTGGAACGATAGGTTTTGATAGATTGAGAAATAATATACAGTCAATCTACTATGAAATAAAATCATAAAAATAAAGGTGTCGCTATTATGCAAAAAAAACAACCGTTATTAATCACGACGGGTGAGCCAGCTGGTATTGGTATGGACATTGTACTGATACTCGCAGCAGAGAATAAGTTGCAAGATTTTGCTCGTCCAGTTTGGGTAACGGCTGATGCTAAGGCGATGCAAACCCGTGCAGATGAGCTTATGGCTGCTGGCGTACTCAAAAGCTGCCCACCTTGGCAAACGGTAGATGTAAATATAGAAGCTAATAATTTTTTAAAACACTTATCACAGCAAGGTGCTGACGATAACAATGCTTTTATTTTGTTAAATATATCTTGTGTTGCTCCAGTAACTTCTGGACTGATCAATATCAGTAACTCAGCGATGGTAGCAAAACAGCTAGAAATTGCCCATAAGCTGGCAAATGACAAAACAGTAGCGGCTATCGTCACGGGACCACTACAAAAATCAGCGTTGATAGAGGCAGGTATTAAGCTGCCCGATGGCACCATGTTTAGCGGTCATACCGAATTTTTTATGCAACAAAGTGGTTGTGAAAAAGTGGTCATGATGCTCGCCAATCAAGTCATGAAAGTGGCATTGGTGACCACGCATTTAGCGTTAAAAGACATTCCTGCTGCTATTACGGCAGACAATGTGCGCCAAACTGTGCAAATCGTCGTTGATGATATGCGCGAGAAGTTTGGTTTAGCGCAGCCGCGAATTTTGGTGTGTGGTCTCAATCCGCATGCGGGCGAGGGCGGACATTTGGGCACTGAAGAGATTGAGATTATTAATCCAGTGCTGCAAGAATTTATCAGTGCGGGCGTTGATATATCAGAAGCGATGCCTGCGGATACGTTGTTTACTTCCAGACATTTATCAAACTGTGACGCAGTGATTGCCATGTATCATGACCAAGGATTGCCCGTATTAAAATCGCACGGCTTTGGCGACACAGTCAATTTAACCTTGGGTCTGCCATATATTCGTACCTCGGTCGATCATGGTACGGCGCTTGATTTGGCAGGACGTGGCGGCGCGAGTGCGACAAGCTTATACCAAGCATTAATAATGGCAAATGAGATGGCAGACAGATCGATTGTCGATATACCTCTTGCATAAGTCAGTGCCTTAGGGATATTTTTCACGCAGTACTGGATAATTTTAGCGTCAATAATGCCTGTTTATGAACCATCAAACATACTCTGATATAAGTGGTTCCATTATAGTAGTCTATTTTGGGTTGTCTATTAATAGGCTTGA
Source organism: Psychrobacter aquaticus CMS 56 (assembly GCF_000471625.1). Taxonomy (GTDB): domain Bacteria; phylum Pseudomonadota; class Gammaproteobacteria; order Pseudomonadales; family Moraxellaceae; genus Psychrobacter; species Psychrobacter aquaticus. The sequence continues at coordinate 209,476 of NZ_AUSW01000035.1, forward strand.
GGGGTGTTAATTGATGGTTCCGCTGGGGTATACCTTAATTAAAACTTCTTATCAATTTTACTAAGTAATTTGATTATTACATTTTGATATTGCCATTGTTGCCCATGATAAACAAAAAAAGCTACGATAGATTGAGCATCGTAGCTTTTTAGTTGGATCCATTTTATTTTTGAGTATCGAAAGCTCCGCCTAACCTACATGCTAATTTATATTTAAAAACAATAATATTTAATCTCATTTATTGCAAACTAACTTAATCAGGGTCTATGCCCCAATTCTTTTTGAAATTCAAGCCAAGGTTCAAGCTGTCCTTCAACAATACCTTCATAAGTTTCCCAATCATTTTTTAGAAAATCGTAAAGTATAGGATGCATCCTATCATTTAGACCTGCTGATAAATCAACCGTTGTTAAGTTTACGTAATTGTCTGCTAACACCTCTATGTTATAGACCTCACTTTCCCTATACGCTATTAAGCCTTGGTAAGTACTACAGCTTGCTAAATAATAAGTTTCAACTTTATTCTCACTATAGTTTTTACCTTCATAAACACTATATATGTATATGAAGTCACTATCATTCTTACTCAATGCTCTAATCATAATTTCAAATTCTACCCATGTGTTAAATTGAGCTATGCTTTCAATTTTTTAGTCATTAAGTTCATATTTAGAACTAGCAGTTCGATGCCTGTATAGCGCACCGAACATATACTGATAACTCATTGAGTGAATATACTACTTTGAAAATGGGTTTAGAGACTGAATGGGGATCAATCCTAAAAAGGCAGCAGCCTGAGACACTTTAGTAAAGTTTTTATCGTGCATGAGGGACAGCATCTGTCTTGAGACAATAACACCGACGCCGTTACTCGTTTGTAGCAGATATTGGTCTTGCTTATTCTTGGACACGCAACATGGCATGCCTACTGTGTCCTTGATCCGTTGAAAGAAGACCTTGATCCGCAGGGTGAAGAACGTGAAGAGCGCGAAACCGATTGAGCAAGACCACTGCCGCCTCCTGTTATGGCGGCGGTCATTGTCTTAAACGCAGGCCCGCAGGCCTAGGGTTAGGGCCCTAAGCTTGTCTAATCACGGATACCGATTGGTTGACCAATTCCATGGATCCGAACGCGGTTAAGAACGCGACGCTGGACGCGTCGGATCCAACACCGATGCGGGCCATCGTGTCGGCATCTGCCATGCCAGTCGGATCAATGAGGTGCCAGCTCCCTCCGAGATAGACCTCGGCCACAGCATGAAAGTCCTGTGGCATCACATCGGGCGCATAAACGCTCGCGAACCTAGCCGGTATTGACGACGCGCGCGCTAGTGCCACGAGAACATGCGCAAAGTCACGGCATACGCCCTGACGTTGAACAAAGCTGTCGAGCGCGGTGGTTTGTGCGTGGCTCGATCCGGGTACATAGCTAAACGCCGACTCGATCCAATCGCGCATCGCGGCAATCCGTGCGCCGCCAGCGAGATCGCCAAACTCGGCGTCCACGAAGGCTTGGAACTGGTCTGACGGGCAATAGCGAGACGGCATCAAATGCTTGATCGTCTCTCCGGGCAAAAGATGGAGGGGCGTTTGTGGTAGTGCCGATATGTCCAAAGCAGGACGGTCAACGGCAATTTCTGCGATGTAAGTGCAGCTAAAGTCCCCTTCGGCGCGGATCCAAATCCGCTCTCCTATGCCATCATCGGCGGCGACCCGTGAAAAATGCGCAACGTCTGATGTCCAAATCTCGGTCGAACGCACCCGCTGATCCACAAGATCGGCGGCCTCGATCTGAAGCAAAAGGTCCATCGGCTCTGAGAGCCGATAGTGGAGTTTGACGTTAAGTTTTAGGATCATGTTCGAACTCCTTAAAGGTATTTATCTGGCAGGCTGACGATCGCGTGGGGCTTTCTGATCGGCGCGAGGCGACACCTAAGCCGCGCAGATCTATCGAAACTGGGATCTTTTGCAATGAACCACCCCGACTATATCAGAGACTGTTTTACTTAAGTCAGGCAGCAATGCCTGACAGGATTAAATTATCATAATAGCGCTTTTCAAACTCAAAGGGTGAGACATAACCAATTGCACTATGCAGTCGGGCTTTATTAAACCTGAGAAGCACTAAAAATCGATTAATTATCGATTTGGCTTTGCAAGACGAGAGCTGTGCTCGAAGTGCTACCCATTCAAGGGTTGCCAGTTCAACATCGCTCACCTCATGCCACTGCTCTTTTAGGTACTCAATCACCTCAGACGTATATAGCCCGTTGACGGTTTCAGCCAAGGCATTATCGTATGAATCGCCTGTTGTGCCAACGGAGGCAATCACGGCGCAATCAGCCATACTAGAAGTATAGCGAATGGATAGATACTGAACGCCGCGATCGCTATGATGAATCACATCTTTGGGCTTGTTTCTGTCTGCTAGCGCTTGATTTAAGGCTGCCATTGTTCCCATAACGGAGCTTAGGGTAAATAATTTGATAACCAAAAAAGCCATTGTATAGGTTGCGCTAAATTGTGGATAGTCTATCGATAATAATGTTTCAAAAATACAGCCAAATTATGAGCTGTGGTATAATTCGACATTATAAAAAAGCACCTTGTCATCACTGTGCTATCGTCCCTTTATTTTTTATTATTAAGACTTTTTTATGGCCAACTCTACGTTTGATGCTCAAACCATCTCCAACAGCCTAAAAGCTGCCAAACACCAACCGCGTAAACGCTTTGGTCAAAACTTTTTGCATGATGGCAGTGTCATTCGCCAAATCGTTGATAGCATTCGCCTGAAACGCGATGATAATTTGATCGAGATTGGCCCAGGAATGGGCGCACTGACTGAGCCGTTATTGGCAGAAGTGGAGGCAATGACGGTGGTAGAGCTGGATCGTGATCTGGCAGACAGTTTGCGTATTCGTATCGGTGCCAACAGCCATCCAAACTTTACGATTATCAAAGACAATGCCATGCATGTCGATTATCGTGAGCTATATAGCGAGGAGCGCGGTAAGCTACGCGTGGTGGGCAATCTGCCTTATAATATTTCTACACCGATACTGTTCCATTTGCTCAGTTATGCTGATGTGATTCAAGACATGCATTTTATGTTGCAAAAAGAAGTGGTTGAGCGTATTACGGCTGATGTCGGTAGCAAGACCTATGGCCGTTTGTCTGTCATCATGCAATATCACTGCGACACGGACTATTTGCTAACAGTACCTCGCGGTGCATTCAATCCACCGCCAAAAGTGACCAGCGCTGTGTTTCGACTGACCCCGCATATTAACAAGCCGGTCGTGGCAGAAGATGAAGATTATTTTGCCATCGTTGTGCGCGAAACCTTTAATCATCGCCGCAAGACACTACGTGCTATTTTTAAAAAATCGACGTTGTTACCGACGCTGAGCGAGGATGATTTTGCTGCTTGTGGTATCGATCCGCAGGCACGTCCTGAGACGTTGAGCGTTAAAGATTTTGCGAATTTAAGCAATCATGCGCGTCATTTAGACGTGTAGTCAGTTTTGTTGTTCGAACCATTTATCCCAGCATTACTATGTTTTTTAGATTGAATCAATTAGCGCATAAGCTAATAGCTATTGGTTTTGACATTGCTTGTCTTATCATTACATCTACACCATTGAGGTATTATGAGTTTTCGCCATCAGTATGTCATCGGCGACTTGCAAGGCTGTCATGCCGCATATCGTCAGTTGCTAAAGTCGTTGGATTTTGATCCTAACCAAGATAAGTTGTGGTTCGCTGGTGATTTGGTGGCACGTGGTGAAGATTCATTAAATACGCTGCGTGATGTCAAAGCCTTGTGTGAGCAAGGTGCGGCCGCAACCGTACTTGGTAATCATGACCTGAATTTACTGGCTGTGTGGCGCGGTGCAACGAAAATCAAGAAAAAAGATAAGACCGCACCGATTTTTGCTGCCCATGATGGCGATGAGTTGCTTGAATGGTTACGGCATCAGCCGATTCTGGCGTATCCTGACGAGCATACGGTGCTGGTACATGCTGGCATTCCACCGCATTGGAGTATTGAGGCCGCCGCAAACTATGCACAGCAGTTAGAGGCGCAGCTCCAAGGCAGTCTGGCGCAGCTTGATCGGTTGTTGCCGAATTTATACAGCAAAACTGCTGATGAATGGCATCCGGACATCAATGGTTTTACCAAGATGCGTGCGATTGCCAATTATTTTACTCGTATGCGCTTATGCAAACAGGATGGGTCGCTTGAGTTTGTTTTTACAGCAGGATTAGATGAACCGATGCCTGAGGGTTTTTTGCCTTGGTTTGAATGGCATATACCTCGTACACGTAAGATATTGTTTGGTCATTGGGCAGCGTTGCAAGGTGAGGTCGATTTGCCTTATGCCCGTGCGCTTGATGGCGGCTGCGTTTGGGGCAACTATCTATTGGCGTACAGATTGAGTGACGGTAAAGTAATAACGTCAAGTGCGCAGTGCCCAAAACCATAGCGAACGGTTAAAAATCAATGTCTTAAAGCGTGTTTAGACATTCGATTCGACCCTAGGGCATGTCCTCAATTCAATCGATAATCATCTAAATGGACTAAAAATGGCTAAATTTTGTCAAACTGCGTCAAATAGCTAGGTAATATCTCAATATTATCGGCGCTATTTTCCTTGTTTGACGGCATATTTATCTCATTTTTATCACCATTTCTGAAATGAGGGTACGCCCTAGTAATTCTGTCAGTGCCATGGTCGAATCTTCAATCACATCTTTATGGTATTAGAGAGCACATCAATCCTCAAACCACCAAGACTGTCCATTTAACTGGGCAGTTTTGGTGGTTTTGGTGGTTTTGGTAGTGGTGTTTTGACGTCACCAGTCGTTTTGCTATCAGGAACGCTAGGATTTTGCTCATTACCACTAACATCACTAGTATCGTGGTCAAAAGTGTTCAGCGTTTTGGTCTCTTTATCATACTGAATATCATCAGTATAAGGCATGCTATTTAATTCTGCATCAACCAAACCATCATCAAGTTCTACGATCTTGTCTGAAACATTCGGAGGCTGGGTAGCGTCTTTTTCTGGTTGATTGTCATAGTATATATCGGTGCTCGTTTGCCCGTTTTGCGCACTAGCTTGCTTAGATTCAGGCAGTATTCTGACATCAGACAATCGCCTGACTACGTAATTGCTGGGTAAGGGTTTTCCACCTTTTTGCGCTGAGGTATCATCAAAGATCATGTGTCCTTGGCTATCGATACGGGCGTACTTCATGGGTTTGTCACGTGGCCAAAAAAAGTCAGAAGGATGGCTAATAATGTGACCAAACACGAGCTTTGTTAAGCGTCCCCATTCAAAGAACTGCACTTCTTTAGAGCGTAATGCCACAAACAATGCTAGCGAAAAGCTGACTGTCAGGTTGACCATACCGATTAGCGCCACGCCAAGCAGCGATAATAAAATAATATTCCAGCTCATTTGGTCAGCAGAGATGTTGAATAAACCATGTGCTAAGTTTGCCGAGGCAAAAGCAATATGTCGAATATCAATCGGCAGCCCAAATATGAAGCCAATGGTTGCCGTACTTCCTAGGAAAACCCCGAATAAAAAGTTACCCATGATAGCGCCTAAGTTGGCTTCTACAAAGTCGCCCAAACGCTTGAGCCATGAGGGTGGCAATATAGCCTTCAATAACCTATGACGCTGGATACGCGCCCCCACATGATTATAGACCGCTAGGTTGTCATAGTAACCGGCAATCAGACCAGACAAAAACAAATACACCCCAGCAATGGCAGCATGAGGAAGGGCCAGTGAGTGAAACGGGTCAATATCATGGAGTAAGTGGCTAGCTTGTTCAGAACCAATCATCGGCGTGCCAGTATACTGCAACCATGCAAAAGAGATCAAAAGAGCAACAGGAATTGCCATCATGACGTTACCCATAATGGCAATAAATTGAGTACGTAAAATATCAACGACCAATTCTGAGAGCTTAGTCAATTGATGGGATTTTTTGCCAGAACTCTCAGAGATGGTAGAGGCAATCGCTGCCGCCGTCATAGCTGGCTGTTTGGTCGCGACTGTCCCACGAATCACATGAATGAATACAAAGCCCAAACCATAAATCATGCTATTAAGAAACGCTCGTCCTATCGGTGCAAGGGCCAGCTCATATGTCACTACTTTGGTAGTGGCCATAAAAGCGATGACAAAGCCGCCAATCGAGGCTTTTTTAAACATTTTCCGATAGCCTGCTTTATCAGTACTGATATAATGCTCACCAACGCGGCTGGCATTTTCTGTGACTTTACGGGAGAGCAATTTGGTATTGTTGTCGATCAGATAAATAATGCTATAGCGTCGATTGGCAGTGGTAATCAGCGTTTGTATCAGCTCAATTATGGCGTTGTCACGCTTTTGAGCATTTTCTGTCACCAGTTCAGTGAGAATACGTATTCGTTGCAAACTTTGATCCAAACGCAGCATCATATTGGTTAAACGAATAGAGATACCGGTTTTGTAAATACGTTTTCGTACGGTGGCAACGATATCTTCGCACTGCTCAATCATGACCAACAAAGGTGCAGAATCAACCGCATTTTCGGGGGTGATATCGGTTAACGTATCAAGCTCATGCGCTTGTCTATATTGATTGACAAATAGCACTGCTTCTTGATTTTGAGCAACAAAAGACGCTGAGTAATTCAGTATTTGGGGGTAAGACTCCATCAAATCGGGATGTAAGCCAATACCGCTGATACGATAAGATAAAATAATAATAGCGTTTAAAATACTGTTTTTGGCAGTGGCGACTAAGTCTAAGTGCTTTTCTTCTACTTTGAGTAAGGCAACCAGCTCATCCCATTTTTCTTTTTCGATATTGGCAAGCCAGCGTTCATCAGAACGCTTATTAAATAAATAACCAACCAGCTCAACGACTGAGTCTTCTTGAGGTAACAGTGGTAAAAACCGATGACCGACCAAGCGGCGCAAACTGATAAAAAACCCCTGATCCGACATGATACCAGTATCGGTATAAAGAGAGATTTGACGATATTGGATAATCAGTCTTAGGACAAAGCTAGATAGTCCATCTCCGTATTCTGGATGCTGACGCAGGATATCAATCAGTGATTGGATATTTTCATTGGCTAATTCAGTCTCCTTTTCACTCGCTCGTAGCTCATCTATTAAGCGTTTAAGTACCGCAGCATCAGGTACGTCGCTTAGGGCAGTAATCTGCTGTAAAATGCGTTTTAATTCTGACACATCGCATCCTTTATTATGGTTGTTTCAAGCGTTTTTATTACCCAATAATGGTCATGGTGCAATGGGTTATAGCGACCAAACCGGCTAAAAATCGGTAATAGGTAATGTTTTAATTTGATCAGAGGGACACTTTGTCTTGTGCTATTTTAATCGTAACCATGCCTCAATAGTTAATTATTTTGTTAGCAGTTATTTTGACAAAAAAAAGGACAGTTAGGTAACTGTCCTTTTCATTAAAGTAATCATAAAATTATGGTAATGAGGGCCTAGCTGGCAGGCACATCAAAGTAGTCAAGATCAAAATTCATCATCGGATCACTACCAGCTTTAACCATTTGTGCGTGAGCATCAATACGTGGTAAGACACGACCGATGAAGTAATCAGCAAGCTTGGCTTTATTGGTATAAAAATCACCTTCTTTACCATGTGCCGCTTCAACCATTAATGCAAACATGTATGAGTAAGCGAGGTAGCCAAAAGCATGCATGTAATCTACAGCACAGCCGTTGATCTCGTTTTTACGTTCACCAATATTACTCAGAACCGTGTTGGTTAAGGTTTCAATCGTATCGGCAGCATCTAGCGTGGCTTGTTTGATACCATGATCTGCCTGCATATTGCTGACGAAATCACGAATCTCACCCAAGAAATGCGTGACATATTTACCATTATTACGAGCCACTTTACGACCTAATAGGTCAAGGGCTTGAATACCGTTGGTGCCTTCATAAATTTGCGCAATACGGGTGTCGCGAACGATTTGTTCCATACCCCATTCGCGGATATAGCCATGACCACCAAAAACTTGCTGGCAATCAACCGTGGCTTCTAATGCTTTATCCGTCAAAAAAGCTTTGGCAACGGGCGTGAGTAGCGCCACACGAGCGGCTGCTGCTTGTGCTGACTCAGGATCGGTACTAAATTTCTCTTCGTCAAGGTTTTTGGCGACATACATGGCAAAGCAACGAGACGCTTCGGTATTGACTTTGGCATTCAATAGCATACGGCGTACATCAGCGTGATGAATGATTGCATCAGCTGGCTTTTCTGGGCTTTGCAGTTGTGTATCGCTACGGCCTTGACCGCGGTCATTGGCATAAAGCGCTGCGTTTTGATAAGCAAGCTCAGAACCGCCAAGACCTTGTAAGCCCATGGTGACGCGCTCATAGTTCATCATGATGAACATTGAAGCCAGCCCCGTGTTTTCTGCGCCTACCATCCAGCCTTTAGCATTATCGAAGTTCATCACGCAAGTAGCAGAGGCTTTGATACCCATTTTGTGCTCAATTGAGCCAACTGCTAGGGTATTGCGCGCGCCCAAGCTACCATCTTCATTGACCAAGAATTTTGGTACGACAAATAGCGAAATGCCTTTTGAGCCTTCTGGTGCATTAGGCGTCTTTGCCAATACCAAGTGAATGATGTTCTCAGTTAAATCATGCTCACCGCCAGTGATAAAGATTTTGGTGCCAGAGATATCGTAGCTGCCATCCTCATTAGGCACGGCTTTGGTTTTAATGATACCTAGGTCAGTACCCGCATGTGGCTCTGTCAGACACATAGTACCAGCCCACTCGCCGTTGTACATTTTTTCTAGATACGTCTGTTTTTGCTCTTCAGAGCCAGCGGCATTCAGACAAAGCGTCGCCCCAACGGTTAGGTTAGGATAAAGAGCAAATGACTGATTGGCCGTAAAAATCATCTCTTCAGTCAGCATGGTGACCATTTTTGGAAAACCTTGACCACCGTATTCTGCATTGCCACTTAAACCGACCCAGCCTGATTCAGCGTACTGCTTGTAGGCTTCTTTAAAGCCAGTTGGTGTGGTCACAACGCCATCACCTTCAAAGGTTGCGCCTTCTTCGTCACCACTGCGGTTGATAGGTAAAAGAACGTTTTTTGAAAGTTTTGCCATTTCTTCCAAAATCATATCGACCGTTTGCATGTCGACATGTGCCAAGTTTTCGTTGCTTTGCCAAAATTCTGGCGCTTTAAACACATCATTTAAGATAAAGCGCATGTCATTAAGAGGGGCATTATAAACAGCCATAAACATTCCTTTGGTTTAATTGAATAAAATGGGCGTTGTTAAGATTATCAACTGTTTTTTTGAGGTAACCTTAGCGATTCATAACCAAAGTTTAACAAATAAGCGGGTGAGCGAGTGTATTTCTTCGTGAATTGTGCGTACACCAAAACTTAGCAATCGCTATTGCAGAGCCGTTGCTATCAGAAGCTACAAAAAAGTTATCCCAGTCTCGCTGACTCTCTTTTATATTGACCTGATTATATAAGTAGCCATACAAAGCAAATCGGCAACATACCGAAGTATATTGCCGACAGACATATCTTGCTAAAGATTTGAACCTTTTAATTAAAAGGCGAACTGCTCAACATCCATGCTCATGTACGGCTCGACACCCGTGCTGATACGCTGTGCGTAAGTCGTCGTACGTGGTAATAGCTTGGTAAAGTAGAACTGTGCCGTTTTGAGTTTGGCATCATAAAAGGCGTGTTCGCTGTTGCCTTTAGCAATTTCGGTTTGAGCGATCAGTGCCATACGTGCCCATAAATAAGCTTGGGTCACATAACCACTAAAGTACATGTAATCAACGGCTGCACCGCCAACGGCTTCTGGATTTTCAGCAGCTTGCTTGCCAATTTCAGTGGTCAATTCGCCCCATTGTTTAATGTGGTTGAGAAGGGGCGTAATAAACTGCTCCATGGCTTCATTGTCTTTATTGTCATCACAGAACTGCTGAATCACATTGGTAAAGTTGACCAGTAATTTACCTTGTGAGCCCAACACTTTACGGCCAATCAAATCTAGCGATTGGATCTGAGTGGTGCCTTCATAGATACAAGAAATAGTCGTATCACGGACGTTCTGCTCTAAGCCATACTCCGTACAGAAACCACTACCGCCTAATATCTGTACGCCGTGACCTGCCGCTTCTAGTCCAGTTTCGGTTAGGAACGCTTTACCGATTGGGGTTAGTAAAGACAGCATTTGGTTGGCATATTCTTGTGCCTCACCTTCGCCTTTAGCGACGGTATCAGCGAACTGAGACATATAACCTATAAGAGCACGTCCACCCTCGGCAAAGGCTTTGGTCGTCAATAACATATCACGGACGGCAGGGTGCACAATGATAGGATCAGCAGGTTTTTCAGGCGCTTTAGTACCGTCTAAAGAACGAAATGCTAGGCGATCTTTTGCAAACGCTAAGCCACCTTGAAAGGCAAATTGAGCCGCAGTAACACCTTGAATAGCTGTGCCAATACGTGCCACATTCATAAAGGTGAACATCGCATTCAGACCGCGATTTTCTTCACCGATCAAGAAACCAGTCGCCCCGTCGTAGTTCATGACACAAGTGGCCGATGCTTTGATACCCATTTTGTGCTCAATTGAGCCACAAGAGACAGCATTACGCGCGCCTAAACTATGATCGTCATTGACCATAAATTTAGGTACAACGAACAAAGATAAGCCTTTGGTACCAGCAGGTGCATTTGGAAGACGAGCCAAAACAATATGGATAATATTGTCAGACATATCGTGCTCACCGGCTGAAATCCAAATTTTGCTGCCTTTGATGTTATAAGTGCCGTCATCGTTAGGTTCAGCTTTGGTGCGAACTAAGTTTAGATCAGAACCACACTGCGGCTCGGTCAAACACATCACACCTGTCCATTCGCCCGCTATCAAGTTTGGCAGATACTTTTGTTTTTGTTCATCCGTACCATGATGCTCAAGCGTTGCCATGCAGCCCTCTGATAGACCAGGGTACATACCAAATGACCAGTTGGCCGTGCCTATAATTTCAGAGATAGCTGAATTGAGTGACATTGGCATGTTTTGACCGCCAAACTCCTCTTCGGCAGTTAAAGAGGTAAAGCCAAGCTCACAGTACTGCTTGTAGGCTTCTTTAAAGCCTTTAGGCGTGGTTACTTCACCATTACTAAAATGACAGCCTTCAGCGTCACCGCTTTGGTTTAGAGGCGACAGCTCGTTTTCAGCAAAGCTTGCAGCAGTTTCAAGATAGCTGTCTACGATGTCCGCTTCAACATGAGCGTAATCATTCATGGTTTGATAATGAGCAGTACTGTTCAAAAGCTCATGCATGACAAATTTGATATCGCGTAGGGGTGCTTTATATTGCATAACTTCCTGTCCTTTTTAGAATACAACCGATGATAGTCAATGGTGAGTATATGCTGTGCCATCATCTAGCACCCAGCGTATGCCACTTGAATCTAACGAACTCAAATACGCGATAGGCAGTAACGCAGATTGACCAAATGATCGATTACATAAAATAGTATTGAAATAAATGGCGATTGTCAGAGTCGGCTTGAGGCTTGATGCGCTCTAACAAATTCACTATAAAAGATAGGCTTTCGTAGGCGATTATACAAGTTTGGTGACAGCACTGATAAGTCATGAACCCATCTTGCATCGGCTATACAATCAACGTTAGGCGCTTAACGCGACTGCAATAACTCTATGAAAACACGAATGATATGGGTTAAGTAGGTGACAGTTAATCGTGGTTTATTTGGGAGCGTACTGCTGAATCAACATCTCAGTGGCAATATCAACAGGCACGGGTTTGCCAAGAAAATAGCCTTGACCATACTGACAGCCCATCGCTAATAGCAGGTCGCGCTGCTGCTGGGTTTCGATACCTTCAGCGATTACTTGCATATCGAGGGCAACTGCCAAGTCTAAAATGGCTTTTACAATTGCATGCTGAGTACGATCAGTTTCGATATTAGAGATAAAACTTTTATCGATTTTAATAAAATCAAACGGATATTCTTGTAGGTAACTTAAGGACGCGTAGCCAGTACCAAAATCATCCAAAGCCAGAAAAACACCTAGCTCTTTGAGCGAATCAAGTTGTTTTTTGACGTTAGCGTGGCGCTGAATTAAAGAAGATTCAGTCACTTCGATATGTAATTGCTGCGCGTAAATATCATGCTGTGCTAACAGATTTTTCACCATCTCAAAAAAATCAGGATGACTAAATTCAGCGGCGTCAGCATTGATACAGATGTGCTGACAAAAGCCTTGTTGTAGCCAAATAGATAACTGCTGGGTAATTCGAACGGCCATTTGTGAGAATAGCTCAAATGATAGCTTGTGAGTGAGAATAGCATCGATAAAATCTATCGGTTTTAGCAGGCCGCGTGTTGGATGCTGCCAGCGTACTAGGGCTTCAAAACCAGTGATAATGCCAGTAGCCAGTTCAAATTTCGGTTGATAATACGGTATAAACTGGCCTTCAGTTGCCGCGATTCTAAGCTCAGCCTCTAACTGTAAGCTGCCAGCGGTGGCTTCGTCAATATCTGTATGATACCAGCAGATATCGTCACCACCTTGCTGCTTGATATAATGTAGCGCTTTTTCGGCTTTGATTAGTAACCCATTCAAATCATCATCATTGTCAGGAAAATAACTGACACCGACGGAAATACGGCAATAAATATTGGCTTTTGTCGCAGTGTTTTCGTCCAAAGAGAAAGGGCGTTCACACATTTGCATTAAGCTATCTAGTTGATGACGTATCATATTGGCATCATTGCACTCGAATGATAAGGCAAAATCATCGCCACCAAAATGAGAAAAACACTGTAAATTATCGAGCTTGAGGTTTTTAATGCGTGTGACAAATTTCTCTATCAAAGTATTGATACTATCAGAGCCCAGTAGGCTTGCGAGATGGCGATAACGATCAATATTGAAGCGCACGATAATGACGTCTTGGTAGCTGTCTAATAGTAAATCACTGGTTTGACTCAAGAATACTTTACGATTGGGTAAGCCGGTCAATTGGTCATAGTTGAGCAGGTGCGTCACCTTTTTTTGGTCTTTAATGGCCAAAGACACATCACGTACCATGCCGACGTAATAAGTAGCATCCTCGACACAAATTTTGCGGTATGTCATATGACATTCAAGCATCTGTCCATAGCGATTGGGCATAGAAAAATTATTTTCATAAAAACCACGGCTATCTAAGTGATTGATGATATCCGCTAAAATAACCCTTTCTTCTTCTGATAAAAACTCTGCGGCATATATACCAAGTGGTCGCCCAATGATAAATGCCTCGCGATAACCAATCATCATCTCATAACTGGCATTTACCGACAGATAGCGTAAATTGGCGTCTAAGATAAAAACAGCATCATCCAGTTGCTCGCACAATTTGGCCAGTAGTTGCTGCTTGGCTGCGACTGAAATAGGAGCAAAATTAGGCATGATGAAACTCACAACGTCAGAATAAAACAGTAAAATTGCATCTGTGGCGTTTGGTTAACTAATTACTCAAAGCATGGAGTGTCGCCAATGCGACCACTGGCGCAGTCTCGGTACGTAAGACCCTTGTGCCAATTTGCCACGGCTCAAAACCAACCTCTGCTGCTTGTTGGCATTCATCGATGCTAAGTCCTCCTTCTGGGCCAATCAATAGCTCAATATAAGCGGTTTTTTGCTTTAGGACGGCTGGTAGCGACTTAGGCATAGCAGGTTGTCCTGCTGCGGGTACGCTCAATTGCATACGTAAATCGGCTGTCTGCTGTAATATTTGATAATGAGGATCTAGACTGAGCATGGATACAATAGGACTGACAACTATGTCTCTGTTCGACGGCTTGTTGTCTACATTGCTTAACCAATCATTTATCGATAAAGGCGCAATAATAAGTGGTGGGCGATTGAGTCCGCATTGTTCACAGGCGGCAATGGCAACTTGTTGCCAATGCGCCAGCTTTTTTTCGACTTGTGCTGGCTTTAGGTTAACCTCGCCATGATGACTGCTTAATAATTGAATGGCAGTGACACCAAGCTCGGTCGATTTTTGGATGGCGTAGTCCATTCGCTCGCCGCGACTCATCACTAGGCCAATCTTAGTAAAGACAGTAGTAGTGCGATCATCCTTTAAATGCGCCAGTAAAGTCGCAGTGGCATGTTTTTTACTGATAGTTTGTAGCTGTACTTGATACTCACCGCCGAATCCATCAAATAACACACCTTGATCGCCAATATTTGCTCGTAAAACACGGCACCAATGATGGACGATGTTCTCTGTCAATTCCACGATGGCACCGATAGGCACCGTGTTAAGCTGAGGGTAGATGGCGTCTTTTCCATCATTGATATCATTACGGGTGTCATAAAAAAAACGTCGCACAGTCGCTTAGTCCTATATTTTAAATAACAATATGTTTAAATATCTTAGCAGAATATCATTTGTGTAGGTAAGGGTGTTATCGTTGGTAGATTGTGTATTATATAGTGAGGTCAACATAAAAGAGAGTCAGCGAGACTGGGATAAATTTTTTGTAGCCTCTGTCTGCAACGGCACAGCAAGCAAGAAAAATTTATCCCAGTCCCACATCATAATATCGTGTATCCATTTTACTTGGGATCGACCATATTAAACCCTAAAAATACGATTAGCTCTGTCAAACTCGTTTGGCCTACCATGCGTCGTACTTGCACTCGTTTGCCTTGTACCCACAAATAATAAATAATGCAACAATAAAAAACTGGCGCTCCTAAGAACGCCAGTCATTTAGCAATCAGAATGTTACTGGTTTAAGCTGTCAATCCCAAGGCCTCAACCAAGCGTTTATTTGGCTCGACCTTATTCATGCTATAAAAATGCATGGCAGGGACGCCCTCACTAATAAGACGCTCACACAGACGATAGACGACGTCAAAACCAAACTCGCGGATGGCTTTACTATCATCACCAAAGTCAGATAACTGCTTACGCACATAACGCGGAATATCAGCGCCACAGCTATCGGCAAAGCGTATAAGGTTGCTAGAATTGGTGATTGGCATAATACCAGCGACTAAAGGCTTAGCCACGGTATCGATGCCGCGTTTTTCTAAAGTGTCGCGCAAATAAAGATAGCTATCGGCATTATAAAAAAACTGCGTAATCGAAGCATTCGCCCCAGCTTGGTACTTATTGACTAAATTGTCGACATCAAACGCAAAGCTACGCGCTTGTGGATGCATCTCAGGGTAGGCAGCCACCTCGATATGAAAATGATCGCCTGAGTGTTCACGAATAAACTTAACCAAGTCTACGGCAAACGGTAGCTCACCCATACCAACCTGACCTGATGGTAAGTCACCACGGAGTGCTACCAAACGCTTGATACCCAAACCTTTATAAAGATCGAGCAATTCGGCGATTTCACTTTTGTCATCACCAATACAAGACATGTGCGGCGCAATGTCAGTATCACCGCGTGCGCATAAGGCGTGTACGATATCCAGAGTACGGCTACGGGTTGAGCCACCAGCACCATAGGTTACCGAAAAATAGGCCGGTGATAGCTTATTCAACTCATCATAAGTGCTTAGTAACTTATCGTGCCCTTGCTCAGTTTTTGCAGGGAAAAACTCAAAGGAGAAAGCCGGCTTACTCACAGTCTGACTCCTTTTAGTATTTATAAGCGTCAGGTTTGAATGGCCCTTCGACAGGCACGCCCAAATATTCAGCTTGTTTTTCGGTAAGCTTCGTCAGCGTACCATTGAACCCTGCGACCATTGCCGCTGCAACTTCTTCGTCTAATTTCTTCGGTAATACTTTGACGTATAAGTTGTCAGTACGTGTGTCAGCTGGCAAGTCGGCGAATTTTTCTTCGAACAAATACATCTGTGCCAATACTTGGTTGGCAAATGAGCCGTCCATCACACGTGATGGGTGACCAGTGGCGTTACCCAAGTTCACCAAACGACCTTCAGCAAGCAAAATCAGATAATCGTTTTCATCGTCTGAGCGGAAAATTTGATGAACTTGTGGCTTGATCTCAACCCAGCGCCAGTTATCACGCATAAATTGGGTGTCAATTTCGGTGTCAAAATGCCCAATATTACAGACCACTGCACCCGGCTTGAGTGCTGCTAACATATGTCTATCACAAACATGGTAATTACCAGTGGTCGTGACAATCATGTCAGTATCTTCAAGCAGACGCGTATTGATATTGTCCGCACCGCCAGTGTTGTCGCCATTGATGTAAGGTGACAGTACTTCAAATCCGTCCATACAAGCCTGCATCGCACAGATAGGATCGACTTCTGAAACACGTACAATCATGCCTTCTTGACGTAAGCTTTGCGTAGAACCTTTACCCACATCGCCATAACCGATAACCAAAGCGCGGCGACCAGCAAGGAACATATCGGTTGCGCGTTTGATGGCATCATTTAAGCTGTGACGGCAGCCATATTTATTGTCATTTTTAGATTTGGTCACCGCATCATTGACGTTGATGGCAGGTACTTTTAGCGTGCCTTTATTTAACATCTCAACCAAACGATGGACACCAGTAGTGGTCTCTTCTGAGATACCATGAATGTTATCAAGCAATTCAGCGTAATCATCATGAATCAGTGCGGTTAAATCGCCACCATCATCCAAGATTAAATTTGCATCCCACAGCTGACCAGATGCTTCACCGCCAACGTGTACTTGCTGGCGCAGACACCACTCGTACTCTTCTTCGGTTTCGCCTTTCCAAGCATAAACAGAGATACCAGCAGCAGCAATAGCCGCAGCAGCGTGATCTTGGGTTGAGAAGATATTACATGACGTCCAGCGTACTTCAGCACCTAGCGCGACTAGTGTCTCGATAAGAACCGCAGTCTGAATCGTCATATGAATACAGCCAGCGATTTTTGCGCCTTTTAGCGGTTGGTCGGCTTCGTAGCGACGACGCAAACCCATGAGGGCAGGCATTTCAGCTTCAGCAAGGGTGATTTCACGGCGGCCGTAATCAGCGAGGCTGATGTCAGCAACTTTATAGTCAGTGAAAGAGGGGTCGATCGTATGGGCAGATGGGGTGTTAGACACTGCGTCCATAATATGCTCCTATCAGTGGTTAATTTATGATAAAAAGAATAAAAACGCAGGTGCCGTTATTTGCGCTGTTGACGACCTATAAGGGCAGCCAACAGTTAACCGAGCCTAACATAAGGGTTGAATAGTGGAGTTTTGAATACACAATCCATGATTCATACTTATGGCGCAACACCTCTCGGAGGTCGTTATTGTAATAGATGAAGCCTAGCTTGTCACCTATTGGATTATGTCAATGATAGCATATGTAGTTTGCAGCTTTGACAGGCATTAAAAAGGCCATCGATTGATGACCTTTTATTATTAATGATAAATACTTGTTTCTATAATTCTAGAACCAGTTATAGGTTAGTGAGGTGAAGTAGTTGATACCGTCAGTAGCGTACTCTGTACCGAACTGATTAGACAAAGTATAGTCTTCATCAGTCAGGTTATCGACACGTAAGTTAGCACGAAGATTAGGTTGAATGTAAATACTGCCACTTAAATTAACTAACGTATAACTGTCTAACTTGGTTTGGTTGGTTGCGTCAGAGAATCTATCGTCAGTATGTTTAGCCTCAAGGCGTACATCAAAGGTAGGTTGCTGATAACCAACATAAATTAAACCGCTATTTTGAGGACGATAGACAAGGTCGTTATTATAGTTGGTGCTATTGGCTGTTTTGTTTTTAGCGTCTAAATAGTCATACCCTAAACCAAATAAAAACGAATCGACACGCCAGTCTGACGTAAGGCTTATTCCTTTTATTTGTGCCTCACCTGTATTAGTGTTGCCACCAATCAAGTCTTCTACATCTGTATGATAGCCAGTAAGGCGTGAAATTTGCTTTCCTTTA
The DNA here is from genome assembly GCF_000471625.1 of Psychrobacter aquaticus CMS 56. Classification (GTDB taxonomy): domain Bacteria; phylum Pseudomonadota; class Gammaproteobacteria; order Pseudomonadales; family Moraxellaceae; genus Psychrobacter; species Psychrobacter aquaticus. Next base: position 227,471 of record NZ_AUSW01000035.1, read on the forward strand.
TTGTACTCTACGAACACTTCAGTGTTTTTACTGGTTTCAGGCTTCAAATCTGGGTTGTTATAACCAGGATAGTATAAATCGTTAAAGGTTGGTGCGCGAAAGCCTGTAGCATAGCTGGCGCCGATTCGCACACCATCCAATGGGCGCACAGCAGCGCCTACGTTATAGGTACTTTCGTTACCATATTGGGAGTTATCATCGACGCGGTAATTAGCTTGTAAGTCGTAATAAGATTCTGATAGTTGATAGCCAACAAAAGCACTTTTGACCGTTCTGTCGTCAGGATCATAAGCGGTTTGAACTGCAGGAGCAGGAAAGCCTGAAAAATCTAAAACGTCTGAAGCATCTAGTTTTTGAGACAACCATTCAGCACCGACAGTAACAGTACCCGGTTGCGCATTAATCTGACTCTCTAAACGTGCCTGTTCTTGAGTCGTATCAAATTGGCTACCATCTTGATAATTAATAGAGTTATTATCATGAGAAGTCAGTTTATCAATACTCTGACCGTAACTAAGCTTCGTAACGGTCAATGGCGTTTGATGTTGAATAAAAGCATTGGTACTGCCATTTTTCTGATCTGAATACGCATTTGGAAATGTATTACCGGCAGAGTCAATATCAGTTGTAGAGTCAGAATATAAGGCACTTAGCCCTGCGCTTAAAGAGTTTGAAAGCTTATGCTGCAACCCTAAACTAGCATTGGTAGATTTAAAGCCATCATCGTCAGCGTTGTAATCAAAAGAATTACTATTGGCAATCGCGTTAAAACCGTCTGTTTTGTTGCGACTGACACCTAAGCTCAGTGACGAAGTATCGTTTTTAAGCTGACCGGTTACACCTACTTGGTAATGATTGTGGCTACCGTAACCGATTGTAGTAGAAACATTAGATTGTTCTACATTGCTGCCTTTAGTGAAAATCTGAATGACACCGCCCATGGCGTCAGATCCATAAATACTGGAGCCTGAAGCGCCGTATAAAATTTCAATACGGTCAATTTGGTCGGCCGATAAGAGATTTAATGACGGCGTTCCTGTAGAAATAGAGCTGTAGCGAATGCCATCAATTATTACAAGGACTTGTTTGCTATCATAACCACGCATATAAAAGTTACTAATAGTTCCTATGCCGCCACTTTGACTGATATTAATACCAGATTGATTCTTTAATACATCAACCACTGTCTGACCCTGATAACGCTGTAACTCTTCTTTATCGATTACACGCGTTTGTGCGATAACATTACTGGTTTTAGTTGGCGTACGCGTTGCGGTGACGACGATTTCATCAAGCTCGACTTTTGGTAGCGCATTATCGTCAGCCATCGCTAAATCATTGGTGGCTGCTGTCGCGCTAACGGCAACCATACCAAGTGCGCTTAAAATACACAATCGAAGATAAGCGGTCGAAGATGAACGTGATAAAACCATATTAGATTCCAAATTAATCAAATAAAAAAGTTACAAAGTCGAAAGTTATAACGCTAAAAATTACAAAAAATAATAACTGAATGACACGTCGCCATTATCTACAAAAGTGCCTTATTTATAAACCAATTTAACCTAATGTTTCTTCACGATATGCTGAGTGGTTTTCATCATGACCGTTTTTTGACCGTTTGAAATCTTTTACTGTTGTCTAGTGCGTGTCATCAATTAGTACATTTATATATTTTATGGCCTTAAAATGGCTAAATTTTCGCTAAACGGTGTCAAAACTCTTGTCAATATATTCATATTCACTGCGAATGCTTCCTTATTTAGCATTAATTTATCTCATTTTAATTTTCATAATCTAATTGATGACATACCCTAGATAAATGATCTGTTGCCTATGCTGACATCATGATAGTAAAAATTTGAGACACAGAAGATTAAAATAGACGATGATAAAAACCCATAATCAAAATCACTGCGGTGATAAATAATTGCTATTATAGTGCCAAGTTTTATCCATATTTGGTTGTACTATTCATAGAGCTAAGAGGTTTGTTTTGTCTATTGAGCGTAATCTGATTTCCAATACTAAATCATCCTTATCATATCTAAGCCGCAAAATACCATTAACGATAGTGGTATTTTTGCTGGCGATGATGTTGAGCCTATTATTGCCCAATCACGCCTTTGCTGCTGAAGTTGGTGCACTTGGTGGAGGTGACAGTAATAGTGAAGAATCAGCCAGTACACCCCTACCGGATTCGTTTGGGCGAGATACGCCGCGGCATACGGTACAAGGATTTATTAGCGCGCTGGGTGAAAATGATTATCTGCTGGCGAGTAATTATTTAAACTTAACGAAGTCTGATAACCCAACGACTATTGTACGGCAGTTTAAACAAGCGCTGGATGCGGGCGGACGTTTTCAGCCTGATTTGCAGATCAATAATAATCCTGAGGGCAATCTGACCGACCAATTACCACCAAGTCAAGAAAATGTCGGCGTGATCAATGTTGGCGAAAAAAACGTGTCATTGATACTAGAAAGGGTCATATCTGATTCAGGTGAGCAGTACTGGCAGTTTTCGAGTGACACACTCAGCTCAATACCAGAAGTGATCGAAAACACTGAGCCGACTTTGGTTTCTCGTTATACGTTTGAATCGTTAGAAGGCAAAAAGATTTTTGGCTATCAAATGGTCGACTTGGTTGCTGCATTGATCATGATGGTCAGTAGCCTTGTGCTTACCTATATTACGGTATGGCTGCTGTATCATTTATTGCGAATTATGTATCCTCGCGTACGGGGGATGCCACTGCCGCTGCCTGACAAGGTGATACTGCCAATGGCTGTGGTCACTATGGCATTAATATTGTCTGAAGTGATGGTTTATGCTGGTGTATCTGTCACGCTGCGTGAACCGATCAATCGTTTTACAGACATTGCCTCTTGGGTGGCGACAACGTGGTTGCTGTTACGAGTTATCGATGCCATATTTACTCGAGCGGTAAACCTCAGTTATAAGAAAAACTATACTGAACGAGTCTCAATTTTGGGACTCATGCGCAAGGTCGTTAAAGCGCTGCTATTGATATTTGCCGTCATTGTCATCTTCGGTAATCTCGGTTTTGATTTAACCACAGGTATTGCAGCTTTGGGTGTGGGTGGTTTGGCATTAGCACTTGGTGCGCAAAAAACCATTGAAAACCTTGTCGGTAGTGTCGTTGTGGTCGCCGATTCGCCAGTACGAATAGGGGATTATTGTAAATTTGGCACGTATGAAGGCACCGTCATTGATATTGGTATCCGCTCATCACGTGTGCGCACCCCATCACGAACCATTGTCACGGTACCAAATGGCGATTTTTCATCGATGCAGATTGAAAATTTTACCTCGCGTGATATGTTTCGATTTTTTCATCAGTTATATCTCAAGCGTACCGCTGATATTGATGTGGTCTTTAAAATGGTAAAAGACTTGGATGAGTTTATCCGTGAGCACTATCTGACCAATCAAGAATGGAATCAGGTCCATATCTCAGAGCTACGTCAAGACTGCTATGTCATTCAATTTCAGGCTTATATTAATGCCAATGGCGTGGCTGAGTTTTACGACAAACAAAATGTCTTGTTTGTTGATATGTTAAATGAAGTGGCAAAATACAAGGTCGAGCACGCGCTACCAACGCAGCAGCTTATTCTCAATCAAGATGAGCCTGAGCATCACATGAAAAACGATGTCGAAGATACGGTTACTGATGAATCGGTAGCGGATACGTCAAATGTCAACGATCTTGATACCCCTGACAGCGCTGATAATGTCAGTCAGAATACTGTAAATTTAAATAAAGAGAGCGACAGCACTGAAGATGATAACAACGTTAGCCAATCAATGGCTGGCTCAGTCAATCGTAAAAAGAGTAATACCTTCAGAAAGCTAAAGAATAAAAGCCGTATATTAAAGAAAAGCACTTTTAAGCATACAAAAAAGAAGTTAGGTTTTTCTATATGGAATCAGCCTTAATAGAATAGGGCAGATTAAGTAGAATATTTATATAAATACCAAACCCTAATTCTATAAAGGTACTGCGGTCTTATTGCGTAATAAACCATAGTATGACCATAGCAACAGGCTGGCCGCGCTACGATGTGGTGACCAGTCTTGGGTGAGGTGCTTTAGTTGTTTTGGTGTTGGGCGCTCAGCCAAAGCTAGTAAGTCCATCGCTGCAACTTTAATCGCTAAGTCATCAACGGCCAGTACATCTACTCGTTTTAATGAAAACAATAAGTACATCTCAGCCGTCCAGCGGCCAATACCAATGACGGCAGTTAGTGTTTTTATTACCTCTTCGTCTGGCATTGATTCTAGGGCGACGAAGTCGATATCATGCTCGACCAATGATCGCACATACCGCGTTTTTTGTTTAGACAATCCTTGCGCCCGTAATGTCTCATCTGTCGCTTCATGAATGGCCTGCGGCGTGGTCAAATTTGCATCTATCAAGCGCTGCCAAATACTGGCTGCTGCGGCCACAGACAGCTGTTGACCGACCATCGCTCTCATTAATTGCTCAAAGCCACCAACATTATGTCTGAGGCTGGGCATGCCAACTTGGCTGTAGACAGCAGCAAATCTTGGCTCGATAGCAATTAATGCTGTAATATGCGTCTCTAACTCCTGAGAGTGTTCAATGGTGTGTATGCTCATAATTGACTCGCCTTAATCGTTAGAAAAATGCTTGTATAAAAGTAGTAGTAAGATTTGCCTAGGTGTAGTGCGAAGATAAACGTACGAATTACTGATATAAAAAAGGACTGCAAGTCAGCAGTCCTTTTTTACAGTAAAACAGAGGTACTTATTCGCCATCAACTTTAGGCTTTTTAAGTAGTACCAGTACAGCACCGTTGCCACCATCTTTTGGCGGGGCCGAGCAAAATGCCAGTACTTCTGGCAATTGACGTAACCAACCATTGACGCACGTTTTTAGAATGGCTTCACTACCTTTACCATGAACAATTTTTACCATTGTCTCATTGTTTTGCTTTGCTTGGCTCAGTAATTGCGTCATGGCATCGCGAGCTTCCTCAATGGTGCAACCATGAATATCTACCGCGTCATACCAACGTAGATTGCCTTTTTTGAGTTGATCAAAAATCTTGTTTTGTAAGGTTGGCTGTTTATATGACAAGTACGCTTCGCTAGCAACAGGATTCAGTAGCGCTTGCATATCTGACAAGCCTGCGCCCAAATTGCTGGCCTCACTGCCTTGAGCGGCCGCGCGTTTCGATAACGTAGCCGCATCGGGTTTGCGTGCTTTTGCAGCGCTGGCAGGAGAGCGGACGTTTTTGTCTTCAAGTTGGTTGACACCGTGCATCGCTTGCATAAATAGCACTTTATCATCATCAACATGTTCACTGTCTAACTGTTTCACTGTTTTTTTGACTTGCTTTTGGGTCGGTAGTGACACAGGCTCGGTGGGCTTTTGGCTGTCGCCTTCAGGAGTACTGGTATCACGTCCTTTGCTCAGTTGGCCTTTTAGCTCTTTGAGCTGGTCTTGCATTTCTTTTGAAAATAGAGAATTTGACATAAAAGTTAACGTATCGTTGGTTGATGAATGAATGGTCTGATAATTGAAGTCCAGACTATGTCCGCTACTTTACTCGTCTGCTGCGACGCCCGCAAGTAAGGATTGTAACGCTTGTCCAGGGTGATCGGTCTTCATAAACTGCTCACCGATTAAAAAGTGCTGAATATCGTGATCTAGCATCAAACGAATGTCGTCACTGCTATGAATGCCGCTTTCGGTGACGATAAGCGGCTTATACGTTGTACTATCAGCATCAGTGGTCAAAGCTTCAATTAAAATATTCTTTAGATCAAGAGTGGTTTGTAAACTCACATCAAAAGTATTCAAATTACGGTTGTTAATACCATAAATATTATGCTCTGAGCGGGGTAGCTGTAGAGCGCGCTCAAGCTCAGCCTTGGTATGTACTTCTATCAGCACATCCATTCCTAATTCGATACTGAGCGCATGCAGTTCTTGTAATTGCGTATCGTCAAGGCAGGCCACAATTAACAATATACAATCGGCACCCAGCAGATAAGATTGATAAATTTGATATTCATCAATCATAAAGTCTTTACGTAAGATCGGCAGACTTGCGGCATTGGCGGCCTGAATAAGATAGCTGTCATCGCCTTGAAAATAATCACGATCCGTCAATACGGATAGACAGCTGGCACCCGCTTGCTCATACTGCAGCGCAAATAGGGCAGGCGCAAAATTGTGATTGATAACGCCTTTAGAAGGCGAGGCTTTTTTGATTTCAGCAATGATACCGATACCGTTTTTGTAAGAACTGGCAGCTCGTAGGGCAGCAGCAAAACCGCGACGAGGGTTGTTGTCAGCCGCTACTTGCGCTTGCAAATCTTCAAGAGATAATACCTCACGAGCCGCTTTTACTTCTTCTAATTTGGTAGCAACAATGCGCTGTAATACTGACGGAATGGCTGTATTGGTTGTGGTCATGAGGGTATCCGAATATGGTTAAATATCAATAGATAACAATGGCTAAACTTACGTATTAATAGTGGTTATTTATTAAACTTTTTCTGCCAGCTGCTGCGTGTATTTGGCTAACGATTCAAGCTTACGCAATGCTTCACCATCTTGGATGATTTGTTGTGCGCGGCTCACGCCATTAGGATAATTGCTGGCAAGTCCTGCGGTATATATCGCAGCACCTGCATTTAATGCAATCATGTCACGCGCTTTGAGGACCGAGCGGTCAGTGGTCTCTGATCCTGATAAAGCCGCACAAATTAGCTCAAGACTTTGCGCTGGAGAATCGACATCGAGGCCGATAAGTGTTTGTGATTCGATACCCGCATCTTCTGGCATTATGTCATAAACGGAGATTTCGCCGTCTTTTAGCTCAGCGACCGTTGTAGAGGTTGCCAAGCTGATTTCATCTAAGCCATCTTTTGCGCCGACGACCATGACATGACGTGCGCCCAAGTTTTTCATCACTTTAGCGATAGGCTCGCAAAGCTGGGCGGTAAAAACGCCAATAACTAAGTTGGGTGTGCCGGCAGGGTTGGTTAATGGTCCTAAAATATTAAAAATCGTCCGTGCTTTTAACTCACGGCGTATTGGATTGGCATAACGCATCGCGCTGTGATGATTGGGTGCGAACAAAAAGCCAACGCCTTGATTTTCGATACAGTCTTTCGCTTGTTCGGGTGTGAGGGCAAGACTAATACCTGCTTGCTCCAATAAGTCTGAGCTACCAGATTTGGTAGAGACACCGCGGTTGCCATGTTTGGCAACTTGCGCACCAGCTGCTGCCGCAACGAAAGCCGAGGCAGTAGAGACGTTAAATAAATTGGCACCATCACCGCCCGTACCAACGATATCCACCAGATGATCGCAATTATTAGGCGTGATATTAGCTGCTAAAGCGCGCATGGCACTAGCAGAAGCGGTGATTTCGTCAATGGACTCGCCTTTCATCCGCAGTCCAGTCAAAATAGCACCCATCATGGCATCGCTACACCTGCCTTGCATAATGATAAGCATTACTTGATACATCTCATCAAAGGTGAGGTCGATGTGCTGAAAGATTCGACCTAAGGCGGTTGTTAGTAATTGATGGATATCTTCATCAGACAGTTGCGCCATATTATCTGGGGTTTGAATTTCCTGTATTTTTTCAGTGCTCATTATTATCTCGCTTCATATTTTTTTATATATTGTGTTAAATGGATTGGGTTTTGTTTTGCTATTATTATTAGTGATTTTTTACAAAATGTTAACCAACTTGCGGTAACTTGTCTGAGGTTAATACTGCCAAATGATGAGTCTGCAAAAAGTTATTGAGCAGCCGATAACCTGCTTCGCTCAAGATTGACTCAGGGTGAAATTGCACCCCTTCGATAGCAAACGTGTTGTGACGGATGCCCATGATTTCTCCGATACTGCCATCAATATTTTGAGTCCATGCGGTCAGCTCCAGACAGTCGGGCAGAGTGGTTTTGTCAATGACCAGTGAGTGATAACGCGTGACTTGTGAAGGATTGGGCAGTCCTGCAAAGATACCGACATTCTTATGATAAACGGCTGATAAACGCCCGTGCATGACTTCACCAGCTTTGATCACTTGTCCACCAAATGCTTGTCCAATCGCCTGATGACCCAAACAAATCCCTAATATCGGAATAACGCCCTTAAAGGTGTCGATAACTGCTAGCGAGATTCCAGCACGATCAGGATCACAAGGGCCGGGGCCAATAACGATCACGTCAGGTGCCAATGTTTTGATTTGTTCGATGGTGACTTGGTCGTTACGCCAGACGGTGATGTCTTGCTGTAATTCACCGAAGTACTGTACGATATTGTACGTAAAGCTGTCGTAATTATCGATCATCAAAATCATTGGTGTTCTACTTATTGAGGTGATTGGATAACTTGAGGTGATTGTATAACGCCGTTATCTTACCACTATTCTGCTATCTATCAAATGTGAAGGGCAGGCTATATAGATAAGGGTGAAACAAAAATGTAGTCTTTTTTGCATTGATCTGACTATACATGCACTAAAAAAGCACATAACATAATATTTATGCGATTATTTGGTGCGTAATTATTGTAGTTAATCACTATGAATGGGCGATGAACTAGAGGTCAATCATTTCAAAACACTTCAATAATATCAGTAATTATCTTATAAATAATTGAAAATATTAACGATTAATACGATAGCGGTTTTATAAAATATTATTTCTAAAAGATTGGCATAGGCTTTGCAGCATTGCATTCAAGTGTGCTTACCGCTGTAACATGATTCAAAAATAATTGTTAATAAATGGCTGAAGAGTTCAACATCAAACGTTATATATTGTTAGAATTAATGATGACTATTGGTTCAATTACCGCTATGCTTTAGCAGAGTATCTTGAACAATAGCATTGACAGTGCTAATAATAAGTATGATATTGAATGCGCTATTTGGCTTCATAAGCACATCTAACATTCTTACAACCAGAAAATTGCATCAATAACTTTAAATCGCAATAACCTGATCAACACAACGGAGACTATTTATGTCGAACAAACTACTAGACCTTATCAAATCCTCTAATGCCAAATGGGTCGACTTCCGCTTTACCGACACACGCGGTAAAGAGCAGCACATCAGTTTCCCAGCGCATAGCGTTGATGAAGAAGTCATGGAAGACGGTAAAATGTTTGATGGTTCTTCTATTGCAGGCTGGAAAGGTATCGAAGCGTCAGATATGATTTTACGTCCTGATCCAGAGACTGCTTTTCTTGACCCATTCTTTGATGCAGTGACAGTGGTAGTGACTTGCGATATTATCGAGCCATCAACTTTGCAAGGTTACGATCGTGACCCACGTTCTATCGCGCGCCGTGCCGAAGAGTATTTGAAGTCTACTGGTATTGGTGATACTGCATACTTCGGTCCTGAGCCTGAGTTTTTTGTATTTGATGATGTAAAATGGTCAATCGACATGTCAGGTGTTAGCCATAAAATCACGGCGGAAGAAGCGGCTTGGTCGACAGGCGAGACTTACGAGTGGGGCAACATGGCGCATCGTCCACGTGTCAAAGGCGGCTATTTCCCAGTACCACCAATCGATAGCTCGCATGATATGCGTGCTGTGATGTGTGAGCGTATCGAAGAGATCGTTGGTAAAGGCAGTGTAGAAGTACATCATCATGAAGTGGCTTCTTGCCAGTCTGAAATTGGTGTTGCGTTCAATACCATGGTACGTAAAGCGGATGAAGTTCAGCAATTAAAATATGTGGTTCATAACGTAGCGCATCAGTTTGGCAAAACGGCGACCTTTATGCCAAAGCCAATCGTTGGTGACAATGGTTCAGGTATGCATGTGCATATGTCGATCTCAAAAGATGGCGTCAACACGTTCTCTGGTGATGAGTATGCTGGTCTGTCTGAAACCGCTTTGTATTTCATCGGTGGTATCATCAAACACGCTCGTGCCTTGAATGCGATTACCAATCCATCGACCAACAGCTACAAGCGTTTGGTGCCACATTATGAAGCGCCGATTAAACTGGCTTATTCAGCGTCTAACCGTTCAGCGTCTATTCGTATTCCACATGTGAGCAGCCCTAAAGCAGTTCGTGTTGAAGCGCGTTTCCCTGATCCAACGGCAAACCCATACTTAGCATTTGCAGCGCTATTAATGGCAGGTCTTGATGGTATTCAGAACAAAACGCATCCTGGCGAAGCAGCTGACAAAAACCTGTATGACTTACCACCAGAAGAAGAAGCACAAATTCCAACGGTTGCTGAAAGCTTAGATGTGGCGCTACAGGCTTTGCGTGACGACCATGAGTTCTTGTTAAAAGGCGATGTGTTTACTAAAGATATGCTAGAAGCATTTATCGCATTGAAAGAAGAAGAAGTACAACGTCTGAATGTGACTGTGCATCCAGTTGAATTTGATATGTACTATAGCTGTTAATTTTTAACTTATAATAAGCAGTACTGTGATGAATTAAGACCAGTCAAGTAAACTTGGCTGGTTTTTTTATGGTTAACAATAACTTATTTAAAGTAGTTAAAAACGGTTTTTGTAAAATCATTACTGCTTTCATAGAAAAATTGTCGCATAATAGTTTGTATAAAAACACATCAACGCTAGACACTGAGTGGGTTGACTGAACATGACTGTATTATCAAAATCAAGTTTTTCAAAAACTAACATAAAGCTAGGGTTACTGTGTGCTACGATTATTAGCACAGCCAGCTTCTATACGGCTACTGCAAACGCTGCGCCTATCTATAAAATCGTTGATGAAAAAACAGGTCAAGTAACCTTTACCGATCGACCACAAAGTTATGAGCAACAAGCTGACAAACAAGTGAGTCAGTTGGCTATTACCACAGGCAATGAATCCAATAGATCGAGTAGCAATAATATAAGTAGCAACGGTACACGCAGCCAGTCATCGAATATGTCGCAAACTGCCGCTGTGGCTGTTACAAGCACTGCCGCTCAGACACCAGTGAATTATCAGATGGCGATCACTGAGCCTAGCGAAGAACGTGCTTATCGCCGTCCCGCACAAAATATCAATGTAAGGGTGCAGGTAAAACCAGCTTTGCAAGCAGGCGATAGTATTGGTATTTATCTTGATGAGAGTGAAGTTGCGCAAGGTCTAAGCGCCTCGATTGCAACGGTTGATATCTTACCGGGTGAGCACACTGTAAAAGCAGTAATTAAAAATGAGAAAGGTCAAGTGCTGCAGCAAGTGGCACGTACTATTTATGTGATTCAAAATAATACAACGATACAAAATAACAAGAAAATTGCTAAGCAGCTTTTGGCTTATCAAAATCTGCCATGGCATCAAAAAGTTCTGTTGAAATTGCGGCAGAAAAAAACTGCCACGCCCTAATACAGTGAGTTTTGTATAAAAATAAGTCAGCGGGACTGGAGTGAATTTTTTGCAGCATCGAGCTGCGAAGGCACAGCAAGCAAGAAAAATTTATACCAGTTTCGCGTTCCAATATAATGGTTCGGTTTTATTTAGCATCGGCTGTATATCCAAATAAAAAGGCAAGCACCAATATGGCGCTTGCCTTTTTTGATACGACTAGACTAACTTTTGTCTACATACATCATTTTTAAATAATATCGTTTTTTAGATATAAACAATGTTATTTGGTCAGCTCAATAGTGCCATTGGCCGTTACTGAAATGGTGCTGTCACCCGACTGAAAATTTTGACTTGGCACAGCATCAGCAGATTCCGCTTTCATACTCATGGCGCTATACATAGGACGTGGATAGTTACTACCTGTGTTTAAGTTAACATTTACTACACGATAATCGCGAGCATTCCAAGCACGAGTGAGATTTTTAGCTTGCTGCTGAAAGGCGCGAGAAGCGTCAGTCATCAGTTTTTGTTCGATCGCGTCTTTTTTGGCTTCTGAAACACCAAAAGTTAGATTGTCCATGACTAAGGTTGATTGTAAATCTGCAATGAGCTGGCTGGTTGCAGCAAAATCTGTGCTCTTCAGATCTATATTTGCCTGTCCCGTCCAGCCAATGATTTTGTCATTTTTATCATAGCGGGGGTAAGTGCTCTGCTGTCCGGTGCTGACTGTGACGCTAGGGTAGCGTTTAGCAATTTTCATTGCATTGTTGATGGTAGTGTTAAGAGTTGTGGCTAGGGTTTTAGAGTCCGTGGCCTGTGCTTTTTTATACAAGCTGGCTCGTACTTCATCGTTTTGAATGTCTTCTTTTACTTCTGTTTGAAAAGTAAGTTGGTCATAGCCTGTTGTCTCTGCATGCGCACTGCCCATGGCGGCTGTCAATAAAAGGGCTGTGCCTGTCGCTAGCGCTGCTTTATTAAGTAATGTCGTTTTCATGTTGTTTCCTCAGTGAATATTTATAGTTTTAAGTGAGTTGTCTCCAAATAAAACATCTCGTTATATGAAGACAAACCCTAGAAGCTGGTCATTTTATTTGTTGTGTGCCCAGCTTCACTCACTAAAATAGCAAAATTTAAAAGCGTTGCTGTGAGAATTTTGTCACTTAGGTTACTATTTGTTTTGTGTTCTAAAACAAATGCTTTTATAAAAGGGGTTGTAATACTGAGAAATTCTTGTATAATTTGCAACTGGTGGCTCCATTGGTAGCCTCGCAACATTGTTCTATGAACCCCGCCAGGACCGGAAGGTAGCAACGGTAATAGTTATAATGTGTGCCGAGGATGTGCTTTTGGAGTCGCTTTTTTTTGCCTAAAATTTGACAACTGTCTCAGTAAATAATTAAAAATGCTTGCGTATTGTATTAAGCCCTTCATTGTAAAGGGCTTTTTTTTGTCTAATGTTTTATCCAATTCTGATATTTTATCGATTAATATCGGTTAAAATACAATGTAATTATCTTTATGAAATCTAACCTCAAAACGCCTTAAACCCTTTGGAATAGTATTATGAAAATTTTCGTTTGGCTATTTATTATATTTGTCATTCTAGCGGTTGTGTTTGGGGTATCGATATTTAATAAATTGGTACGCGCGCGCAATCAGGCAAAAAATGGCTTTGCGCAGATCGATGTACAGCTTAAACGCCGTCATGATTTGATTCCGAACTTGGTTGAGACAGCCAAGCGTTATTTGACGCATGAACAAGAGACGTTGACACGGGTGATTGGCGCACGTAATCATGCCCAAAGCTTACAAGATTCAAGTTCACATCAGCCAGATTCGCTCGAGCATATGGCGCTATTTGCCAAGGCAGAAGGCATGTTGTCCAAAGCCTTAGGGCAGTTCTCAGCTGTCGTGGAAGCGTATCCTGAGCTAAAAGCAGACAGCATGATCAAAGAGCTGATGGATGAGCTGACCAATACAGAGAACCGCATCGGCTTTGCGCGCCAGCATTATAATGACAGTGTTATGTTTTACAATAATGATCGCGAAGTATTTCCCAATAATCTCATTAGCAGCACTTTTGGGTTTCGTCCTTTAAGTCCCTTGGTCTTTGAAGATAGAAAGGTGATTGCTCAAGCTCCCATCGTCGATATGAGCTGATACTTATATGTATGTGGTTATTTTTGGGTTAGAAAATTAGATGGATTTTTTTGGTGAACAGCGCACCCGTACTCAGCGCAGCTTGTTACTTTATGGGTTGTTTTTTTTCATTGTCTTTGCCCATATGGCGGTGGCGCTCGCTGTCATGGCGCTGCTGCTGACCCTATTTACTGGCGGCATTTATCATTGGGTATTGATACTGATCATGATATGGACGGTGGCTAGCTTTGGCGCTGGTAGCTTTTTAGAATATCGTCGTTTAAAGGCAGGCGGTCGTGCTATTGCCCAGCGAGTCGGGGCAGTGAGATTATTTATTGATCGCAGTCAAGAGGCTTGGGAGCAAAGCCGCGGGATTGCCCATCAGCATGAGCCTATACAAAAGGTTCGTTATAGTTCACGTCATATAGCGGTACGTGATGAGCGTGATTTTCCGCCTGTTTATCGTCGTTATCATGAGATTGCCCAGCAGTTAGCCATTGCTTCGGGTTTGAGTATGCCGATCTTGTACGTACTGCCGGATGAGCAAGGGATTAATGCTTTTGTGGCGGGACGTCATAGCCAAGATATGGTGCTGGTGGTGACGCAGGGTGCGCTTGATAAACTGTCCGATGAAGCGCTTTATGGGCTTATTGGTCATGAATATGGTCATATCTTGCATGGTGATGCGGCGTTCAATCTACAGCTGATGGTGGTGCTTGCAGGCTTGCAGTTGCTGTATGACTGGAGCGATCCTATCAATAACATCGGCGTTAGACATCAAGACAATCAAAACCTTTATTTAGATAAATCAGTCAAACGACAGATGCCTTTGTCACAGCACACTGTTGACACTCAAGCACGTCATATTGAAGCGCAAACAGCAAGCTTTACGACATATAGCGAGTGGGTAAACTACTGGCAGATGCAATCGCAAAAGTCAGAGTCACAAGCCAAAAGCCAATCAGTGTGGCGACAGAATAGCCCCATCATTGATCGACAAGCGCCCCGTAGTATTTGGACATTGCTTTTGCATGGGTTAAGTTTCTCAAGTATGGCAAGTGCTCAACTGATTAAACACAGCTTTAACCGTGAGCGTGAGTTGCTGGCCGATGCGACCAGTTTACAGCTTACGCGCTCGCCTGCCATTATGAAGACGTTACAAGCGATTCATCAAGACTCTCTTGGCTCGCGTTTAACCAATATCGCTGATATCAATGGACTCAGTCATTTCTTTTTTGCCAGCAGTGGAGCGGATTTGGGCGATGTGTCATGGTTCGCCACTCATCCCAGCTTGGCTGAGCGTATGAGTGCCATCAATGCTCACGCTTACCAGCGATTTGCAGTACAAGTCGCTAAAGAGAAGCGTTTGAATCAACAAAAAATCAAAGAGATATATGAGCAGCGCCGACTGGGTAATTGGGGAAAGGTAAAAGAAAATAGCCTAAGCAATATAGAAAAAATAAAAAATCATTTCACAAATCATCACCATCCCATATTGACACAAACAATCACTCAGAAGCAGGACTTGAATTTGTCGTAGAGGAAGACATTATTATAGAAGGGCGTTTGCAGATAAAACCGCAAGAGCAAGATACTCGTAAACGGCTACAGCCGTGGCAAGCAAAACCTGACAGTGATTTGCCATCCGCAACCTTAATAAATGCTAATGATATTCAGACAGTTGCATTACCACATTATGTGCTCAATCACAGTCATCATCCGCTAGAAGCGCAAGCCTTGATTGAGGCAGTGATGCTCTGTCATCAAGGCCGCACGCTGTCAACGGCAGTGAGTTATGATTTGGCAGATATTTGGCATGGAATGCTCACTGACAACATTGACAATCATACTGATGCTGATAGTCAGCCGACCAATATCGTCGTCAGCTATGAGAAAATTTTACCGCATACCATAGACTCTCAATTATTAGAGATGGTAGCGAATATGGATCGTCGCTTGGACAGTGCTTTGTTTGCGCTGGCAGTAAAGCAGCTCAGTAAACATGATCTCTCCGAAAGCACTATCAATGAATTACGCTCAAAACATGAAAGAGACCATAGTAACCAAAGTCATCAGCACTATAGCCAGCAAGAAAAATGTCGTCAGATGCTCATGCGCTATCAGCAAGGTATAATTGAGTTGGTTAAAAGGCAGCTCAGCGCTGATTTAAGCAAATATTTTGCTGATGAGGTGATAAGGGAACGAAGTTGTACTGACAATCAAAAGCCAGTGTTCAATCATGCAGAGGATAAGGCATCTCGGATACCTTCGATCTTATCACTATGGCAAGCACTGCATTTACAGCAATTGTTACCCATACTATCTACCGTATTAAATGACAAACATTTAATCATGCCAGCGCTATGGCAGCAAGCATTGCAAGCTGGCAGGGACACTATTTACGCCCAGCTTGATCCTTCAGGACAAGTATTTGCTAGCCTTGATAATGCTAAAAAGTCGATGCTCATACTATTGGCCTATCGTTTGGCAAAAGATAAAAAAGGTCAGATGGTATCTGCGCTTGACAGCTCGGCACTCAGCTACAATCATGCTAGTATGACGCACTATATCGTCGACTTGAGACGCCATGCGCGTTTGATTGATATTGAATTGACAGCAGTTAGCGATGCCAATTTACAATGGCTGCTATTGACAGCGCAAAGTCTCAATAGCGTGCAGCTATTGGCTGTGATTAACGCTGTGCCTATCTTGCAACCGTTTAGAACAGAGAACAAGCGTGAGGATAATTATCGAGAGAGGCAACAGAGCAGTTGTCAAATAGATTATAATGACTGCGTAAACAGTAGCTATGTTGATAATGTCACTATTAATAATTCTTATGCTTATAATAACTATCGGCAGTGGCTGAGCACATTGCATACGATGATGTTACACGATACGATAGTCAGTCAAGATGAATACGATTGCTTGCTTTCATTGTCAGAGCGTTGGCTAGGCATTCGGCAGCTTTTTTGATCGACTGTATTGCCGCATTATAATGTCGCATAGTCACTTTTTTATAGTGGATACTAAATAAAAAGTATAGCCATTGTGAAGTGCTGCTAGAATAAATTTTCGTAGCATCGAGCTGCGCAGGCACAGCACGCAAGAAGATATTATTCTAGCAGCGCTATACTCATTTTATAATGGATTGACGATAGTATCGCCTATAGAAATTTGTAAACCCCTTTGAAACAAGTAGGACAGCAGACACGCATGAGTGATATTAAAGACCCACTAATGGTATTACAGCAGCGTATGCAGCAGCGTCAAATTCTAGCGTTGATGGGTATTAATCAGTGGATACAGCCACACTCAGAGACCATGAATATCGCAGACATCGCGGCTCCTGTCGCGACTCACATGACAACTCAGCCTATCTCTTCTGATATGAGTGCTGAACAACCAAGTGTTGACGCTCTAAACAGGGTTTTCGAAAATAGTGACGTCTCAAGCAATGATATGTCAAATACTCAGTCTATGGGCCTGGTATCGGACACAATAGATGATGAGATTGATAGTTATGACAATGACGCTAATACCAGCGATCATAATGATATTGATGTCAATAATATTGACCTACAGCATCACAATCAACCAAGTCCAGTAAGCTATCATTTTGATACCAGTAATTCTGCTGCCGCGCCTGTACTAAACACAGATATAGAGTTACAGCCAGCAGCGGCCTATGTTGAACAAATTCATACTGCCGAAAATCACTATGACAATACTGTCAAAGTAACACCCTTTGATTTGCAAGGCGGCCGCTATGGGGATTGGGTAGTTTTTGTTGACATCCAAGCACTCAACCATAACAGTCAAAAGTTATGGAAAAACATCACGCAAGCACTATCAATAACCTGTGAGACAACGTCGTTCCCCATTTGTGAAGGTATGGACACAGCTGAACTTGCCAATGCCAGCCTTGCTGGTTATGTGTTCAAAATCGGTAGAAGTGAAGAGATAAAAGTCGCTGCATTGACGGCGCTGCCTGCCGGACTTGAGCATCCTAATCTTACGACTGCGCCTACATTAGATGAGATGCTTGCAGATAGTAGTATAAAGCGTCAGTTTTGGATGCAGCTCTCTGATTAGGAGTGGCACTCATTAAATATAAGAAGAATGGTCAAACCTGTTTTAATAATTAATTTTTCAGTATCAATTCACAACGATGACCCCGTCACATCTAGGATAATAGCCATGTCTACAAACCCAGTATCCACAAAAACAACACTAACTTTCAATACTTCAACGCCCAATCGCTTACCCAATTTTTCAGCGGGACCTGCTACGATACCGACTGCGGTGTTATCACGTGCTCAAGAAGAGTTACTTGATTGGCAAGGGCGCGGTATGTCGGTGATGGAAGTGAGTCACCGTAGTAAAGAGTACCTAGCAATTACTGAAAAAGCCGAAGCCAAACTGCGCTCATTGATGGAGATTCCAGACAATTATAAAGTGTTGTTCTTACAAGGTGGGGCTAGCTTACAGTTTTCCGCGATTCCGTTAAACCTATTAAATGGTGGGCGCGCAGATTATTTGACGACTGGTACTTGGTCGGATAAAGCCATCAAGGAAGCGAAACGTTATGCCAATTTAGGCCTTGGTGAGGTGAATATGGTCGCGACTGGTAAAGACAGTAACTTTACCGATGTGCCAGCGCAAAGCGATTGGAACATGAGTGATGATACCGCATACTTCCATTACTGTGCCAATGAGACCATTCATGGCTTGCAGATATTTGAGCCACCAAAAGTCGATGCGCCGATTATCGTTGATATGTCGTCTTGCATTTTGTCACAGCCAATCGATGTGTCAAAGTTCGGAATGATTTATGCGGGCGCACAAAAGAACATTGGTCCTGCTGGACTGGTTATCGTGATCGTCCGCGAGGACTTATTGGGGCAGGCAAGTGAGTGGTGTCCACTGCTGCTGAATTATAAGCATCAGGCCGAAAAAGAATCCATGTCGAACACGCCAGCGACGTATTCTTGGTATCTGGCAGGATTGGTTTTTGATTGGCTAGAAGAGCAGGGTGGTGTCGCTGCTATTGGAAAAATTAACCAGCAAAAAGCAGATCTTCTTTATAAGACCATTGATGATAGTAGTTTTTATAGTAATCCTGTTGCCCCTCAGTACCGCTCTATCATGAACGTACCGTTTACTTTAGCGGATAGTAGCCTTGATAAAGTATTCTTAGAAGAGTCAGCCGCAGCAGGTTTGATGAACCTAAAAGGCCACCGTGATGTTGGCGGTATGCGTGCTAGTATTTACAATGCCGTACCTCTTGAGTGGGTACAGCAATTGGTTGACTTTATGATAGCGTTTGAAAAAAAATATGCTTAAATAGAGGTAAATGTTTAGAATAAAAAAGACGCCGTTCATAAGAGTTGCGTCTTTTTTATTGGGCTTTTGGTGGTTTTTAAATGGCTATCGTTAAAATGTTTTAAAGACGCAAACGTAGCCTTTCTTAATATGGCAAACCATTAGGTTAAAAAACCTAAATTTGTTATGATGAAATTTTACGATACGTATCGTTTTCAGTTATTTGTCAATAATTTACAATAGTTTTTAGTCATTAGCTAAACTCTAATACATCCATTGATTGAGCACAGGGGGTTGTTGTCACTTGATTATGATTAAAAATGCCATGCTACCAACCGTCTTGCTAGCCATTGCCCTCAGCTGGATGCCAGTCAGTTTTGCCGAGCCTATTACAACGACTGCGCTTGGTCATAACAGTCCTACGGAGTATATGAATGCGCCTTATATGCCTTATGCCAATCCAGATGCGCCCAAAGGTGGCACACTCTCATTAGATGCACGCGGCACCTTCAATAGCGCCAACAAATGGATGACCACTGGTGTAGCTATGGTTGGCACTGACTATTTGTATGATACTTTGATGACTGGCTCATTAAACGAAGCATTTACCATGTATCCGCAGTTGGCAAGCAAGGTCACTTACGATCCGGATGACACCAGCTGGATTGTCTATCACCTCAATCCTGCTGCCCGTTTTTGGGATGGGTCGCCCGTGACCAGTAGCGATGTCAAAGCGACTTATGATGCACTATTAAATAAAGGGCCGATGTATATTCGCAGTTATCTGGGTGATATCCAAGAAGTACAAATTATTAACAAGCAACAAGTAAAGTTTGTTTTTACGTCCGATGACAATAAAGAAATTCTATTAACAGTAGGGCAGTTTCCAGTATTTGCCAAGTCGTCTATCGACGCCGATTTTGAAAAAATCACCTTGACGCCGTTGATGGGAAGTGGGCCTTATAAGCTTGGTCGCGTCGATGCAGGTCGTTCGGTCAGCTACGTGCGTGATCCCAACTACTGGGGGCGTGATCTAATGGTCAATCGCGGTCGTTATAACTTTGATATGATTAAGTTTGTGTATTATCAAAGTGATGAGATTGCTTTTGAAGGCTTTAAATCTGGTCAATATCGTTTTCGCCCCGAAAATAAAGCCTCTAATTGGGCCACAGGCTATAATTTCCCTGCCGTCAAGGCTGGCATGATTGAGAAAGAGGCAATAAGCAGTCAAAACCCAGTGCCGATGCAAGGTTTGGTTATGAATATGCGCCAGCCAATCTTCCAAGACATTCGGGTTCGCCAAGCATTGACCGCCGCGTATGACTTTGAGTGGATGAATAAGACGTTGTTTCATGGACAGTATGAGCGCTTGCAAAGCTTTTTTCATGGTTCGGAACTGGCTGCAACAGGGACGCCCTCTGCTGCCGAGATGAAGGTACTCAGTCCATTATTGTCCAAGCTTGAGCCGATTCAGCGCCAAGCGGTATTAGCCGAATGGCAGCTGCCAACCAGTGATGGTAGTGGCTTTAATCGTCAAGGGTTGTTAGAGGCAAGGCAGTTATTGCTAGATGCTGGGTTTTATTATGAAGATATGAAACTGTATCAACCGAATGGCAAGCGTGCGCACATTGAGATTTTGATGACGGGCGAAACCGTAGGCCGCGTATTGCTACCTTATATCCGCAATCTAAAACGTTTGGGGTTTGACGCGACGCTGCGGCAAGTGGATAGTCCACAATATTATGAGCGTATGCGCACTTTTGATTATGATATGGTGGTTGATGTATTTGCTCAGAGTTTGTCACCGGGCGCAGAGCAGTTCGGATTTTGGGGCAGCGACGCCGCTGACCAAGTTGGCAATAGAAATACGGTCGGTATCAAAAATGTGGTGATTGACAGGGTAGTAGAAAAACTGGGTAGCGCCAAAAATCGCCAAGAGATTGTTCTTTATACTCATGTGCTAGATCGCTTGTTGCGCGCAGGCCATTATTTGGTGCCGCTATACGGTAAGTCTGGCACCAATGTCGCTTACTGGGATCAATATCGTCATACCGAAACCTTGCCTACCAACGCTGTCGGTATTGACTATTGGTGGACAGATAAAGAAGCAGAAGCACGTGTCAATCAGTACTTAAAAAAGTAAGTAAGCATCATTTGTAATCTATAAACATTTGCATAAAAAGCACGCGCAATAAAGACAACTACCAGTAAGGATTTTATATGACTATTCGTATTCACCCGATTAAGGCATTTAACGACAATTATATTTGGACATTGATTAACGAAAATAATAAACAAGCGATTGTCATTGATCCAGGTCAAGCTGAGCCTGTCATTGCTTATTTAGAAGAGAGTGAATTAGAGCTGACCTCGATTTGGACCACTCATCATCATCATGATCATATTGGCGGTGTTGCGGAGTTACAAGAGTCTTATCCCATGACGCATCTGGTTGCACATGCTGAGCATAATGTGGATGAAGATCAGACGATAAAGGACGGTAGCACGGTAAGTGCCTGGGGCTGTGCGGCACAAGTATGGGATGTATCGGGTCATACTGCCAGTCATATGGCCTATGTGTTAGATATCGATGGGCAAAAACATTGCTTTTGTGGCGATACTTTATTTAGTGCAGGCTGTGGCCGTGTGTTTACGGGCACAATTGATGGATTGTATGACAGCTTTAAGCGTTTAAACAGCTTGCCAGCTGAAACGCTACTGTATCCAGCGCACGAATATACCGCCAGTAATTTACGTTTTGGTTTGTCTATTGAGCCTGACAATGAAGCAATGCAACAGGCATTATTACAAGCAACAGAAAAAACAGCTCAAGGCATGCCGACACTGCCAGTTACCTTAGCGCATGAGCGGGCGGTAAATGTGTTTTTGCGTACGCAAGAGCCGAGTGTGCTAGCTGGTGTTCAGTCTAAAATGAATATGGTCGACGATCAGCCATTGACTGTGTTCGCGGCTCTACGTGAGCTGAAAAACAACTTTTAAGCGATCAATCATATTTTTCTTTGTCAACTGTCTTTATAGTCGATTCTAAATAAAACAGATATATTATATTTCAAGGCTGAACGGATATAAATTTTTCTTGCTTGCTGTGTCTTCGCAGCTCGATGCGGCGAAACTTCTCGTTTAAAGATAAGCATACCAGTTCCGCTGACTCATTTTATACTGAACTTACTATATTTTAGGAAACCGCCATTATGGGTCGTTATATCTTAAAAAGGTTATTGCTGATATTACCGACGCTTTTTTTGATATTGCTGGCAAACTTTGTGATTGTACAAGCAGCCCCAGGCGGCCCAGTTGAACAGCAGCTGGCACTTATCGAACAAGGGGCAAAAGACAACGCGCTTGGCGGTAATATTGGTGCAGGTAGTGCTGGCGGCAATAGTACCTATCAAGGAACGCGCGGCTTATCGGAGGAGATGGTCTCCGCCATCAATGCCCAGTACGGTTTTGATAAATCTGCGCCTGAGCGTTTTTGGCTCATGTTAAAAAACTATGCGCAGCTGGATTTTGGTGAGTCTTTTTTTAAAGGGCAATCGGTGACAGATCTGATTATAGAAAAGCTACCTGTTTCAATTTCGCTTGGACTATGGAGTACGCTGCTCATTTATATGATTGCCATCCCACTCGGTATTTATAAAGCCATGCATCATGGATCAGGGATCGATAAAGTCACCGCCATGCTCCTAGCTATTGGCCATGCGATACCGGTATTTGTCTTTGCAGTCATACTATTGGTGTTTTTTGCTGGTGGCAGTTACTGGAATATTTTCCCACTGCAAGGATTGACCTCTGAGAATTTCGATCAATTAAGCACGCTTGGTAAGATTAAAGATTATTTTTGGCATTTGGCCTTGCCGCTTTTAGCGAGTACAGTTGGTGGCTTTGCTGGCTTGACGTATTTGACCAAATTTAGTTTTTTAGAGGAGCTCGGTAAGCAGTACGTGCTCACTGCGCGTGCCAAAGGGTTGGGTGAGCGTCAGGTTTTGTACGGGCACGTGTTTCGTAATGCGATGTTGATTATTATCGCTGGTGTTCCAGCAGCTATCGTCGGAATTTTCTTTGCTGGGAACTTTCTGATTGAGATTATCTTTAAATTAGACGGTTTGGGATTGCTTGGCTTTGAGGCCATTCAGCAACGTGATTATCCAGTGATATTTGGCACGCTATTTATTTTTACATTGGTAGGACTGCTATTACAGCTAATCAGTGATTTAAGTTATCACTTAATTGATCCTCGCATTGATTTTGAGGGTCGCTAATGTCAAGTCATCCAGTATCCTCAACATCACCTGCTGTCTTTGTACAAAAAAAACGCCGTTTAAACCCTATCTGGCAGGCACGTTTACAGCGTTTTCGCCAAAATCGGCTCGGGGTGATATCGCTGTTTGTGTTTGTGATGATATTTATCATTTGTATGGCCGCCAATGTGATTGCCAATGACAAACCCCTGTTGGTGCAGTATCAAGATGATTATTACTTTCCTATCTTAAAAGCCTATCCTGAAACGACGTTTGGGGGCGTCTTTGAGACTGAAACCAATTACAAAGACCCTGCAGTGCAAGCCTTAATCAATGATCAGGGTTATTATGTGATGCCGCCCATTCCGTTTGCCGACCAGACACCCAATGTTGAGCTGGGCATGCCATATCCAGCACCGCCTAATAGTCAGAATTGGCTGGGTACTGATGATTTGGGTCGCGATGTGCTGGCGCGAATACTTTATGGTATGCGGGTATCATTGTTGTTTGGTCTGGCCTTGACGCTGGCGGGTGCTTTGATTGGTATTATCATTGGTGCGATGCAAGGGTATTATGGTGGTTGGGTGGATTTAGCTGGACAGCGGTTTATGGAGGTGTGGGGCGGTATGCCGCAGCTATTTATGATTATTATCCTAGTCAGCTTATTTAGCCCTAGTATCACCATGCTATTTGCCATGATGCTGTTGTTTGGTTGGATGGGATTGGTCGGTTTGGTGCGGGCAGAGTTTTTGCGTGCCCGTAATTTTGATTATGTGCGCGCTGCCCGTAATCTGGGGGTGTCGGACAGTCAAATCATGCTTAGACATATTTTACCCAATGCGCTGGCCTCAAGCCTGTCGCAACTGCCATTTATCCTCACTGCGAATATTATAGCCTTAACGGCGCTAGACTTTTTGGGGTATGGCTTGCCGCCTGGCTCACCGTCGCTGGGCGAGCTGATGGTACAAGGAAAAAACAACTTGGATGCACCGTGGCTTGCGCTATCAGGATTCTTTAGTTTAACCTTTATTTTGTCATTGCTTATCTTCGTTGGCGAAGCACTACGTGATGCGTTTGATCCGAGGCGCTCTTAATATGACCAAGATTATGGTACAAGATAACAGTCTAAAAGAAAGCCCTAGCAATGCACCACATAAGCTAATACTGACCGTGGATAAGCTCAGTATCACTACTGTCACAGGTATCCAACTGGTCGATAAACTCTCGTATGAGTTAAGACAAGGACAAACCTTGGCCATCGTTGGTGAATCAGGCTCTGGCAAATCAATTGCGAGTCTGGCGCTGTTAGGCTTGCTCCCAGATAGCTTACTCATTAGTGGTGATGTGAAGCTGGCAAGCTCAGCAGGAATGGCGGCACTACCCATAGCAAATGATAGGCTGCGTAATGCCGCATTACGTTCGATTCGCGGTCAGCGCATCGGCATGGTGTTTCAAGAGCCGATGACAGCACTCAACCCATTACATACGGTTGCCAAGCAAATCGCTGAATCACTGCGCCTCAGCGGTGTACCCAAAAAGCAATGGCGAGACAAAAGCATCGCTTTGTTAGAGGATGTCAACATCACTGACCCTGCCGATAAGCTGAAACGCTATCCGCATGAATTATCAGGCGGTCAGCGCCAACGTGTGATGATTGCTATGGCATTGGCACAGCAGCCTGACGTTTTAATTGCTGATGAACCAACCACTGCGCTTGATATTAGCTTGCAACATGACATACTTGCGCTATTAGATGATCTAAAACGCCAGCACAATATGGCGATGATACTAATCAGTCATGACCTGAATCTGGTCAGGCGTTATAGTGATGAGGTCATCGTGATGCGTCAAGGACAGACAATTGAGCAAAGTCAAACTGCTACTGTGTTTAACCAACCTAAAGCAGAATACACACGAACGCTTATTAAGCAAGATTTTGGGCAGGCGTTGAACTTATCAGTCAATGAACAAAGTCAGCATTTAAAAGTATTGGAAGTAAATAACCTTCAAGTACGATTTCCAATGGAAAAAAACTTATTTGGTAGTACCAAACGTTGGTTCGATGCAATCAAAAACGTCAATATGACGCTACAAAAAGGGCAGGCATTGGGTATCGTTGGTGAGTCAGGCTCTGGAAAAACGACGATTGCACTTGCGCTTAGTCAGTTACTCAGTAATCAAGCACAGGTGAGTGGACAGATAGTAGTCAATGACCAAGATATTTCAGCATTGTCAAAAAGCGAGTTACGCCAGTTCCGCTCGCAGATTCAAATGGTTTTTCAAGATCCATTTGCCAGTATCAATCCGCGTATGACCGTTATGCAGACCATTGAAGAAGGGCTACTCGTACAAGGCGTCGATAAAGCTGTGCGGCAGCAAGCAGTGATAGACAGTTTGGCTACTGTATATTTGCCAGCTGAGTTTGCGCAGCGTTATCCACATGAGTTGTCAGGGGGTCAGCGTCAACGTGTGGCATTGGCGCGCGCACTTATCATGAAGCCAAGTCTCTTAATATTGGATGAGCCTACCTCTGCGCTTGACAGTACCACGCAGGTAACAGTAGTTAACTTACTCCGTGAAATTCAAGAAAAATTGCACGTCAGTTATGTCTTTATCAGTCATGATTTAAAAGTAGTACGGGCGTTATGTCAGCATATTATGGTGCTCAAAGACGGCATGTGCGTAGAGTCAGGACGTACCGAAGATATTTTCAATAACCCACAACATCCGTATGCCAAGCAGTTATTGCAAGCAAGCATGGTTTAGTTTATTCACCATAAAAAATGTCAAAACATAGCCGTTCATAATAATAGCGACATACTAAAAATGGCAGTGGTACAATAAGTTTTGGCAGTCATCATTTGCTCATTAAAATGATCGTCATTGCTATTACTCACATCACTAAAAAGGATTTTATGCCCATGAAAAAACAAAAAAGCATTGCTAAATTGATGAGTACAGATGGATTACAGCACGCAGGTTATTTGGCCGTTGCCAAAACTCGCGCCAAAGTGCTAAAAGTATTTTCTCATGTGATACCTATCAGAAGACCTATGTTATTTGTCGGCGAGACTTCTTGTGAAGCGCTATGCGACATGCTCATTAGCGAAGGCAATACCAATGTTTTTATCGTCACAGACTCCGTGCTAACTAAGCTGGGTATACCTGCCAAAGTCACTGATTATCTAGACGCAAAAAATATCAGCTATAAACTCTATGATGGTGTGACGCCAGACCCTACTTTTAAGGTAATCGAAGAAGGACTGCGCCAATCTTTAGAGGCTGAGTGCGATTCGATAATCGCTATTGGCGGCGGCTCAGTGATTGATGCCGCTAAGATGATTGCTATGTCGCAAGGCAATGACTGTCAACCTAAAAAGCTCATTGGTATTCTTAAAGCAAGAAAGCCTTCAGTACCTTTATATTGTGTTCCTACCACTGCTGGAACTGGCTCAGAAGCCACGCTTGGCGCGGTCGTATCAGACGATACAACCCATCAAAAATCTCTGTCTATCGACCCACGAATAGTGCCATTAGCGGCGGCTATCGACCCTGTTATTATGAAAGGAATGCCGGCGCATATTACGGCAGACACTGGTATTGATGTATTGACGCATGCATTAGAAGCGTGGATGAGTGCAAACGCCAGCGTCGAGACTGATTATTATGCGGCCTCTGCGGTCAAATCTGTAATGCACTATTTACCATTGGCTTATAAAGATGGCAGTGATCTAAAAGCAAGAGAAGAGATGGGTATTGCAGCGCATTATGGTGGTATTGCCTTTAACAAAGCTGGCCTTGGGTATGTACATGCGATTGCTCACCAATTGGGCGCGTATTATAGTATTCCTCATGGTCGCGCTAACGCTATTGTGTTGCCTTATGTGCTTGATGTAAACCGTGACGCCAGCAAAAAAAGATTGGCGTCCTTGGCCAAAAAAACTGGCATGATAAAAGAGGGTCAAACTATTGGTAGTGACAGTAACATAACCGATAACTTTATCACTCAAGTACGTGATTTGATTAAAACTCTAAATATTAATCCGACTGTCAAAGGTATGAAAACTAGTGACTTTGATAGCATTGCCAAAGCCGCTGCCAAAGAAGTCAGTGATACTTATGCGGTGCCAACTTATTTATCAGCGTCTGAGATAAAAGAGATTTTAATGAAAATTAAGCAGGTAAGTGACGAGCAGGTAGATCAAGCTAAAAATAGCGATAAGGTCGCATAACTGTATACAAAATAAAGTCTATTATCCAAAGGATAATTGGCTTTATTTTTTGAACCGTTCAATATATAACAATTTAGGAATATTTCAGTGATACCTAACGGTTACGATGGCTACATGACATTACTTTTAGGAGCTTTTTATGACACGCCAATTATCAGTGAGTTATAAGTTACAGGCCAAAGTCGTTGGTATAGTCATCATAGCGAGTAGTGTTCTTTATGTTGGTTGTACCGTTCCCGAAAATACTTCTATTGTGAAAAATACGCCCGTCGATAATCCTTATGCGCCTACTGATCCAAATTTGGCAGTAGCTACGGTTGCTGGTGGCTGTTTTTGGTGTGTGGAAGCTGGTTATGAAAAAATACCTGGTGTTGTTGAAGTGGTTTCAGGCTATACAGGTGGTCAGTCCACCAATCCAACTTATAGTACCGTGTCAGCGGGTAGTACGGGTCATACTGAAGCGGCACAAGTATATTATGATCCAACGAAAATTACCTACAATGGTATCGTTCAGGCATTGTGGCGAATGGCAGATCCTACCGATGATCAAGGTCAATTTGTAGACCGCGGGACGCAGTATCGTCCTGCAATTTTTTATAACAATGCGCAAGAAAAGCAGATAGCGGAAGCTGCTAAGCAATCGTTACAAGACGCTGGTGTCTATGATAAGCCAGTCGTGATTGAGATTGTACCTGCCAGCACTTTTTATCCAGCAGAAGAATATCATCAAGATTATTACAAAAAGAACCCACTGCGCTATAAGGCTTATACTTTCAATTCTGGTCGCTATCAGTTTATAGAAAGTGTCTATGGCAAAAACTACGAGCTGGATTTTAGTCAATTCAAGCCTACTACGGCCACTGGTGAACAAGTAGCATCGAGCAATGCGCCAATCATTAATGCTAGCTCAGGATTTAATCCAGATACTTTTGTGAAGCCGACGCAGGATGAGCTAAAGAAATCACTCAGTGACATTCAATACGAGGTCACTCAAAAAGACGGTACTGAGCGCGCTTTCGATAATGAATATTGGGATAATAAAGAGCCTGGTTTATATGTTGACGTGATCTCGGGGGAGCCACTATATTCTTCTCGGGATCAATACAAGTCCGGAACTGGTTGGCCAAGCTTTACTCGTCCATTGAGCGCTGATAGTGTGGTTGAAAAGGAAGATCGGGGAATATTTGGCACTCGTACAGAAATTCGTAGCCGCTACGCTGATTCACACGTGGGTCATGTGTTTGACGATGGGCCAGCACCGACTGGCAAGCGTTATTGCATGAATTCAGCAGCGATGCGTTTCATTCCACTGGCGCAAATGGAGGCAGAAGGCTACGGTAATTGGGTTGATGAAGTATAGTCGTCCAATTAAACCTTGTTATATCAAACCAAAAAATACGATTAGCCGTGTCAAACTCGTGTAGCTTACCTGCGTAGTACAGGCGCTGGTTTTTCTTGCTACTCTGATTTTTGGGATTGGTATGAATCACGGCTACGTTGAACGATGCGCATAAAAAAAGGATACCTAAGTATCCTTTTTTCTTTATTTATTGTTTTTTAAAGCGTTAAAACGCTGGTTGACGTCTAGGTATCGCGCTCAAAAACTCAGTGCGCGCCTGATTATCATGGACAAACTCGCCCAGCATTGATGTCGTACGGGTGGTGGAGTGTTGCTTATTCACACCGCGCATCATCATACACATATGCGCCGCATCCATCACTATGGCAACACCGCGGCAGCCAGTCACATCCATAATGGTTTGGGCGACTTGATCGCTTAAATTTTCTTGAACTTGTAAACGACGGGCGAACATATCGACAATACGGGCAAATTTTGATAACCCCAATACTTGACCGTTGGGCAAATAACCCACGTGCGCGACACCATGAAAAGGCAACATATGATGTTCGCACAACGAATAAAATTCAATATTTTGTACCAATACTAGCTCGCGATTGTTCGATGGAAAGAGGGCATCATTGACGACTTCGTCCAAGCTTTGATGATAGCCTTGGGTCAAATGAGCAAAAGCTTTTGCGGCACGCAGCGGCGTCTCTGCAAGACCAGGACGTTCTAAATCTTCGCCAGTTGAGAGAATCAATTGACGATATGATTCGACGCTTTCTTGGTAATCTGATGTTATGATTGGGGTGTTACTCATAAGTTTGGCAGCCATCCAAAATGTGGGTGTAGCTTAACGCTAAATCCTATTATGTAAGGATTCTTATAAAAATTGTGCAAGCTGGAAGGGCTGTGATTATACTTGAAATCTCCTGAACTTCATACTGCTGTAGCAAGCAGTTGAGCGTTTAATCGTTATTAAGCGCTACGGTAAGTGAATAGAGTTTACGACTGTTTACTTAAATGAATTCGTGTATAATGTTATTTTTTAATTTGTATTTGGTCACTACGTGATATCTATCATATCTGACCACGCTAGATCATTTTATAATTCAAATAATCTTGTTCGATTCAAAAGGAAACACTATGCTACTGCAAGGACAACGGTTTGTCGTAACTGGCATCGCAAGCAAACTTTCTATCGCTTGGGCAATCGCTGAAGCGCTACACCGTGAAGGCGCATCATTGATTCTGACGTATCCAAACGATAAAATCAAAAAACGTGTGGATATGGCCGCAGAGAAATTTGAAGCGGATTTGGTATTAGAGTGTGACGTCGCATCGGATGACTCTATTACTGCTTGCTTTGAGCAAGTGACTGCACATTGGGGTGATGGTATTGATGGTGTGGTACATGCCATTGGCTTTGCGCCGATGGATCAGTTGGATGGCGATTTTGTTAACGCGACGACTCGTGAAGGCAGTCATATCGCACATGATATCTCAAGTTATAGCTTTGTCGCATTGGCTAAAGAATCGCGTGCGTTGCTTGCGATGCGTCATGGTTCTATGTTGACGTTGACTTATGAAGGCAGTATTTCGGTATTGCCAAATTATAATGTGATGGGTATGGCAAAAGCCAGTCTTGAAGCCAGTGTTCGCTATCTTGCGACCTCTATGGGCGGTGAAGGCATTCGTGTTAATGCCATCTCGGCAGGTCCTATCCGTACGCTTGCTGCTAGTGGCATCAAATCATTCCGCAAAATGCTTGATATTAGCGAAAAGATTGCGCCATTACAGCGTAATATCACGCAGACGGAAGTAGGCAATGCCGCTTTGTTCTTACTGTCACCATGGGCTTCTGGTATCACAGGTGAGATTATGTTTGTTGATGCCGGTTTTAATACCGTTGCCATCAGTGAGCAGTTAATGATGCTCGATGAGCCGAAATAATGACTCTTGATTATTGATTGTATAGTTTGAGACACAAGGATGGCAGCCAACGGGCTGTCTTTTTTGGTTATACTGGTCGCTGTTTTGAGACGACTCTTAGGTGACAGATGTGATAACCAAATTACCAAGATGGATATTGTGGGGCGGCGCGGTACTGGCCTTTAGTGCAGGCTGTGTTAATACGGCAGCGTTGATGGGTTTTGCCAATTTGTCGGTCTCGCATGTCACTGGTAATGTGAGCTTATTTGCAGCGGCTATTGCCTACTTAGATACCCGCAGTATTTTGTATATCGGTGCGCTGTTGTTGTCCTTTTTGGCAGGCGCGATATTGAGCGGTTTTATCATAGGACAAGTCTCATTGAAATTGGGAAGCCGCTACGGACGCGCCCTATATATAGAAGCAGCACTGCTGTTGATTAGCTATTGGTTATATCAGCAGCATGATTATTTGGGACAGCTAGCAGCAGCGATGGCATGCGGATTACAGAATGCTATGGTGGCAACTTATAGTGGGGCAGTTATTCGTACCACCCATTTGACAGGGCTAACGTCAGATATGGGTGCTGCCATCGGCAATTGGCTGGCAGGTCGACCTATCAGTAAACCCACACTAGGTTTTCAGGCCATTATTTGGTATTGTTTTTGCGGAGGCAGTACAGTAGGAGCATTCTTATTTGCTAAAGTCGGTTATGAAGCTTTATTTGTACCGATTGCGATTGTACTGACGGCAGCATTTTTATATAACCATGCTTCAGATCACTTACCAGAAAAAAGAGTGCCAAAACATGAAAGGCACTCATCATAGTGATAAGTGCCTTTCATGTTTTATCTTATATTTTAAAGCTATGTGTTTAGCTGATACTTTTAACGTTTAATCTAATAATAGTTTTACCTTAAATTTGAGGCAAGGTTTTAGTTTTTGCCTTCTTCTTTATGGTCTTCATGTTCGTGCAAACCTTGCATCATATCCAGCGCAGAGTCATCAGTACGCTGTTGGTCTTTTTTGGCCAAACCATCTTGATTGATATCTTTTGGTGCCATTTTGGTGGTTGCATCAGTTTTGTTTGCGTCTGTCATAACGTCATTCCTTTTGTTTTTATTGATGATTTTCTATTTAACCTTTCGATTATGTGGTATCAGTTTTTGCTTGTATAGTCCCAAATGATGAATGTTTAGGGGCTTTATGTAATTTTTTATCAATCAGGGTCTTCATACAAAGCGGTGAGAGAACCATTGTTGAAAAATCGAACAAAGTCGAGAGGTAATTACTGTTAACGAATCAAACAGATATCTTAAAAAAACAAAATTAATCAAAATGTATTCATATATAAGTTATTCTGATATGATATTTTCGCGCGTAATGTTCGCTATATGAATATCATGATGTTTTATAACAAGTATGTGTTGCAATAATTTTCGACTTCATACTCACTCTGGATGCGATAAGGATAATTTATGTCAGAGAAAAAACTGGATAGCCATCTGCCTGATGATGGTAACGAGTATTTATTTACGGATACGTTCCCAAAGGGAACGGGAAAAGGATTGATTGTTGTCGCCATTGCAGCAATTATTAGTTTTATTATTTATAGCGTATTACCATTTGAGGTCAGTGCCAATAAAGGGCTCGCATTGTTATTTTTTATTGGTGTGCTATGGCTCACTGAGGCAATACACGTCACTATCACTGCAATCTTAGTGGTTGTGGTTGGGACATTGATTGGCATTCCTGATTTTAATGCTGAAGTAGGTCTGCAAAGCTTTGCTAGCCCCATTATTTATCTTTTCTTTGGTGGCTTTGCCTTGGCTGCCGCATTGCATGTACAAAAGCTTGATAGAAAGATCGCTCTAAAGATTCTATCGTTATCAGGTGGCAAGCTAAGTACCGCTGTATTATTAATTTTTGGTGTCACTGCGTTTTTGTCAATGTGGATTTCAAATACGGCAACAACGGCAATGATGCTACCACTTGCACTCGGTATTTTAACGCAAGTAGATAGTAAAGAAGACCGCGGTACATTTGTATTTGTACTACTTGGTATTGCTTATTCAGCAAGTTTGGGTGGTTTGGGTACGATTGTTGGCTCGCCACCCAATGCGATTGCCGCAAAAGCCTTGGATATTGCGTTTGTTGATTGGATGAAGTTTGGTATTCCAATGATGCTGGTCCTATTACCAGTATTATTGGGTGCGATGTATTTGTATCTAAAGCCCAACCTAAACCGTACTATGAAGCTAGAGCAAGATGAGTTCATTCCTTGGAACAAGACACGCATATTGACAATTACAGTTTTCATTGTAACGGCAGTCAGTTGGATACTTTCTAAACAAATTGGTGCTGCAGTTGGTATCGAAGATACGGATGCAGTTATTGCATTGCTTGCAGCAGTGGCGGTCGTGAGTTTGGGTCTAGTATCTTGGAAACAAGTGTCGGACAACACGGATTGGGGCGTATTGATGTTATTCGGTGGCGGTATTGCGCTATCGAATATCCTAAAAGTATCAGGTGCGTCATTAGTACTGGGTGAGACGGTTGCTAATGGCTTACAAACAGCACCACTATTGGTTGTGATGCTTGCGATCTCCGCTTTTATTATTTTCTTGACAGAGTTTGCATCAAACACGGCTTCAGCAGCGCTCTTGGTACCTGTATTTGTGGCAATTGCTGAGCACATGGGTATACCGAGCGAGGTCTTAGTACTTATCATCGGTATTGGCGCTTCTTGTGCCTTTATGCTACCTGTTGCCACGCCGCCAAACGCTATTGTGTTTGGTACGGGTCTGATTAAGCAAACAGAGATGATACGTGTTGGTGTTATTCTTAATATCATCGCCACATTTATTGTGGGTCTATGGGCTTACTTCTTCTTGTTGTAAAAAAGTTGTTTATTAGAATTTTATGGTTAAATAAAAACCCGATTCCTCACGACTGTTGAGAGATCGGGTTTTTTATTCACTTTTATTTTTGATATATGTATTTGTAAGGAAAAATAAATCTCATGATGCACTCTAATACTAAACATCTGAATACAATCGCTGCTATTTCGGATATTCACAGCAATGTCTTTGCTCTTGAAGCCGTCATGGCTGACATCAAAAATCGCGATGTCGATCAAGTTGTCAATCTTGGTGATATCTTATACGGGCCAATTGCTCCTAAGGCAACTTATAAGCTACTGATGACGTACCGAGACGATATTGTTACCATTTGCGGTAATCAGGATAGACAGATTTATGAGGCGACTGAAGCGGATATTGCTGCTAATGCAACGCTGGATCTTATTGTCAAAAAATTTGCCTAAAGAGGCGCTGGACTGGATGCGCTCTTTGCCATTTGATTATCAATTAAGTGAAGATGTCTATCTATGCCATGGATCACCAACTGATGACATGATGTATTTGCTGGAGAATATAGAAACGGGTCAGCCGATAGTGCGTGGTGATGCAGATATCCTGGCATTGCTTGACGGTATTGATAGTGCTGTTGTCATCTGTGGTCATACGCATATCCCGCGTACAGTAAAGCTGTCATCAGGACAAACTATTATCAACACAGGTAGCGTTGGTTATCCGGCTTATGAAGATGATTTGCCGATTGTTCATAAAATGCAAACCTATTCTCCCCATGCCAATTACGCCCTTATTAGTTATGTTGAGACCCAGCAGGGTAAACGCTGGCAGACTGAGCATATCAATGTGGCTTATGATCATGAAGCCGCGGCAACACTGGCTTTACAAAATGGGCGTGAAGATTGGGCATTTGCCTTAAAGACAGGGCGAGTATTGTCATTGTGATACTGTTAAAATGTTTTCGGATAAGGCGACAAAGGCCATCAAATAAATACTATCTATGATGAGTTGCTAATAAGGACTGCGTAATATGCTAACGCTATATATGGTTCAACTTGGCGGTCGCCCCAAAGGCCGTTTGATTGAACAGCACGATATTTTTTTTGGCGTTGCCAATCATGTCAGCGGGCTAATAGCGGATATCAATAGTCACTGGCCTGAAGTAAAAAATAAGTGGCATATTGATTCGTACCGAGCGATTACCAGAGTAGACAATTATGCTATTCGTTTGGTTGAGTCAAGTAACCGAACAGAGAATAATCCAGATTTAAAGTTATTCTTTATCAACTTAGGTGGCTATCAGCAGGGCAGCTTTGAAGAATTTCATTACAAATTACTTATTGTCGCCACCAGTCAGGCAGCTGCTATTAAACAAGCAAAACAAAGCGCGTTTTATAAGCAGTTTACGTTTAAAGATAAAGACTCATCTTTCAATGCCGCCTCGCATATCGATGATAAGTTTGAGGTCGACATAGATGAGATATACAACGTAAACGATCTTATCTCAAACGCTCAGCTTTTGATTGAGCCTATTTGCGATGCAATTAATGAGAGTATCAGTACTAGTGAAGATAAAGAATACGTGGGATACTTGAGTATTAAGAATTTAAGGAAGTTATCGTAATATGTCACTAGATATGTACTACAAAATTGGAATGATTCGCAAAAGGCGCTGCCAAATCTCTGATGAGATACTACCCACCTTTTATCAAATTCACGATAATGTTAACTTTCCACAATTGACGTGGTTGATTGACAATCTTTATGATAATCCGCAGATTCAACCTGAAACAGCTAGAGCTTTAGCTAATGAGGTGGTAGCGTTTGAAAAACTAATACTTTCGTTACATCTTCCTTTTCCTAGGCTGGCACTACAGAAAATACATACCTTTTTTGAGGGAGCTGCTACCAGCCAACAGATCATTTATACCAGTAGTGACTGACTTTATTATTTAGGCCATCTATTTAGCTTTGAATATATGTAACTCAATGTTCATAACCAGGCTACTTCATTTAATACTA
Source organism: Psychrobacter aquaticus CMS 56 (assembly GCF_000471625.1). Classification (GTDB taxonomy): domain Bacteria; phylum Pseudomonadota; class Gammaproteobacteria; order Pseudomonadales; family Moraxellaceae; genus Psychrobacter; species Psychrobacter aquaticus. Next base: position 262,968 of record NZ_AUSW01000035.1, read on the forward strand.
TTTATTAAATCTAAGAAAGATATTTTATTGCCCAGTGGTTGTGGAACAAAATGTAGGTTCGCAACCAAAAATAACCCGCTTGAATCACACTCAAATTACCCCCATAATCTAAGCACTTCCAAATAATAAATAGCCTAAGTAAATATGCCCAATACTTCCAAGAATAACACTTTAAACAAATCTACTACAGCGGATAATCACGATACAAATAAGTCAACGCTACAAGACTATGAGCATTCAGTTATTGAACCAAATAATGAAAGAATATCTTCGATAGATGATACTACTGATTTGCCAGTGCTTGCCAAAGACAGCTATTTACTGAGTCGTCTTGAGCGAGAGTTGGCACGCGCAGCTGTGTCTAGTAAGAAATCTAAAGATAATAGTGATAATAATGTAGGCAAAAGTGACAAAGCAGATGATGTCCTTACTAAAAAACGCGCGCAATACGACAAAATAAAAACTCGCTCACAGCAAGCAGTGCAGGCGCGTATGGATAGTATTCCGAGTGATTTACCTGCCAAATTAAACCTTGATTTACCTGTTAGTCAACGGGCAGAAGACTTAGTACAAGCCATCATTGATAACCAAGTCATCATTGTCGCGGGTGAGACCGGCTCTGGTAAGACAACACAATTACCCAAGCTGGCGATGCTGGCAGGACGTGGTATCACGGGGCAAATAGGGCACACGCAACCGCGCAGATTGGCAGCACGCAGTGTGGCAAACCGTATTGCAGAAGAATTGGGCGAACAATTGGGTAATACGGTTAGTTTCAAGATTCGTTTTAATGAGCAAGGCACAGCGCAATCCGTCGTTAAGCTCATGACTGACGGTATTTTGCTGGCTGAGTTGGGCCATGATCGCTTCTTAAGTAAATACGACACCATTATCATTGATGAAGCCCATGAGCGCAGCTTAAATATTGACTTTATTATGGGCTATCTCAAAAAGTTACTGCCCAAACGTCCTGATTTAAAAGTCATTATTACTTCAGCCACGTTAGATACCAAGCGCTTTAGTGAATACTTTAGTCGCTACGATACTAAGCTAAAACGTCAAGTACCTGCGCCTATCTTTAATGTTGAAGGGCGCAGCTTTCCAGTAGAAGTTCGTTATCGTCCGCTGACCGATGAGCCTGTGACCAGCTCGGACGATGACAGCTACGATGACTTTGAAGAAAATTTGCCTCGCGCAGTGGTTGCGGCGGTAGAAGAATGCTTTAGCGATGCACAAAATAAAGGTCATGCCGACCAAGCGGATATTTTGATATTTGCGGCGACTGAAGCTGAGATTCGTGAGTTACAAGAAGTGCTTGAGCGTCATGGCCCCAAGCATACAGAAGTACTGCCGCTGTTTGCACGGCAAACCTATGAAGAGCAGCAGCGTATCTTTCAGCCATCAGGTCGCGGTCGACGGATTGTCATCGCGACCAACGTTGCCGAAACCGCATTGACTGTCCCCGGTATTCGCTATGTGATTGACTTGGGATTTGCGCGGATTTCGCGTTACTCGTATCGCTCACGCGTGCAGCGTTTACCGATTGAAGCAATCTCACAAGCTGCCGCCAACCAGCGTAAAGGTCGCTGTGGTCGTGTTGCACCAGGTGTTTGTATTCGTCTTTATAGCGAAGAAGACTTTAGTGGTCGTCCTGAGTTTACGGAGCCTGAGATTTTACGTACGAATTTGGCGTCTGTTATTTTACAGATGGCGAACTTACGTTTGGGCAGTGTCGATGACTTTGAGTTTATCGAGCCGCCTGATAGCCGATTGGTGACGGATGGGCACAAATTGCTTGATGAATTGGGCGCGATTACGGTCAAAAGTGAATCCGCTCCTGTTAATCAAACCAGCAAGCCGAAATCTAAAAAAGGACTTGATCACCTAAGTCTGACAGCGACAGGTCAAAAAATGGCGCGTATGCCAATTGATCCAAGGCTGGCACGTATGTTGGTTGCTGGCTCTGATTTTGACTGTATTCGTGAAATGCTCATTGTGGTGGCCGCGCTTGCCGTACAAGACCCACGTGAGCGTCCTGCTAATAAACGCACCCAAGCCGATCAAAAGCATGCCATCTTCCGTCAAGATGACTCTGACTTTTTATTCTATTTAAGTCTCTGGAAAGCCTTATTTGAAAAAGATGAAGACGGTAATAAGTTGTCTGGTAATCAGCGCAAGCAGTTTGCTAAGAAAAACTATCTGAGCTTTCCGCGTGTGCGTGAATGGCATCAGACGCATCGGCAATTGGTACAAATGGTGACCGAGCTGAATCTTACCGATGTTAATGAGGTAAAAATTGCTGATAAAGGCACTGACAAAAGTACCTCTATAGAAAATGTGACCAGCGACCCTACAGCAATCGATGATGAAGAACTGCGCGCTGTTAAGTATGCCAATTTACACCGAGCATTGTTAACAGGCTTGTTATCTATTATTGCTCATAAAACTGAAAATCGTGGCGAATATTTAGCAGCTCGTCAGCAAAAAGCCAAAATATTCCCAGCCAGTACAGTATTTAAACAAATACCACCTTGGGTCATGGCGTTTGAGATGGTCGAAACCTCGCAAGTGTTTATGCGTACCGTTGCCAAGATTGAACCAGAATGGATCATTTCAGCAGCAGGCAACTTGTTAAAGTATCACTATTTTGAGCCGCATTGGTCGAAAAAAACCGGCCGTGTCAAAGCCTATGCTCAGATCAGCTTGTTTGGTCTTATTATTATCAGTAAGCAGCTGACCAATTATGAACAAGTCAATCTCAGCGAATCACGGGAAATTTTTATCCGCGATGGTTTGGTAACGGGCAATTTGGGTCGGCAAGCGCCATTTTTGCAGCATAATATGGACAAAATCGCCGACATCGAACGCATTGAAGACAAATTACGCCGCCGTGATTTATTGGTTGATGAAGAGTCACTGTATCAGTTTTATGATAAGAAAATCCCTGAACATATTGCCAGTCGCAAAGCCTTTGAAGACTGGCGTGCCGAGGTTGAAAAAACGGACACCAAGCATTTATTCTTTACTGATGATGACGTGCTCAATAGCCAAGCACCGACCACAGGCGATTTTCCAGAAGTGTGGAAATTGGGTGATCTAAAATTACCATTACGTTATGTCTTTGATCCAGCGAGCGATGACGATGGTGTGACCATTCGTGTGCCACTTGCTGCATTACCGCAGTTAGATGCGATTGAGCTGCTTTGGGGCGTACCCGGTTGGCGCTTTGAGCTGGTATTGCAATTACTCAAGTCATTACCAAAAGATATTCGCCGTCAGATTGTACCGATTCCTGACACTGCCGATAGCTTGTTTGACGAGTTACAGCCTGCTGTTGGCCAGGGGTTGCTAAAACAATTGTGCCAAGCGCTAAACCGTCGCGGCATCATATTAGTGACGCCAGAGAATTTTAATCCAGCTACGATTGATCGTTATTTGCAGCCTCAAATCTGTGTGGTCGATGATAAAAACCGTATTATCGAAAAAGGCCGTGATTTGCAGACGCTACAGATTCGTCATGCCTCAGAGACCAGTCAAGCGGTAAATGAGCAGCAAGGGGTACACACAGAATTTCCTGAGCATTTTGCCTTTAGTAAAAACCATCATAGCGCAGGCGTGGTGATGAAGCAGTTTGCGGCGCTCGTCGCTGATGAGGCAGGCGAAGCGGTATCGATTCATCAATATACGGACGTTAATGCAGCATTACAAGCGCACCGAATCGGTGTCTTAACCTTAATAAAAAGCAAGCTTGGTGCCAAGAAAAAACAGCTAACCAGTCAAATTGACAATATATTCAAGCTGGCATTTGCGCCACTCGGTGATATGGAAAAGCTTAAAACCATCGTCATTGATGCGGCATTAGATGCGGCGCTTGAAGAACACTATGTATTGTTTGATCACAGTATGGATTTGCCTGAAAGCGCTGATAGCATTGCCGTTGGTCTGGCTGAAGAATTGCCTTTTACCCCAGCGGAGTATGAGCAAACTTTGGAAGTAGTGGCTGGCAACTTCTTATTGACGGGACAAAGTGTGATAAAAACGCTCAAAAACGTCTATACCCGCTGGCAGCGTATCCGCCAAGGGTTATTGATGCTTGATCGTGAGATATTCGGTGAATCTATCGAAGATATCGAAGATCAGCTAGAAGATCTGCATTTGGCTGATTTTGTTTATCGGATGGATTATAGCCACTGGCAACAGTATCCGCGTTATCTTGAAGCACTAGAGATACGTCTTGAGCGCCTCGAGCACAATTTGGATGCTGACCTTGATGGTGTCTATGCGTTGGATTTACATATGGAGCGGCTGGCAGGGCGTGCGGACAAAGAAGCCATCAGTGAGTATCGCTGGATGGTGGAGGAGTACCGTATTCAATTATTTGCGCAACCGATGAAAACTCGTATGGCGGTATCGCCGAAACGTCTGAGTAAAGTGTGGGATAAGGTGGGTTAAAATCAGAAAGTATTTTTGATTTTTTAGGCTGGATTGGTAATTACTAATCCAGCCTTTTTATTTGAAAAAATTAAGGCGGGTTTGATATTCATAAATAGTCTCTGTCAGTGTCATGTTTGAATGTTCCAACATGCCCTAATGACTGATTTTTTCTGTCAGCACACCCACGCTATAGAATATAAATGCAATCGCGGTGAGCGCCACGATAAATGGCGTAAATATCCAAATGACAATATTAATCAACATCGAAAGTAATAAGCCATTAAATAATACATTTTTTGATGTGAAAAAATCTGTCATCGTATCGATGGCACGCTTAGCAATGGGAAATAATAAAGTGCTGAGTGCCAGCATATAAAGATATTTGCTAAAGCTTGGATCACTCATAACCACCATAAAATAAAAAACCAAGAAAAAAGTGACACCTAATGCCCAGCATTTGAGAGTGTAGCTTAAATACATCATGTTGGTTCCTCCATAGTTCTTCTTATGAGCGTGCCTAGAAAAAAGAGTATCTCATTATATTCAAAATAACGAATATTATATATGTTATAATATGAATTTATGCATTAAGTCAACTATTTTTTTCTTTTTATCCTTATCATGGCTAACGACAATCAACAGAACGTACCATCGAGACATTAATAGCTATACTATTTATAAAAATGTGACTAGCACTGAGTTAGGAAAAAAAGACAATAAAAAATCCAGTGTCAGACGTTTTATGCAAACATCTAACACTGGATTTATGGTGCCTTTAGCCTAAAACGAATAGACTGGGCAAGTGGCTGATTAGCTTTCTAATTGATCGATCATACCTTGGTATTTTTCTTTTTTATCGACAAGCTTACTGCGTTCTTCTTTTGCATTAGGTACTGATTCTTCAGAATCTTCTACCTTTTTATCAAAGGCCTCTAATTCAGCATCTACGCCAACTAAGAGTTTATTTAATAGTAATGCAACTGCTTTTTCAGAAACCCCATGAGTCATACCAGAAGCTTCAGACTTAAGATCGTCTTTAAGCTTAGCAGCCCATTGGTAAATATTGGCTACTGTGGCACTGTACTTGTCATCTTTGTCAGACTTATCGCTGTCTGATCTATCATCATTAGAGTTGTCACTATCGGATGACTTATCAGACTTATTGTCGTCAGACTTATCGCTTTTATCAGACATAAAGTCATCTTTGAGTTTAGTAGCCCACTGATAGATATTGGCTATCGTCACGCTTTTATCAGACTTGTCATCTTTATCAGACTTGTCATCTTTATCAGACTTGTCATCTTTATCAGACTTGTCGTCTTTATCAGACGTGTCGTCTTTATCAGACGTGTCGTCTTTATCAGACTTGTCATCTTTATCAGACTTGTCATCTTTATCAGACTTGTCATCTTTATCAGACGTGTCGTCTTTATCAGACGTGTCGTCTTTATCAGACGTGTCGTCTTTATCAGACGTGTCATCTTTATCAGACGTGTCGTCTTTATTAGACTTATCGTCTTTATTAGACTTATCGTCTTGATGATCAGAATGTTCGTCATCAGAAATGACATCATCACCCTTTAAGACTTCTACAGATGTGACAGGACTGTTTTTACGAGTTTCTGGTGAGTCATTTTCTACGTTATTATTAGGGGAGTTGTTTGACATGGTTTATAGCCCTTTTTAAATTATTCATTGAAAGATATCAATACTCGATATTAAGCTAGTCACTTCTTTTATTCAGTATCTTAATGTAAATAAAGGGCCTGAGATCTTGGGTTTTCAACCGTTATACTCGATAAATCAAATTTTATAACGGCTATGACAACCCCTATAAGGTTATATACAGTAGTTATCATTCATCGATAAAGCCTTTATCGTTAAGGGTTGTAGAGAACTGCTGCTTTACAGTGGTATAAATCGTAATAGTCGTTTTACTCAAAATCGGGCTTGTGACCTTTCTTAACAGGATTGAGATAAAAGTCGAGTAACCCCTATGCTAAAATTCTTGAATTCCATCATAGCTACGAGGTGTCATATGCAATTGATTAAAAATAATTTGAAAAAAATGTCTGGTATTGCACTGTTTTCAGTTGGACTATTCGCTACTGCGCAAGCATCAGCAGCCAATGCCTGCGACAATGCTTATACGCAGGCAGATATGAATAAATGCACAGCAACTGAATTGTCAGCTGAAGACAAGAAACTGAATCGTTCATACAGTGATCTACAGCGTCTATTAAATAGCAGTGAGAAAAAGCAGTTAAAGACAGTGCAACTAGCATGGATTGACTTTAGAGACAAAGCCTGTAAATTTTCTGCTCGCAATTTTACTGGTGGCAGTGCCTACTCAATGGCGCTCAATGGCTGTTTAACAACGTATACACATCAACGACGCGTGCAGCTTGATGAAGAAATTCAGAATCTTAAAAAGTAGAGACATAGAACATAGCTAATAAAAAGGTTCAGTATAAACACAGGTCAGTCAGCAAGAGTACACCATGTTATTAAGCGATTTTGGGTTCTGATTTGCTACTAGAATGAATAAAATAAAGGGCAATAGCGAGACAGATTAAAGCACTGATACGACTACCAGATAAGCTGATTGCTTCATTGCCCAACCAACCAAAGTTATCGATTAACACGCTCATACTCAGTTGCCCAAAAATAACGGCTACAGTTGCTACTGCCGTACCAATACGTTGTACTGCAACCACCATAATGACAATATAAGGAACGCCGCACAATGCGCCCAAAAGCTGCCACTTGGGCACATCCATCAAGGTAACAGGATGATTTGGTTCAAAGAAGAAGATAAGTAAGGCTGTCACGACAGCGCCCACAGAAAAGGTTAAAAAAGCACTTTTGAACACGCCCACGTTGCCGCCAAGGCGACCATTTAATGCTGCTTGAACGCTCAAAGTAGCGCCGCCAATTATTGCTAATATAATCATCAAAAAAAGCGTCATTTATTTTACCCCTTTGCCATGAAAAACAGTGCTGCAATAATAAACAACAAAGCAATAATTCTTCTCTTGTCTATTTTTCTTTCCGTAGTACCAAATAGCCCGTAGTGATCTATTATCAAACTCTTAGATACCTGCCCAGCAAGTATGCCAATCATGGTCATCGCCACCCCAATGACAGGAGTCACCACCGTCAATATCACAACGTAAATAGGGCCTAAAACACCACCCACGAGCAATAAAGGCGGCTGTGAGAAGAACGAAGGGCTGTCTCGTGGACTAAAAAACAACATTAAAAAGAATGTCAGTGCTGCACCTACACCAAAAATACTCAGTGTCGCCCACAGCTCACCAACCTGACTCCCTAAGGGTCCAAGTAGTCCCGCTTCTACAGATAAACCCATGCCGCCTAAAACGACAATAAGCACTAATAATATTTGCATGAAAAAATCCTTAATGAGCAATAGCGTGTAGTCTACAGCAGCTTATCCCCACAAAAAACGCTATAATATGGAAATGACCTTTGCATAAGTTGCACAAATGAATACGGTAGATAGCATCAGCATAAAAACCTTACTTTTTTATATCAATGTTTTTAATGCTCAGAGTTTTTCGGTGGTGGCTCGAAAAGAAGGCGTGTCGGCCTCTAAAGTGTCCCGTATTATCAAGCAATTAGAAGACTCGTTGGGGCAACAGCTTTTTTATCGTAATACCCGTGCCGTTATCCCAACTGAAGCGGGTCGCGTATTTATGATCTATGCACAGTCCATTACCGAAAGCATGGACGCGGCAAAAAAGGAGTTGCAAGATAGGACATTAGAGCCGGGTGGGTTACTAAGAATCAATGCTCCCGTATTTTTTGGACAACGACATATCGCGCCTTGGTTGCCAGAGCTTAGTGCGCAGTATCCCAAATTACAGCTAGACTTGACGTTGACTGATGACTTTATTGACCCTCATCATGATGCGACAGACGTTATTTTTAGAATTGGAACTTTGAATGACTCGGCCTTTCATGCACGTATTTTTGGTGAGCAAACTTATCATCTTGCCGCCGCTCCAGAGTACATAAACAAACACGGTAAACCGCAAACGCCCGCAGATTTGATCCATCATAAAGGGTTGGTATATAAAGGTTCGTCGGGCCCAAATCGTTGGCTGTTTAAGACAAAAAACGAAGACTGGATTTCTTGCTTGGCGCCTGCCTTACTTATGTCCAATAATGCAGAATCCTTATTGGTATCCGCCCTAAAAGGCATGGGTATTGTCCTATTCCCTGATTGGCTAATTGGCGATCACTTAAAAGACGGTACATTAGTGAAATTACTGCCCAACTATAATACCGCCGTGAAAACAACGCCCCAACATATAGCTGCTATCTATCCCAACACTCGTCATGTTTCACTAAATGTTAGAACGTTGATTGATTACTTTGCCAAAGTGTATGGAAATCCGCTTTATTGGCAGCTGCATTGAGGACTCGTCGTTTAAATACAATAAACAGTCATACGCTACTTGCAGAGCCTAATATAAAAACAAGTCACTTGTTTAGTAGGGCGATTAGCATTAGCAATACCTATTAGTGTTACTTCAATATGCTTGATAAAGAATAAAAATTCGTTAAGACTGTTTGAATCGGTTTTTTAGGTTATAGCTAGTAGAGAGTGGTCACTATTGATCATAAACAACTAAATAATGTAAATAGGTTTTATAAAATGCTTAAATGCAGAATGAGTTAGCCTTGTCTTGATCAATTATTTGATACGTTATTTAATTAAATTTTAGCCAAGCCACGGGGGAGTTTTATGGAGCAGTCTGAGCTTTTCGCAAAAGGAGACTCAAATATGCCTCAAGGCGAGCATATTATTTTACGTTTGACTTATGTTAGCCGTCATAACGCAAGTAACAAAAATGTGGAAGTGACTCGTATCCTTGCACAAGCACATAGAAATAATCAGAGCAATGGTGTTACTGGTGCTTTAGTAATCAGTGAAGACTATTTTCTCCAAAGTATTGAAGGTCCAAGACCTGTTATTAATGAGTTGTTGAGAAAGTTGTTTAAAGATGAAAGGCATTTTTCGTTACAAGTTATAGAATGCACTGAAGTTAAACAGCGACGCTGGGGTAAATGGTCAATGAAGCATCTAAGTCTTAGCGATCAGGATAGAGAATACGTGCGTAAGTTTTCGGTAGGCACTAACTTTGATCCTTATCTAATAAATAGCGCACAAATCATAGAGTTTATTGAGATATTATCAAGAATTGAAGAGGAAAGAGAAAAGCATAAGTCTGCAACAAAACATCGTAGTTTTTGATAAGGCAGTTTGACTGAATGTTGTTGATAAGGGTGAATTGTCGTTTATTGCAAGGGCAATAGACAAAACTGTTGTTGTCGAGTATTAGTCGGTCTACATTATTTTTTTAGTTGCTGCTATCGGTACTTTTTTATTTAAAATAAACACCAAAACAGCGCCTAAGATGACTGCGCTTGCTACAACGAACCGCATCGTTAATGGCTCAGATAAAAATACCACGCCGAGTGTCGCTGCAAGCACGGGCACACACAGTTGTACAACGGCAGCTTGTGTGGTTTTTAATAAAGGCATTGCGGTATACCAAATACTGTAGCCCATGCCAGAGGCGATCGCCCCTGACACAGATGCTAGTACTATTCCCTTGGTTGTTATATGGTCTAAACTGAAATTATTGATGGCTACATCACCCAGATAAATTCCTACAAATGCCAGTATCGGAATCGCTGTTAGACTTCTAATAAAATTAAAACCTGTGGCTCGTAGCGGTGACACGCACGATTTACCGCGTATACTGTACACGCCCCAAGCCACACCACTCATGGCCATGAGTGTCGCAGCCATCAGTGAAGGGACAGCGGCTGAAGGTAGCATTAGATAAATAAATCCTATTACTGCTACGATAAATGCCATCCATTGTAAGGCGCTTAATTGCTCTTTTTTGTAAATACCCCAACCAATCATAGTGAGCTGAACAGCTGAAAATAGAATCAACGCGCCTGTGCCAGTGTCAAGTGCCACATAAGCAATCGAAAAGCACAATGCATAAACTACCAAGCTGCTGCTGCTCAACCAGCTGCCTTTATCGTTTAAAATGGCCTCCGTCGAGATGATACTACCAAGCTCTGCTGCTTGACGCCGTAAGTGGTAAGTATGGATTGTCATGATAATACCCAGACAGGCGGCAGCACTTAAGAGCCGAATGATGGTAAAGCTCCATGCATCTATATACCCCTCTGCCAATGCCATTCTACAAAACAAAGAGTTCGCGGCAAATGCAACCAATGCAATGACGGTATAAAGCGTGGCTTTCAAAATAATTCCTACAATTGGTAAGTGAGTTTTCGCATAAAATACGCGAACTTTTTCTTAAATGATACATAGGAAACAAAAATATGGATTGGGCAAGTATTTTTATTTACGACACGACTTGGGCGTTTGCCGTTGAAATTTTAATACGTGTCATAGTGATGTTCGTGCTGATTATTACGTGTTTACGGTTCACAGGCAAGCGCGGTGTCCGTCAACTGTCTATCTTTGAGCTGACGATTATTTTATCTCTAGGATCTATCGCTGGTGATCCTATGTTTACTGAGGACTTGCCGATTATTCAGGCAGTGCTTATTATGAGTATCGTTATCTTTCTTTATCGTTTGTGCACTTGGGCTATGACGAGTTTTCAGGCGTTTGAAAATCTTTTGGAGGGTCAATCGCTTTATATTGTAGAGGAAGGTAAGCTGGTACTTGATAAGATTAAAAAAGGCAAAATGTCACATGATGAATTTTTTGCTGAAATGCGCCAACAAGGTGTTGAACATCTGGGGCAAGTGCGTACTGGACTGCTAGAGACAGATGGTAACTTTAGTGTATTGTTATATGCACCTGAAAAAACTCGCTATGGCATGCCGCTTTTCCCTAAACAATATCAGCCAGTCGAAAAGATAGAGTCGGGGGTTTATTACGCGTGTATGCATTGTGGCTATGTGGATCATATCTCTGAGCCCGACCAGCTCTGTGAACGTTGTGAGAACAACTGTAAAGAATGGGCAAAGGCGTTAAATAGCCAGATTGTTAGATAACAAACATTCAAAGAGCACTAAGCAAACGGGTTGTATAAGACAAGTAATGCTAGTGCTTTTTGGTATCGCCAACCACTTTATCCATTACTGCAAACAATAAACCAGAAAATACAAAAGTCATATGAATAATTACCTTCCACATCAGTTTATCCGCTTCAGCATCACTTAATTCATCAGGGATATCCATAAATGATTTTAAAAGATCAATAGCAGAAATAGCGACGATGGCTCCAATGACTTTTAATTTTAGACCAGAAAAATCTACTTTTCCCATCCAACTAGGTCGATCAACGTGATCACCCGTGTCAATTTTTGAGACAAATATCTCATAGCCACTAAATATGATAATTAATAATAAACTGGCTACTAAGGAGAGATCGACTAACACCAATATATTAACAATGACATCTGATACAGAAGCGTTCACTACAGTAGTGAACATCATGATTGTTTTTTGAATGAATTTTATAAATAATAAAATAATCCCTAAGACGAGCCCTAAATAAAAAGGCGCTAGTATCCAGCGACTATTAAATATGGTTCTTTCTAAGTAGCGTTCAAGGTTTTTTAGCATGGATATCTCTTAAGATTTCTAAAAATAGAAGGATAAGTTGTCTACTTCACAGATGATATATTAGTTATTTCAGCAAGCCATTCAACCACTTGTTGTACTCGCTCAACTCGTCCGCCGCTAATACGCCTAAATGGTTTTTGATGCCTATTTAGCTGACTGGCAAAATACTGGCTGATTTCTTCACGCTGGTGCGGACTGTCACGTAGATCATCAGCGACCCATGGGACATCAACGTCAGTCAATAGTATCAGATCATAATGATGCGCCAATGCTGCATGAGTTAACGCTTTTGGGCAGTCGCCATAATACCAGTTGGCGTAAACCATCAGTTCAAACAGACTGGTATCACAAAACAAATAATGATGTTTGTCTGGCATTTGCGCCGCTTGTTTGGCCAGTTGGTTCTCTAACGCTATTTGGCCTTGCGCGATAGGAAGTAGATCCTCCCGCGTACAAGTTAATTGCTCGTCATCCCATTTCGCTTGCAGGTAAGTGCGCATGTATTCTGCGACCCAAGGGCTGCCAAAATGGCTCGCCAAATCACGGCACAGCGTGGTCTTGCCAGTACTTTCTGCCCCTAATATCGCTACATTGACGACAGATTTAGGCGTATGCTGGATGAGATTGGAGGCGATAGCGACGTTGCCATTCATAATAAGCCCAGATTGCGATGAAAGTAAAAACGACATATTGTAGCGCGGTAAAGGTGAGACCTTTATAAAAGTATAAAGGGACGGAGATAGCATCGGCAATTATCCAAAGTATCCAATGCTCAATTTTACGCCGCGCCATGAGCCACATCGCCATTAAGAATAAGGCAGTGGTTAGCATATCGGTATAGTCAACCCATGTAAATAAATGCAGACCCAGGGTCGCACCATCGAAGCTAAAACCATTATTAATCACTGGCCGAAAGTAATAAACACCCGCGACAAAGGCGATAGTCGCCGTGGCTAGAGCCGTTAATATCGGTATGTCTTTTGCATTTAGGTGAGTCACCTCAATAGTATGTTGGGTGTTCACGCTTGTTGATATCTGGTTTTTTTGTTGTCCAGTTGGGTGTATATGATCTTGATATTGCTTATATTCTTTATCTTTCTTACTTTTCGACCAATTCACCCAGCCATAAATGCTCATGATAGTGTAATAGGCATTGATAAACATATCGCCAAACAGCTGCCATTTCCATAACAGATAAACAAAAATAGCGGTACTAACTAGGCCAATAGGAAAGACCAAAATATTGGTTTTGCTTGCGAGCAGGACGCTTGCCACACCGAATATAACAGCAATCAACTCAAGCATTATGAATAGGGTTGAATAATCAGCGTATTGACCAAATAACCAGTGAACAAGTTCTATCATTGCATTTCCAAATGTGAGCATTGATTGTATTTAGTAGAAAATGGTATTTAGCAGAAATCAGGCGAGCTGATGGTTACTGAACCGTGCTAATTATAACGTAGCTGCCTAAAAATGAGGCAATCTTTGCTAATTTTTCGCAACAAACAGGTTATTTGTAACAAAGTATTAGAAAAATAATAATATTCAGGCATAATAAAGGCACTGATTTTAAGTTTACAGTTATTCACTGAAAACGAATGACGGTTATTTTTCCACCTTTATGCTTATCCCAAGCCCTATAGTAGTAGACAAGGAAGCTTATCATGACGACTTGTATCACAGGCACAGGCCTGTATATCCCACCTTATAGTATTAGTAATGAAGAATTGGTAGAGTCATTTAACCAGTATGTTGATAATTATAATACAGAGCATGCTGATGAGATAGCAGCAGAGACTGTGACGGCACTTCAACCTTCATCAGCGGCCTTTATCGAAAAGGTATCTGGTATCAAATCACGTTATGTGATGGAAAAAGAGGGTATTTTAAACCCTGAGATTATGGCACCTGTTATTGCTTACCGTAATTTGGGCGAAGAGCTGTCTGTCATGGCAGAAATGGGTGCTGCAGCGTTGAAAGACGCACTGGCTGACGCAGGGCTTGAGGCCAATGATTTAGATGGTATCATTCTTGCTTGTTCAAGCTTTCAGCGCACTTATCCTGCCGTTGCCATCGAAATTCAAAATGAGATTGGTATGGTCGGCGGTTTTGCTTATGATATGAACGTCGCCTGTAGTGCGGCAACTTTTGGTCTATCACAAGCGCATGGTTCTATTGTTTCTGGTCTTGCCAAACGTGTTGCTGTGGTCAACGTTGAGATTACCTCAGCGCATCTAAACTGGCGCAATCGTGATAGCCATTTCATTTTTGGTGATGCAGCGACGGCTTCTATTGTTGAAGATTTAGATACGCCAAGAGGCTATGAAATCCTTAATGCTAAGCTATTTACAGAATTTTCGACAAATATCACCAATGAATATGGGTTTATGGATCGTTCTGAGTATTTGGCCGCGCAGACTGAGATGTATGCTGATATCAATGAACCTGTCACACCTAAGTTATTTTTGCAAAATGGCCGTAAAGTATTCCGCGAAGTTTGTCCCAAAGTATCAGAGATTATCACCGAGCATTTGCATGAGAATGAACTGCAAGCCAGCGATGTGAAGATGATGTGGCTACACCAAGCCAATGCTAACATGCTTGATCTGATATTGCGTACAGTAGTTGGCAAAGACGCAGATAAATCAATTGCGCCGAGCGTCATTGCTGAGTTTGCCAATACCAGCTCAGCCAGTCCGATGATTGTTTTCCACCGCTATAAAGATGAGTTAGCATCAGGTGATTTGGGTGTTATTTGCTCATTTGGCGCTGGTTACTCAATCGGCTCGGTACTGGTTCGTAAAGTTTAATTTTTATCCTGAGTTTTTTGTAGTAACCAAAATAGCTAAGAATGTTCTTAGCTATTTTTTTGTGTCAGTATTTTTTGATGATTAGCATGTTATAAACATAAGATGATACGGATGACAATATATCAGTACAAGGAGAGGTGCGAGGTTTATGCTGGCCCGATTGTCCACAATAACCACAAGATTGCTCAGAGGTTTTAATTTACCCCGAAAAATTTGCTATAATCACGCTCTTATTCCTCTTATCTAATTAAAAGTCCTTTTATGAAAGAATCCTTACGCCTGCGTTTAGACCAGATGGTAGACCGTTATGAAGAGGTCACCGCCTTATTATCAGATCCTAGCGTCATCAGTGATAATAATAAATTCCGTGAACTGTCTGTCGAACACAGCGACTTGATGGACATCACTACTTTATGGCAGAACTATGTGCGTGCAGAAACGGATCAGGCCGATGCAGAGGCCATGCTAAAAGAAGCCTCAGATCCTGACATGAAAGAGATGATGCAAGAAGAGATTGATAATGCACGTGACACCATCGTAGAGATGGAAGAAGCGCTCAACCTCATGATGCTACCAAAAGACCCCAATGACAAAGTGCCAGCGTTTTTGGAAATTCGTGCAGGTACAGGCGGTGACGAAGCGGCAATTTTCTCCGGCGATTTGTTCCGTATGTACCAAAAGTACGCACAGACTCAGGGCTGGACGGTGGAAGTGCTGTCAGCCAGTGAAGGTGAGCACGGTGGTTATAAAGAAATCATTACTCGCGTCTCGGGTAATAGCGTCTATGGTCGTCTCAAGTTCGAATCTGGTGTGCACCGTGTTCAGCGTGTGCCTGAAACGGAAAGCCAAGGCCGTGTGCATACATCAGCTTGTACCGTCGCCGTCATGCCTGAAGTTGAGATTGATGATACGGTTGACCTTAATCCAGCAGACATTCGTTTTGACACCTTCCGCTCATCAGGTGCGGGTGGTCAACATGTTAACACCACGGACTCAGCTGTACGTTTGACGCACATTCCTACTGGTACCGTGGTAGAGTGTCAACAAGAACGCAGCCAACACAAAAACCGTGCCCAAGCCATGAAAATGCTGGTATCCAAAATTCAGCAAGTTAAGGTACAAGCGCAGGTTGATGCCGCCGACACCATACGTCGTGATTTGGTAGGTAGTGGCGACCGTTCAGAGCGTATTCGCACTTACAATTTCCCGCAAGGTCGTATGACCGATCATCGAATTAACCTAACGTTGTACAAGCTCGATGCTATTATGGAAGGCGATTTGGATGAAATCCTTGATGCGCTATTGCGTGAGCATCAGGCTGACTTGATGGCCAGTATCGGCGGTGACCAGTAATATTTTATTAGTGAGTGCAGCAGCAAAAACCAGTATTGTCCTAAATCGTCCTATAAATCGATCCATATTTTACCTGTGAGCACTATTATGAATAATCGTTTGGCTTTGTTTTTTATGGGTTTGTTTTCTTTATTGTTTATATCTGCCTGTCAGACACCAGCAATGACTAGTGAACAAAGCGACGCCACCTATCCCTCCAAAAGCGTAGAGATACTGGCAAAAGAATGCCTTGCAAAAGGTGGTAAGTACACCAAAGAAGGTCGACTACAAGCATATCGCTGTGTACAGCAGTTTTCAGATGCCGGAAAATCTTGTAGTAATAGTTCTGAGTGCCAAGGCAAATGTACCAATTCGGATACTGCTATTGAGGCTGGCACGGCAAACGTAAAAGGAACGTGCGCGGCCAATGATAGCCCTTTTGGTTGCAGTCAAACCATTGAAGGTGGCGTTGCTAAAGGATTTTTGTGTGTAGATTAATCTTATAAATTTTTAAATATAAAAACTAACTTATCAAAATTTGAGAGCGTTATGTCAAAAGCCAATAATCAAAATCAAGAACAAACTCCAGTACAAGATACCAATGAGCTGATTGCACAGCTGCAAGCCAAGCTAGACGATATCAGCGCGTCAGGTAAACAGCCGTATCCGAATACATTTAAACGTACGGATTATGCGCAAGATTTACAAACGGCTTTTGATGGCGTCTCAAAACAAGAAATCGAAGAAAAGGCTGCTAATGGCGAAAAAACAGAAGTAAACGTAGCGGGTCGCGTCATGCTGAACCGTGGATCATTTATTGTGATCCAAGACATGACGGGCCGTATTCAGCTATATGTGGCACGCAAAGAGCTTGATGACGAGACACGTGCAAGCATTAAGTCACTAGATTTGGGAGACATCGTTGGTGTTTCAGGATATATCGGTCGCTCGGGCAAAGGTGATTTGTATGTGCACATCGAAGAAATCAGTCTTCTGACCAAATCCTTACGTCCAATGCCGAATAAGTTTCATGGTTTGGCTGATGTGGAAGCTCGCTACCGTAACCGTCATCTTGATTTGATGACCAATGAGACGACCCGTGATACCTTTATGGTGCGTAGTCAAGTCATTAGCGGTATTCGTAAATTTATGTTGAATGAGCGTTTTATGGAAGTCGAAACGCCAATGATGCACCCCATTCCAGGTGGTGCGGTGGCGCGTCCGTTTGTGACCCATCATAATGCGCTTGATATGCCGTTGTATCTGCGTATCGCTCCTGAGCTTTATCTCAAGCGCTTAGTCGTTGGTGGTTTTGAAAAAGTATTTGAGATTAACCGTAGTTTCCGTAATGAAGGCGTATCAACCCGTCATAACCCTGAATTTACCATGATTGAGTTTTATCAAGCGTATGCTGATTATCATGATTTGATGGACTTGACTGAGCGCTTATTTAACGAGTTGGCGACGGATATATTGGGAACCACTGAGATCACTTATCAAGAAGAAGCCATTAGCCTAAAAGCGCCATTTGCACGTCTGTCTATGTCGGATGCGATTGCAACATATGCAGAAAACTTTGATATGACCCGTATTAATGATCGTGAGTATCTAGCAGAGTACGCAGCAACAACTCTTAAGCAACAAGTCAAAGATGTCTTTGGGGTGGGTAAGTTGCAGACCATTATTTTTGAAGAAACCGCTGAGCATCAATTGCGCCAGCCAACTTTTATTACTGAATATCCAGCAGAAACGTCACCATTGGCACGCCGTAGTGATGACAACCCTGAGATTACGGATCGCTTCGAGCTGTTTGTCGGCGGTCGTGAATTGGCTAATGGCTTTAGCGAGCTTAATGATCCAGCAGATCAGGCTGAACGCTTCCGCGGACAAGTCGCTGAAAAAGACGCTGGTGATGATGAAGCCATGCATTTTGATGAAGAGTACATTGAAGCCTTGTCTTACGGCCTACCGCCAACAGCAGGTGAGGGTATTGGTATTGATCGTTTGGTGATGTTGTTGACTGACTCTGCCAGTATTCGTGATGTAATCTTATTCCCGCATATGCGCCGTAAACATGACTAATAGTTAGTCAGTCTTTAATTAAAATGGCTTATTATTCGTGAGATAAGCTATTATAGAATCGGTAAGAAGCCAGACGAATGCGCTGGCTTTTTGCTATAATAGGCATTCAAAAATACACTTAAAATAAGCACTTTAACTACTTGGCACAATGGATAGCTATGTCGCAGCAATATCAAGTTTTGGCTCGCAAGTACCGTCCCAAAAACTTTCATGAGTTGATTGGACAAACGCACGTCTCGCAAGCGCTGATCAATGCGATTGATTATAATCGTCTGCATCATGCCTACCTTTTTACTGGTACGCGCGGTGTGGGTAAAACGACGATTGCGCGTATTTTATCTAAATGTTTGAACTGCGATACGGGTATTACCAGCACGCCTTGCGGTGTGTGTGATAACTGTGTGGCTATCGATCAAGGGCGTTTTATTGATCTTATTGAAATTGATGCCGCCTCTCGTACTAAGGTTGAAGACACGCGTGAGCTGCTAGACAACGTTCCTTATGCGCCAAGCCAAGGGCGTTATAAGGTATATCTCATTGATGAAGTGCATATGCTGTCGACGCATAGTTTTAACGCGCTACTTAAAACGCTAGAAGAGCCGCCGGAGCATGTGAAGTTTCTGCTCGCGACGACTGACCCACAGAAATTACCGATTACCATTATATCTCGCTGTTTGCAATTTGTGCTGCGCCCGCTGCCGCAAACGCTACTCAGCGAGCATTTAGCAAACATCCTTACCCAAGAGCACGTCGCGTACACACAGCCCGCGCTTTGGCAGTTAGCGAGTGCGGCAAAAGGCTCGGTACGTGATGCCTTGTCATTGACCGATCAAGCCATCGCTTTTGGTCAAGGGGCGCTAGATGATGCCACTGTTAATGCGATGCTTGGACTGATTGATGCCGCGGATTTGGTGCGTTTAATTACAGATATTTATAACCATGACAAATCTGCCGTCGCCGCTCATATTGAGCAAATGCGTGCGCAGATGGTCGATGCCACCAGTATGTTTGATGGACTCGCTGAGCTATTACATCAATTGGCTTTGACTCAATTATTACCTGACGTTGCCCTTAATGTGAATGAGGCACAGGCACAAGATATCAATGCGCTTGCACAGCATATCAGCCCTGATGTATTACAGCTCTATTATGAGATTGTTGTGCAAGCCCGAGAGGGCGTTAAGCTGGCCAGTACGCCAATGCAAGCGCTCGAAATGTGTATTTTGCGCTTATTGGCCTTTCGTCCACTACCTGTAGACGAAGTGCTCAGCCCTACTTATGAGCATTCTGGTTCATCTGAAAAAACACCAGCGATAGAACATACGCCTTCTGCGCCGCAGCCTGCAAACGTTCAGGCACATCTGGCTTCAGTGCCACCATTACAGCCTTATGATGTCGATTATCAAGTACAAAGCAGTGAAGTGTTGAAAAACACCAACTATGATGATAATGAGTCAAGCATAGATGAGATTTATGGCCAAGAGCCTGAACCGATTGTTGAGCCTGAACCGATTGTTGAGCCTGAACCGATTGTTGAGCCTGAACCGATTGTTGAGCCTGAACCGATTGTTGAGCCTGAACCGATTGTTGAGCCTGAACCGATTGTTGAGCCTGATGTAAATGATTCTCAATTATTATCAGAATCTGATGATCCCCGTACTTTACTGCGTTGTCCTCCTCAAGAGTTGATAGGTGAGTGGACACCAGAGAAATGGGATTATTGGCTACAAACGGCGCGTGAAGCCGATGTGCTTGCTCAAGATGAATTGGCGCTGGCGCGTCAAGGTATGATGACAGGCCTGTGTAATGGTAAAGCCACTTTTATTACAAGTGTGGACAGTCGGCATCTGCAAGTTACTTTTCAACAATTAGCAGCAAAGTTACAACAGCAATTTATGCAAGCAGAAATTGACCTAAAAATTGATGGTAGTGTTATGCAAGCTGATGATAAAACACCTGAACGCCGCCAACAAAAACGTTTGGTACAGGCCAAAACTGTGGCAGAATCCAAGCTGCTTAATACGCCAGTGATGCAATATCTGACTGAGCGCGGCGAAGGGAAAATGGGTAAGATTCAGTTGTATTAAACAATCAAAAAGATTTTTGTTAAAACTATTTAAAAGTATATATAGTTATTAGACACAATCCTCATATAGAATATCAAGGTGATCTGTTACCATCGCCTTGATATTTTTGCTTTTATTATAGGTAAAATAAGTCTATCCCAATCATAGCAAAGTATTTAATATCAATGAGGTATTTAAAATCCGTTATAATGGTTAAGTTATATTAAAAATTAAAACGTAGCTTAGGTGAGAATATGTTAGATAATTTACGCGGTATGGCTGTGTTCGCCAGTGTGGTTGGACATGGTTCTTTCAGCGGCTCTGCTCGTGAGCTTGGTATTACAACAAGTGCAGTGAGTCAACAAATTCGTTCATTAGAGAATGAGCTGGGCGTGGTGCTATTGCATCGCTCAACTCGTAAGCTGAGCTTAACAGAAGCTGGTGAGAGCTTTTATGAGGCCGCCAAAGATGTGGTCAGTGCTGCCGAGCAAGGTCGAATTAAGGTCAATCAGTTGCGTGACGAGCTAGCGGGCAGTTTGCGCGTGGCGACCACGCCCGAGCTTGGTGTCAATCATATTTTGCCAGCACTCTCTACATGGATGGCGGCTCATGATGATCTCAGTATCACTTATTTGGCGGACAATCATTATATTGATATGATTGATGAACGCATCGACATCGCCATTCGTATGAGTCCTACTATTAATGACTCTAATCTAAGCAATCATCCATTGACGGATGTGCGTCAGATGCTTGTCGCCTCACCGCAGTATTTACGTCAGCATACCAAGCTGCAAACGCCCAAAGATTTGGCCGATCATCAACTGATTTGTATTGAAATCATGAAAGACGCCAACCAGATTGATTTGGTTCAAACAGAAACGGGTAAAAAAACCCGCACCAAAATGAATTCGCGCATTTATACCAATAACGTCTTTATGGCTACGACATTGGCCAAAGAAGGTCATGGTTTGGTTAGAATGATGGAGATGGATATCAAAAAGGAGCTTGAAAGTGGCGATTTGGTCGAAGTATTGACTGGTTATCAGCTGCCAAGCTTTGTGCTCTACGCGGTTACCTTAAATCGCGAACAACAGCCAGCCAAAATCACTCGCTGTTTAGAAGTATTAAAAAAATATTTTCATGCGAACTAAATAGTGATTTGATGACAGGCTGATAACAGTTAATTAGCACCAAGCAAAAAGCCGATAGATAATGTATATCTATCGGCTTTTTTAGCTTAAGAATGGCTGACTCTCAAGATATGTTCTAAAAAGACGGTTTTAATAAATCGATCAAACGTTCAGCCACTTGTGTGCTTTCATCACGGCTCATATTAAGCGGCGGTAATAAGCGTACAACATGACCACCAGTGATGTTGATGATGAGTTTTTGTTCATCACGCGCACGATCTACCAGCTGGCTACAATCCATGTTTTCAGGTAATGAGATACCAATCATCATGCCAGCACCGCGGCTACTCACACCATATTGCCCTAATGCATCAACTATGGTCTCACGGATGAATAGCCCTTCAGTGACGGCATTGTCCATGATGTCACTGTTTGCTAGCACGTCATAGACGCTATGTACCACGCGACTGGCGAGTGGCGTACCCCCATAAGTAGAGCCGTGACTGCCAGCACCGAATAAGCCATTTGCGCGGCCACGTACCATACAAGCACCGATTGGAAAGCCGTTACCTAAGCCTTTGGCTGTCGTCAATACATCAGGGCGCGCCTTGCTGTGCTGATAAGCAAAATATTTACCTGTACGTCCATTGCCTGTTTGTACCTCATCCAGCATAAATAGCCAATTATGCGCCTCACATTCTGCTTGTAATTCTTCAAGATAAGTAAAACCATTGGCAGCCGTATTGAGGCCACCTTCACCTTGAATAGGCTCTACAAAGATGGCACAAATATCGTCATGATCTTGCGCAGCTTGCTTAATCACGGCAATGTCACCAAAAGGTACACGGATAAAGTCATCATCTAAGGTATAAAATCCTTCACGCGCTTTCGGATTGGCAGTGGCTGATAATGACAGTAATGTACGACCGTGAAATGACTGTTCCATAACAATGACTTTAGGACGTTTAAAACCTTGTTTATGGGCATACAGACGAGCGAGTTTTAACGCCGCTTCGTTTGCTTCAGCACCACTATTGGCAAAAAACACGCTATCCATTTGGGCAGAAGTACAGAGTATTTCTCCAGCACGCTCTTGCCAATCGATGCCAAATAGATTACTCGTATGTACTAAGGTCGCCGCTTGCTGCTGAATGGCGTCAGTCACTTGTGGATGGCAATGCCCCAGTCCACACACCGCAATGCCGGTCAATGCATCTAGGTAAGGGGTTTCGTCTTTGGTGTACAGCCAACTGCCTGAACCACGCGTAAAGCTGATTGGTTGACGGTTATAAGTGGGCATCAGGTAAGTAGCAGACATATAAAATATCCTTGGTGTGGTAGATTGAAAAGTAGGGGTTATAGTTCGTCAGAGAAGGGCGTGGTTTCTGCAGGTAAGGTGTAATCTTCATTTGCCCATGCACCTAAGTCAATCAGTTTGCATTGACTACTACAAAATGGCTTGTATTTATTGTCTTGCCATGCCGTTTGCGTACCGCAACGTGGACAAGGGTAAGTCTTGGGTGAGGTCTTGGAAGTAGAGTCATTCATAATAAAGGTGAGCATATCCTTGAGGTTGCTTGAACAATTGGTATCATCAGCGAATGGCGGCTTGTATGTCTCTATCTACGTTACAATTAATATAGTTGATCCATTTTAAAGAGGTTAAAGTTCTGCTGGTGTAAATTTTATGAAGCATCTGTCACGTTTGCGAACAGCCAGCGAAAAAAATTTATACCAGTAGAACACAATTCACGTATGCACCATTTCTATTGTGGTTTGACTATAGACTATAGTAGCGGGTTGCGCGTGATCGCTTATTACTATCGAAATCGATTGTCTATATAATAGCATGTGGCCGAATAATGACAAAAGACAAATACCCTAAGGACAGTAGATGACTGACAATATCGAGCTTACGCATCAACAAGCGCGAGCATTTCGACCAGACAAACTATCGCCACCGCGTGATTTTTTGGTTCCAAACATAATTGGTGAAAATAAAGACAATGTGCCTTTGATATTAGAGGTTGGTGCAGGGAAGGGCAAGCATGCGCTTAGCTTTGCAGCACAAAACGCAGATAAGCATTTGATTGCGATTGAGCGTACGCGCAATAAGTTTGAGGCTTTTGCAAAATTGGCAACGATGCAAAACGCATCAAATTTGGATGCTATCCATGCTGATGCAATCGCTTGGATCGTTCATGCGATCGCGCCTAATAGTGTGGCGAAAATTTTTATTCTTTATCCCAATCCCGAACAGCACAACCCAAACCAACAATGGTTGAATATGCCTTTTTTTGAATTCCTATTATCACGCTTACAAGTAGGCGGGGAAGTGACGCTAGTAACCAATATCGAAGCATATATGGACAACGCTGAGCAGCAAGCAACTGATACATGGTCATTACCTAATGAGCGCTATCAAGTCATTGATGACAGCCAACGTACGCACTTTGAGGTTAAGTATTTAGCACGCGGCGAGACCTGTTGGGAGCTGTGCATGCAAAAACCGGAAGGTTATAAAACAAGATTTGACGATTGGCAGGTTGATGCTGTTAATCAAAAAATAGCCTAAGTACTTATTATATAAAAATAATCACGTCATATACTAATACCTAATGTTATTATATATAAAATAGCCTAAGCAGACAAAAGATAAACTATAAAAACCGCTCCTAAAAGAGCGGTCAAAAAATCGGTAGCCATCTGCATTATAAGTACGGCTTTACCAACTTATTAGAATTCGTATATGCGTCTAAAACCGTCAAAAAAGTATAAGCGCCAATGAACTTACGGCTGATAAACATAAACTCTTTTGGTGGGAGATTAAATTCAAAAGATTGCATCGCTCGTGTGGCTTTGGTAGAAAGGCGCGAGTGCAGCTTACTGTTTGCCCAAATATAACGATTGTTCTCATCCAAACAATCAGCAGGAATATCAGGGTTTATTGCAGGGTCACTAAAAGGCTCCGTAGCCAATAGAAACAACGAAGCAATATCAAAACGTACCTTGTCACTCATACTATCGAAAAAATCATAACCAGTCATTGCCAACATCATTGCTTGATGGTCATGGCGATAACCCGCTTTTAATAAGCCATGAGCGATAGTTAACAGATGATTATCAAACTCACGAATAGCACCAAAATCTAACAATACTAATTTGTCGATATCGTCTTCATTATCACTCACACGAACCAAATAATTACCAAAATTTGGATCCGTCTGCATCTCACCCCACACAAAAATCTCTTGCATCATGATTTCAATGGCCGCTTGACCGATAGCATTACGGCGCTCATGAGGCAGCAATTGCAGCGCATCAGAGATCACCGTAATACCTGGCTCATAAGACATGCACAGTAGACGTTTTGTAGAATAAGTACGGTTAATTTTAGGAACTATATAACGTGGATCATTGATTAAACGTTCATAGAAGCGTTCTGTCGTCGCGGCTTCCGCTTCGTAATCAACCTCGTGATGTAGGAGGTCGCGTATCTCTTCAAACCACGCATCGAGTGAGCGGGTTTGCGGAACGATATTACTCACTTTTAATAGTTGCTTAAATAAAGCAAGGTCTGAGTTGATCGCATCTGCCACACCCGGATATTGGATCTTCAATACGACTTGTTCACCAGTTGCGATGACTGTAGCACGGTGGACTTGGGCGAGAGAAGCGGTTCCAATAGGAGTAGGGTCAACGTCAAGATCATTTAACTTATCACCCAACAACTGACGTAATGTGAGTTCCATCGTTGGCCATGATAAGGTCGCTGTATCATCATTCAGCGTCTGCAGCGCACGTGTGATTTCGGGTGGCAATATATGCTCACCATAGATCGCCAGCATTTGACCAATTTTAACGACCGAACCTTTTAACTTACCAAGCTCTGACGCAAGATAATTGGCCTGTGCTTCCATAAATATTTGGTTACGTGCTGTACGCGCTTCTTTATTTAAGAACATACCAGACACACTATTGCCCGCCCAACGGCGACCAATATTTAAGGAAGTTTTGGCAATCGACATTCGACGCTCAAATCCTGAGGTTTTTAAATTATCAATTGATTGCTTATTGCTAACAGGTTTAGACGTATCATTTGCCATAAATATAATCATTCATCCAGTTGCTATTGATGTGTGGGTTCGAAACCTACAATACAAGGGAGATGTGATGCACAGGTACAAAATTGTACCATATAAAGCACATTTGGTTGATGAGCCTTAGCTGAACGATGGCTGTGACTTTGTAAGCTGAAGTATGATTGTAAATAATGATGATAAAAATAAGACCTAGCATAAGGCTAGGTCGAATAAGAACAAGGATATAAATCAGCCCAAATAATTTATCGACTGACTGCTAATAGTTTATTTAGCATTTTCACGAGCGATGGCATGATGACCAATATCGCGACGATACTGCGCACCATCAAAACTAATCGCCCCTGTGACGGCTAATGCGGCTTGTTGAGCATCCAAGATACTATCTGCCAACGCGGTGACACACAATACACGTCCGCCATTGGTTATCACTTCTTTTTCATTATCTACAGCATCACTGTCAGAAAATGCAGTGCCAGCGTGGAATACTTTAACGGCATTGGAGTTAGAGTTTTCAAGTTCTGGCAAGCCAGCGATCACATCACCTTTTGATGAGGTTTCTGGATAACCCTTTGAGGCAACAACGATACCTAGAGCTGGGCGCGTATCCCATTTAGCATCACTAGGCAATTGACCTGCCAGCCCTTGGGTGACCAAATCAACCATCGAAGATTGCAAACGCATCAAAATAGGCTGTGTTTCTGGGTCGCCAAAACGGCAATTGAATTCAATCACATAAGGGTCGCCTGCTTTATCAATCATCAAACCTGCATACAAAAACCCAGTATAAGGGTGACCAGCCTCTTTCATCGCATCAACCACTGGCTGGATAACTTGGGTCATCACCTTGTCATGGACTGCTTGCGTCACGACTGGAGCAGGAGAGTATGCGCCCATGCCGCCTGTGTTCGGGCCTGTATCACCTTCAAATGCACGTTTGTGATCTTGGCTGGTTGCCATTGGTAAAATGTTTTCGCCATCGATCATACAAATAAAGCTGGCTTCTTCCCCTTGCAAAAACTGCTCAATCACCACACGGCTACCAGCATCACCGAATTTATTGTCCGCAAGCATGTCATCTATTGCTTCATGCGCCTGTTCGATAGTTTCGGCAACGATGACGCCTTTACCTGCGGCGAGTCCATCTGCTTTGATAACGATTGGGGCGCCTTGCTCATCGATATAAGCTTTGGCAGCATCAGCATCCGTAAAACCTTGGTAAGCCGCCGTTGGAATATTATTCTTTTCCATAAATTCTTTGGCAAATGTTTTTGAGCCTTCTAACTGCGCACAATATGCCGTTGGCCCCCATGCTTTGATACCAGCATCACGGCAAGCATTGATGATGCCAGTAACTAACGGCGCTTCTGGACCAACGATGACCATATCAATAGCGTTGTTTTGACAAAATTCGATGACCGCACTGTGTTCGTTAGCATCATCGCTTGTTTCTAAAACAACGTTTTGGCATTTAGGTTCAAGGGCAGTGCCTGCATTACCCGGCGCGACGTAGATATTTTTTACATTGTTATCTTTTGCACATTGCCATGCTAGTGCGTGTTCGCGACCACCTGAACCAATCACCAAAATATTCATCATACATCTGACCCTTAAAGTTAATAATGAGTTATTCACACACTTTTCAGTACATCGGCATATTCTAACAAAAAGTGTGTACCGATTGCCATGAGTATCCACTTGCTAGCTATGAATCCCCAATAAAACGTCAAAACGTCGGCATGTCTCATTAGCAAATGTTATCGAAGTGTTGCTGATTCATGAAATGATGTTGTACGCTTTAGCTGGCGGCCCATGTGCGTTAAACTTCACTAGATTAATGGTGTTAAATCCTGATTGCTAAATATTCCTAAAATATAAGAGTAAAACAAGGAGAAAAACTTAAAAAACCAAGAAAAATTAGAATAATTTGCATGAATGGATAGACTGCTTCGCCTCATAAATAACATTTAATATATTGATGCGGTGTGAGTAGGTAATACCGATTAATAAACTCAAATAAATAAATGACAAACCAAACTTGTAAAAAAG
Source organism: Psychrobacter aquaticus CMS 56 (assembly GCF_000471625.1). Taxonomy (GTDB): domain Bacteria; phylum Pseudomonadota; class Gammaproteobacteria; order Pseudomonadales; family Moraxellaceae; genus Psychrobacter; species Psychrobacter aquaticus. Next base: position 290,628 of record NZ_AUSW01000035.1, read on the forward strand.
GACGAAGGACATGCCAAACTCCCTCAGTATCGCAAAAGAGCGCATCAGCCAAATAAGCGATATTGCTACCAGTTATGTACAAAAAGACAAATCGTTATTTGACCATTTTATTCATAGCTATTATCAGCCGCTGCATCAAGAGACAGCAAAAGCCATCAGCAATGCTGACTTGGCAGGCATGGCACTCCATCATTTTACGCTCCTTAAAGCCTATGATGGTAGCAAGCCGCAATTGTCGGTGTTCAATCCAAAGGCAGAAGAGCAACATTTTCATAGCTCGCATACTGTTATTCAAATCGTGGCTTATGACAGACCATTTTTAGTCGACACGATCCTAATGAGTCTGGAAGCAGAAGGGATTGATGTACACCGTACTTATAACATCATTGTTAGCGTTAAGCGTGACGATAATAGACAAATTACGCATGTCGAAGGCGCACATGAAAGTGCGACCTCTCATTTGTCTTTGATTCATTGCGAAATTGCGTATCAAGATAATGAAAATTTGGACACGCTGCAACAAACGCTGCTGGCCAAAATCGATACCCTAGATACGGTCGTTGGTGATTGGAAACAAATGCGTGCGCAGCTGACTGATATCAAAGCTGAACTGGCCAATAAGCCGTTGCCAGAAGTGTTTTATTCACAGCAAGAGATACAAGCGTTTTTAGATTGGATATTGGACGACCATTTTATCTTCTTGGGTTACCGTGAATACCGTTTAGAAGGCGGTCAGTCTATCGAAGTAAAAACCAATGCTGAACCTGTCGACTTGGATTTATTTGCCATTGGCAATAGCGGTCTCGGTTTGTTGCGTGGTGCTGAAGAAGATAAGTTGTCAGCAAGCTTTAGTCAGTTGCCTAAAGTATTAAAGCAGTTATTGACTGAGCCTCGTGTACTGATGCTCTCGAAATCAAGCCGTGTATCACCCATACATCGCTCGGTATATATGGACTTTTTGGGTATTCATAAGTTTGATGACAATGGCAAGCTGGTCGGTGAATATCGATTCATTGGTTTACTGACGTCACAAGCCTATCAACTTACTGTACAACAAATACCTTTGTTACGTGACAAAGCCAATAAAATTATGATGATGGCAGAATTGCCACGTGATGGTCATGCTCATCATAAATTGATGCATGTGATTAACACACTGCCACGTGATGACTTATTTCAAGCCAGCGTCGAGGAACTGTATCCTATCGTTTCTGGTATTAGCCAATTGCAAGACAAGAAAAGTCTGCGCCTGTTCAGCCGTGTCGATCATTATCAGCGTTTTGTCTCGTGTTTGGTCTATATTCCACGCGATAAGTTCAACACTGAGCTGCGTATCAAGGTACAAAACGTCCTAAAAGAAGCTTATGGTGGGACATCATCAGGATTTACGACTGAGTTCAACGAATCTGCTCACGCTCGCGTCCATGTGCATGTACGCACGGTGCCAGGTCAAGTGAATGACGTTAATACAGAAGCGCTTGAAGCTAAGTTGTCTGCATTAATGCAATCATGGAGTGACAGCTATCAAAAAATGCTACTCGATAATGTGGGTGAGCAGCAAGCCAATGCGTTAAACCGTCGCTTTTTGAACTATATTCCTGCCGCTTATCAAGAAAGTTTTGATGCCCGTACTGCCGTTGAAGACACCAAACGCTTGGCCAAACTGACAGCAGAGCAGCCAATGATTTGGCATTTGTATCAGTCAACGGGTGATGCCAGAAACCAGCTACACCTCAAACTGTATGGTCGTGAGCAACCGGTCATCTTATCCAAAGTATTGCCAATCCTCGAAAACTTTGGGGTATCGGTCATTTCAGCCCAGACTTATGAGTTCGACCTACCAGAGCAACCTATCTGGATGCAAGAGTATGAGCTGACGCTAGAGCATGTTGATACTGTCAATATGCAAGTGGTACGTGGTCAGTTTGAAGACAGCCTTAAGCAGATTTGGGCAGGACAGGTCGAAAGCGATTCTTTCAATGAGCTAATATTGACGACCAATCTTGATACTTATGATGTGGTGTTGCTACGGGCATTATCGCGTTATATGATGCAAGCAAAAGCACCATTCTCTAGTACCTATATTCAACAAACGGTTGTAAAAAACAACGATATCAGTGTAGCGCTGGGTAGTCTGTTCGATGCACGTATGAATCCTAAATATAGTACGAATGAGCGCCAAGAAAAAACCGCTCAGTTTCAAGCACAGATCAATGCAGCACTCGCAGATGTGGATAGCCTAGATGAAGACCGTATCTTGCGTTGGTATTTAGACTTAATTAACGCCATGATTCGCACCAACTTTTATCAAACGGATGCAAATGGTCAGCGTAAAGACCGTTTGTCATTTAAATTTTTGGCAGCAGACATTCCAAATCTCCCATTGCCCAAGCCGATGTTTGAGATATTTGTCTATTCACCACGTGTTGAAGCGGTGCATTTACGAGGCGGCAAAGTGGCTCGCGGTGGTCTGCGCTGGTCGGATCGCATGGAAGATTTCCGTACCGAAGTGCTGGGTTTGGTCAAAGCACAGATGGTCAAAAATGCGGTCATTGTCCCTGTCGGTTCAAAAGGTGGCTTTATTGTCAAAAATAAAACTATGGCAGATGGCCGTGAAGTATTCCAAGCTGAAGGTATCGCCTGTTATCAGACGTTCTTAAGAGGTATGCTTGATATTACCGATAATATTATCGATGGTAACATTGTCCCGCCAGCCAACACCGTGCGCCATGATGAAGACGATCCGTATTTGGTGGTTGCTGCAGACAAAGGCACCGCGACTTTTTCTGATATCGCCAACGCATTGGCTGCCGAATACAATTTTTGGCTGGATGACGCCTTTGCTTCAGGTGGCTCGGTAGGCTACGATCATAAGGCAATGGGTATTACGGCACGCGGTGGTTGGGAGTCTGTCAAGCGTCACTTCCGTATGCGCGGTATGGATATCCAAAACCGTGATGACTTTACCGTGGTTGGTATTGGTGATATGAGTGGCGACGTATTCGGCAACGGTATGTTGCTCTCAACCCATACCAAGCTGGTTGCAGCCTTTAACCATCTACATATTTTTATCGACCCCAATCCAGATACTGCTAGCTCTTATGCAGAGCGCGCCCGCTTGTTTGAGATGCCGCGCTCATCGTGGGAAGATTATGAGCAATCATTAATCAGCCAAGGCGGTGGTATATTCTCTCGTCAAGACAAAACCATCATAATTAGCCCAGAGATGAAGGCCGTTTTTGATATTAGTGAAGACAGCCTGACGCCTAACGATTTGATTAGTGCCTTACTACGGGCACCTGTTGATCTGCTTTGGAATGGCGGTATCGGCACCTATGTCAAAAGCGTTAATGAAACGCATGCTGATGTTGGAGACCGTGCCAATGATGCGCTGCGTATCAATGGTAATGAGCTGCGTGCTGCCATCGTTGGTGAAGGCGGTAACTTAGGCTTTACCCAGCAAGGGCGTATCGAATACGCACAAACAGGTGGCCGCATTTATACCGATGCCATTGACAACTCAGGCGGTGTTAATTGTTCAGATCACGAAGTCAATATCAAAATCCTACTTGGCAAGGTCGTTGAGCAAGGGGATATGACGCTAAAGCAGCGCAATGAGCTGTTAGAGAGCATGACCGATACAGTGGCAGAGTTGGTATTGCGCCAAAACTACCTACAACCGCAAGCGCTTGAGCTTAGCCATATCCTTGCAACAGCAAATTTGAGCGAGCATCAACGTTTTATTCAAATGTTAGAAAGTGAAGGCCGTCTTGACCGTGCGATCGAATATCTGCCATCAGATGAAGAAATTGCAAAACGTCAAAAAGTAGATACCGGTCTGACCAATCCTGAATTGGCCGTTGTCATGGCTTATGGTAAAATGTGGGTTTATGACAACTTGCTATTATCCGACTTACCAGATGACCCATATTTCATCAACGAGTTGCGTAAATACTTCCCTGATGAGCTGGCGTCGCGCTTCTTTGATGAGATGACTGAACACCGCTTGCATCGTGAAATAATCAGTACTTATTTGACCAACAGTGTCGTCAACCGTTTGGGTATTGAAGCACTGTTCCGTCTCTATGAAGAGACCGATCAATCATTGGCAACCATCGTTCGTGGTTATGCCATTAGCCGTGATGTCTTTAATGTATCAAAAGCTTGGAATACGCTTGAAGCGTTGGACAATCAAGTCGATGCCAAGTTGCTGCTAAATCTTGAGCTACGTCTGCGTGATGCGCTTGAGCGCGGTGTCGTGTGGTTCATCAATGCCTTTGGTCAAGACCTCCAAGTCGCTGATATGATTAGCCGCTTTGGCAATAGTGTCGAAAAACTGACCAAATCAGGCGGTTTCATCGAACAGCAATTTGCGCAGTATTTGCAAGAAGACACCACAAGCTTGATGCAAAATGATCTGTCCAATAATGATGCTGCCTTGTTTGCCATGCTGCCATATCATGTCGATGCGCTAGATGCCGCTCTTTTGGCTGAGCAATATGCGCGTCCTGTCGATGAGATTGCAACGCTATACTTTGAGGCCTATCAAGTATTGCAGTTAGATTGGATGATGGACCATATCGCCATTTTACCGCAGCAAGATTATTGGGATCGCCGTGCCCGCCATGCTTTAGTGAACGAGCTGTCACGTAGCTTGCGCCTATTGATGGATGCGGTACTGTCAAAACCTGATGCGAAGCAAGCGTTTAGCGAGTGGCGCTCACGCCATTTAGATCAGCTGGCGTCAGTAGAGGCAGAAATGCACAAACTTGATGAGCTTCATAGCAATAATGAAAACACTCAAGTGGGGCTATCAACTCTTTCAGTATTGATGAGTGAGTTAAGTGGTCTGGTCACTAAGTAACATATATTAAATCAGTTTATTCGTTTAAAAAAACCACCGTTATTGATTAACGGTGGTTTTTTATATTCATAAATGTTGAAATACTTTAAAGTCGCACCAGCAGTATGCGTGGTATCGATATCACTTTTCACCGACCATAGGTTTTAATTGATGACTTTTTGGCAACCTTGACCAGTAATCTGACTGAAACCGCCTGAGATTTTTTCTACTTTTATTTGAGTTAAAATACGATCTTTTAAAGCCTGTACGTGCGAGATGATGCCGATCAATTTTCCTTCTTGTTGCAAGCTGGTTAAGGTATCAAGCGCAATATCAAGCGATTCTTCATCAAGTGTGCCAAACCCTTCATCCAAAAATAGCGAGTCCACACGAATATTATGGCTGGCCATCTGTGACAGTCCGAGTGCGAGCGCTAAGCTGATAATAAAACCTTCACCGCCTGATAGATTTTTGGTACTGCGAACATCGCCGCCTTGATAATTATCAATGACATTGAGCTCAAGCGGGCTGTCTTCATCATGAATGAGTAAATAGCGATCACTCATTTTTTGTAGTTGGCTGTTGGCATGTTTGATCATGACCTGAAACGTCAGTCCTTGTGCAAAGGTACGGTATTTTTTGCCATCTGCTGAGCCGATTAACGTATGTAATTGCTGCCACACTTGCAATTTTTGTTTTTGTTCATCAATCGCAATCAGCTGCGTGGCCTGTTGTCCTTTTTGGTTGTCGTTATCCTTGAGCTTTTGATCAAGCGCACCGATTTTTTGACTTAACCCATCAATATCTGTCTGTATTTGATGGTACTTGCCAGCAAGTGTTTCTCGGTCTTCATCTGTCATAGGTGTGGCAATTTTTTGCTCTAACGCTTGCTGGGTATTGTCTAACTGTACCTTAGCCTGTTGTAGCGCGCTATCAATTGCCAGTTTACGTATATGTAGTGCCTCACGCGCTTCTTTAGGCAGACGCGCACTAACAAAAGCGGCTTCATCTACGAAATGTGACTCTACCAGTAAGTCAGTAAAGATGTGTTGCTGAGTATGTAGTATAGCCGCCGCCGATTTTAGCTCTGTGGCTAGCTGTTGTTCTCTAATCTTTAACTGCGCGAGAGACTGTTGTATAGTATCTAGCTGTCTTTGCGCTATGACTTGTTTGGCATTAGCTTCATCAGCAGCACCACGTAACTGGTTTTCTTCGTGGTCTGTCTCTTTATCTGCGAATAGCGCCTTTCTGTTTGTCTTTAGTTTTTCGATGTCATCTGTTTTATTATCAATCAACTCCTCTAAGTCTGTGAGCGCTGTCTCATCATCGGTGAGCTGTGTCTGCTTGCTACCAATATTTGCCGTCAGACTGCTCAAAGTATTTATGAATTGCTGTTGGCTGTTCTTCTGCTCATTAAACTGTTGTTTTAGCTGATTCAAAACGCTGCGCTGCTGACGAAGTTTTTCAATATGACTGTCATAGTCTGCGCTGTCTATTACCGTTTGTTTATCAAAACTATTATCCAGTTGCTTCAATGCGTCTTGAATGTCTGTCGATTTGAGCGCCATAGTTAAACAATTTTTATATTTATCCGTTGGGTATTTACTCACTAAAGATGAAATATTGGTAGTTATGGGTATTAGTTCAGAAAAATTAGTGGTGATCTTGTCTTCGACACTTTCAATTTTTTGAGTATTAAGCTTGATATCAGTCGTCAGATTATTAATGTCACGACTAAGTAGCTGTTGCTGCCTTTCATCGGCTTCGATGTTAGTGCTGAGTGTTACAGCACTTTCAGTTAGATTGTCATATTTGACCACTATCGTTTTAAGAGACTGTTTATGCTCAGTCAGTTTGTGTTTTACGGTGTCTAATAAGGATAAACAGTGATTGATATTAATATCGGTTGTATTGATATCACTGCTCATCTGTGCAAGCGGATGGATAATCGCCATAGTCAATTCAGAATAACTATTCTCAGTATCAAATAGCGAGGAGAAGTAAGACTGAATATCAGCGTGTAATATTTTAGATTGCTGCTGTAAGGGCGCTAACTGCTGCTGTTGATTTTTGATGGCTTCTTTTTTGGTGGCATGATCGATATGATGTTTGGATAAAGCCTGTTCAAGGTTATCAATAACGGTTTTTATTTCAGCTATGTGTTGCTGAGTTAATTGCGTCTTAGACGGTTGTTTTTGGGCAGCATTGGCGTCGGTATCTTTGTCTAATAACGGGTGCTGTTTACCATAAGGATGCTCATGCGCACCGCAAAGTGGGCAGGGCGACCCATCCTCTAGCTCTACTATATAATCTTCAAGCTTAGCGACCTTTTGCAGTAAATTCAGATGATCGTTTTTTTCTTGTCGTTTACTCTTAGCGTCTTCAATATCTATCTTGCGACTGACAATCAAATCTTCTAAAGTCTTAAGCTCTTGGTTCAGTTTGGGTAACGTTGCATTGATATATTCAATTTGGCTAGTACGCTCCAACAGCTGTTCTAACTTTATATTGGCTTGCACAATCTGAGTACAGCTTCGATCAATTTGCTCTTGCTCGCTACGCATATTAGCAATGGGCTGATGTTGAATGAGTGTGGCTTTCTGCTGCTGTAGGCTGGCAAGTTGCCCGCGTTGCTGCGTTATTAATAACTTCTCTGCATCTTGCTGCTTAGATAATTTATCAAGATCAATCTGTAGCTGGCGAGCTTGATTGCTATAGGCAATTTTGTTGGTCGTTAGGTTGGAATTATCTTCTAACAGCATCTTTAATTGGCGACAGCTGTTATCAAATTTCTCCATATCTTTATCAAGATCGTTTAGCTCTTGATGATCGCGAAAGTACTTTTCTATACTGGTAAGCTGAGCCTTTGTTTCTTGTTCTTTTTGCCGGTGGCTAGCTATTTCTTGGCGTAATCGTTTCGTACTATTGACTAATATGTCTTTACGTTGATTATCGTTGGTTAAAGAATGGGATTGCTGTTTTATCTCAGCATCCAAGGCACGTGTCTTTGCAATGACAGGCAAGGTGGTCTGGAGGCGGTCCGTGGCTTGCTTTGCAGTGGTATTGATATTCTCTAGATGGGTTGAAGCTTGTGTCAGTACTTCTTGCTGAGTTGGAATCTTATTAAGTAAATCTTGCTGCTCAAGACCCATTCTCTTGACCGTATCTCGGCTATAGCTAAGCTCTCGAAATTGGCTGTCAATCTCTAAGGCTTTATTAGCCACTTCTAAGCGCTGCGCTTCTGGAATAAAGGTTTTCTGTGCTTGCTGTGCTGCTGAAAATTCGGTCTGGTAAGTTAAGAGATTTTGCTGCAACTGCTGCACATTATCCAACCATTGAAGTTGCGCACTCAAGGCATTAAAGGTTTGGCGCTGCCTGCTTTGCTGCTCGTTAAGGTCTTCTAGCTCTGCTGATAATAGGGTTTCGTCTTCAAGGTTTAACAAGGATAAGCCATTCACACCCGCCTGCAATTGACCAAGCACTTCTTCCTCAGTGCGTTTTTTTTCATGAACATTTAATGAGATTTTGGCATAGATGTCTGTACCCGTTATTTTTTCTAAAATGGCGGCTCTGTCGCCAATATCTGATTTTAAAAAGGCGGCAAAACTGCCCTGTGCGAGCATGATGGAGCGAGTAAATTGGTTAAAATCCATACCTATTAACTCTTGGATATAGGCCGATGTTTTGGATTTTTTTTCCTCCAAGATTTTACCCGTTTTCACCTCACTGATTTCATGCTTGATCGGTAGTAGGTTGCCTTTGGCTTTTTTGTGAGCGCGATGCTGATACCATGAGCATTGATAACGTATGGCATCTATCTCAATGATGACTTCTGCCGAACATTCACCTGTGCCTTGTGTCATGATCTCATTTGTCGACCCAGTGATATCACCCAATCTTGGCGTTTGGCTATAGAGTGCCAAGCAAATAGCATCCAATATGGTGGTTTTGCCAGCCCCAGTCTGTCCTGTGATTGCAAATATCCCTTCATTGGTAAAAGCCGTGTCAGCAAAATCAATATGCCATTCACCTTTTAGCGAGTTGAGGTTTTTGAGTCTGAGTTCAATTAAGCGCATGGGCAACTCTTATTTTTATGAGAATTATTGTGAAGAATAATTATGAAACATATGGTAGCAATGGTGCTGATGATGATGGAAAAACGGAGTAAGCGGTTTGTAAGCAACTTGTATTATTCGGCCTGTTTATCTTCGTGATGCAAGCCATGAACGATTTGCTCATAAGCATCTCGTAAGGTTGGTTTTTGTTCATCAGGGACATTATGAGCCATCAAGCACCGCTCAAAAACTTCTTGCTCGTCTAGGTCTTGTAGCGTCTCAGAGTTTTGTTGTTGATTAAGGACTTTATTATACGTGCGCGTATTTTTGATTTTTAACACTTCACACGGCAGCCCATCTATCATTGCTTGAATATGCTCACGCAACTCACTAATAACGTCATCACCTGTATAAATAATCTCCAACCAAATGGATTCATTTTTGGTAAGTGCGTCAATGGTTTGGGCAATCGTTGTTAAGTCACCAGATATTTGCGCCAATTGTTGAAATTTTGGAATGGGTAAGGAAGTGACTTGCATCTGATTCGAGCCATCTTGGTGCAGTACTTTGTTAGAAGTCTTGTTAGAAATAGTCAAATCAGTAGGAGTTGATTGGATATCTTCATTACGCTGATCGATATTGCTCTCTTTGGCAGCAATATTTGCCAATTCACTATCTTCTAATGGCTCATCGAAACCAAATAAATCATCCATAAAGTCAGTTGCTTGATTCACAGCTTTTCTAGCTGTTTCTTTCATCGGCACAATTGCAGCTGTAGCATTTTCAATGATTGTGTTTGACGCTATTTCTTCTTTATCAAAAAAAACGTCCGCTGCTGCCCCAAACTGTACGAGCAATACTTGTTTTTGCTGCCGCGCTTCACCAAAGCCCATAGCAATGGGTGAGCCTGAGTAGCGAATGTGCTCACGACCACCCACGCGCTGCGGAACATGTAAATGGCCAAGCGCCACATAATCAAAACCAGCATCAAACATGTCGGCTGAGACCTTGCCAAGTGAACCAACATAAAGCTCGCGTACCCCATCATCATCGGTCGTTTGACCACCAGCAGCGAATAGATGGCCTGTGGCAATAATGGGAATATGACGTTGATGTGCTTCGATTAATTCGACTTGCTTCACTTTGGCGATGTCTGCAACTTTGTCATAGTGCGCGCGGATACCAGCAATGACATTGGCATCTTTGATTTGACCGGACTCGCCAGCCTGACTGCTACGTACATCACGGTCACGCAGGTAGGGCACAGCGGCAATGATGCAATGCGGCGTACCATTTACATCATCTAAAACCAATACCTCATCGTTTAAGTCTTCACAAGCAGTACCAATCACATGAACGTTTAAAAACTTTAGGACATGGCTTGGTGCATCCAAAAATGTCGGTGAATCATGATTGCCAGCCACGATGACCACATGTTGACAGCATGATTTTGACACTTTACCCAAAAACTCATAATACAGCGCTTGGGCTTTATTGCTTGGCGTCATAGTATCGAAGACATCACCAGCGACGATTAATACGTCCACATGCTGCGCGCTAATAGTGTCTTGTAGCCAATTTAAAAATGCGGCAAATTCATCATAGCGCAGTCGCCCGTAAAGCCTTCGCCCCAAATGCCAGTCGGATGTGTGCAAAACGTTTAACGCTTTGGTGGGCATGGATTTTAAGACGGTAGGTGTGGGCATAGGTGCGCTTAATGACATATATTAAAAGACTGTCATTCTAGCAAGATTTGTAGCGGTTTGCTCTGTTGCAACGTATTAAAAAAGCCCTACCAATATTCTGGTAGGGCTTTTGGGAAATACTTGAAATTAATGATAAACGTTTTCTAGCCTACTGTCTCAAACCTTATCTTATTACTCTGCAAGATTTGCAACCATAGACAGCGCATGGGCTTGCTGACGTGTAGATGTCTTTTTGTCTTTATTGATAGCAAAAACGCCTTCACGTAGCCAGTTGTCCGCTGTGTGATCACTATTTTGATTGTGCTGATTATACCAAGACAAATCGTGCTGAAGACTGACCACATCGCCCATAATAAGTAGGGCAGGCGTTGGTAATTGTGCCTCTTCTTGCTGAGCAACAATGGTTGCAAGCGTTCCAGTCAATACTTGCTGGTTTGGCATACTGGCATTAGAGACAATGGCGATGGGCGTGTCCGCACTGCGCCCTGCGTCAATCAACCCTTCTATCAAACGTGGCAGCGAATGCAGCCCCATATAAAACACCACTGTCTCATCGGTATTTAAAAAGCTCTTAAAGTTGTTATTCGGTGCGCCCGCCTTCAAAAATCCAGTGACAAAGCGCACTGACTGCGAATGATCACGGTGGGTTAGGGGGATTCCTGCATAGCTGGCAGCGGCATTAGCAGCAGTGATACCGGGTACGACTTGATAAGGAACGCCATGTGCGCGCAGACTTTCAATCTCTTCGCCGCCGCGGCCAAAGATGAACGGATCGCCACCTTTTAGGCGTACCACACGCCGACCTTCTTTGGCACTATTGACCAATAATTCATTGATACCAAGCTGTGCCACTGTATGGTTGCTGCGTTTTTTGCCGACAAACACTTTGTCAGCGTCACGGCGGCATAGATCTAATACTTGCGGTGATACCAGCGCATCATAATAAACAATATCCGCTTGCTGCATCAAACGCAGCGCTTTAAAAGTGAGGAGCTCGGGATCGCCTGGGCCTGCACCGACAATATATACCTCTCCCACCGCCGAGGTCTCTTCTATAGACTCATCTGACATTATAGGATTGATCGTAGTGGCTTCTTTTGCTACTGGTTCAGCGTCATTTTTTTTGTGAATGGCGGCCGCTGTACTATCTAAGTCAGCTTGCAGTTGTGCGGCCGCTTCTTTTTCATTACCAGCAAACATCAGCTGACTGACTTGACCTTCAAATGCGCGCTCCCAAAACTGCCGACGTCCAGTCAAAGTCGGAATTTTGGCTTTCACTTCAGCGCGAAAATCGCCAGCAAGCTTGGCCAATTTTCCATAACCCTGCGGGATCAATGTCTCAAGACGTGCCCGCAATAGACGGGCGAGCACAGGCGCTTTGCCATTGGATGAGATACCAATCACAATGGGATTGCGATCTATAATTGCTGGAAAAATAAAATCGCATAAAGGAGGGGTATCGACCACGTTTACGGGAATATTTAGATCAGTGGCGTCGGCATGAATTTGATGGTTTAGGGTCTCATCATCGGTCGCTGCAATGATAACGCGCGAGCCTGACATATGCGCTTTATCGTAATTCTCATAAATCAGTTCGTGCTTGCTATCACTTAACAGCTCTTGTATCTCATGACTAATATCTGGTGCAAGAATAGTGATACAAGCCCCTGCACGGCTGAGTAAATCAGCTTTACGCAGCGCCACTTCACCGCCGCCCACGATAAGTACTTTGCGATCTTCTAGTTTAAAAAATAGCGGGAAGGTGTTCATAGCATCACCAGTTATTCAGTCAATGTAAATGTATTCTCATTATGAGGTATCACAGGCGCACGCTCACGTAGTGAATTGGCATTAGTATATTCGTTTTTGACATGATAATGACAGTTTTTGCTGAGAAACGGAATAGTAAATTTATAAAAATAGATAATTGTTTGCTAATGACTTTATATGATAGTATCAGTTTTAAAATAGGCAGTTTAGGATAAGACCATGGCAGCTTATATCACCGTGGGTGCAAAGACCACTCACGGCGGCAAGGTCATTACAGGTTCACCGCATACCACGCACAACGGCGTTCAAGTCGCTCGCATGGGCGATAAGGTGATATGTAAAAAATGCAAACTATCGACATGTTGAAACATTCGTTCTAGATAGACCAACAAACATCATAAAAATAAACAGCTATCAGAGTAATCCTAATTATCACGTCATCTCTTTGGTGAACTCTGGGTTTATTTCAGGGCAAGACTTACCGACTATTAATCTCCCTAACCATTGGATAATGTGGACTGACCAGCTACGCAATAGTGACGGCATCCCTATAAGGACTGACATAAAATCCTCTGATACTGTCAAGCTAAAATTATTTACATGGGGAGAAATAGCCAGACCTATAAAATTGAACTTGAGTTTCGCAGAATTTCAAAAATACCATTTTCAAGCGATTGTGATTGGAAAATAAAATGATAAAAAAATATATAATATTTGTGTCAAGCTTGTTAGTAATAGGATGCAGCGATCCTGTGAAAGTATCGCCTGATAGATTGCCTGATGCTTACCTAAATCAGCCTTATGAGACGAATATAGATATTTCAGGCGGTGTGGTGGTTGGAGTTGGTTTTTACTCTGAAGTGTCTGATGCTAATTTTATAATTATTCCAAGTATTGCAGAGGGAGGCTATAAAGACTATAACCTTTTGACCGTTACTGGCACACCTACAACATCAAATCCTATCTATATTTATATTGCAGGAGATACATATGGAACCAATTTCCCTGGTAAACAATTTGAAAAGAAATATACGATTGAAGTGATGCCCAGTAAATAAATGGACATCATATTATGAATATGAATTTTAAGCGTTTATATATCAGGCAACACCTACGGCACGAATTTTTCTGGTAAAAATTTTGAAAAGACATACACAATTGAGGTGAAAGTGACAAAATAGTGTATGTCTTATTCAAGAAAATAAATAATATTTAACCGCTACCAACAAGTTATGCAAACTCACTCAGCATCTTAGTAATACGCGCATCTTTTTGTTGCCAAATGTTCTCTAACCAATCAAACATCATCTTTTTGGTGGCTTCATCACGGTCATAACCGCCATCCATAATCGCAGCAAATAGTTCATCTGGAATCTTCAAACGCGTCACATCGACGCCCAAACGACGAATATTACCTTTCCACAAATCATCATAGTCAGGAGTGCCATCGGGATATACGATAGTAACGTCTAAGATCGAGTCTAGTTGCTCGCCCAGCGCATTAATCGCTAATGACAAACCGCCAGCCCGTGGTTTTAATAAATGCTGATAAGGTGAGCCTTGCTTGTCGTGTTTTTCTGCAGTAAAACGCGTCCCTTCTAAATAGTTAAGTAAGGCAAAAGGTTTGTTTTTTAATTGACGACACGCGCGCTTGGCCTCAATTAAATTTTTATTTTTAAGTTCTGAGTTCTTCGCCATCGCTTTGGGAGAAAAGCGCTTAATCATTGGGAAGTCTAAGAAGTAAAAGGCTTGGCCGATAACGGGAATATAAATCAAATTAAACTTAGTAAAGAACCGCGTTAAAGGCAACCTGTCTTGGCTTATGTATTGCACAATACTGGTATCGACCCAAGACTGATGGTTACTGACCAGCAGATATTGCTTGTCTTCGCTAAGGTCTTCAGGAAGGTTGATGCGCCAGTCTTTATGGGGTAGCGCATGGTCAATCACGGCATTATTACTATTAATCCAGTATTTGGTAATCTCAACCAAGGCATCGTCAGCGAGCTTTGATCCGGTCAATACTTTAGCAGCGCCCAAAGTCCAGATGGGTAGACCAACGGCCATACTATTGGCAGTGAGGACACCAGCGCCTGTCAAAAAAGAGGCGGCTTTGCCTACTGAAGGCAATTTATCATGAAGCTTTTCGTACAGTGAATCGATTTTTTTTATAGAGCGCATAACAGATATCCATATTGATGAAGGCGACAACATCATTCATTGTTTAACGTAAAAAATGGGTCAATGACGTGCAGGTTTTGAAGATAAGCCATAAAGTGACTCAATGTTATACGATAAAACGTAAAAAGTAATCTCTGATTTTTTGAAAATATTACTTTTTATGTCTTATTTAAATCAGATGGGCAATACCAAATGCAAAAAAGAAGCGGTGATTTTAATGTCAGCGCTTCTTTTTTCTTAAAACTGTTGATTGCTCGGTGTTTGTCTACAACTGTGTATGCAAACCACATTCACGGCTTTCTTCTACTTTAGTTGGATCAAAGTAATCAAACTCATTTGGCAAGTTATGCTCTTCAAGATAAATATCCAAATCAGCATCTGTTTTTTCGAACAACGGCGCTACTTTTAAGACACCATCTTTTGACAAACTAAGCACGTCAAGACCTTGGCGGAACTCTGTTTGATCTTTGCGAATCGCATTAAACCAAACGTCAGGCTTTAATTCATCTAAGGCACGGCGGAATGGCTCAAGTTTTACCTGATCAGTGAACGCATCGTGCTGTGGATTGTCGATACCTGGGATACCGTTCATGGTCGAATCACGATGCGCAGCCGTTTGCTTAGGAATGTACGTGACAACGTTTAAGTTCAAATCACGGATGACCTTATTGGCAAACTGATAGGTGGCATCAGTGTTATAGCCTGAATCAACCCACAATACGGTAATGTCAGGACGTTGCTTGGCGACCAAATGCAATATCGCTGACTCGTAAGGGCGGAAATTGGTGGTGATAATTGGGTTTTTTGCTTGAGTCAATGCCCACGCGACGATTTCTTCTGGCGACTTGCCTTGTAGTTCTTGGTTGGCTTGATCGATATCTAGATTTGGGTGTAATTGGCTCATAATATATTCCTTAATAATGGTTCATATAAAAGGTAGTAAGAATAAAATTTTTATAAAAATTGGTTCATAGCAATACGTACTAAACGTTTGAGAACATTGGTAACGCTGAGGCATCTCGACCATCGTAACTGCTGGCAAGCGCGTTAAAGGCTTGACTGATATCGGAGATAGAATGCATATCATGCTCACTGAGCACAAAGCTATCGACACCCGCACGCAACAGGTAGGCAATTTGATCACGACCAAACTTGCCTGCCATGCGAATCTCCCCTTGATAGCCGATTTGACGCAGCGTTTGGGCATAACTAAAGCCGCGACCATCAGTAAAGGCGGGGACATGAATGACGATTAAGTCTTGCTGTAATAAAAACTCAGGCAAGCCAGCCAATACATCGGCATCGCTATCAGATGTCACCCAAACGCCGACTCGGCTGGCATGTTGGCTAACCAGTTCACGTACTTGTTGTAGTAGCCCGCCAGCTATTTTTCCTTCATTATCGAGCAAATCAGCAAACGGCAAAACAATCTCAAGCTTTTCTTGTTTTTGCAGCAGCTCAAGTAATGATATATGGGTTAGGGCAATGCCATCGGGCACCTCATTGGTGCTCAGGGCCAACCATGTGTCGTCTTGACTGATATCGATACCATCGCTGTTTAATACATGATGATTACCCATAGACCTTCTCCTTAAATGGGGCGATACCAACACGATCGACCAAATCACCAAAGCGCTCTACGTCGTTATCGTTACTCACACGCTGCTCTAAATAGACGTCTAATATTTTTTGTAGGGTAACAGCTACGTCATCAGCTGGTACGGCTTTGCCCAATATCTTACCGATTTTTGCATCGTTACTGGAGTTGCCACCAAGGCTGATTTGATACCAATGCTCACCCTTTTTATCGACACCAAGGATACCGATATCACCTGTATGGTGATGCGCACAGGCGTTCATGCAGCCTGACATATTGAGGCGAATCTCACCCAAGTCATAAAGATAGTCGAGATCATCAAACTGTTTTTCGATTTGCTCAGCGATATTATGAGTGGTGGCATTGGCCAGTGAGCAATAGTCCCAACCTGGGCAAACAATCATGTCTGTTAGCGTATTGATGTTGGCGCGGGCCAAGTGTAGATCAGACAGCTGTTGCCACAACTCGTACAAATGATTAGCTTGCACGTCAGCAAATACCAAGTTCTGCTGATAAGTACCGCGCAGCTCTCCAAAACTGTATTTATCAGCAAGATCGGCTAAGGCATCCATTTGTGATTCGCTAACATCACCTGAAGGCACGTAGCGACCATCCACCAAACCTGCTTTTAAGGAAATCACCACAGCACGATAGCCAGCGATTTTATGCGCCACAGTGTTTTGGTTATACCAATTGGCAAAGTCTTTATCTGCATTGAGTTGCTGCTGCAATTCAGACTGCGTTTGTAGTGCATCAAAGGCCACATAATCAGGTTCAGTGAAAAAACTACTGGCAGTCGCAAAATTGGCATCGGTTAAGGTAAGTGGGCCATCTTTGGTATGCGCTTGCCACTCGGCATCGACCAATTTAGCAAAGGCGGGGCCGCCCATGCTTTCAACCAATATCTTGATACGGGCTTTGTACTTATTATCGCGGCGACCGTGCAGATTATAGACGCGTAGAATCGCATCCAAATAGCTGAGCAAATGCTGACGCGGCAAGAATTCGTTAATGACCTTACCAATCACTGGCGTACGCCCCAGTCCGCCACCAACCAACACTTCAAAACCAAGCTCGCCTTCGTCATTGGTTTTTACGTGCAGTCCGACATCATGTACTTGTGTCGCAGCACGGTCATTGGCAGTACCAACGACGGCAATCTTAAACTTACGTGGCAAAAAAGCAAACTCAGGGTGAAACGTTGACCACTGGCGAATAATCTCGCAATAGGGGCGTGGGTCGGCAATTTCTTCTTGGTGAATACCCGCATAAGGATCGGTCGTGGTATTACGAATACAGTTGCCCGACGTCTGAATCGCGTGCATCTGTACGGTGGCCAACTCCGCCAAAATATCTGGCACTTCTTCGAGTTTTGGCCAGTTCAGCTGAATGTTGGTACGAGTGGTAAAGTGCCCGTAACCTTTATCATATTTACGGGTAATTTCTGCCAACTTGCGCAATTGGTAACTGGCAAGTAATCCATAAGGAATAGCAATGCGCAACATTGGCGCATAACGTTGAATATAAAGACCGTTTTGCAGGCGCAGCGGTAAAAACTGTTCTTCTGGCAATTCACCTGCCAAAAACCGTTCGGTTTGGTCGCGAAATTGCGCAACTCGTTCCTCTACCAAGGTTTGGTCAGCGTAATTATATTGATACATGACGTAATCTCAATTTTGTTTTTTGGCTTAAAGGCAGCGACGAAAATGATTTGCGTGTGTAATAGGTTTTATTGCCAATCGCATTATGAATAATTCAGTTTACCATCATATAAGCTTGGCGCTTGAAACATAAATTCCTTTCAGACATATCCATATCCAAACACAGCATAAATTTTCATAACGAAAGTTAGGTAGCCTATGCTTATCGAATGTAATCCATAAATTCAAAAAATTGTTCTGACGCTATTTAATCATTCATTTACCAGTTATTCATCAATTTTTTTCATATCATCCTTTGAGGTTTTAAAATCAATATGACATCTACCACTAATAATCAAGCATCATCAAAACTCGTACCTCCGCACGGTAGCTCAACGCTTAAGCCTCTGTTGTTAAATGGTGAGGCTCGTGATCAAGCATTGACACTTGCCAGCACATTGCCGACCATTACTCTAAGCTCTCGTGAGCGTGGTGATTTGATCATGTTTGGTATTGGCGGTTTTACGCCGTTGAATGGTTTTATGAATCAAGCCGACTGGCAAGGCGTGGTAGATAACATGCGCTTGCAAAGTGGTGACAATGCTGGCTTGTTTTGGCCAATTCCTATTACCTTGTCATCGCCTAAAGCCACTGCCGACAGTTTGACTCAAGGTGACAAAGTGGCCTTGGTCGCACAAGATGGCGAAATCATGGGCATCTTAACGGTAGAAGAGACGTATACGATTGATAAAGCACATGAGTGCCAACAAGTATTTACCACGACCGATCCAGAGCATCCGGGCGTTCAGCAAGTACTGAATCAAGAAGCGGTCAATGTCGCTGGCAGTGTTGAAGTATTGAGTGAAGGCGAGTTCCCAGCGCTATATCCAGAAATCTACAAAACGCCCGCCGAAACGCGCGAGATTTTGGATGCCAAAGGCTGGAAAACGGTCGCGGCCTTTCAAACTCGTAACCCGATGCATCGCTCGCACGAATATTTGGCCAAGATTGCCATCGAGATTTGTGATGGCGTATTGATACATTCATTACTAGGCGCATTAAAGCCGGGCGATATTCCAGCAGAAGTACGCCAAGAAGCGATCAAAACCCTGATTGATAACTACTTTAGAAAAGACACAGTGATTCAAGCGGGTTACCCATTAGATATGCGTTACGCTGGACCACGCGAAGCATTATTGCATGCAGTCTTTCGCCAAAACTATGGCTGTAGCCATTTGATTGTTGGCCGTGACCACGCAGGCGTTGGTGATTATTATGGCGCATTTGACGCGCAGACTATCTTTGAATATGTCGGTAAAGACGATCTGATTACCCAACCATTAAAAATCGGCTGGACATTCTGGTGCAACGCTTGTAACGCAATGGCTTCTGACAAAACTTGCCCACATGATGCCACTGAACATGTCAAAGTGTCAGGGACAAAGCTGCGTAAAGCGCTATCAGAAGATGAAGACGTGCCAGAGAACTTTAGCCGTCCAGAAGTGTTAGAGATACTGCGTGCTTATTATGCTGGTATCGCTCGCGAGGAACGCGCTGAGGTCAAACTAACGGGTGCCTCTGCTGTATAAAAACCTGCCAAATAGCTAAGTATCAAGAACATTGAGCAGTAAAAAAAGGAACTAGGAAAAAGGGATTAGGCTTATCGTCTAATCCCTTTTTTTGTGAAAAATTCAAGAATAAGGACACGCTTCAACATGAGACCAAATACCACACTGACTTATGCCAAGTTAAACACTCGATAAGCGGATTCATCATTAAGACTTTGTCAAACAAACTGCTAGCATGGTTCTCATTATCCATAGAGCCGCACTCAAGGCGTTATCGGTTTTATATTTTTATCGGTATGTTGAAAAAATGGTTCTATTCACTTTATTGAGAACACCTATGCAACCAATGAGCAAAAAAATGACTAACACAGGCGTGCAAACGCGCATTCTTAGTATTAGTAGCCTACTGGCTGTTACTTTGTTTACGATCGGCTGTAGCTCCAACGACACCAATGCAGCAGGCGAGCAGCAAAATATCGAGCTATTAAATGTCTCTTATGATGTGTCACGTGATTTTTATAAAGAATACAACGTACTGTTTAGTGATGACTATCAAAAAGCAAATTCAAACAGTAAAGTAAATATCAATCAATCGCATGGTGGCTCGAGCAAACAGGCGCTATCCGTTGCTAACGGCTTGCAAGCGGATGTGGTGACTTTTAACCAAGAAAGCGATGTAAACCTGCTGGTCGAAAAAGGCTTGGTCGCTGATGACTGGCAACAAGCATTACCAAACAATGCCGTACCCTATACCAGCACCATGGTGCTATTGGTGCGCGATGGCAATCCAAAAAACATCAAAGATTGGTCAGACTTAGCACGCAGTGACATTGATGTGGTCATCCCCAACCCAAAAACCAGTGGTACTGCACGCTATGCCTTCTTAGGCGCTTATGGCTATGGCTTGCACCGTTTTAAAGAAGACAGCAACCAAAACCCTGTCCAAACCAATGCCTTTATCCAAAAACTGCTAGCAAATGTGGTCACTTATGACAATGGGGCGCGGGCCGCGACGACCAGCTTCGCCCAGCGCGGCCTAGGTGATGTGCTGATTACTACCGAAAATGAAGCACATCTGGTCGCCAATCAATTTGCCAAGGGACAAGTTGATATCGTTTATCCAAGCTATTCTATTTTGATTAGCAATCCAGTTGCAGTCGTGACTGCGGTCACTGATAAAGGTGGCAAGACGACGGCAGCCAATGCGTATTTAAAAGGCCTATGGGAGGCACCTGCACAGGAGTTGCTGGCACAGATGTATATGCGTCCTAGTAATGAGCAAATTCTCGCGGCCCACAAAGACACTTTACCTGCCATCACTACTTTTGAGCCAACAACTGTCTTTGGCTCGTGGGATCAGATTATGGAGACATTCTTTGTCGATGGGGGACGTTTTGATCAGCTGGCACGAGTAAAATAGCCGCTGGTTATTCCTTTTTGGCAATAACATACGCATATTCATCATTAAACATAATAAGACGACGCTGTTAGCATACTTGTATTACTCAACAGATACCTTCGAGGGACTCATGACATACGCCACGCGTTATCAACAAAAAAGCAAAACACTTAACGTCTTGAGCATTGCTGGCGTTGCATTGACCTTGGGACTTGCTGGCTGTAGCAACAATGAACAGGCAGAGGCGGGTGCGGATGGTACGGCAACAGGTCAAAATATCGAGCTACTAAACGTTTCTTATGATGTATCCCGTGACTTTTATAAAGACTACAATCCACTATTTGTTGAGCACTACAAAGCTGAAAATCCAGACAGCGAGATTCTCATCAAGCAGTCACATGGTGGCTCCAGTAAACAAGCACTATCGATTGCTAGTGGTCTGCAAGCAGATGTCGCAACCATGAACCAAGGCTCTGACATTGAGCTGCTTGAGAAAAAAGGCTTGGTTGAATCCGATTGGGCAAGCAAATTCCCTGATAATGCCGTGCCATTTACCAGTACTATCGTCTTGTTGGTGCGTAAAGGTAATCCAAAAGGCATCAATGACTGGCAGGATCTGACCAAAGAAGGCGTTGAGATTGTCATGGCCAACCCAAAAGTCACGGGTAATGGTCGTTATGCCTTCTTGGGTGCTTACGGTTATGGTTTAAACGCTTTTAACAATGATGAAGCAGCAGCAAAAAACTATGTCAGAGACATGCTCAAAAACGTCAAAGTTTATGAGAACGGCGGACGTGCCGCCACGACGACGTTTGTACAGCGCGGGATTGGTGATGTTTTAGTGACTTTTGAAAACGAAGCCAATTTGGCAGTCAATGATTTTGGTGCCGGTAAAGTAGATATCGTTTATCCAAAATATTCTATCAAGTCAGAAAGCCCAGTGGCAGTTGTGAAATCAGTGACTGACAAAAAAGGCACAACCGAGGCCGCAACAGCCTATCTTGATTACTTATGGAGCGAGCCTGCTCAGCAGTTGGCGGCCGATTTATACTTACGTCCTAGCGTCAAAAGTGTGCTTGATAAAAACAGTGACAAATTGCCACCACTTGATACTTTCAGCCCAAATGATGCCTTTGGTACATGGGATGAAATCATGAGTACTTATTTCAGTGATGGCGGGGTATTCGATCAGCTGGCCATTAATGCGCCGCAATAATCATTATTAAAGCGCAGTAACCGCACTAATAAACGCCCAGCAGTTAGTATAGGCATTAAGTCATAAAAAAACCCATAAAGGACATGGCGTTCTACGCTATGTCCTTTATGACATAATTATTTGTAAACCAGTCCTTTATAAAATAGACGGACCAATCATAACTTTGATACAACATGGTCTTACGATAAGTACCATCAGATAGGCAATAGGACATCACTATGAGTGCAACATCTTCTTCTGCCAGCAAACCCCTTGCTAAAAAAGGGTGGCTGACACGTTTGCGTCAACGCAATGTGTTGCCGGGGTTCGGTCTGAGCATGGGCATTACTGTCTTTAGTTTATCGTTATTGGTGGTATTACCGTTTGCCATGATGGCTTATACCACCACACAAATGGGCTGGACGGGGTTTTGGGAAACCATTACTCAACCGCAGGTCACTGCTGCTATCAAGCTGAGCTTATGGATGTCATTTTTAGCCATGCTCACCAATATGGTATTCGGTACGCTGGTGGCATGGGTGTTGGTTCGTTATGAATTTTGGGGTAAATCACTAATCAATGCGCTGGTTGATCTGCCATTTGCTTTGCCAACGGCAGTCACTGGTATCTCGCTTGCCACTCTTTATGCCCCAAACGGCCTCATAGGACAATGGTTCGCCAAATTTGATATTCAGGTCGCTTTTACGCCAATAGGTATTTGGTTGGCCTTGGTTGTGGTGAGTTTTCCTTTTATTGTTCGTGCTGTCCAGCCTGTTTTAGCGGAGCTGTCGGTTGAGTTTGAAGAAGCCTCAGCGGTACTGGGCGCCAATCGCTTAACGACGTTTCGCAAGGTTATCCTACCAGAGCTGCTACCCGCTTTGTTGATGGGTGCGGGGATGATGTTTGCACGTGCCACGGGCGAGTATGGTTCGGTGATTTTTATTGCAGGCAATATTCCGATGCAGTCTGAGATTTTACCACTGATTATCATCAGTAAGCTTGAGCAGTTCGACGTTCAAGGCGCTTCTGCGGTTGCATTATTTATGCTAATGATCTCATTTGTCATTTTATTGACCATCAATATCGTACAGTGGAAGCTGTCGCGCCGTGTAGGAGCTCGCTAATATGCAAATCTCCAATAGCTACGACTACCAAAGCAATCCAGCAACCAAAGATACGCCATGGATACGCCGCACTTTTATCGTTATCGCTGTGCTATTTATGGTTATCATGTTGGTCGTCCCATTGCTGGCCGTGTTTTACGAAGCATTCAAAGGTGGCTGGCAGTTGTATATCGCATCGCTGGTTGATCCTGAAGCGCTACAAGCGATCAGACTTACCTTAATTACAGCGGCCATTGTCTTGCCCATCAACATGGTAATGGGTGTTGCGATTGCATGGCTCGTGACGCGTTATCAGTTCAAAGGCAAACAGCTGGTCACCACGTTGCTTGATTTACCCTTTTCGGTGTCGCCCGTTGTGGCAGGTTTGATGTTTGTATTGTTATTCGGCCTCAACTCCACGGTTGGTGGCTGGCTTGAGAGCATGGGTTTTCAAGTGATTTACGCGGTTCCAGGTATTATTTTGGCAACCCTATTTGTCACTTTCCCATTTGTGGCACGTGAGCTGATACCGCTGATGCAGACTCAAGGCGACTCTGAGGAGCAAGCCGCATTGACTTTGGGCGCTACTGGTTGGCAGACTTTTTGGCATGTGACGTTGCCAAATATCAAATGGGCGCTGCTTTACGGTTTGATTTTGACCAATGCACGAGCGATGGGTGAGTTTGGCGCGGTGAGTGTGGTGTCAGGTCACATTCGCGGGGAGACCAATACCATGCCATTATTGGTTGAGATTGCTTATAACGATTATAACTTTACGGCCGCTTTTGCCCTATCGAGCTTACTGGCGGCACTGGCACTGGTGACACTCCTTATTCAGCAAGTCATGACCAAGCTACAAGAGCGTAAGTTTGCCAAGTCTGAGCGGCTGGCAAGTGCGCCTGAGCTGCCAGTGAGCGCCAACGCGACTGTTCCAAAAAGTCAAGATAAGTCTTAAACGATACTTTTTAAATGCGTAGTATTAGATAAGCCATAGAAAACCGAATATTTTATAAATGAGTCGTTGCTGGGACAACCACCACGACACGTCAAAAGATATAATAAGAGAACCCATTATGAGCATCGAGATTCGCAACGTTAATAAAAAATTTGGTCAATTCACCGCCTTGGACGATATCAATATCACCGTACCAACTGGCAAATTGACTACGTTACTGGGGCCATCAGGCTGCGGTAAAACCACGTTGCTGCGTATTATCGCGGGTTTAGAATATGCCGACTCTGGGCAAATATTATTCGATGAGCTGGATGTAACCGATACGCCTGTACAAAAACGCCATATTGGCTTTATGTTTCAGCACTACGCCCTGTTTCGTCATAAAAATATCGCGGACAATGTCGCGTTTGGCTTGACCTTATTGCCAAAAAACGAGCGTCCAAGCAAGGCTGATATCAATAAACGCGTCGCTGAGCTACTAGATTTAGTACAGTTACCACACATTGCCAATGCTTATCCGCATCAGTTATCGGGTGGTCAGCGTCAGCGCATTGCGTTGGCCCGAGCCTTAGCGGTGAAGCCAAAATTATTGTTACTCGATGAGCCATTTGGGGCATTGGATGCCAAAGTGCGTAAAGAGCTACGTACTTGGCTAAAAAACATTCATCATGAGCTGGGCATCACCAGTATTATGGTGACGCATGATCAAGAAGAAGCCCGTGCGGTCTCTGATGAGATTGTTGTCATGAACCAAGGACGAGTAGAGCAGGTAGGGACGTCAGAGGAGCTGATACACCAGCCCGCCAATGCGTTTATCAGTGACTTCTTAGATTTGGTATAAACAGGTTTGAGGCAACAGTCCTATCAGCAACCATATCCTCCAAAATAAAAGAAGACCTATTACTCATAGGTCTTTTTTATGCGTTCAAGCATGTCTAAGCACATCTTAATACCAATATTATTTAGGCAGGAGGATTTAGGCAGGCTTTGGCATATTGATATCTTTGGTGAGTATTTGCTCATAAGTGATATCTAAAATGTCTCGGCACCATTCTGGCAGGTCATCAGCAACTTCGTACCACATCCACGTGCCATCACGAACACAGTGTAAAACACCCAGTTTCTTTAAATGATTCAAATGACGCGATATTGTTGGTTGGGGTTGATCGAGTATTTCCACCAGCTCACCCACACAGCGCGCTTCTTTTTTGAATAGAATTTGAAATATTTTTAAGCGTGTCGGATCGGATAAAACTTTAAATAACTCGATAGGTTGTATCGTAAAATTATTATCAGACATAGAGCAATTCCAATAGGGCTTCATTAATAGGCGTTCAATATACCAGCAGTAATAAACAAAATCGATTAAAAAATGAGCTAATTTACAGTTCGTCGTTAATCTACTACCTTTGATATAATCCGGTTACATGAATGCTTGTATTTACTTACATTAATTAAGTACGTGTAATATAACAATATTTTATGCAAAATTAATCAGCAAATACTATTGCAAACGATAATAGTTATCGTTATTATACACAAAGCAATTAACATGATGTTGCGTCATAAGGCAAAGCAAGCAGTTCATCTAAGATTTGCCTTAGCGACACTTTATATACATAAGCAGTAAAAAATAGCGGTATTCAGAGGAGCAGTCCATGTACGTATGTATCTGTAACGACGTAAAAGAAAAGCAAATCAAAGCCGCCATTGCTGCAGGCATTGATACCCTTGACGGTCTAAAAAATACTCTCGACGTTGCGACTTGCTGTGGCTGCTGTGAACCCATGGTCAATGATTATTTAGATGAGCATCACGCCAACTTAGATGTCTTGGCCTATGCCGTTTAGCATAACTGGTTAAGGCACTCTCTATCTTTAATGACTCAAATAATTACGCATCTATCTGCATATAACTGCTTTATAAAATCGCTGACGGCCATGCGAGCTAATTATGATTCTCAATTAGCATCTTATTCTTAGTTCATAATATTACAAGCTCTACAGAACCCATATGTTACTATATCTTTGTAACGTTATAGGACGTTTTGTTGATTCTGATTTTTACGGATCAGTTCACCAATAATGCTTTTATTATATAAATTATTGTGAATATACTTGGGTATGTCCTCAATCTGAACAAGAATGAGAACACGCCCTAATATCCGTAAAATATAAATAGGGGAGTATGGGTTATGATAGGTAGCCAAAAAGTCATTGATTATTTGAATTTCTTGTTAGGTGGTGAGCTTGCGGCTCGTGACCAGTATTTTATTCACTCAGAAATGTATGCTGAGTGGCATTATGGCAAGTTGTATGAGCGTATTCATCATGAGATGGCAGATGAGACCTTGCACGCTCAAGCGATTATCCGCCGTATTCTCATGCTGAGTGGCACGCCAAAAATGACTGTCGATTCCATTAATATTGGCAGCACTGTTCCTGAAATGCTGCAACTTGATTTGGATTTAGAGTATCAAGTACAGCAGCATCTAAAAGACGGTATTGCGCTTTGTGAAGCAGAACGCGATTACGTCACACGTGAGATGCTGGTTGAACAGCTCAAAGACACCGAAGAAGATCACGCACATTGGCTCGAACAACAGTTACGCCTTATCAACATGATAGGTTTGCCCAATTATTTACAAAGTCAAATGGCTGAAGTCACTCCCAATCTTGTTTAATATCCTTGTAGATATTAAGATCGACGACAATATTTATTTTGAATAGCAAACAGAAAAGGAGAGAGACAATGAAAGGAAATAAAGAGGTCATTCGCGCTTTAAATAAAGTGCTTGGACAGTCACTAATTGCCATTAATCAGTATTTTTTACATGCGCGTATTGCCCGTCATTGGGGATTAGAAGCGCTTAATGACTCGTTGTACAAACAGTCTATCGCCGAGATGAAGTGGTCAGATGAGCTGATTGCGCGTATCTTGTTATTGGGTGGTCTGCCGAACCTACAAGAATTGGGTAAAGTGCTGGTAGGTGAAGATGTACCAGAAATGATTGACTGTAATTTGCGATTAGAAAAGCAAAAATTTGCCATTATTACGGATGCTATCACCTTATGTGAGACGCAGGCTGACTATGTCTCTCGTCAACTACTGGTTACTTTAAAAGATGGCAATGAAGAGTATCAAGATTGGTTAGAGACGCAGGAAGACTTGATTGAAAGCATTGGAGTAGAACGATATATCCAATCGAAAATCAATGACGACGATACGCCCTAAATCATTTCTGCGTACGGAATGAGCAGCTCAGCCGTTCAAACTTGCCAGCGTGTGTTTGATAAATATCAATTACCCGCTGGCTTTTTTGTGTCTAATATAAACCACGACCATCTTCAGGCTTTAGGCGCAAAAAGTACAATCCTGACAGAATGGTTAAAACTCCCATTATCCAATAAGTGATATGGAATGCCGTTAAGGTGTCCATTTCAAACTGCTCACGTAAGATATTGAGCACCGCTGCACCAAAAGCGATACCAAAGCTAATAGCCAGCTGTTGATTGACTGCCATCAAGCTGTTGCCGCTACTGGTCTGCGCGCCTTCTAAATCACCGATAGTAATGGTGTTCATTGCACTAAACTGCATGGAGTTACAGGCGCCCATCACCGTCAGAATAGGTATAAACCAAAGCCATTGTGAGGCATCATTGAACTGCGTCAAGACAAGGATAAGCGATCCCATAAATAAGGTATTGTAGACCAGAACTTTGCGGTAGCTAAAGCGTTGAATGATTTTACTGACAAATGGCTTAACCCCAATGGCGCCCACCGCAATGGGCGCAAGTAGCCAGCCAGCTTGCGAAGGTGAATACTCAAATACCACTTGTAATAATAGCGGCAATAAAAATGGCACGGCACTGATACCGAGGCGCGTGAATAGATTGCCAGTAATACCAACACGAAAGGTGCGAATATCAAACAAACTCAGGGGAAATAACGGCATAGCTCGCCGCTTGGCATGCCAGACGTAAGCACCAATCAATATACTCGCGCCCAAACCCATTAATAACCCATAAAATCCACGACCTGTCTGCGACCCAAATTCAACGGCCATAGTAAATCCACAAGCCGCTGCTGCAAACAATAAAAACCCCGTCCAATCGAGACGTTTGGTATCCTCAAATAAAGCGGGTACCATTTTTTTACCCAAGATAAAGCCGACCAACCCCATTGGTATATTAATCAAAAAAATCCAATGCCAGCTGGTGTATTGTACGATGTAACCACCCAAAACAGGCCCTACCAAAGGCGCTACCAATGCGGGAATCACCGCAAAGTTCATTACCGTTAAAAGCTTATTGCGTGGATAAGACTTGACCAATATTAAACGGGCAACGGGGGTCATCATGGCACCGCCAATACCTTGAATGATGCGCGAACCAATCAAAAAATCTAACGTAGGGGAGGCGGCGCATAGTAGCGAGCCAATACAGAAGATGATGATTGCTGATAAAAACACTCGACGAGTGCCATATTTATCGGCTAAAAACCCACTAATAGGAATAAAAATAGCCAAGGTCAACGCATAACTGATCACGGCCCATTGCATCTTTAGGGGCGACTCACCCAGCGCTTGTGCCATTTGCGGTAATGACGTATTTAAAATGGTGGCATCTAGGATCTGCATGAATAGCGCTACCGCTAGGACATAGGGCAGGTATTTTTCTTGTGTTGGGGTTAGCGTTACCATCTCAATCTCATTAGATATGGCATCGTAAATAAAATAAATAGTACATTTACGATCCAATCGTTATATAAGCGGACTAGTATAAGAAAGACTGAATCATAATAAAAGTGACGCAAGGTAACAACTCTGGAACAATGTTATAAAACCACAAGCAAATAGACAATCACACTGATTACAAGAGAGGACTTTAATGTAGGGGTTGGTTCTCGCTATAGTGGACTTTCGCTAACGGCTTAAGAAAAAAACATAGGTAAATAACGTTAGCAGAAGTATTAATAACACCAAAAACACCAACTGAGGATATGTTATGAGTCAGGACAATACTAAATCTAGCAACCATGCCGATGGCCAAAATGATAAATATGTACCACCAAAGGTTTGGGTACAGGATAAAGACAACGGCGGTAAGTTTGCCAGCATCAATCGTCCGACAGCTGGCGCGCGCCATGATAAAACGCTACCAGTAGGCGAAGCTCCGCTACAGCTCTATTCACTAAACACGCCAAATGGCGTCAAGGTCAATATGCTGCTAGAAGAATTGGCAGAGCTTGGTCTCAAAGGCGCTGAATATGACGCTTACAAAATCGATATCTCGGCAGGCGATCAGTTTGGTTCGGGGTTTGTGGCTATCAATCCCAACTCAAAGATTCCAGCGTTGGTCGATCATTCTAATAAAGAAGGGGGCGAGCCTATTGCTGTCTTTGAATCCGGTGCAATCTTGATGTATTTAGCAGAAAAATTTGGCAAATTCATTCCTTTAGAGGCTGGCAAAGCTCGGGCCGACTGTCTGTCTTGGGTCATGTGGCAAATGGGCAGCGCGCCCTTTTTAGGCGGCGGTTTTGGACATTTTTACGCGTATGCACCTGAACCACTTGAGTATCCAATCAACCGCTATACGATGGAAACCAAACGACAGCTTGACGTACTTGATACCCATCTCAAAAATAGTGAGTATATGTGTGGCGATAAGGAAGAAGATTATAATATTGCCGACATGATTATTTGGGCATGGTATGGACAACTGGTACTTGGCAAGCTCTACGATGCCGCAGAGTTTCTACAAGTAGATGACTATGAACATGTAAAACGTTGGGCGCAGAAAATTGCCGAACGTCCTGCCATTAAACGTGCTGTAGACTTGCCGTTACAACCAATGGTTTAATTTTTCAATGGATAACAGGCATTTATAGTAGCAATAAGGCTGATAAGCGATTCGTTTATCAGCTTTTTTATTGACTTTATTGTTTGTATATACTCATATATGATTATACCTAATAGCAACATACTTTGATTTTTTACATAAAAATACATTAGTATAACAGATAGAAACATTGGTACGTTAAGATAGCGGTGCACTACTCCTAATGGACTGGTGTTTATACTTCTTCTATTGATGAGTAACGATTATGAAGAATGATAGTAGTAAGCTGATGACCCTGCCTTTACAGGAAAGCACTGGCGATCTCATTTTTTCTCACCCTAACGTTAGTACCAATCAGGAGCGGCAATGTAGATACGTTTTTAGTTACTCAAAATCGTATTACATCACGTATTCGAACATCAATATTAAAAAAATAAAAAAGACGCTATTATTAATGATAAAAAATAAAATACTACTCCCTATATCCATATGTGCGGTTATAAGCACCGCTTTCTTTAGCACAGCAAGTATGGCAAGCACGGGGATTGAATTTACCAGTCAAGACTGGCAGGTCGTCTGTGACAATACTCGTACTTGCCGGCTAGCTGGCTACCAAGCAGAAAACAATAGCGAATTTCCTATATCGGTATTGCTGGTACGTCGCGCTGGCGTAAACGCTGTTGTCGATGGCAAAGTAAAGCTTGGCGGTGCCAAAGAAAGTTCATCCAAGGCTTTAATGCAACTGGGCAATCGTCACCGTATCTCTTTGTTTATTAACGATAGAAATTATGGCGAGATCAAACCTTTTTCAGCCGCAGCGGGGAGTGCTGATTTGACCGCTACGCAAGTAAGCGCTCTATTAGAAGCTCTGACTAAATCCAGCAAGATCGAACTGGTACTGCGTAACTCGCGCTGGCAGCTTTCTGACAAAGGCGCGAGTGCCGTTATGCTCAAGGCCGACGATGCTCAAGGCCGAGTAGGAACATCAAGCGCCTTTATTCATAATGATGCCGCGACCAAGCCTAATAGTAGAGTACTGTCGCCTAAATCTATGCCAACCCTGCGCTTTGTAGCGCCTAACCCGAAAGCCGTTTCCAATACCAACAAGAAGTTTGCTATGCGAGCTTCGCAATTAGTCACACTAATGAAAGGTACGATAAAAGAGGTCGATATTGACTGCCCAAATCTGTCAGATAAATCGCCATGGCGTGTCAGCCGCCTAAATAGCTCGCAGCTGCTAGTACAGCATGATTGTTGGACAGGCGCTTACAACACAGGCATAGGTATGTGGGTCATTAATGATAGCAAGCCTTATAAGCCGAAGCTGGTCACAACTGATGCTACTGGCTACGATAAAGGTAAAATAACCTCAGTTCTCAAAGGGCGCGGTATTGGTGACTGTTTAAGTAAGGTCGATTGGGTATGGACTGGTAGCGGCTTTGAAAAAAGTCACGAAAGCACCACTGGACTGTGTCGACTGATTGAAGCAGGCGGGGCATGGCAGCTACCCACTTATGTCACTGACGTTAAAATAATGTCATAGCGGCTAACGCAATCAACGAATTACTTGTTGCATGACTGATTTAAGCGGGTCATGATTGATAATATCGAACGAATTTCTACAATAATTTAAAAAATAGGTACAGATAATTTTTTAATGTGTTATACTGCGTCGCCACGTTAGCTTATGCTTTCGTGAATTATGAGATTGATAACATCGCCTGCGATTTTGGGTCTAGGATGACCATAAGTAATTGTTGCCGATGATTTTGTGTACTTAAATAACGCCTTATAAATATATCAGTTATTTTTGACTCATATCTTATCTGTTAGTCTATAAATTTGGACTAAATTGGTTGTTGTTTGCGGTTATTTGCTTTGGACAAAGCATCAATAATGCGCTTATATCGATCAAGGATGAGACACTCGGCACTACCACCAAAATACGTCAGACAGCACGAACGCATTTATTGTAGAGGCTCTAAGCTTAATTGGCTTGGCTTCTGATTATCGACACTTTTATGTGGTCCGATAGTTCTTTAATAAAGGCAGCGTGGTGAACGGTTATCAGTGGTATGCATCAAGCTTGCTGAATTTACAGCAGCTTATACTTACCAAGGATTCTTATGACTGACATCTTATCTGCAATCGCCGCTGAAAACGGCATCATCGAAAGCACCAATACACCAAACGCTACTGCAAACACTGACACTCAAGCGGCTGCTACTGACGCCACTGAAGAAAATAATAAAGTCACCTTTACCGATCTTGGTATTGCTAAGCCAATTCTTACTGCGCTTGATCGCAGTGGCTATACCAATCCAACACCTATTCAAGAACAAGCCATTCCTTTTGCTCTAGCCGGTCGTGACCTTTTATTGTCAGCGCAAACGGGTAGTGGTAAAACGGCGGCATTCGTCATCCCAGTACTTGATCGCTTAAGCCGTGCTACTAGCTTTGACAAACTAACCAAAGCCCTTATCCTAACGCCAACGCGTGAGCTTGCTCAGCAAGTACATGACAGTGTCCGTACTTACTCTAAAGACATGCGCGGTCTATTCTGCGTGCCATTAGTGGGCGGCGCACCATACAATGGTCAGATCACTGCTTTGAAAAAAGGCGTTCAAGTGATTGTTGCGACTCCTGGTCGCCTACTTGACCATATCAATGCGGGCCGTGTTGACCTATCAAACCTAGAAGTATTGGTACTTGATGAAGCTGACCGTATGCTTGACATGGGTTTTGCTGATGATATCAGTGACATCCTACGTGCCGCGCCTACTGATCGTCAAACGATTATGTGTTCAGCGACTTGGGATGGCCCAGTAGGTAAAATCGCTGCCAGCTTCACTAAGAACCCTGAGCGTGTATCAATCAAAGTAGAATCTGCACACATCGAAGAAAAAGTGTATTACTGTGATGACTTTGATCACAAAAACAGATTGCTTGACAAAATCGTTTGCCAGCAAGATATGGAACAGATAATTATCTTTGCTGCTACTAAACGTAGCACTGAAAAACTGGCCAAGCAGCTACAAGAAGCCGGTCATAAAGCCAGCTTCCTACATGGTGATTTGCCACAAAGCAAGCGTAACCGTATCGTTCAAGACTTGCGTAATGGCAAAGTTAAAATCCTAGTAGCAACGGATGTTGCCGCTCGTGGTTTAGACATACCAGCCATCTCGCACGTCATTAACTATGACTTACCGCGTCAAACAGAAGATTACGTCCATCGTATCGGTCGTTGTGGTCGTGCTGGTCGTACTGGTATCGCTATCAGCTTATGTAGCATGGATGATCGTCCACAGCTAAACGCTATCAACCGTTATTTAGATCGCAAAATGGAAGTATGTATCATCGAAGGCATGGAGCCTAAGAAGACTTATGTACCTAGCGAAAACAAAGGTAATGGTCGTGGCCGTGGTCGTGGTCGCTCAAGTGGCGGCGGTAATGGTCAAGGCCGTGGTCGCTCAAGCGGTGGCTATCAAGGTAATCCCGCTAATGCTCGTGGTCGTTCAAGCGACAGCGCACCTACTGGTCAACGCGCCAGCAATGACAGCGGTTATCAAGGTAAGCCACGTGACGCGTCAGGCAAACCAAATGAGCGTTCAGGTGGCAAGCCGTATCAAGGCAAGCGTACTGGCGGCCCAAGCCGTGGCGATAGCACTGGCGTTCCACGTGGTGAGCGTGCAGCAACTGGTCGTGGTCGTCCAAGTGGCAGCCAAGGTCGTCCAGCAGGTCGTTCTGACAGCCGTGGTCAAGGTCGTCCGAACGGCGGCAACCGTGGTAACAACTCGTAATAACACTATTGTTAATGGTTGATCGAAGCTTTTGATCTAACTATATAACCTAGTACAAAAAAAGCCAGATACTTGTTATCTGGCTTTTTTGCGTTTGCTTGCTTTGCATCTATGGCTGTCTTGAGTGGCGAGTACAAGATAGTGGCTTGCGCGTCTTTTTCGCCTTGTCTATACTGATTCACTTTTGCCAGTTGTATCTCTCGGAGCGCCTTGATGCCTGTTACCTCACATTTAGCCATTGATAGCCTGCCGTTAGCGTTTGGCATTATTATGGCCATCATCGGTTTGGTTTTTTATACCCAAGGGTTGCCCAGTAAATTCTGGCAACGATTTTATGCGGTATTGCCCGGTATTGTACTATGCTGCTTTATACCAGCCACACTAAATAGTTTAGGGGTTTTTGCTGACGGTATCGGCTCACAAATTTATGGCTTTACTGCGACTTATCTATTGCCAGCCAGTTTGCTATTGATGACCTTGTCGATGGATGTGCCCAAAATACTTGGCTTAGGTTGGAAAGCGATTGCCATGTTCTTCGCTGCCAGTATCGCCATTATCATCAGTGGCCCCATTAGTTTAGGAATAGCTAAGTGGGTGTCGCCTTCGATGTTTACCGATGATACGTTATGGCGCGGGTTTTCGGCCGTGGCGGGGAGTTGGATTGGCGGCGCGGCCAACCAAGCGGCAATGAAGGAGCTGTTTGGGGTCAGCGATGATTTGTTTGGCATGATGATTTTGGTGGATACCACCAACGCCTCACTGTGGTTACTAGCGATTTTGGTGATGGCAAAACACAGTGACAAAATAGACCGTTTCCTAAAGGCAGATACCAGTAGCATCGATAAAGTTGTTAAAGCGGTCGAGAGTTATGAGCGTGACCATGCTCGTCCTGCCACCTTAAATGATTTGATGGTGATGTTTGGTTTGTGCTTTGCCATGGTCGGGGTGGCGCACTTTTTGGGCGAGCAAATTGCAGAATTTTTTGCGCCGTATAAATGGGCGGTACAATACAGCTTTGCTAGTGCGTTTTTTTGGATGGTGGTCATTATTACCTTAATCGGTGTTGGATTCTCATTTACCAAAGTCCGCAGGCTCGATCATGCGGGCGCGTCTAAAATCGGTACAGTGTTTATCTTTGTATTGATTGCGGCAATCGGTATGCAGATCAATTTGGCTGGCATTGTCTCGCAGTGGCGACTATTGCTTATTGGCTTTTTATGGATGAGTATCCATGTCATCATCATTTTTGCTGTCGCTAGACTCATCCGCGCGCCATTTTTCTTTTTGGCGGTTGGTTCCAATGCTAATACGGGCGGCGCATCATCAGCCCCAATTGTCGCGACGGCATTTCATCCGTCGCTTGCGCCAGTAGGCGTATTTTTGGGAATTTTGGGTTATGCGGTGGGCACGTTTGGCGGTTATATCAGTACCCACCTGATGCGGTTGGTGGTGTCTTGATGCATTAGAGTATCGTTAAAATAGATTGATGCTCTAAAGGGGTTCTTTTTATTCGGCAATGCACTAAGTTAAGTCAAATCGATGTCACAAAATAGTGCAATGCTTAGCGAAAACGGCGTTTTTGGAATGGTATAAAACTTGCCACGTGATAGATGTACTTATAATCTATTTAACTATTAAGGGTATGTTTTATGTTTAAAAATACAGTTCTTTCCTTGTTTGTTCTTAGCGCACTTGGTACTTCGGCATCTTATGCAGACAGTTTTATTATGCTCAAGCAAATGTCTAACAAACCTGTTCGGTTAACAGAAGGTGACTATAAAGGAAACTATTACGTACCATCAACTTTGAATACCATCACGTGGGGTTATTTACCCAATAAAGATGCCAAGCCAGTGCTATCTGTGGCATCTGGTAGCACTGTCACATTTGATACGGTGTCCCATGAGGGATTACTTGAAGATCAGGGACGTGACGCTGAAAAGTTTTTTACTTCAAAAGGAGTCAACGCAGCATTTATTTTGGATGAAGCAAAAGCGATCACCAATTCCACATTGAGCCACGATTTTGATAAAGATGGGCCTCATATCGTGACGGGTCCTATTGAAATAAAGGGAGCGAAACCTGGTGACGTATTAAAAGTAGAGGTATTAAAAGTAGAGCCGCGTGTGCCTTATGGTGTGATTTCTAATCGTCATGGTAAGGGCGCTTTACCTGGAGAGTTTCCTAAAAAGACACCCCAAGCAGGTGCCTCCGCTGATAATCCTGAACGCTATGGCAATGTTTCAGTATTCACACCCATAGAAAAAAATGCCTCAGGTGATTATGAAGGTGTTTTAGAGGCTGATTCTGGTTCGTCTATCCGTTTTCCACTTAGCCCGTTTATGGGATTAATGGGTGTTGCGGCTAACACCTCAGAAAAAGTACATTCAGTACCTCCTTCGTTTTATGGTGGTAATATAGACATTAATGAATTGGGCGCTGGTTCCACTGTCTACTATCCAGTGCAAGTAGACGGTGCTTTGTTTTATACAGGCGACAGTCATTTTGCACAAGGTGACGGCGAGGTGGCACTGACAGCGCTAGAAGCGTCTGCCCGTGCGACGTTTAAATTCACATTGTTAAAAGCGGGGAAGGACCCTGTACCGGGTAAAAAAATTGAGCAACCTTTGGCAGAGAACGCTGAGTTTTGGATCACACCGGGCTTAGATGCAGATCTAGATGAAGCAATGAAGAAGTCTACTCGTGAAGCCATTCGTTTCTTGAATCAGGAGTATGGCATCGATGAATCAATAGCTTATGCTTATTTAAGCGCTGCAACCGATTTTGAGGTGTCGCAAGTAGTTGATAAAACCAAAGGGGTACATGCAAAAATTCGTAAGTCAGATTTTAAGGAATTCGAAAAAACCACTAACTAAGTACCAAGCTAGTATTTTATAAACCCACTCAAAATCTAGTATTTGGTCTTTAAGAGGGTTTTATTCAACTTTTTTTATCTATATTGTAATTAGTCTTCATGACTGAATGATTGATCATTTGTGTGAATATATAGCATATGCATTAAATATACTTGGTAGTTATATCAGGATGCAGTTGGTGTTATTGATCGTATCCCAAGATATAAACCACTATTGGCTTAATATTGTCTTATCGCCGAACTAAGCCCGCTTTACTGCGGGTTTTTTGTTGTCAAAATGCCCATCATTTAAG
Source organism: Psychrobacter aquaticus CMS 56 (assembly GCF_000471625.1). Classification (GTDB taxonomy): domain Bacteria; phylum Pseudomonadota; class Gammaproteobacteria; order Pseudomonadales; family Moraxellaceae; genus Psychrobacter; species Psychrobacter aquaticus. Next base: position 327,448 of record NZ_AUSW01000035.1, read on the forward strand.
TTATCGTTTTGTCTCTCTGTACTACTAATACGTAAGCCTAGCCTTAGCCTTTGATGAGTACGTGTTACCCTTGAAACAGTGATTTAAAAGGACTCATAACTTTATGGCTAATACAAATAATAAAAACACTCCGAATAAGCGTAAAAGCTATCTTAACAATAACAACAATATTCAGGTTAGGGGCGCGCGTGTTCATAACCTAAAGAACATTGATGTTGATTTACCGCGCAATGCGTTAGTGGTCTTCACAGGTATATCAGGTTCAGGCAAATCCTCATTGGCATTTGGGACGTTGTTTGCCGAATCTCAACGCCGCTATCTTGATTCCGTGTCTCCTTATGCAAGACGCCTGATCGATCAAGTCGATGAGCCAGACGTCGATGCAATAGAAGGGTTGCCACCAGCTGTCGCTCTGCAACAGCAGCGTGGTACACCCTCGGTACGCTCATCCGTGGGCAGTGTGACTACCATCTCCAATGGTTTACGTATGCTGTACTCACGAGCAGGCGCATATCCAGCAGGACAAGAAATGCTGTATGCTGATGCGTTTTCGCCCAATACGCCAGATGGCGCTTGTCCGAGGTGTTCGGGCATTGGCCGCGTGTTTGAGGTGACAGAAGAGCTACTGGTTCCAGATAACACCAAGACCATTCGTGAACGGGCGATCGCCGCATGGCCGCCTGCGTGGCAAGGTCAAAATCTTAGCCGTATATTAACCACGCTAGGACATAATATTGATGAGCCTTGGCACACACTACCAAAAAAAAACCGTGACTGGATCTTGTTCACTGATGAAACACCCACGGTGCCGGTCTATCCTGAATACAATATTGAGCAAACGCGCGAGGCGATTGAGACAGGCGAAAAGCCGAACTACATGGGCACTTTTACCAGTGCCAAGAATTTCATTTTGCATTCTTTTGCCACTACCCAAAGCCCGCGTACCAAAAAACGCGTCTCGCAGTTTATGCAAATATCTGAGTGTCCAGAGTGTCATGGCAAGAAGCTAAAAAAAGAATCGCTGTCCGTTAAATTTGCAGGATTGGATATTGGCGAGCTGTCACAGCTGACCCTCACGGAGCTGGCACTCAAACTTGAGAAGACCGCTCATACAAAGCTAGCCGATGACATACCAAACCGTGAAAAAGCCATCGTTGCCCAGCGTATTGCCAGTGATATTCTCTCCCGTGTGGACGCGATGACTAGGCTCGGACTTGGCTACTTATCGCTAGAACGCACAACACCAACGTTGTCGCCAGGTGAGCTACAGCGTCTGCGACTAGCGACGCAAATTCGCTCGCAACTTTTTGGCGTGGTTTATGTGCTTGATGAGCCATCGGCAGGTTTACATCCTGCCGACACTCAAGCATTACTAGGTGCCTTGGATGAGTTAATCACGGCTGGTAACTCCGTGTTTGTGGTTGAGCATGACGTTAGCGTAATTAGGCACGCAGATTGGGTGGTTGATGTCGGGCCAAAGGCTGGCACACATGGCGGACAGATTGTCTATAGCGGGCCTATCGAGGGGCTGCGTGAGATTGCGCAGTCGCATACTGGTCAATACCTCTTTGCCGATACGACTAACGATCAGTCAAAATCTAGCATAAGACAGCCAAGCGCATGGCTCAAGCTTGCAAATATTGAACGCAATAATATAAAAGGTCTAGACGTGGCGTTTCCGCTTGGGGTGATGACCAGTGTCACTGGCGTCTCAGGCTCAGGAAAATCGAGTCTTGTCAGCCAAGCATTGGTAGAGCTTATCAATGAGGCATTGGGTCAAAAAATGGTCGCGGAGTCACCTGTAGGTGAGGCGGATCTGCTTGAACAAGAGCTTGAATCCGTAACGAGCGGTGAAATCATTGCTGGTATGGAATACGTACGCCGCCTTATTAATATCAATCAAAAAGCAATCGGACGGACGCCGCGATCCAATCTGGCAACGTATACAGGATTATTTGATGAGGTGCGTAAACGGTTTGCGGCAACCAAACAAGCAAAAGCTCATGGTTTTGATGCGGGTCGCTTTTCATTCAATACGCCAAAGGGACGTTGCCCAAATTGCGAAGGCTTGGGGTTTGTCAGTGTCGAGCTGTTGTTTTTGCCGAGCGTCTATGCGCCTTGTCAGGTTTGTCATGGTCAGCGCTATGATGAGGAAACCTTGGCCATTACTTATCGAGACAAAAATATTGCCGAAGTGCTGGATTTGACGGTCGAAGCAGCTCATGCGTTCTTTATTGATGAAGCGCCTATTTTACGCGCCTTAGAGGCTTTGCTACAAGTGGGGCTTGGTTATTTACGCCTAGGTCAGCCAGCTACCGAGCTGTCAGGCGGTGAAGCTCAGCGTATCAAGCTGGCAACTGAGCTGCAACGGATACAACGCGGCGACACGCTATACATATTGGATGAACCAACCACGGGTCTACATCCTGCCGATGTAACCATGCTCATGGCACAATTAAATGGTCTGGTCGATGCTGGCAACACCGTCATTATGGTTGAGCACGATATGCAAGTGGCCAGTAACAGCGATTGGATTATCGATATTGGGCCAGGAGCAGGGGATGCGGGCGGCTTGATTGTCGCACAAGGCACGCCCGATATTGTCGCCCAATCAAAAGAGAGTCGTACCGCACCATTTTTATTGGCGTCACGACCGTTTTCAGATTAGGACACAACCAAAGCCTTATGTAGCACGAGGCTGTTATTCCCAGTAGTCGTCAGGGCTCTTAGGTAATTCAACCAAAGTACGACGTAATGCCTCTGACCACTGATGACGAATGGTATTAAAGTACGCATCATGCTCATCGATACGGCGGCCTTTGGGCAGGGTTAGACTATCATTGTTATAAAGCACAAAATCTATCGGCATGCCTACTGATAAGTTTGAGTGAATCGTTGAGTCAAAGGATAGCATTAACGCCCGCGCTGCGTGTTTCACATCCGTGTCATAGCTGACAGAACGATCCAAAATAGGCTTGCCGTATTTGCTCTCACCTAATTGAAAGAACGGTGTATCTTCAGTGGCTTTGATACAGTTGCCTTCAGGATAGATTCTATATAGCTCAGGTGGCTGGCCTTTAATTTGACCGCCGAGCATAAATGAGCTAGTAAATGCGCCATCGACACTAGCATTAGCGACTTTTTTTGCATGGTTCATTTTTTCGCGCATACATTCACCAACCATCTGCGCGGCATCAAATAACGTCGTGACAGTATTGAGATTACTCTCAAGGCGCTGATCAATGTCGTTTTGTAGTTTGTTGAATACCGCTTGCGATGTCGCTAAGCTACCAGCTGTCTGTAGCACCATAAACCGCTCGCCTTCAATGCCATATTGATACAGTTTCCTGAATGTCGATATATGGTCAACGCCCGCATTGGTACGGGTGTCGCTAGCAAAGACCATACCGTCTTTTAGGCGAATAGCAGCACAATAAGTCATAAAAACCCTTTAATGCATAAACGTAATAAAATTAGTGAATGTTATGATAGTCTTGTGACCAGTACTTGACTGTAAAGATTTTCGTAACCGCCGCCCATTCTGACACCGCGCACAGGAGCGGTATCTAAGTAGTCTCGACCAACAGCGACGTAGACATGCGAGTTTGGTTGAAACAGCTGATTTGAGATATCAAAAGTATACCAGTAACCATCCAACCATACCTCTGCCCATGCATGACTCGCCATGTGATTTTCGGTGTCGTCATACAGATAGCCCGATACATAACGGGCTGGGATTTGTTGATCTCGTAAGAGACTCAAAAACACATGCGTATGGTCTTGACACACGCCTGCGCTTGTCGCAAAAGATTCTGCAGCAGTCGTACCGACATGAGTCACATTTTTTATAAAAGGCATTTTCATGATGAGAGCATTGGCCAATGCTTTTAGGCTGTCATGGGTCGGGGTTTTTAGATAAGGCGCAGCAAATTCGCGCATCTCTTCTGAACACTTGGTCAGAGGTGTTTGTACTGTAAACAATAGGTAGGGGACATGAGGCGTATCCTCTACACGGGTGGTCTCCGTATCGATCTCGACGATACCTGACGCTTGCATTTGTAGATTGTTATGAGCCTCGTTACGACTGAGAGTGAGCCAGTCATTGCCAAAACCGTCTTTTTGATTGGTGGCCACTTTGGGGAGCATCACCTCCCATTTATGAATGATTTGGTGCGGCATCTGCATGGGCGTCATGCGTATGTACTGGACGCTACGTTGTGCAAGCTCGCCATAATAATAGTTGGTTTGATGGCTGATTTGAAGTTTCATAATATCTTCCTATTTTTCTGTTTATTTCATATGTCTCATTAACACCTATTATTGGTTTGCGGCTAGACACCTTGACGCAATATGATATTGAACTCTTTACTAATCAGCTCAAAATCACTGAATTTCTTCGATCTGATCATCTGATTGGCCAGACGCGTCAGCTCACGCCAGCGCGTGTTCTCCGGTAACTCATTGATCCAGTACTTAAATTCAAGACTGATTTCTATTGAGTCTTCTTCTAACAAAACCGCACGCTCTAGCTGCTCAAAATGACGACCTAATTGCCAAAATCCAGTCACCGTCGGGTGTTCTTGTTTCATAGCAGCATTACAAGCATGTAGCTGCAAGGTCGCTGCCCGATACGTGCCTGCGCTTGAGAGCCGCTTGATCAAGTTATATAACTCGGCGGTATCTTTACCAATGACGCCTTTGGCCTCCTGCACATTGTCATCAATCGACTGCACGATGTTTGGGATGATATTTTTTTCTAAATCAGACAGCATTTGCGCTTTCATGGTTCTAAGCGACTCATCTTCATCTACATCAAAACCTAAATGGCTGATTAAGTGCTTCACTTGTGATTTTTTGAGATCATCTTTGATGAGTTTTTTCATAACATCGTCATAGTAATACAGGCGCTCGCTATATCGACCTAGCCATATTAAATGACTGGCGGTGGAGAGTAGCAGTATCATTGGCGCATCATCTAGCGTTTCATAGCCAGCTTCTAGCGGTTGTACACGATTATAATAGTTGGTATGAGCTGAACTATTGGAGTCTAATGAGGCAGGCGTGCATCTGTCGGCTTGACCATTGGTTTTTTTGGTAGAGGACGGTAAATGGCTGTCATCGACGACCCACGTGTCTTTAATACCACCGCCTTGAGAGGAGTTGACGACTAGCGAGCCTTCAACCATTGCTACTCGCGTTAAGCCACCTGGCACAATGTCCACTGAGCCATCGCCATGACTGAGAACAAAGGGACGCAAATCAATGTGCCTTGGCGCGATACCGTCACTTACGGCAGTGGGGTTAGTGGATAAAGAGATGGTCGGCTGGGCAATAAAACCAGCTGGATTTTCAAGCAGGCGCAGGCGATACTCTTCGATCTCTTTTTTGGTCGACGTTGGGCCAATAAGCATCCCATAGCCGCCTGAGCCTTGAGTTTCTTTTACCACCAGTTTGTCTAAATTATCGAGTACGTATTTTAGCTCATCAGGCTTACGGCACTGATAGGTTTCGATATTGGGTAAAATAGGCTCTTCATTTAAATAGAACTTAATCATATCTGGCACGAAAGGATATAGACTCTTATCATCAGCGACACCAGTACCGGGTGCATTAACGATAACCACATTGCCAGCACGGTAGGCACTCATGAGTCCTGACACGCCCAATATAGAATCAGACTGAAAGGCCAGCGGGTCAATATATGGGTCATCAATACGGCGATAGATCACATCGACTTGTACCTTACCACGAATGCCTTGCATGTAGACTTTGCTGTCTTCAACAACCAAATCATAACCATGTACCAGTGGCACATTCATTTCATGCGCTAAAAAGGCATGTTCATAATAGGCGCTATTAAAACGTCCTGGGGTTAAGATGACGACTTGTGGATCATATTTGGACGTTGAGCTGGCAAGACAGGCTTTGAGACGGTTGGGATAATCACTGATGCCCATAATAGGGGTGTCAGCGAATATATCCGACAATAGCGTCTCTGATATATTACGGCTTTCAAGCATGTACGAGACGCCTGACGGAGTACGTAAATTGTCCTCTAAAACACAAAACTTGCCCGTCTCGTCTCGAATCAAGTCAATACCGCTGATGTGCGAGTAGATTGGCTTGTCCAGCTCAATGCCCATCATCCAAGGCTCGTAGCAGCCACTGGCATAGACGTAACTGGCAGGCACGATATCGGCCTTCATGATGGCTTGGTCATGATAGATGTCATGCAAAAAAGCGTTGAGCGCGGTGATACGTTGTTTACAACCAGCTTCTATCTGTTTCCATTCGCTTGCGGCGATAATACGTGGAATGATATCAAATGGAATCATACGCTCGATATTCTGAGCATCACTATAAACCGTAAAGGTAACCCCTTTGCGGTAAAAAATGTTTTCTGCTTGTTCATTTAAATAGTTAAGGGCGTCCATGTTGATATTGTCAAGCCAGTTACCAACTACTTGTGCAACTGGCCGATACTGGCCTTTACCCGTCTGCAGCTCATCGAAACTTTTTGCCTTTTTTTCAGACTTTGGCAAAGGTTCTTTGGCAGTTGTCACTGTAAGATTGTCGCTATCAGCATTGTGTGATTTTATGGATTGACTTTGGCTCTGACTCTGGTTTTTAGTGTTTCCTTCGTCTTTGTTTTGAGTCTGAGATTGACTTTGAGATGACTTCTGATTCATAAATACCTCACATATCCTTGTTAAAGTTATCATTTATGACAAACACACTGTCTATGCTCAGTCGGCTAGCACTTGTATTACAATCAACAGGTAGTCTATATCTTGTAATAACTATACAACGTATGCTAAACAATATACAACAAGAGTTAAGTAATGGTTATTGAGCAATCTTAACTTAAATGCAATAAATTGAATTGATGTGAGTGATAGGAGAAGAGCAGACATGAAATTCGCGGAGAGATTTTTAGCGCTGGTCAGTGTGGGATTAGCAGCCAGCATAGGTATGACTGCCTGTAGCAGCGAGCCACAGCAAGCAGTTTTGCCAGCGGGTAGTACAGTCGTTGCGCTCGGGGACTCTTTGACTTATGGTTATGGTACAAACTTAGAAACAGCTTATCCTATGGTACTGGCTGAACTGAGTACATGGAAAGTCATCAATGCAGGGGTCAATGGTGACACATCCGCAGATGTGCTCGCTCGAGTGAATGAGATTGTAAAACAAGCGCCTGAATTGGTGCTGCTTGGCGTTGGAGGTAATGATGTGTTGCAACGTCTGCCGCCTGATAAGACGCGCGCCAACATTATTGCCACTATTGATACGTTAAAGTCTGCGAATATCGACGTTGTCCTCATTGCAGAGCCATACTTTAGTACCAGTGCCTTGTTCGGTAAAGCAAGTGACAATCCATTGTACGAAGATATTGCTAGTGCTCAAGATGTGCCTTTATACTCTGGCGGTTGGTCAGCGGTACTATCAGATGACACTCTAAAATCCGATCGAATTCATGCCAATCAGGCAGGCTACCGGCATTTTGCTGAAGGCCTGTATGAGTATTTACAAGATGAAGGCATGGCACAATAAAGTTTTAGTAAAGATATGGGCAGGTAAAACAGCATTTTATCTGCCCGATATTACCCGCCCATAAAATTATTCATTCAGCAAAGATGTGCTTTCAGCGCTACTCTTAGTCTCTACTACTTTGGCTTGCTCGCGCAGCGTATCAATTTTTGCTAAGTAGTTTTGACCCAGTTCCTGCTCTGCTGAGGCGATCCAAGAGGCATATCCTGATAAAGTTTCAAGCGTTTCATCCTCACGTAAAGGCTGCCCTGAGGCTAGGTTATGAAGCGCTGCACGTAGCATACGTTTTATGTGACGCGGTACTCTTGGTACGCCTTCGCCATTGATCACCATGCCCGTCACATTGTGCTGATTGCCAGTACGAATGACACGCGTCTTATCATTGTTTAAAGTAAATCCTTCCTCACGCAAAATCTTCTGTACGGAACCCAGTAGCTGTCCAATCAACTGGTTGTGATCAGCAGGCTGGACATTAGCCTGAACATTAGCCTGAACATTATTTTCAGCGCTCGTAGAACTGACAGGTAAGCTAAACGTTAAATCATCGGCGTAGCGGCTATAGCGCAGACCAACTTTATCTGCCAGTCCTGTTAGGCGACGATCAAGGTTCAAACACACAATATTTGTCAATGCCGGACTGGTAGGCGCGCCTTGCGGTAACGCTCTGTCACTAAGGGCGACATAATAAGTTGTGCCATTTTGCTGAACGACCTGCCTTGGTGATTCCGTACATAATAAAGCCAGTAAAATGGCTATTTTCTCAGGGTAGCCTGCGTGACGAAACACGCCTTTGACGCGTCGCCAATGTACACTAGGGAAGAAATCTTTTACATCAAGCTTGATTAATAGGGCACTATTGCTGTGCACGGCTGCGTTGGTAACAATGGATTTACCGCGGACAAAACCGTGAGCTGCGCCGTGCGTCATTAAGTTATTTAAGATGTTTTCTAGAATCCAGCGCTGAACAAATTTTAGACGAGGAATAGGCGACCATATATGCCGAGGTGTGCCGTTACGTTTGTTAATCGTAAAATGCGTGTAGGGAATATTGGTAGCCACGTCTCTTTGATAGCAAAGCCCTTTTAGCTGCGGTACAGTCAGATTGACGGCTTCTGCCAATTGAGTATGTTTGCTTATAAGTGGCAGTTTGTTTTCAATGAGTCGATTGCTAGCGTCTTTGACATCCCATTTGTCCATGCTGGTATCATCTGACCAATAGATATGGCGACCCAGATAAACGATGTGCTGCGCTTTGTAAGCTTGCCATGCCTGTTTTTTGAGACTTTTTTCTTCAGCGGCTTCTTTTTTGAGGGACTTTTTATAACGTTCGCGCTCTTTTGCCGTCATATTATCAATGGGCTTACGCTCGACTATAAAGCCGTGTTGCAGCATTTGCTGCTGGATATATTGATAGCGTCCGCCAGCTTCCTCAATATCTTGCCAAAGTTGTTGCCATTGGCGCTCAGCAGGCGTCATCGTCTGCGCGGGGCTGATATAGTCGGTTTGCTGACTGTTTACTGTGCTCATAAATCATACCCCTTTATTTTCGATAAAGCCTTGAGCTTCAAATCTGGCAATGTGTTGTAAAAATGCGGCGTGTGCTTGGGCAGGTTGGTTAAATACGAACTGCTGGCGCGTACTGTCATTATCCATAATATGTTCGATCAGCACTTTTTTATGGTCGCAAGTCAAATGCACATAACTGATAGTGTGCCCAGTATGTTTACGTGTCGTCTGCCTTGCATCCGTGTCAATTGGCGTCAAACCTTGTGCAAGAGCCGATAAATCCAATATGTCATTGGCGGACAGCGTTGATCGAGCAGCATTGTTGGCTGATTGCTGTTTCGTCTTAAATACGTTTTGCGCTGGGTATGGTGCTGCTTTCTGTGATTTTTGATGATGCTTGGGAACACGTTTGCTGAGTGTGCGCGTGTCATGCCAGCTGTTTGTTTGCGTGTGGTCGTACTGATGGTAGCTCAAGCGTAGAGCAATAAGATGCGCGCATACACCTTGGCTGAGGCGATGCTGCAAGTACTGCGGACAGCTGCACTCGGCACGGCTGACCAAGCCATCCTCGCCCAGTTGCAACTGGCTGCGATAGGTGCGGCGATCTTCCTTAACCTGAATATCTGCGCTGATGGATACGCCTTGCGTCACCACGGTTTGCACGCTGAGATTTTGTACGCTATCTTCGCGGCTCACTAAGTCAAAGGCCTGTTTCTCTGCCTCGTTATGATGTGCAAACTGCGCCATCTCTAGCGGCGTTTGCGTCAGCGGACGATAGTAATAAGATTGATTGGCAATATCATAGCGAATCAAACCCTGCTGCGCACCTGATAGCAGCTGCTGGCGTACATAACTGGTTGTAATGGGGTTGTCTTGCGTACTTAAACGCTCGCTCAAAGCATCAATACCGCTTGGCTGTTCGGCCAGTGCTTGCATCAACGGCAATACGTTATTGTTTTCTTTATAATCACTATCAAGCACATTGTACTGCGGACGTTTGGGCAATAGTAAATCAAAATTTAGTGACTGCGACCAATTAGCTTGGCTAAAGCCTGTCATGGCAAAGGTAAAATGAAATCCTTTACCTGTGAGCGTCCAGTAGCTTGGCATACCTTGTCCAAGCAACGACACACTAACGGTATCAGTATGCGGTAACAAGCGCTTTAACAAACTCAGACGACGGCGACCCCACAAGCGAATGAGCTTGGATTTTTGTCCTTGATACGGGGTTTGCTGGCGACTCACTTGGCTGGTGACGGCGATGTCAAATGGCTCTAAAATTATCACGGGTAGCTGCTGCGGTATCAGCTCGATTAATAAGCCGCGGCGCTTACCCTTGATATCGGCATGCATGCGCAGCTCAAACAACACGTTGTACAAAGCAATAGGGTCGAGATCAATACGCTCTTTGGCCAGCTGACCTGCTGACTGTACTTGCAATAATGCCCGTATCCAGCTTTTGGGCACATTGATGCGTTTTTCGATGACTTCATTTTTGTCTTCAGGTTCGCCGTCATCTGTCTCTGAGGATTCTGATCGTTGCAAACGCACAGCCTCTTGACCAATATCTAACGTGGTCGTCTGATGATCACGAATCTGCTCTATACCGTCAAACAAGGCGCTGCTGTAGTCGATACTGGTGGTACCTAGCACCGTATCAGAGTCCATTTCAAACAAATCACGCTGCAAAGTCAACTGCGCATAGCAGCCTTCATCACGGCTAAACACCTCAAAGCTGACACCCTCTTGATGCACTTGAATGATAGGGTCAAGGATACAAAAGGCGAGAGGATCGTTATTAAATAACCACGTGAAATAATCACGCTGGGCAGAAAACAAGTTTTTGTTGCGACTGGCACGGCGCATTTGCCTAAAAACTGTATAAGCGGCGCGATCTTTTGGTACATAGCGGTAATCGCTACTGACCACGTCAAATAAGGCGAGCAAGCTGTCTCGAAACACAAGCGGATCTTTGACTCTGCCATGAAAACTGACTGCATCGCGATGCATCTGTGTAAACAGCGCCACATGTTGGGTGTGATCAGATTGATTATTCTCAGATAAGCTCACATGGCTGGGCGCGGCATACTGTAGCTGCATCATCATGCCATTAGCACTATTAACATGGTCTGCTGGCGTGCTATCTGCATTTTGCTCGATTGTGTTTTCTACTAGATTATTGGTCATAATGATGTCCTTCGACCTGATTCTGTTGCTTGGCTGTCCGCTTTGTATGAGCGGCCTTCAGCACCTCTATATTTGGCGCTTGTGGGCGTTTTTGCTGCGCACGTTCCATACCCCGTTGCCAGCGCCGCAAAACTTTGTAAGCCAGTTTTTTCAGCTCAACGTCAGTATGGTGGTCAGCACTAGCAATTGTATTTATTAGAGACTCAAGCCACGTGCCAATCTTGGGGTCGTGCAGCTGTCCGAGTGCTTCGATGGCACCTACCTGTATTGACGTATCAACGTTGTTGCCCTGCGCACAGTGATATAGCGCGGCGGCGTCTTTTGCTTTTATCCATACCAGTAGCTGCTGGTTTAGGTTTGTTTGAGGCGTGTCGGTAGGCAGTGTTTTTGTTTCATTTAGTTTGACCGATTGATCGCCTTGCAAACTGAGACGCTCAAGCAAGGTAGACAGTAGGGCTCTATTGTCTGCCGCCAGTTGTACTATCTGGGCATTTGCTATGGTCGTCAAGATTGGCATCAGCTCAATAAGCAGATGATCGTCGTTTTCTTGCCGTGCCAGTAGCCCCAATAAGGCTTGCTGCCAATACTGATTGACCGCAGTGGCAAGCGTGGTGACGCTACTGATGACAGGTGATGACAGTTGCGAAGCTAACCACTCAAACACTGAATCACTGGGTGCGGTGTAGCGACAAATGAGCCATAACAGCGTGGTGATAGTGTTCATCACCTGCTGCACATCATTTAGCCATGCAGTATGACTCATCATCGCTGATTGCGCGGTGACGCTATCAAGTAAGGATTGCCATTTGTGCTGTGCGGCTGTCAGATAGCGTTTGCAGGCGGCTTGCATCTGCGTATCGAAATACTGGCTAGGGTACTGTGTTAAATAGCGCAGTCCCAAATGCTGTATCTGCGCATCAGAGCTATCAATCAAACTGCCCAATTGTGACGGACTCATCTCAGGTTTCGCCAGTAAGGCGTTTTGTAGGGTGATACACGTCTGCGTGGGCAGTTGGTGGCTATACTGAGTGATAAATGGTGCAAGCGTATCAATGCTGCTATGCTTGACAATACGTTTTAAACTAAGCGTTGCTAAGCTGGCAGCAAAATCTTCATGGATGTTTTGTATTGCGGCCCAATCGTATGGATAAATGTGATCAGTACGGTCACCCCACAGGTTTTGCGCGGCCGTATAAGCGGCTTCCAGTATCGCTTCATGATTGGTATGTTGGCTAAGAATATCTATCAGTAACGCCTTGCTCGCCTCACTGTCGTGATGCGCTAGTAGCGAGATGGCATGTTGCTGCGGTGCAAACGGTAATTGCTCAGACAACTGACGCTGTATATAGCGACGAATCTCTGCCCAAGCGGCGGCTGTGTTTAGCCAACGTAGCCCATTTAGCCAATGAGTGATCGCAGGATTATAAGGCTGCAATTCAGGGTCTGATAACTGCGATTTTAATAATGCAAAAATCTGCGCACTGTATTCAAAGTGGCCACCATGAGCGATATGTCCCAAGGCTTCACAAGCCACATCTTGTAAATAGTGCTCATTCTCTTCTGCCAGTTTGATCAACTTATCATAAGCCTTATATAGCGCAGCTGTCGTCTCAGTCGTTTGGCTTAAAGGCGACTGTGCTGGCATGTCTGCTGGCTTAACGCGCATCATCTCGCCGATGGCAAGTACGCTACGGCGGCGAACACTACCATCGGCATGGTAGTCAATACTGGCCATTAAGGTGCTCAATCCTTCGCTATTGCCGCAGTGTGCCAAGCCCTCTGCTGCCAAAAACGGTACTTGTGCCTCTTTATGTGACAGCGCTTTTTTGAGTATGCTTTTTAGTATACTTGCATTGTTTTCACGTTTTTTAACACGGTAAGAGACCGCTTTGATCAGGTTTTGAACATATTTGTCGGGTAGCTGGTCATAAGATAGTGCCAAAACATTATCGATACGCCCCGCGATATCATTTCTATCCTCAGCATCATCTGGCATGCTCACGGCAGGCATCCAAGCCAATGATCTGAACAGCTGGGCGGCATGTGCGTAGTCGGCATAGCGAAGTAATAAAGTAAATAAGGACAATAGCGCTTCAAGGTCTCTTGGGTGCTGGCGTTGCAGCCAGCGTAAGTCTTTATGCTCACTCAGATAATCGTCAATGGGTTGATCATAGCCACTTATCATCACTAATACGTCAAACAGCTGCTGGCGCTCTTGAGGTGCGTCGCTCTCCGGATGCTCAAACAACTGTTGCAAGCGTTGCCGTAGTGGCGCGGCCAAATTCGTATCGCGAAGCGCGGCAATACACCTGTATACGTCCGCGTTTGACAGCCTGATCGATGAGTTGTCCAGTAAAGCAAGCAGTTGACTGTAAGTCGTCTGAGCGACTTGCTCGATCGCATTTTTATCAAAATTCTCAATCTGCGCCGCTCTAATACGCTGATAAGATTGCAATGCTTGAGTGATGAGAGAGAGTACTTGACCTTGCTCATGCTTGCTCGTACTGTCCACTAAAAAGACAAATAAATCGTCAATCAGCAGAGTATCGCTAAACCTTGTATCAGCAAATAATACCTCATCAAAATCGATGAGCTGCATAAAGGTTTGATAGCGTGTTTGCCAATCATGACAATGGCGCGCTTGTAATAAAAAGGTCAACTTGTCTTGGCGCAATGCTTGCTCTGATAATATTTGCTCAGAGGCGTTGGCTGCTAGGGCGGCTTTGTTAGAGGTGCGCGTTGTGACCTGACGCCACTCACTAACCAGTTGTCGCAAGAGTGGCAGGCTCTCGGTTTTCAGCGCCATTAAGCTGGCTGGCAAATGACCCAGACGCTCTTTTAGTAGCTGGTAAGTCTCTTCTGCCAAGAGCTCATGATTGGTGGTTAGCAAATTGCTCAGTTGTTGATTGCTGGCGTCATCTTTGTTGTCAATCACGGTCGATTCAGTCTCTAGGCTACCAATTAGACAGTGCAAACCGCGCTTGACCATATCGCGATAAGGCGCGCTCATTGCATGTTCTGCCAGTCTTGATGCAGGTATGGGCAGCTGAGACAAGCAGTCCCAAACCAGCTCACGTGTCTCAATATGATGGCGGTGCAATAGGGGCAACAGCACACGACTGACACTGTCTGACCAGTCCGTCGCCTCCATCACCGCAGGTTGATAGTCGTCGTCTGATATGCTGGCTGATACCGTGTTTGATACTACAGGCTGCGTAGTAAGCCACATGAGCCCGCGAATGGCTTGCTCTGTGCTGCTGTGATTATCCTCGCTTTCACGAATAACACCAAGCCATGCACCAAAAGCCAGTGTTTGATAATCATAGTCAGTAGCTGTGTTGCTCGCACTTATTTGGTTAAGATCATCGATATGCTTTGGGCAGTGATGACGCTGAAGTAAGGCATTGATGCTGCGCTGCCACGTTTGTAGGGCGGTAAGCACTTGTGCCTCTTGGTCATAAGGTCGTAGCGTCAATAGATTCGATAAATTGCACAACACCTGCACTGCGTGAGCGCGTATTAAGGGCTGCTCGTGCTGAGTCAAATATGCAAGCTGCTGTAAGCTGTTGATATCCACAGTACTGAATATGCTGGCACGCGCGTCAATAGTGTTACACGCGTTTACGCCGCTGGTCTCTGATAGCATCGTCAAAACGGTTGGGTGCGCAGACAAAATATTGCCAATCTTTAAAGTAAGGTGTTCACTGAGATATTGCCAATTGGACATCATAGGTAGACCAAAGCGCGCCAAAATATGAGCATACACAACGGCGGTATCATTATCTGCAAAGCTAAGCGCTTCTATTAAGCGCTTAGGTCGGGTAAGCGGCGCTGCTAAGGCATCAAATATCAGCAATAATCCGGCAGCAGGCGCATAAGATTGGTTGTCAAATAACACGTGCAGTTGCTGAGCTTGAGTAATACCCAAACCCGATCGTGCTTGCAGCCACTGAATAGGACTCATAGGCTCGACAAGATGGCGCAAGCTATCATTATGGCTGTCACTGGTACGCGCACCATTACTCGCGGTATTGTTAAAAAAGTGCTGCCCGCGACCATCGCCCCAAACCGCCAAGGCCAAACTGGCGGATTGACGGACGAGGGGGCGTTCATCTTTTTGCCATGTGGCCAGTAACTCGGCATCTTGAGCCGTGGTAATGTACATAAGCTTAGGTGCAAGCCCTTTAAAATCGGCATCAGAATGGTGTAGATAGCGTGCATACCAGTCCAAGGCGTTATGGTTTTTTGGATCAGAGAGTGCGGCCAAACCAGTCAGCGCTTCGGTGATATGCTGATGCCACTGCTGGTAATCGTCGTTGTTTTTACTTTTGCCCGTGGATATGGGCATATCTTTGTTCAGGTACTGTGTAAATACCTCATAAGCTTTTGTTTCGTACTGTGCTTTTATGGGCTCGGGGTAGCTACTGGCTTGACTTGCCAGCAATTTGGCAACGGTCAGCTGAATATCAGGGTAAGGGCTATTTAATCCTGCGTTAAGTAACGCCTCATAATCGACCAAACTGATATTATTGTCATTTGCAGCATCATCTGAGCTGTGATTGGATAACACACCGCTGTCGGTTAGGGTTAAAGCGACCTCTAATGCCTGTTGGCGCAAATCTATACTATTGTCTGCCAATAACGCCATTAAGGCAGGCATTAGCGCACGTAGCTGCTGTTTACTGGCTTTGGCTTGTAAATGATTAAGCGCCAAACGTTTGGTATCGAGATGAGGGCTGGCAAGCGCGGTCAGTAGCAGATTGGTGAATCCCAATCGCTTGCTGTTTTTAAGCGCGGTATCAAAGGCTTGCTTACGAATATTGGCAAAGGTATCTGCAAGCAGTAAGGTCAGTACGGATTGATTAATGTCTACATCGTCTGGATTCTCACCCGTTTTTGATGGATTTTGTAATAGCAATCGCTGCCATTCTTCTAGTGCTACTTGATGCACGTCTTCAAACAGACTGTGCTGTAGCTTTTCAATCATACTGATGATGGCGGTTTTGGAGGCGCGTTCAAGTGCTCGATTAAGCAGTACTTTAACCACCTCGAGACGGATGCTAGTAAAGGGATTATTCAGTGCCTGCTCTAATATCGCGCTCATGCTGGGTGAGTCAACGGACTTTTTTTTGTTATTAAGTACTTGCGTTAACAATATCGCAAGCGCGCGCTCATGAATGTCTTGATGCGTTGAAGCAAAACCAAACGCTACCCAAGATAAGTCATCATTCACCAACTTGCCCAAGGCACTCATGGCTACTTGGCGTACGCCAGCATCGGCATCGTCAAGCAAGGTAGGCAAAATGGCTTGACCGTCGGCGATCTGTAGATGGCCGAGCGCTGCCGCGACCCCTGTACGAACGAACGCATCATTATCATGATGCATAAAACGTATTAAGGTGCCAAATGCGCGTTTATCCTGTAAACAGGCGAGTGCATAGGCGGCGCGAAAACTGATGTCGTCGTGGCGGTTGCTCAGATTTTGTAACAGCGGATCAAGGCAGGAGTTGCTGAGTATGGGACGTGTCAATACGGCCGCGTTAGGTGTATTTTTTGATACTTCTTTTACTTTTTTCGCAGGTGTTTGCTCTGTTTGCGTGACAAAATCTTGCGTACTTAGGGCAAGGCTAACAGCTTGGCTATTAGGTGCATTTTCAGTGACGTTGTTATTATCCGTATTTTGGCTGTTGTTTTGATGCTCAAGACGTGTACCTATCTTGGTATTTAATAGCTCATAATGATCTGTCGTACGCTTATCAATTTTTAAGTTATCAAAGACCGTACCACGCAATAAGCGAAAATCATCAAAGTCAGTTAGGGTGCGCAGCAGTTGTGTATCATTTTGAGCATTAGCTTGGTGCTTTAAGGCAGTAATAAGCTCAGGCTGCGCCAGTAAAGCGGTATAAAAGGCAGTTTGTCTAACGTCAGTTTGATGATGACCTTGTAGCAACATCAACTGGCGCGCCACTTCTGGGTGGTCTAATAAGCCACGCTGATATAGCCGAATCAGTCCTGTCTGAATGGTATCAGGATAGCGGCTGTCCAAAGCCATAAAATCCGCTTTTGGGCTGGCGTCTGGTAGTAAATACTCAAGTGCTGCTAAGGCTTGGCGGCGAATGGGTAGCATAGAGTGCGACAACGCACCCTGCAAAATCGGTAAAACACGGCGTTGTCTGTCCACGTCACCAATGGCAATTTTTAGATAGCCTTGTAGCGCTGCACTAATGACATCTTCATTAGTGCGACTAAGGGCATACTCTAAATAGGCTGGCAAGGTGTGCAAGCTACTGGTATCAGCGGTAGCCGCTGCTAACCCATCAAATGCTGCAAGGCGGACACTGCTGCTGCGTGCTGAACCGAGTTGTTCCTCAAGTATCGGTAAACGCGCCGCAAGTTCTGTACCTGCCAGCCATTGCACCAGCTGTAATGCACGGCTGGCGCTCAAGCCATTGCTGCGATCTGCCAGAATGCGTTCAATCAGCTTGAGGGTCTGATGATCGACTTGTGATTCAAGCAGTGCGATACCGTCTAAAAATGCCGCTTCACTATTATTGCTGCTGTCGGTTAGTAGCTGCTGAATGCGATGATAACCGTCTTTAATGACATGGGCGACCGTCAGCAGCTTACCGTTTTGCTCTTCATCAATGGGTAAAAAACGCAAACTTTGATCCGTACCAACGGCAAGTAGCGCAGGTTTTTCTGCATAGCTTGTATATGCCAGTCGCTGCGTTTTACCAATGTCTTCCTTGCAAGTGCTTGGTTGACCTTTCTCAAATGCCCATGACTTAATACTGCCATCATCTGCACTACTAAATAGGCGTGTATCTGAAACACAAAGCGCGGTGATCATTTGACCATGATGGCTGGACTTGGCTCTATCTATCGCCTGTAGCTCCCCTTGTACATGGGTGCGATAAAGATGCTTGTCTGTACCTGACCGAAAAAAAATAATGACTGATAGGCTCAAAACATAAGGCATTGACGCGGCCTTGGTGTAGTGGCTTACTGCTACTTTGTATCAACTGAGCGTTGGTATTCGTATTATCATCGCTATTTATCCATTGATAACTGCTGACGATACCCAGATCATCTCCTACCACCAACCATTTACCATCGCTTGAGGTAGCAAGGGCGGTGGCGCGCTGTGGCTGATTGTCAGAATAAGGCTGTACAATAATTCTTGCACCTGTCGCTCCTACTTGCGCTGACGATTGTGAAGAGGCGTTACCAAAAAACGGACAAATGACAATATGGTGAGGATATAGCACGATGACAGCTTGATGCAGCGTGCTCATAGCAATGGCTTGTGGGGATTTATCTGCTGGCAAATATGCAGACGCTGCGTCTTTGGTATTATTTGCCGTATCAGTAATAACTGTGAGTAACGAATCAGTACTGATTTGATTGATAACCTCTGCCTGCCAGTCAGTCTCATATAAATGACCGTTACAGCCGAGCATGATGATACTGTCATTGGCAGTAGTAATAATGGCATCCATCGCACAAGGTAAAGCTGTTGTTGATAAGCTTACTTGTGCACCCATATTATCGAGTCGATACAAGGTTGCATTGTTAGTAGCCATATTATTACCGTCAGTGCCTAATGACTGGTGGGTGATAAATAAACTGCGACCTTGCGTGCTTGGTAACGCTGATGACTTTGTGTTTTTTGATACGTGCTCAGTATCAGGCTGTCTGCTGACCAAGCCTATGATATGACCCCAATAGGGCAATGTGGTTGTGTTCATGATCTGATCTCAGTTGAAATGGCGGCTATAGGCTACAAATGCATGGACAGATTGGGGTAGCGGTGCAATAAGCGCGTGACCGCGACCAAACATGCATGACGCTCCATCTTGCCTGCTGAATGGGTAAAGGTGAATAAGGAAGGCATTATCAGTGCAGCAAAATGCTCATCGGCCAATCCCACATCACGGAACGTCTCAATCAAGGCCAATTTTGCTTGGCTGGCAGGTATGGGTTTGGGCGAGACAGTTTGCTTTTGGTCTGTCGCCACGTGTGTTTTATCAGTGCGCTGTGAGTAACGGCTTGATTCATGCTTTTGCGTGCTTACGCGATTGTCGCCTTGTGAGTTGCTCAGTCGTCCTGGTGGCAACTCAAACAGTCCACGTTTTAGGAGCATTAATAACTGATTTAAATCGGCAGGGGGATTGGTGGACCAATCACTTGGCTGGGCGTGGCTTGTGTTTTTTGTGTCAACGTCATCAGCTTGAGATTTATAGTATTGATCGGCTGGCTGCCAATGTGGTGAGACATGGCGCGTCTTATAATGTTGCCAAAGCATGGTCACCGCTGCATAGCGTACTTCACGATCAGTGCTTTGACTGAGTATATAAAGCGCCTGTGGGTTCTGAAATTGGCGATGACGCTGTAATAATGTCATGCCCAGTTGTCGCGCCCGTCGTTTTTTGCTGCCAATGAATGTGTTGAGCATGGTCTCGTTTAATTTTTCTGCAGACACATGATAAGCGCGATTGCTAACAGATGGGGCTGCCAATAGTGCTCGCTGTAATAACTGCGTGACCTCTGTATAAGGAGACTCTGCCATAATCAGCCACAACGTCGGAGTCGGGGACCATCTTGCCAGTTCATACTCTGTCAATAAAAGTCCAAAGTTGCGTAGCGCTTGCTGACTGCTTTGTAATAAAGGAATGACGCGTTCCGCACTAAAAAAAGAAGCAGGAATAATGGCATCCGGATCGACAGGTCTGTCCGTCAATGCCATGCAAATCTGTTCATGGTGATGGCTCAAATAATGGATAGCAAGCTCACTGATGGGAGCAGTAGGGTCATCAACCGCCATTGCCCACAATACTTCAGAACCTGCCATGGTGTCGTCTTCGGATACTGCGCGCGATTGTCCGGTCAGCATCTGCAAAAACGCGGTTTCGGAGATAATCTTGAGTGTTGCTCCTGCGGTGATCAACTCTTCGGCCTTGAGTTGCTTGCTGCCTTTTCGACCTGCACCATACAGAGGCGAGCCTTCATCGCCAATCACTAGATAGTCCAGTTTATTATTAACGGCACTACTGATAGCGCCATTGGCGGCTTTGACCAGTTTTTCAGCGTCGCCACGGCTCATGCTTTGCATTTTCCCAGTGAACAAATAGCGTTGACCAGCCAAATCAACCTCAGTATCAGCGACAGCGATGTGTACTTCTTGGTTTATGTTTTCTTCTGAGAGTGTGTTCTGATTAACTAAAAAATCAGCAGGTAGAAAGCCTTTATTGATACGCTCAATCGCAAATTCGCGGTAGGCTGTCTGCTCGCTGCGTGCAAGTGTCATTAGCCAATCAAATGTCAATTGCGTTGGCGCAAACCTTCGCACATCAGCGAGCCAGCCACGTACGGTATCTGCCAAATAGTCATCAAAGGCTAAGTTTTTTTGCCATTGTTTGACCGTATCTGAGTTCAAATGATGATTTATGTCATCATGACCATGGCTATAATTGGTGAGATAAGGAGAGGTTTTGAGCTGCACCACCTCACTACTGCTATGCCAATCAGGTTCATAGGCGAGGGTATGCCAATAACTCATGTCCATCTTGGCTGCTGATAAAATATCTTCATTAATCCAATCAATGATTGTCTCTTGCGCCAGTGGATGCAGCAATAAATATTGCCAAATTGTGCTATCGATATGGCTTAAATCAAGGCGTTTGAGTTCTTGCAGCAAAAACTCCATGCACAGCAACGCACTGTCATTATTATCAGAGGTGTCCAGCTGTACTGCTAAACGAATAAAATAGTCACTGCCAAGCTCATGCGCGCTATATAACTCAGGCATTCTGCGTACGGCAAAGCGTGTGCTGTAGCGCTGATTGCTGGTCAGTCGCGCAAAAAACCATTCAGCAGTCAGATCACGACGTGTGAAGTGTTTACTAAGTTGCTCGGCCGCAATACGATGGTGATAAATCGTATCTAGTAGTTGCCCCCAACCTGATACCCCGACATCAGTGACAGGATTGCGACTTAAAATAACATTGATTGCAAAGCCACGAACCGGCTCGCAATCTGAGATTGCCAGTAGCATCAGCTCAGATAATGGCAGTGCTTGGGCATAGCTTTTAGCATAATCGATGGCATACTGATAGGCGGCAGGATATTTTGAATGTAATAACTTGAGCACCACTTCATGTAATCCAAGTGTCATAAATTTAGATTTCTCAAAATTCGGGGATTGCTCAATCAGCCATACAATCGTCTCATCGCGTGCCTGACTGTGTGCATAGCCTGCAGATAGGTATTGAATGGTTTGGCAGCTGACATCACGCAGCTGAATCTTAAAATCATGCTTTAAGCTGTCAGTCGCAAACTGCCGTATGGCTTCATTTTTAGCCGTGGCCAGCAGTCTGATAAGTGGTGCAGTATCACGTTGCCACGCTTCTTTAAAAGCGCGGCCCTTGCTATCAAATAATTTGCGTGGTGTATGGCTATGAAAGCGATTGACACCATAATCAATCGAATTATGAAAACAAATATGATTGAGCACCCAGCTATTAAGCTGCGGCGGCTGGCCGACTGTCATGGCTTCATCATAGCTGGCAAGTACAGAGACGGCTGCGTCGATATAGCCAGTAGGCATCTGTTGCCCAAGTTTACGCAGATAGCGCCATGATCTGAGGCTCATATAGGTTTTGGTGGCAAGACTGACAGGGTCTCGTGCGCTTTTGTCAAAACGATGCAAATCAATTTTGGCAGCAATAGACGCAAAAACCTCATAATCTTGCTCATATTCTGCCACTTTATAAATATACTTTAACCCTTTCCAAACGCCATAACTTAAGAGCAGCTCGTTAATCGCTTGCTTTAAAATAGCCCGTGAATAAGCACTTTTTTCTTCCCAAAGCGCGATTAAGATCAAGTAGATTTTGTAGCGATCAGGAAGGGAGTATGTGCCTTCATCTGCCTCTAAAGTTGCAATCATAGCCACGCGCTCTGCAAACTGTACCTCAGGGTGCTGCTCACGGAACGAATAACTCATTACCTTATTTAAAAATCGCTCAAATGTCAGCTCGTCACCTGGTATCGGCGACTCAGGTAACGGATCGGGCTGCTGAGCTAATAAACAAAGCTTTTCGACCAAGCTTGGGTCTTGTACCTGCCAAGCATGCTGGATTTTTTTGAATGAAAGGCTCATAGAGGTTTGCCTTAATAATAATGGTGTCAGCGAATGTTATTTTGTAAGCATATAAAAGCCTATTTGAGAATAAATATCAAGAACTTTTGTCAATCAAAAAATAGAAACACGACACTGAATGACGCTCAAGCAAACAAACATAATTGTGCGACACTATATGACGCATGCGTATCAAAAACTGTAATTATTAAACAAAGATTGATTGACAGCCTAATTGAGATTCAGGCAAAATAGGGACGTTGTGAGATTTAGCGTTTCGCCATTCTTGGTGAAGGACGATGCTGCGTCGTCCACGAGTCAAGCCATTACATTTTACCCAAGGAAGACTGTTTCAGTCCTGCTAATACCTAGATAACACCTCTAGTGTCATTAGCTCGCTGGCGCAACCACGCAATCGTGGTTGAGCTAATGCACTAGAGGTGTTATCTAGGTGCAGTCCAGTGAGTCTTCCATGTACCAGGTTATGAGGTAGATTACACAACACCGAATGAGACATCGTAATGATGGCATTCAAGACGTTAAACCAAACCCAAATCAGTATATGTACTGACTTGGGTTTTTTATTGCCTCTGTTATGGTAAATTTACTGAAAAAATAGGCGATAAAATGCGTAAAAATAAGATTTAGTTAGTTAAAGGGCCTGGGCTTATTATAAGGTAGTCTATAAGTGGATTCTGAGCACCCATTGCTGAGTAATTCATGTTATTAGCTATTAGCAGCAATTGATAAATATGATTTATGTATGAGTAGAGGTCACATAAATGAAAGCGACTGAAAATAGTGAGAACTCAAAAATTGAGATATACGAGAGTGCGGATGGGAAAGCACAAGTAGACGTACGTTTTGAACAAGAGACGGTTTGGCTGTCGCAAGCACAAATGACCGAATTGTTTGGTCGTGATCAGTCCGTTATCTCACGTCATATTGCCAACGCTATGAGCGATGAAGAAGTATTTGAAAAAAGCAATATGCAAAAAATGCATATTGCAAATGCTGATCGACCCGTGACTTTTTATGACTTGGATGTGGTTATTTCGGTAGGTTACCGTATTAAATCGCCGCAAGGTGTACAGTTTAGACGGTGGGCAACCCAGCGCTTACGTGAATACTTGGTGCAAGGATATACGCTTAACCAACAGCGCTTTGATAAAAACTCTGCCGAATTACAGCAAGCGTTAAACTTAATCAAAAAAACTGCCCAAAGTCCTGAGCTGAACACGGATGAAGGACGCGGCTTAATTGAAATAATCAGTCGCTATACACAGACATTTTTATGGTTGCAACGCTATGATGAAGGTCTGTTAGATGATCCAGCAGGACAGGAGGGCGGCGTATTACCCAGTCCGACTGAAGCGATGACAGCGCTCAATGATTTAAAATTGCAATTAATAGACAGAGGCGAGGCGACGGCGCTATTTGCCAAGCCTCGTGGCGATGGCTTGAGTAGTGTGCTTGGTAATTTAGAGCAAACGGTGTTTGGCGAGCCTGCTTATCCAACGATTGAGAGTAAAGCGGCGCATTTATTGTATTTTATGGTGAAAAATCATCCTTTCGTTGATGGCAATAAGCGCAGTGGTGCTTTTTTGTTTGTAGATTTTTTACATCGTAATAATCGACTGTTTAATGAGCAAGGTGAAATGGTTATTAATAATACGGGGCTTGCCGCATTAACGTTGCTGGTCGCTGAGTCTGACCCGAATCAAAAAGAGACGTTAATTAAATTGATTATGAACATGTTGTCGCTGGAGGTTTGATAGGCAATATTTAACCTTAGTAATAATAAAAGACGTATATTGAAAACTAAAAATAGAGGAAATCCAACATGTTCAGCATCATAAAAGACTGGCGCGATCAGCGTATATTGGACAACAGCCCATTTACCGCGGAAGACTGGACGCAAGCGGCTGAGCGTATTGTCATACTTGATAGATTGGATCAAGACGAGCTAAGCCGCCTATTTGATTTAGCAACCTTATTTTTGGATGATAAGTCGATCACTGGCGCTCAAGGTTTTGAGATTACTGACGCTGTTAGGCAGTCCATCGCCTTACAAGCGTGCCTGCCCATTTTAAACCTCAGCCTTGAGTGGTATGCTGGCTGGTCGTCGGTCATCATTTATAACGGTTCATATAAGAGCGACAGTACTACCGTAGATGAATTCGGCATTGTCCACGAGGGTCAGCAACACCGTAGCGGTGAAGCATGGCAGCGTGGTCCCGTCATTCTGTCATGGAAAGATGCCAAGCACTCAGGCGAGCGCGACGGGCATAATGTCGTGATTCATGAGTTTGTGCATAAACTTGATATGCTTAATGGTCGCGCCAATGGCTTTCCGCCGCTGCAACCAGATATGGATCCCGCTAGGTGGACTGAGGTAATGAGCCGTGATTTTGAAGACTTCCAAACCCATCGCAAGTCAGGACTTGATCGTTATGGTGCAACCAATCCAGCAGAGTTCTTTGCGGTGCTTAGCGAGGTGTTTTTTGAGACACCGCAAAAGCTGGTGGACGCATATCCTGATATTTATAACATTATGGTTAAGTTTTTTCGGCAAACGCCACTTGAGACAAAGTCATAAAACTCGGAATATATCATTTATTGAATATAATACAGTGACAATCAATAGAAAAGGGCGGTGCGTCACATGCAATGTGTTGCCCTTTTTTAATAAAAAATCAACGGTTTATACTTTTAATCAAACTGTCCATGGGTCATTAATAATGGCGACTAAATAGCGCTTGCCTTGATACTCATCAAATACCAGACGCAGCACTCGCCAATCCATACCCGAATATTGCTCAGTTCCTGCATAATAAAACTCAACCACATCTGAATTTTGATATATTTTCTTTAAATTATTGATAGAGTTGCCATTATTTTTAAAGTCATTAATGCCTATACTCGCGTTATTGAACTTTTTAGCATTTACCCAAGTGTCCAAGTAGGTAGGTAATGGCTCGATTAAAAGGTCACCAGTACCGTCTTTTTCGCCCCATGTGAAGCGGATTTTTGACTGTTGCAAGTATTGAGCATATTGTTCACGACTAAAAACTTTGTCTGTTTCAGGCCGCACATAAGCATACATTGATAAACGAACGCCACGCGTTGGATGAATGTCATTGGTGATACTGGCATAGTCTTTATTAGCGAGCGTACGCTGGATACGTAACGCTTGTTGTCTAAGGGCTTGTTGACTCATATCAGAGACAACGGCTGTTGATGAGTTTACCTTGGCTGGATTGAAAATAGTCGCGTTAGGCTTAGCAAAAGACTGACAACCTGTTGCCACCAATAAAAAAGACAAAAATCCGCCAGTAGCCAATTTAAAGGAATGGGCTTTGAGTGTAGATAATGTCGTCATAAGTATCCTTATCGCAACGGTTGGCGATATAATCATTATTGTGAATATATAGGGTTTTTAATTGATAAACCTGAATGATACGATAATACAGCAGAGTCAGCATATGGGTATGATGTAATAGGTCATGATCCTCATATGATTTAGGCTCGTAGAGAACGCCATGACGATATATCACTCACTGACGCTGTTATTGACAATGGGACTAGTCGCTACTTATCCGGTCATGGCGGATAGTATAGCGCCGGCACCAACGATGACTGCGATGAAAATAGCCACCATTACCAAAATGTATCAGCAAGATATCGATAATGAAGGTATGGATAATCCTACGGTATTGCAGCAATATGCTAATACTGAATTACAAGCGGCTATGCAAGCTGAGCGAGATTATTTTGATCAAACGCAAATGTCCTGTCATGTGGGTTACGATGTGTTATGGAACTCGCAAGATCCTGATTACGAACAAGACAAACAGTTTGCGGTAACTGAGCAAGGATTGGTTCAGGTAAGCTTGGCAAAAGGTAGCCAGATCTATTATGAGTTGTCGTGTAGTGATTCTGATGGTAAGGCTGATTGCCAAGTGGCAGATGTAATTTTGGATAACGATGGTAGATCTTTACGAAAGCATTTGCTAGAAACGTGTCGTTAGCAGAAAGCCAATATAATTAAGCAATATGAATGGATATGACTCAACCTCCAAACCCGTTGGTTTGTTTTCGCATAATGTATATTATGTTAAATAAGGTTTGTTTTACGATGTTATATCCTAATTAACATTGGCTGGTTAATTTTATTCTTTTAACTAAAAGTCTATGGCTTTGTACGGTACGCTATAGCTTTCCATTTCCAAAAAATTCGGTGACGCGCTAGCGATTTCATCACTCTTTGTTTTGATAAATTTACCGAGATACTTATTTTACGCGCCTGATTCAATATCACCTCCCTTCAATAAATACTCAATTACTAACATATCAGTATCAATCGTTAAGTGTTTTGGCTTTACTATGGTTTTAAAGGTAATGGTGAGTCATGGTTTCTGCTATATATTGCTCTATTAAAAACGGCGATAATATGTTTAGCTTAAGCTTCGCTAATAAAAACAACCCACACATTAACAATAGAAAAATAACTTATGATTACTTTACACGGTTTTGCTGCGAGCAACTATTACAACATAATAAAACATACTCTGTTATATAAAGAAATCCCATTTCAAGAAAACCTTATATTTACTGGTAGCGATGAGCTACTTGCTGTCAGCCCAATGGGCAAAGTGCCTGCTATTACAGCGGCTGACGGCATTAGTCTGTCAGAGTCGAGTGTCATTTGCGACTTCATTGAAGAGACCTACCCTGCCATACCGCTGTATCCTGAATCGGCTACAGAGCGTGCAGCTGTGCGTCAAATTATGAAAATAGCAGAGCTTTATTTTGAATTGCCAAGTCGTCGCCTGATTTCTTATGTTTTTTCAGGCACCGATGCGCCTGATGCCCTCAAACAAGAAGTACGTCAAGTGCTCGCCCGTGGCATTCCTGCTTTAAATCGCTTATGCCATTTTTCACCTTGGATCGCAGGTAAAGAGTTCACGATGGCTGACATTTATGTTCATTATGTCAACGCTATTGTCAACGTCGTTGGCTCGACCCAGCTTGACTGGGATGTGTTGGCAGAGATACCAGGTATGAAAGAATGGAGTAAGACTATGAGACAATCTGACATTGGCCAGAAGATAGAAGCAGATCGCGTAGCAAGTATGCCCAAATTTATGACGCATGTGAAAGCTCAGATACAAGCAACGCAGTCTAAATAATGTAAGTGTGCCACATATCTCATCATTCGCTGGAGCAAAAAATTATGACCGATAAAAATATCCAACTGGTTTCAACCATCAGTGACGACAACAAACTAACACTTAGCTTACAAGATATCGGGATGCCGCAGCCTGGTGCTGACGAAGTCGTCGTCCGCATTGAAGCGGCACCGTTGAACCCATCTGATTTTGGGGTAATGTTTAGCGCGGCTGATATGTCAACTGCTGTACAATCAGGCACTGATCAAAACCCTATTATTACGGCTGATGTTCCTGCCAAAGTCATGCCAGCACTCAAAACGCGTGTGAATAAGAACACGCCTGTGGGCAACGAAGGCGCTGGCACGGTGGTAGCAGCAGGCTCATCGCCCGCAGCAGAAGCATTAATGGGTAAAATGGTGGCTGTGATTGGCGGCGGAACCTATCGTCAATATCACTGCGTCAATGTAAGAAACTGCCTAGAATTAAAAGAAGGTACAACGGCTAAAGAAGCCGCCTCGTCTTTTGTAAATCCACTTACCGCATTAGCGATGGTCGAAACCATGCGTGCTGAAAGTCACAAGGCCATCATCCATGCGGCAGCAGCGTCTAGCCTCGGTCAAATGCTCAACCGCATCTGTATGGCCGATGGTATTGATTTGATCAATATCGTGCGTAAAGAAGAACAAGAAAAATTATTACGTGATATGGGCGCAAAATATGTGGTTAATTCAAGCAGTGATGCGTTCATTGGAGATTTAACGGCAGCGATTGCCGAAACAGGTGCCACTATTTCATTCGACCCTATTGGCGGTGGTCAATTGACCAGCGATATTCTGAACTGTATGGAAGCAGCCATCACTCGTGATGTGGAAGAATACAGCGTTTATGGCTCAAACACGTTTAAACAAGCGTATATTTATGGTGCATTAGACCGTGGCCCTATTACGCTGAACCGTAACTTTGGTTTTGCGTGGGGTGTTAATGGGTTCTTATTGTTCAATGTACTTGGCAAGCTCGGCACCGAGACGGTCGCATCGATGCGCAAACGCGTGGCAGAAGAAATCACCACTATATTTGCCAGCAGTTATACGCATGAAGTCACACTGCAAGAAGCGTTGCAGTTACAGTCAATTGCTGCTTATGGCAAACAAGCGACTGGTGAGAAGTATTTGATTACGCCTCAGAGATGATAATGAGTTAAAAAAAGCCGTTTTGAAATAAAAAAAGCAGACATCGAGTGTGATGTCTGCTTTTTCCATATGCGACTCTCTTTTGAAGAGCATATGGCAAAAGGCGATGTGTAGTTCTTTACGCTAGTCATCGGTTTCTCGGTACAAGGTGCTCTGTGACTCTTGTCTAAAATCCTCGTAAGTGATGGCTGCCTCAGTATTCGATTCGTCAGCGATGGCAGGCGCAGTTTTAGGCATTTCTACTACTACCACGTTATTAGTGACAGCATTCTGATCCTGATTGGTTGCGCTAATATTGCCCTGTTGCGCCTCTACTGCCAAGTTATCGGTAGAGCTGGCATCAACAGAAATCGGATTGTCTATCGTACTCGTTGGCTGCGCTGTACTAGTAATGACCGGACTGGCAGGTTCAGTCGCCGCAGGAACAGCTTTCTCTGTTGAAGTTGATAAAATACCAGTAAAAATAAGCGTTACGACAATAATAACAATCAATAATGAGCCAAAAATCATACCAATGATGAGTGGTTTTTTGCTACTCGCGAGCTTATCTTGTGATGGTATTGATTCTTTGACGGCTGACTGTATTGGTGACTCTTGAGAAATCACGCTAGCACTGTCTGGTATGTAAGTATTTTCTTTAGTATCAGCTAGCCCAGTGGTTTTATTGGTAGGAGCGCCATAACTGCCATCAGATCCAATATTAAATGAAGGTTCATTTAAATGACTGTCTTGCGATGATATGTGTGCATCTGGTAATAAGTCTCTACTTACCTGTGTTTCTTGAGCTAAAAAATCAAAGGGCGCATCTGTTGCCTCCAGCCCTACTTCTCTACCCGTGTCTTGACCTGAGAACAACTCAAGCTCGTTTGCACTCAAAGGCTCAAAAGCAGATGAATTCAAGGCAGATGAGTTTTTAGCATTTTCTAACGGTTCGACATCATCAGTCTCACTATTATTGCCATCCTCATTCTGAACACGACTGATAAAGCGTTCGTAGATGTTATTGTTAGTAACATTGCGTGATTTTTTACTGGAAATTTCAGCCCATTTTTCCTCAAAATCCGTTTCAAAGTCGTTTTTTTTGTCGCTCATAGGATGATACCAAACCAGTGTATGGGACTGGCCTTAAATGATTGCCAAAATGACGTGATACCTATCCCAAAAAAATATGATTTGCAGTGTCAAACTCATGTAACCTATCAAAAACAATACTGATATAGGATTTCTTGACGACTCAAAATTTTGGCAATGGTATGATGATGTTTCTTGCTAAAATGTAACCATTGTAACAATGCTGTTGGCAAACAATATAATTGCTCGTCTCATTATCTTCAAGCACAATTTATTTTATCGTATCAGTATTTGTAAAATATAGGCAAAAAACATGGATTTAAAACAGCTGAATGCGTTTATTGCCATTGCAGATTTGCGCAGTTTTAGCGCGGCTGCAACCAAGACAGGGTTATCACAGCCCAGTCTGAGTCGTTTGCTTAAGCAGCTTGAGACAGAAATGGGAGTAGAATTGATTGACCGTTATCACAGACCGCTGCATCTGACCGAGGCTGGCGCGTTTTTTTACGACAAAATCAGTACCATATTGACAGAGATTGATACCGTCACCAGCATGGCTCAGCGGTTATCAGCACCAAGCAGCGCGCTAAATATAGGCTTTGTACCCTCAGTGCTTTATGGTTTGCTGCCTGAAATCATTGCCATGTTAAAGCAAGCCAGCCCCAATATTGACGTCACTCTCAAAGACATCAGCTCCTATCAACAAATGGATGCGCTCAAATCTGGTGAGATAGATATTGGTTTTGGGCGCTTTGCTCATCAAGACCCTTGGATTCAGCAAATATTGCTTCGCCATGAGCGTTACGTTGTGGCATTGCCAAAATCCCATCCGCTAGCTCATGTACGTGAGCAGCGCTTGATAGATTTGGCGAACAATCGCTTGATTTTATATCACCAAACCCATTTGCCCATATCGGCTGCTGTGACACAAGCACAGCCAACAAGCGATAAACTGGCCACGCATACAAACAGCCACCGTGTAACCAACGAGCCTGTATCGTTTAGCGCACCTATCACTGAACCCTTATTGCATTTGTTTGCACAATACGGTATTTCACCATTTATGACCACGACAGTGAGTGACTTACAAGTAGCGCTCGGCTTGGTGGCAGCTGGCGAAGGAATTACGCTGGTCCCTGCCAGCCTTCAAACCGTGCGTACCGAACAAATCAGTTATCAACGCTTGGTGCATGAAAACGTCACCTCCCCTATTTATTTGCATACCTTAAAAGACTTTGTCCATCCAAAAATACCCGATCTGCTCACTGCTATCTATCATGTGTATGAGCAGCGCGGGATTACCTATCGGCGTCAGCAATTTACTTAACAATCAGCATATCTAAATATTGACAGCCATTATCAAATTAATAGCGCTAATAGATAGTAATTGTTAATAATTTATAAACAATAATTCGATTCATAATGATTTATTGGCTTAAGTACGCAAAATAATGATTATCTTGTCTCATTATAGGTGTGCTAAAGTCGCTGCTAAACGTTTCTGTTTTGTTTATTTATTCTCTTGTTTCTTAACCTATTATTCTAGTGGCAGACAGCCTATCACTGGTCAGTGATAGGCTGTCGCTTGATATAATTTGAGGTATTTATGACCACACAACGAACACAGAACCTTGATAGCGCTACCAGCCAGGAAGGCTTTAGTTGGCGCATCTTTGGTCCAGGTATTTTGATGGCCACTGCTGCTATCGGTGGCTCGCACTTGATTTCCTCAACGCAGGCCGGTGCCATCTATGGTTGGCAGTTGGCGATTATGATTATTTTGGCCAACGTTTTTAAATATCCGTTTTTTCGTTTTGCCACCGACTACGTCTACGATACAGGCGAGAGTTTGATTGCAGGTTATGCCAAACGCTCAAAGGTTTATCTGTGGGTCTATTTCATTCTATCTATACTATCAGCCGTCATTAGTACAGGTGCCGTATCGCTGCTTGCTGCGGTGATATTGGGCTTTATGTTACCTACCTCCCTTGCCTTATCGACGATAACTCTGTCCTTAATCATCGTGGTTGTGTCGTGGTTTTTTCTGATTGCGGGACATTATAAGCTGCTCGATGGCGTGACCAAGTGGATTATGATCGCCCTGACAGCAGCCACGGTGGCCGCAGTGGTTATTGCTGCTGGCAAGCCAACCGTCATGGCAGTGGACTTTGTTGCCGCCTCGCCTTGGAATCTCGCCACATTAGGATTCATCGTGGCACTGATGGGCTGGATGCCAGCGCCACTTGAGTTTGCCGCGATTACCTCTATGTGGACGTCGGCCAAGGTTAAAGCCGATCACACCACGCACCGTCAGGGCTTACTTGATTTCAACGTTGGTTACTTGGTTTCCGCAATTTTGGCGTTGTTTTTCTTGGCGCTCGGTGTGTTTGTTCAGTATGGCTCAGGTCAAGAGATTGAGCTGGTGGGCGGCGCGTATGTTAATCAGCTGATTAACATGTACACCGCGACCATTGGTGAATGGTCGAGATTGCTGGTCGCCTTCGTCGCCTTTATGTGTATGTTTGGCACCACCATCACTTGTGCGGACGGTTATGGCCGCGCCAACGCTGAGTGCTGGCGTTTGCTCAAAGGTGAGAGCGAGATCAATAAAAAACAAATCGCTTTTTGGACGACTTATGCCATCGGTGGCGGTTTGGTGATTATCACCTTCTTTACGGGTCAATTAGGCGCTATGTTGAAGTTTGCGATGGTATCAGCATTTGTGTCCGCTCCTATCTTTGGTTGGTTGAACTACACATTGGTCAAAAGCCATAAAAAACTGTCCGTTGGTATGAATGCCTTGTCTATCGCGGGTTTAATCTTCTTGACAGGTTTTGCATTATTATTCCTAGCCAATCTTGCCGGTCTATTTGGTTAAATGTGTTTGTTTAAATAATACGCTGCTGAAATAAACTGTCTTCCTTCAAATAAAAAAAGCCTTTGTCGCCTCGCTACAAGGGCTTTTTTCTGCCTAAAAGATAATAACAATGGGCAACCACTTACCCTTTATATTTGTAAATAAATGTAAAAAAATACATGCCTAATACCTTTATCGTTTTAGCAATTTGAATACTGGCTCTTACGAATCATTGATAATTGGATAGCACTATTCAATTATCAAATAATATTAATATTAATTAAAAATAAATTAAATAATACTAATTATTGATAATGAAACGTTGCTTTGCAATGATTGATAATTGCGTATAATCGATGACAATAACGAGAATAATCACCCCTCCATGTAAGGATTACGACATGACTTTAGCAACGGCTGGTGCTCGCTTTCGCAGTGCCCTGAAACAAAAAAACGATAACAATCAACCGCTACAAATTGCGGGCGCGATTAACGCCTATACCGCGATGATGGCAACGCAAGTCGGTCACCAAGCACTATATCTCTCTGGTGCAGGCGTCGCCAATGCCTCATTTGGCCTGCCTGACCTAGGTATGACCAGTTTGGATAATGTCTTAGAAGATGCACGTCGCATTACCGATGCCGTAGACACGCCGTTACTGGTCGATATCGATACAGGCTTTGGTGGCGCTTTTAATATTGCTCAAACCATCAGAAAAATGGAAAAGGCAGGCGTGGCGGCGGTACATATCGAAGACCAAGTCTCACAAAAACGCTGTGGTCATCGCCCTAATAAAGAAATCGTCAGTATCTCAGAGATGGTCGATCGTCTAAAAGCCGCGCTAGATGCCAAAACTGACCCTGATTTTGTGGTAATGGCACGTACTGATGCCTTATCCGTTGAAGGACTAGATGCCGCTGTTGAGCGCGCTGTTGCCTTTGCTGAGGCAGGCGCTGATATGATCTTTGCCGAAGCCTTAACCGATATCGAGATGTATCGCAAGTTTACAGAAGTATTAGATATTCCCGTGTTAGCCAATATGACTGAGTTTGGTCAAACCGATTTATATACCACCGAGCAATTATATGGCGTGGGTGTCGATATGGTGCTGTACCCATTGTCAGCGTTTCGGGCAATGAACAAAGCAGCATTGAATGTCTATCAGCATTTAATAAATGATGGCACGCAAGAAAAAGTCGTTGATACCATGCAGACCCGTATGGAGCTATATGACTTCTTAAACTATCATGAGTTTGAGCAAACGCTAGACAAATTGTTTGCCGATAACAAATAAGTATTTCTCACTTCACTTTAACCAACCTCTAAAAAAGCCACCAATAAAAGGATTTTAATCATGGCAGCACAGAAAGAACTTTCAGGCGCAGGTCTTCGTGGACAAGTCGCTGGTAAAACCGCACTCTCAACCGTCGGAAAATCAGGCTCTGGTCTGACTTATCGCGGTTATGACGTGTCGGAGCTGGCGGACAAATGCATTTTTGAGGAAGTGGCCTACTTGCTACTTTATGGCAACTTGCCAACGCAAAGTGAGCTTGATGCTTATCAAGCCAAGCTAAAAACCCTGCGGGGTCTGCCTCAAGCGCTCAAAGACGTGCTTGAGCGTATTCCTGCCAGCGCCCATCCCATGGACGTATTACGTACGGGCTGCTCGATGCTTGGTAACCTTGAGACCGAGACAGACTTTGCCGAGCAAAATGATCAAACCGATCGCATGTTGGCGGTGTTCCCATCCATTATCAACTACTGGTATCGCTTTACCCATGACAACGTGCGTATCGAGACAGAAACAGACGATGAAACCATTGGCGGTCATTTCTTACATCTGCTAAAAGGTGAAAAGCCAAACGAGCTACACACCAAGGTCATGAACGTCTCCCTTATCTTGTATGCTGAGCATGAGTTTAACGCCTCAACTTTCACCGCTCGCGTGTGTGCGTCTACGCTGTCTGATATCCATTCTTGTATCACAGGCGCGATTGGCTCACTGCGTGGTCACTTGCATGGCGGCGCGAATGAGGCGGCGATGGATATGATTGAAGGCTTTGGCTCAGCGGATGAAGCTGAAACCGAGATGATGGCGATGCTGGCACGTAAAGACAAAATTATGGGCTTTGGTCACGCTATCTATAGTGAATCAGATCCGCGTAACGTGGTCATCAAAGAATGGGCTGAAAAATTGGCCGCTGACGTTGGCGATACCGTGCTATACCCTGTCTCAGTACGCTGTGAAGAAGTCATGTGGCGTGAGAAAAAACTGTTCTGTAATGCTGACTTTTTCCATGCATCGGCCTATCACTTCATGGGTATTCCAACCAAACTGTTCACGCCAATTTTTGTGTGTTCGCGCTTGACTGGTTGGGCATCACACGTGTTTGAGCAACGTGCCAACAACCGTATCATTCGCCCAAGTGCGGAATATATCGGTGAAGAATTGCGTGCTGTGCCAGAGATGAGTGCGCGTCAAGTTAATATTAAATAGAATTTAGTTTGTAGGATGTGCCATGCGCATCCTACCATTAGCTTAATTTTTTTAGCAAAATTGAATTTTATATTGATAAACGATTTTGCTAAAAAATTTACCCCTTTTTTTCTCCTATTCAAATTAGCCAACCGCCAAAGGTGACTTATGGACAACGCTCTAGTACAGCCAATGAACGATGAATTTAAAAAGCCCTTGCCCGGCACTGACCTTTATTACTTTGACACACGCGCAGCCATTGAAAATATCGAAGCGGGCGCGTATGACAAACTCCCGTTTTGCTCAAAAGTATTGTGTGAAAATTTGGTTCGTCGTTGTCCACCAGAAGATTTAACGGCTGCACTCAAGCAGCATATAGAGGGCAAACAAGACTTAGATTTTCCTTGGTATCCTGCCCGCGTCGTTTGTCATGATATCTTGGGACAGACCGCCTTTGTAGATTTGGCAGGTCTACGTGATGCCATCGCTGAGCAAGGCGGTGACCCTTCTAAAGTCAATCCTATTGTGCCGACCCAGCTCATCGTTGACCACTCACTAGCCGTTGAACATGCCGGCTTTGAAGAAAACGCTTTTGAGAAAAACCGTGCCATCGAAGAGCGCCGTAACGATGACCGCTTTCACTTCATCAACTGGTGTCAGTATGCCTTTGACAATGTCAACGTCGTGCCACCCGGTAACGGCATCATGCATCAAATCAACCTAGAAAAAATGTCGCCTGTCGTCCAAGTGGTACAGAATAAAGCCGGTGAGTCAGTTGCGTTTGCTGATACCTTGGTCGGTACAGACAGTCACACGCCAATGGTTGACGCATTGGGTGTAATCTCCATTGGTGTTGGCGGATTAGAGGCCGAAAGCGTCATGCTAGGTAACCCATCCTACATGCGCCTGCCAGATTATGTTGGTGTCAAGCTAACGGGTAAATTGCAGAAAGGCATTACGGGTACGGATTTGGTGCTGGCCATGACGGAGTTTTTGCGTGATGCAGGCGTGGTTTCGACTTATATTGAATTCTTCGGTGAAGGCGCACGCCAATTAAGCGTTGGTGACCGCGCTTCTATCTCCAATATGACGCCTGAATATGGCGCAACGGCTGCGATGTTCTATATCGATGAGCAAACCATCGACTATTTACGTCTGACAGGTCGTTCTGAAGCGCAAATAAAATTGGTTGAGCAATATGCCAAGCAAACAGGACTATGGGCTGATGGTATGGAAAACGTGGAATACGCGCGCGTGCTTGATTTTGATTTGTCAGCGGTCGTCCGTAATATGGCAGGGCCGTCGCGTCCACATGCACGCGTATCGACCACCGATTTAGTTGCCAAAGGCATCGCTCATGGTGCTGATGAAAAACTCCCTGAACCAAAAGATGGTCTCATGCCAGATGGTGCGGTGATTATTGCGGCCATTACCAGCTGTACCAATACCTCTAACCCTCGCAACATGGTGGCTGCAGGTTTGGTTGCCCGTAACGCCAATGCCAAAGGCTTATTGCGTAAACCTTGGGTAAAATCCTCACTCGCGCCCGGCTCAAAAACGGTCAAAATGTACTTAGAAGAAGCAGGTCTCATGCCTGAGCTGCAAGAGATTGGCTTTGATGTGGTTGGCTTTGCTTGTACCACGTGTAACGGTATGAGCGGTGCGCTTGACCCTGATATTGAGCAAGAAATCATTGACCGTGATTTATTCACCACGGCGGTACTGTCTGGCAACCGTAACTTTGACGGTCGTATTCATCCTTATGCCAAGCAAGCATTTTTAGCATCACCGCCACTCGTTATTGCCTATGCCATCGCGGGTAACATTCGTTTTGATATCGAAAAAGACTCACTAGGTAAAGATCAAAATGGCAATGACGTTTATCTAAAAGACATCTGGTTCGATGATGACGAAGTGGATGCGATCGTTGCCAAAGCGGTGAAGCCAGAGCAGTTTAACGCCGTCTACATCCCGATGTTTGATGAAGCCAAAAAAGATACAGGTAAAGCATTAAGTCCACTCTATGACTGGCGTGATCAGACCACGTATATTCGCCGTCCACCGTATTGGGAAGGGAAAATGGCGGCGATGAATAAACTCACTGGTATGCGTCCGCTTGCCGTATTAGGTGACAACATCACCACCGACCATTTGTCACCTTCTAATGCGATTTTGGGGGATTCTGCTGCTGGCGAGTATCTCGATACCATGGGTTTACCAGCGGAAGACTATAACTCTTATGCTACCCATCGCGGCGATCATTTAACCGCCCAACGTGCTACGTTTGCTAATCCTAAACTGCTCAACGAGATGGTTCGTGATGGCATTGATGGTAGGCATGGCAACGTGATTCAAGGCTCGCTGGCACGTGTAGAACCAGAAGGTCAGGTCATGCGCATGTGGGAGGCGATTGAAACCTACATGAACCGCGAACAGCCGCTTATCATTATCGCGGGTGACGGCTATGGTCAAGGCTCAAGCCGTGACTGGGCAGCGAAAGGCGTGCGCTTGGCGGGTGTGGAAGCGGTCGTCGCTGAGGACTTTGAGCGTATTCATCGTCAAAACTTGGTCGGCATGGGCGCGCTTCCATTGCAGTTTGAAAAAGGCACGACGCGAAACACGTTGGCTATTGATGGCACAGAAGTATTTGATGTCACCGGTGAGGTTTCTGCTGGCGGGCTGATGACTTTGGTCATTCATCGTACGGATGGTAGCACCACTGAAACGCCCATCATCTGCCGATTGGATACCGCTGATGAAGTCAAAATGTATAACGCTGGCGGCATGCTACAGCGATTTGCTAAAGAGTTTATCGAAGGGACGTTAGATATTGTTTAGGTTGTTTAAGGTTTAGCATGACAGGCAAGCAAGTATAAAAGCGCCGATGTTGTATAGCTTGGTTATATGACATCAGTTTTTTCGTTGATAGTAACGGATATTTGTATGATACTTTATAGAAGTTATTACTAAGAGAGACTCTATGAAAATTATCAGCTTTTCTGAAGCAAACAGAGACTTTCAAGCTGTCTTAGATACAGTAAACGATGGTAATGATATAGTTTTTATAAACCGTCAGAATGATAATGATATGGTTGTCATGTCGCTTGTACAATAGCTTGATTGAGACACTTTATTTGTTAAAGTCGTCTGCTAATGCAGCTCATCTAGCGACGTCTATCGCCCAGTATCGAAATGATCAGATTCAGAAGAATCTCTATGCTAAAGTATCAATTTAACGTCGCGATAAAAATTTTCGTGTGCCCCTACCATTAATAAAGTCAAAACCAATTCACCATCATCAATTTGATAGGCTAGTAGCGTTAACTGCTTTACCATTTTAAACTTATAAACACGTACAGCGGACAAGTCACCTGCCTTCTGTGTACCTAGATTAGGGTCATCAACGATGGCACGTATAGCGTCATCTAAATCAGACTTTTGGTTTTTATGTAATTTTTTAACGGCTTTTTTAAAACTATGTGATTGAACAATACTTAAAGATGGCTTCATTATTTTCCCAACATAAACTATCCAAATTCGAAAGGCTCAACCATACCAGCATCGACTTCTGCTTTGGCAATTAATAGCTGGCGCACAAATTCATAGGATAGGTCAGGATTATCTTCCATAATTTGACCGATAGTCGCCCAATGTTCAATTTGCTTTGGTGGTGTACGATGTTGAGCTTTTGCAATTGCATGCGCTTTGTCGACTAACGATCGATCAAGTCGGATACTGGCTGTTGCCATGATATTCTCCTAAATAAGTTAAAACTCAGCAAGTTATACTGTTGTAGCATTTTACCACAATTATTAGATATTACCGAATCCCATTCTGATAAATTGAAAAAGGACTTTCTATAATGACCGAATCAAATCAACCTTTCGCCCCGCAAATCTCCATCCCCGCTACCTATATGCGCGGTGGTACTTCAAAAGGCATGTTCTTTAAATTGTCTGATTTACCAGAACGCTGTCAGCAAGCAGGTAGTGACCGTGACAATTTCTTATTGCGAGTCGTCGGTAGCCCAGATCCCTATGGTAAACAAATTGACGGTTTGGGTAATGGTACGTCTAGCACGTCAAAAACGGTTATTTTGTCACCAGCGGATAGCGATGACCATGATGTCAACTATCTGTTTGGACAAGTGAATATTGCCAAGCCTATGATTGATTGGGCGGGTAATTGCGGTAACTTGACGGCAGCGGTTGGCGCTTGTGCCATCAATATGGGGCTGGTGGATACCGCTAAAGTGGCAAAAAGTGCGGAAAGCGGTATTCTCGAAGTACGCATTTGGCAAGAAAACATCGGCAAAACCATCATCGCCCATGTGCCTGTATATACGGACGCGCAAGGTAAGGTTCACGTCCAAGAAACGGGCGATTTTGAATTAGACGGCGTCACTTTCCCCGCCGCTGAAGTCAAAATTGAATTTATTGATCCTGTCGATTCTTCAAGTGATATGTTCCCTACGGACAACCTGGTCGATGACTTTGATGTGTCTGGCTGTGGCTTAGAGACCGATAGCGTCAAGGCGACCTTTATTAGCGCAGGTATTCCAACCATCTTTATGCGCGCAGAAGATTTAGGGTTTACAGGGACTGAGCTACAAGGTGATATTAATAGCGACAGCGATTTACTTACCAAACTTGAGACAATCCGTGCCAAAGGCGGTGTCGCTATGGGACTGTTCCAAGACATAAGTGAGGCTCAAACCAGCCAGCACATTCCTAAGCTTGCTTGGGTAGCCCCTGCCCAAAGCTACAGCGCTTCTAGCGGTAAGGCGGTTGAAGCCAAAGACATTGATCTAGTCGTGCGTGCCATGAGTATGGGGCAATTGCATCATGCCATGATGGGCACAGCAGCCGTCGCCATTGCCGCCTCAGCCACCACACAAGGGACATTGGTCAACGAAGCCGCTGGTGGTCAGGCGCTGAACGAAGTACGTTTCGGTCATCCATCTGGCACATTATTGGTTGGCGGAAAGACAGAACTGATTGATGGTCGCTGGCAAGCCAAAAAAGTGTCGATGAGTCGCTCGGCAAGGCGTATCATGGTCGGTGAAGTGTTTGTGCCAGCGGATTCGTTTTAATAATTTGGAAATTTTAATATGATTGAAGATACATATTTGAAGGAACAACTCAAAGAGTCATTCCTTATTATTGATTCTTGTTTAAAGTCCTATTATGCAAACGAACCATATATGTATAAGCCTCTTGCAGGTCAATTACGGATTCTATTTTGTGATTCAAATAGAAAAAAGGATAACTCTTTGCTTCCAAGGGTTTTCCCAGATATAAAACTAAACGCCTTAGAAGATATAAACTGGGATGAGAATGAGAGTTCTTCTGTACAGATAATTCAGAATTCTAGCAATACTAGCAGAATTGCAACGATGCCTTTCGAGTTGATGCAATATACTAATGGATTAGTAATTCCAAATTTTATATTCGCTAATCAAAAAAAATGATAGATATACCAACATGGGTTGAACAGTATTTAACTCACCATCCTACAACTTTACAAGTTAGAGATGTTATCAGAGATATAGCAGATAAAGGTGGTGGTGCTCATGTAGACTCTAATCCTTCAGCCAAGCAACGATACATGAATAAGATGACACCTTTTGG
The DNA here is from genome assembly GCF_000471625.1 of Psychrobacter aquaticus CMS 56. Classification (GTDB taxonomy): domain Bacteria; phylum Pseudomonadota; class Gammaproteobacteria; order Pseudomonadales; family Moraxellaceae; genus Psychrobacter; species Psychrobacter aquaticus. The sequence goes on from NZ_AUSW01000035.1 coordinate 368,228, forward strand.
CCGTCAATACGGAGAAATGTTTATTATAGCCATGGCTAGACTAGCACAACGAATGGGAGAAGATATTTTTGACTATAAAGGCTTTAGACCTTCTGCTGAGTTGAATTTTGAAGCTTATATGTCATATAAATCAGTAATAATGGCTCATAGTGACTACTCTAATGCGATTACAAATAACTTAAAGAAATAGATAAAAAACTATAGTTTTAGTAGAAATTAATTTTTTTATCTAATGTAATAATACGTAAACTAATTATGCCAACACCTTCCCAGACACGCCGCGCACCCTTAGACAAAAAACCGCCGCTCAAAAAAACGGAGCGGCGGGCTTTGCTATGGGATATCCTCAAAAAACTTGCCGTCTTTGCTGCACCTTACAAGACGTTGATTATCGCTACTCTCATTTTGACAGTGCTTGGCTCATTTACCGCGCAGGTCAATGCCTTTGTGCTGCGATATGCTGTCGATACCTTAACCAAAATCGCCACCTTGTCCGATCCTTGGGCGGCTGGTGTACGCATGTTAACGATCATCAGCGCGGTGTTATTAACCAAGGAGATACTGTCGATATTTATCTCATTTGGCCAACGATTTTTTGGTGAAAAAATCCGTATCAATCTGTCTCGGGATTTATCACAAAAAATCATCGAGCGTATTTTGACGTATCGCATGGCATTTTATACCAGTAGCGAGAATGACAGTGGTAAACTGCAAACCCGTATCGACTTGGGCGTGAGCAGCCTGACGACCTTAGTCCAAAACTTCTTTATCGACATGCTACCGTTGTTTGCCAGTGCGATTGTCTCGCTCGTTATTATGTTTTCGACCAATTTTTGGATTGGTCTGGTCGGTCTTATCATCATTCCGATTTACTTTTTTATCAGTCAAAAACAAGCGAGACGTTTGCAAGGGTTTCGTCGGCAGATGCGAGGGTTTCGAGAAGCCAAAAGCGGTTTGGTGATTTCGATCATTAACTCTATTAGTGTGGTCAAATCCTTTGTTCGTGAGCCTATAGAGGCCGAAAAACACCTCGCCATTCAAAAAGACATGACTGACAATCAGCTGCGTATTCGTAGCATTGGTTTTATTTATGATGCAATAAAGACCTTTATTGAACAAATTGGTGTGGTTGTGATTATTTTGCTCACCTCTTATTTTGTGTTAAAAGGCGAGATGACCATCGGCATGATTTTATTTCATGTCATGCTGTTTCAGAACGTCGCTGCCCCTATCCGGCAGCTGCACCGTATCTATGATCAAATCAATAATGCGCTGACTTATGCTGAAGGGTTTTTTGATATTTTAGAAGATGACGAGCAAGTTGAAAATATCAATGGCATAAAAAACCCCGATCTTAAAGGTCATATCGAGCTTAAAAATGTCGATTTTACCTATCCCAATGGCACACAGGCGCTAAAAGACGTCAGCTTTACCATCAAGCCCAATCGCATTACTGCGCTAGTCGGTTTGAGCGGCGCTGGCAAGAGTACTATTATTAGCCTATTGGTAAAATTCTATGAGCCAGATGCGGGCAAGATTTTGTTAGATGGGCGTGACCTAGCCGACTGTGACACCCATGAGTTACGCCAGCGTATCGGTTTGGTGCTACAAAGCAATCATATTTTCTCAGGGACAATCAGTGAAAATATTCGCTATGGTAATATTGAGGCAAGTGACGAAGATATCATTGTCGCTGCCAAAAAAGCCTCCATTCATGACCAAGTCATCAAACTGGCGAATGGTTATGAGAGTACGGCAAAATCCCTGTCTGGTGGTCAGCAGCAGCGTATTGCGCTGGCAAGGATGTTCCTAAAAGATCCGCCCATTGTGTTTTTGGATGAGCCGACCGCCAGTCTCGATGCCATCGCCAGTCAACAGGTCAAAAAAAGCCTAGATTTGATCAAAAAAGACCGCACAGTGATTATGGTTTCGCATAACATCGCCCAAATCATTGACGCTGATGACTTAGTGGTGATCGAAAACGGTCAAGTGGTCGAGAATGGCACGCATGAGGAGCTGTATGAAAAAGGTGGGAAGTACTTTGAGATATTTAGTGCCATGTCTGATAGTTTGAACTTGGACAAGATCAGTCAAACTATCAATGGTTGATAGACGTTTATATCGTTATAATGCCATTCATTTGCAACACCTCAATGTTTCATCTCTATCAATTAATGAATCATCAATAATCGATTTGCCAAAAGCTGCTGAATTATGACCTGTGAATTTTCTATCAAAACGTTTGATGAGCTGACCTCAGTTGATCTTTACCATATCTTAAAAGCGCGCTCACAAGTATTTGTGGTCGAACAAAACTGCCCTTATCAAGACATGGATGAAGTGGACTTTGATTGTCTGCACCTTGTCGCTCATCAAAATGAGGCTTTGGTGGGTTATTGCCGCATTATTCCGCCTGAATTTAACAAGTTAAAATCCAATTTGTCTGTAGCCGATCCTACTATTAAGGCTAGCAATACCGACATGTCTGCCATTGGTCGTGTGCTCGTACTGCCAGAGCACCGAGGTGAGGGTTTATCAAGGCAAATGATGACTCATGCCATCGCGTATTGCCGTAAGAAATATGGCAAAAAACGCCCTATTATCATCTCTGCACAAGTCTATTTGCTCAGCTTTTACGAGTCTTTGGGCTTTGTGCCGGAAGGCGATCATTATCTTGAGGATAATATTGAGCATGTAAAAATGGTTCTGCACGTTGCCAAAAAAACCAAAGTGCGCAAAGAGCAAACAGGTACGGCCACCACCGCGACCAAAGTCATCAGCTTTTTGCTGTTTATTATGGCCGCGCTGTTTATTTTGGGTCTGCTGTACTTGATGATTTAAACAGTTGATGAATTAGCTGGCTCGAACGTTTTTTATGTCACGCAGCAAACCGTTACTGTCTACTATTATTGCCCACTACCACGGTATAGACTCACCTGCCCAATCAACGAAGCTACCTGATTGTGCGCCTGTCATACGGCTTAGCACTTCTAATAAGCATTCGGCACTATAGGCTGGCGAGAATAAGTGTCCGTCAGCCACGTTGCCTTGAAACGGTGCTGACAATTGGGTATTTACCGTACCCGGCTGCATGACCACGACGCACACGTCTTTGAGTGATCTGCTCCACTCGATACTCAGATTTTTCATACCCATATTCAACGCCGCTTTACTCATCCGATAGCTGTACCAACCGCCCAGCTGATTGTCACTGATACTGCCCACACGTGCCGATATCGTCGCAAAAACGGCTGGATGGTCATTACTACGGCAAGCGCTCGCCAATAGTGGTTTGATGTGTTTGGCAATGAGCAAGCTTGCCAACGCATTTACTTGCATATTCTGCAAAAAAAACTCAGTCTCAACCTGACGCAGCGCTTTCTCTGGTTGCTGCGTTGCCGTGTGTAATAGCCCTGCACAATTGATGACCCAGTCAATATGAGTGGCTTTTTGACGAATGACATCAGTCGCTTGTTTGATGCTCTGTTCATCGCAGATGTCCATGGGTATCCAGTGCAAATTGTCCGCGGCAAAATCAGGCACATTTTTATGATACGTCGCAAAAATTTGGCGGTTGTCTTTTTCACTAGAGCTTTCGCTAACTGTATCGCCATGATTGGTCGTGCTGTCTACTAACTGCTCCACCATGGCTCTGCCGATGCCACCCGTACCACCGATAATTAGACACGTTTTATGATTCATAACGATTCCTTTTTTTGATTATTGTTAACGGCGTCTTATGAGATTTGTCATTAATATCGTCCTGTTATGACCAATTTTGGCGTATTTTTATCAGATTTACCATGACAAAAAGGTATAAAACCTCAATTATATATACGCTACAATCATTAGAAATGTCTCCAAATAAACGCTTTTATACGGATGTTATCGCCTTATGCTATCTCCCCAAGATCAATTGACTGAGCTGGTACGCACGCTTGAGACTCAGCATCATGTCTTTGCCACTGACCCGCTGCTTATCACCGAAAAGCTACAAGGCGAGGATGGCAAACCGATACAAAAGTTGCAGCGCAGGGCATCGCGTATCGACAGTAATGGCGCTATGGCACAAGTGCTGGGTAAGATTGAGGGTCGTATTAAAGGCATCATGGTTGTTATGAGTGTGGTGTGGTGTCTGTCAGGGTTTTTAGGGTTATTTACGTTATTACAGACCAACGTGGTGAATTTCTTTTATGTATTGGTCTGCCTGCTGGGTTTCCATACCATTATGCTGGTAGGCTGGCTGCTACTGACCTTGGTCAATCGCGGCAAACCATCTTCGAACTGGTTTGCCAGTTTTGTGAGTCCCAGTTATCTTATCCGTGGTAAAGATGATGTGACGAAGGCGGCAGTCGACTTGTACGAACGTCAATTGCAGCACAGTGGTATGCGCTGGTATCTTGGCAAATTCAGTCATCAGTTATGGCTGGCCACGTTAACAGGTATGCTACTGGCGATTATATTTTTATTAGTCGTACGTCAGTATAGCTTTAGCTGGGAGTCAACCCTACTCTCCGATCAGGCGCTCATTACGTTGACTCAGATACTTGGCTGGTTACCAAGCATGGTGGGATTTGATGTACCGGACAATGCCTCCATCGTACAGAGCCGATTGGTGACCGAGGCGATGTCACTCTCTGTGGCACGGCAATGGGCGGGCTTGTTGGTGGGCAGTTTATTGCTGTACGGTATCGTGCCGCGAGCGATAGCATGGATGTTTTGTGCACTCATGTTTCGCCGTAAAAAAATGCGTTTGGACATCAAACAGCCTTATTATCAAAAAATACTAAACTTTTGGCAACGCCATGTCGTGGATGCCGATGATTTTAAGCAAGCACCAGCGCCTATCGCCCCAAAAGCGACGGTCAGCGCTGGCAAGAAAGTGGTGGCGTTACTAGAATATCCATCAGCGCAAGACAACTGGTGGCAATCTGGTGTGGGTACTGATTTGCATGACAATAATGACGTTGAGAACTTCGGTATCATTGATGATCGTGAAGACATGGCACGACTAAAAATTTATTTAGACCATCATCCTGTACAAGTGTTGTTGGGCATTCATAGCAAAGCGCTGCCTGACCGCGGCACGCTACGCAAACTTGACCAAATCGCCAGTCATGCAAAAGATGGGTTAATTGTACAATTACTTGGTGAAACGGGTTTTAGTGAAGATAAATCGGATCAAGAAGGCGCTGGATTGGAATTATCAGATAATAAAAACGTTCGTGACCAACAGTGGCAAACCGCGCTGTCTGCTCGAAAAATAGGTTTGGTCAATACCGATGCTTAGTTAGAACGTAGTCGCTTAATCAACGCTTAGCCAGATTTTTACTATAGATGGCTGCTGTTTTTGGTCATCAATCAATATAAGACGCTATTATGAATAATGACAATAAAAAAGATAATCACGATCACAATAAGCCTGTTGGTCTCTTTGCAGACAAAGCTTACGAGGCAAACACTGATATCCCTGAACTGCCTGTGACTCAGTCAATGCCAACTCAGGATAACACGGAGGGTAAGCAGCCGTTATTTGCTGAGACATCAACACCAGATACAATGCCAGATACAGTGAAAAATATCACAAAAAAAACCATTGCCAGTGGTGAAGCGCTCAAATTGGCCGTTGTGGGTCACACCAATACTGGCAAAACCTCCATACTGCGTACTCTATTACGTGATGTCTATTTTGGTGAAGTCAAAAACGAAGCAGCGACCACACGCCACGTCGAGCAAGCACAGCTAACAGACAGTCAAACAGGTGAAGTGTTGGTGGCGTTATATGATACTCCCGGTTTAGAGGATGCATCAGGACTCATGGATTGGCTGGAGGACAATACTGCCAGTCGCCGTGATGGTATTGAGCGCTTGCAGCAGTTTTTAGCGGCAGATATTGCCCAAGGTGCAGCCAGTGGTGCTTCTCAGGGTTATGACTTGCAGGGCGATGACTATAGCCAAGAAGCCAAAGTGATTCGTCAGTTGTTGGCAAGTGATATGGCCATCTACGTGGTAGATGCTCGAGAGCCTGTATTGGGTAAGTATAAAGATGAGTTGCCGATTTTGTCATGGGCAGCAATACCCGTTATGCCTGTCTTTAATTTTACTGACAGTCAGGATGCCAATATCGACGAGTGGCAGACCATGCTGGCAAGACGAAATCTACATATCTCGACGCGCTTTGACTCGGTGGCTTTTGAGTTTGAAGATGAGATGCGGCTATGGAAAAACCTAGCCACTATGCTCACCCACTCTGAAATGCTGGAACAGCTTATGGCGCGGCGTACCGAAAATTGGGCACAGCTGTATGACGAAGCCCATATTATCATTGCTGATTTTTTGTTAAATGTGGCGGCCTTTGTGCGCGAGATTGGTGACGATGATGACCCACTGCCCGTTTTGCAGCAAATGCAAGAAGCCGTTCGGCAAAGCGAGCGCACGATGCAGCACAGCTTGCTTAATTTATACAAGTTTTATGACAATGCAGTAGCAGCGACTCCGCTTGAATTGCAAGCATATCAGCAAGATCCGTTTGATCCTGAACTACTCAAAAGCTATGGCATTCGTACCACTTCTGGTGCTGCCGCCGGTGCATTATTAGGGCTAGGCATTGATGCCGCCGCATTGGGAACGACATTGGGATTGGGCGCGGCGATAGGCGGTATCGCAGGTGGATTGCTGTCGAATACCAGCAGTATTGCCGATAGGATTACTGGGGTAAAACGTTTATACATTGACCCCGCTACGCTGACCCTTTTGGCGACTCGGTCAATAGATTTACTCACGGCCCTACGTCATCGCGGTCATGCTGCTACAGATGCCACTCAACTGTTGTATAAAGAACATAAAGGCGAGAAAAATAACCTTGAAACTTCCAGTGATGACGATGTGAGTAAGGAAAATCATCCCATTACTGTGTGGCCGCCGCATAAATTACCAAGTGAGCTAAAAAAAGCCCGTGGCAAACCACAATGGTCGTCGCTCAGTAGTGGCAAATCCGAGCAAGCACAATTGCTACGAGCAGACATGGCATGGTCACTGTCAGGTAAATTGCAATCATATAAGCAAGAATCGTGATTGCAAATTTCTCACTGCCTATAAAACGCATTCAGTTTGGCTTTTGTCCTTTATGGCACGGAATATAATAATGCACTCAGTGCCTCCGTACCGCGCACATCTGTCTGCTGTAAATAAATGGGATAAAGCGGATAATTCGTAAAATTTTGTTCGATATCTTGCATCAGTTGCTGTTGGCGCTCAGCACGATGACGCCAAAATTCATCAGACTGAGTGGGTGATATCAACTGATTGATAACAATCGCTGCGGGTGTGAGTTTACTGTCTTCTAATTGTTCGATCGCCCGTTTGGTTTCGGCCAATGGCAACACATCAGCGGTCATCACCAACACAATCGCCGTCTGCGCGCGATCATGAAGTAGCAATCCTGCCTGACGGAACAGCTGTTTGCGTTTTTCTAGCACGGACACCGCTTGCTCCCAACGATCAGATTTTTTTGCAGCAAATGGATTGGCTAGATCATGTTTAGGCGCGGTCTGTTTTTGGTTTTGGTTGTGACTGTCCAAATGCGTCGCTACCGACCGCAGTTTTGCTTGTCGCCGCTGCTGAGCCAATAGACCATCTGTCCATGCGCCCATCATCTCTGGCAGTACGAGTAACCGCAAGGTATGACCCGTCGGTGCTGTATCAAAAATAATATGTTCGTAATTGGCATCTGCTGCCGTGACCAAATGCTGACACATAGATTCGAGCATCGCCGCTTCTTGTGCACCAGGCGCTGACTTTGACAGTCGCAGATGCTCACGGATTTTTGGCATCATATCGGGATTGGCATAGGCGGTAATGGTGCGCTCAACTTGAGAAAAATGCTCGTCAACGATAACATCAGGATTTAGCTCAATGGCATCCAGATAAGGCGTTATCGAAGTTTTCTCATTATTTAAACGTGTATTCAGTACATCGCCCAAGCTATGCGCTGGATCAGTTGAGACTATCAAGGTCTTTTGCTGCTGGCTTGCATAATAGCTGGCAAGTGCAGCGGCCGTCGTGGTTTTACCTACCCCACCTTTACCACCGATAAATATAATCGGTTGCGTGGTGAGTTGTTCTACTAATTTAGGTAGCGGATGCAGTGCCATACTTGTCTCTCATTTCTTCATTAAAAATCTATCTCAGTCCCATTTGTCTCTATCGAGACTCTTTTTTATATTGATTTGGCGATAGCTAACAGCAACCAACATGGTCAAAAGGACATCTGTCCATACCCATTCGCGTGTGCCATTCATGGAAATTTTCTAAGAACAATGGCTGCAACTCTAACGTATAAAAGCTGGCAGGATTGTCAATTCCTAAGCTTTCGGCAAACATGAGTAGCATAAAAAAATCCTCTTCATCACGTGCGGCACGTGCCATCGTTTGGCGATAAGGCGCATGATAAAACTCGTTTAATCCCGTCACAAACCGCTGCCACCACGGCTGAATACTTACAGTATCGCTGTCTGGCGTATTTCCGTTTTCCGTTGTATTTTCCATAGTCTACTCATATTTTGCTTATTTCTTATTATCTATCATGCCTATATAAGACAAAAAACGCCAGCGATTGCGGCTGGCGTTTTTGATAGAAATGCAATTTTAATGATGCTTGTTTACTGATACCTAGGTTTTAGACATCGATTTTAGACATCACTCTTGCCTTTGTGCAATGACCATTCTTTGCGTAGCACTGACAGACTCTCAAATGTCACTAAGACCGTTGCTATCAAAATGATGATATCCATAATGATAAGCAGCCAATTGCCATCTGTGTAAAAAGTTTTGAGCTGAATCAATAGCGCAAAGACTGTCATAACCAACAAGAACGATAATGGCGCTAAGGTATACCAGACGGGTTTACCTTTACGCAACAAGATGACCGTTACGACCATCAATGTTAAGGCTGCCATGAGCTGATTGGTCGTACCAAATAGTGGCCAAATGATCATACCACCCGCACCATCAATACCACCAGCGCCAAACGCCAATAACAGACAGCTACCGACGGCAAGTAACGTTGCGACCACGCTTTTATTCAATACTGGCAAGTTATAAAACTCACCGAATTCTTGGAAAATATAACGTTGCAAGCGTACACCAGTATCCATCGTAGTCCCTGCAAACAATGCAGCCATTACAGTCAGCATCGTCTGTGCTAGTACCATATCGATGCCAACACCTGCACTTAGGATGGTAGCACCACCGTCAATAAAGGCACCAATGGAGCCGTCGCCAAACTTTTGATAAACCGCTTGCCAATCGCCAAGAGTCGCAAAACCTGCGGTGGCAGCGAGAATTGCACCAAGTGCCAGCATGCCTTCACCAAAGGCACCAAAGTAACCCACGAAACGCGCATCTTCTTCTTTATCAATTTGTTTGGAAGTGGTTCCCGTCGCCACCAATCCATGAAATCCTGAGATTGCACCACAAGCGATGGTGACAAACAATAACGGCATAATGGATGGTGTACCAATTGGTAGCGCAGTGTTGATAGCTGGCGCGACAATGTTGGGTGTGGCGATAAAAATAGCGGCATACAATAAAATCAAACCAACAAACAACTGCAAGCCATTGATATAATCACGCGGTTGCAGCAGCATCCAAACAGGCAGTAACGATGCAATCGCTGCATAGGCAAATAAAATCAAAATCCAGACTGCATTGTCAGGCAACCCAAAAACAGTCTCAGGCAATACAATAGGGAACATGGGGCCAAGATAAATAAGTCCGTATAAAGCGCTTACCCCAATAATGGACACCCAAACCAAATTCATCTTGTAGCGATAAATACACTGACCGATAATAAAGGCAACCACTAAAGCGCCCCATACTGGCAACACAGCAGAGGGTGTTTTGATCATCATATTCGCAATAGCAACGCCAAATACAGCATTTACCATCAGTAGTAATAAAAAGATAACGACCATCATCAAGCTTCGAACACGGGTGCCCATGACCGTACCAGCAATAGAGCCAATCGACTGCCCTCTATTACGCATACTCGCCCAAATAGCTGACATGTCGTGTACACCAGCCATAAAAATAGTGCCCAAGACCACCCAAATGATGGCAGGCACCCAGCCCCAAATGACTGCAATCGCAGGGCCGATAATCGGTGCCGCCCCTGCTACTGACGTGAAATGATGGCCCCATAACACATACTTATTGGTGGGGATGTAATCGACCCCATCTTTCATCGTATGCGCTGGCGTGGGACGACTGTTGTCCAACGCCAAAATTTTGGTGGCGATAAATTTTGAGTAAAATATATAGCCGCAAAGCATGGCGGCAACGCCAAACACCAGTACAATAGCACTATTCATGTTATCTCTCCCTAGATAAGTGGTAGATAGCCTTAGAAGTTCAAGCTTTTTAAATCAAAATATCAAAAATATGCTAAATTAGTGTGCCATGAGTGACTCATCTCATCGATTGTTAGGCAAATCATAAAAATCCTGCAAGATCGTCACTATTCAACTGAGCCTTGCATGTTATAACCAAGGTACATCACTAATCCGCATTGAGCGTGGTGAGTCTTTGCTGGGTATTCTGCTGAAATAGTAACTGATTTAGCGATAGATGTAACGTTCGTAAGGCATTAAAAAAACAAATAAAGGAAGTATAATGGCACATTATTTTGGATTCGTACCTTCAGATAAGTTAAAAGCATTCATCACTGAAGCCGAACAAGTCGTTGCATCGAATGAAAAAGTAGATTATTACCCCTACCGTGACGCACTGACCCATCAAACCGCGCGCGATCTTATCGATAATTTATTGGTTGGCTTGGTTGAGATTATTCCAAACCCTGAACGTCAAGCTGCTATGCGTAAAGTGGTGGTAACGGTTGAACGGGCGACAGACACGCTACTTAATATCTTACTTGGCAAAGAAAATAACGAAGAAGTACTTCCGAGCTTTCATTTTTTAAGAGATCAGGCGACTTTTATTGATAATGACGGTATAAAGCGTGTGGGTTTTAAGTTATCTGAAGCGGATGCGGACGTCATTAACAAAGGTTTTGCCGCCATTACGCCTGAGCATGTAGATACAAAGCCATTTAAAATAGCGCTTGAAACAATGAATGAAGCGACCTTAACGCATTTTATCAGTCGTTACGCCGAAACACTTAAGCTTGGTATGATTAAACGCAAATCGGTACCCGTTGCCAAAGCCGCCATCGATAAAGGCATGAGTATGGCACTTAACAAGCTGCTGCCTGACTTACCAGATCGTTCGTTGAATCGTTTAGCCAACTATTACCGTCCTTTCATCATAGAAAAACCAGAGTAATAAATATTATTATTTTTATTAGAAACGTAACGTTGGGCAAATTTACTAAAATTTGCTAAAATAGGCGGCACTTTTACCGAAGGCGCAACTCATGACCCAAATTAGTAATCAAGAAATAGAAAAAACCCTGCGCAACTCAGAGTGCCTTATCAGCAGTATTGAAGTCGCTGCTGCTTATGAGCGTCTTGCCGCCCAGCTTAACTTGCATTATGCTGGTTTGAACCCTATTGTTATGGTCGTTATGAACGGTGGACTTATCCCAGCCGGTCAGTTATTGACTCATCTGACATTCTATCATCGTATGCATTATATCCATGCAACACGTTATCGCGATAATGAAGGCACCAGTGAGCTTGATTGGAAATTCAAGCCTGATGTCAATATTGCTGGTGAGCATGTATTACTGATTGATGATATTTTTGATGAAGGTATCACGTTAAAAGCAGTCGTCGAAGAACTGAGTAAAGAAAAGCCACTATCAATCGAATCTTGTGTTCTACTTAATAAAGAACATGACCGCAAAGTTGCAGATTTTGAAGTTGATTTTGTCGGTATCAATGTTGCAGATCGCTATGTGTATGGTTGTGGCATGGACTTTCATGGTTACTTGCGTCATTTGCCGGGTATTTACGCGATTAAAGAAGACAAAGTTTAACGTTAATAAACTTTATCTACTTATTATATTAAAAAGCATCCAAGTCGGATGCTTTTTTTGCGTTTGGATTTTTACACTTACTATTAATTTTACTACTCATACAATGCTCTTATTTTTGCTATAGGCAGTATGCTTTTATTATTAACCATGAAGAAATAATCGAGCTGCCAACTTTGGGTCTTTAAAGCAGTACTACTGGTTGGCTTATCCCAACTAGGATATACCCTTATACCCATCTTACCTTTTGTAAAATGAGACTTAAGAATATTATGTCTAAGCAGGACATTTTTTGGAAAAACAAACTGCCCACATGTATTGTTATCTTTAGATGTAGTGATTACTAATAAGTCTGGTGATGAATCATATTGAAAAGGTTGATTAATACCTTTGGAATCCTTTTCCCAAAAAGTAACAAACTGCCCTACTTTGGTAGGTGTTTTCTTAGCCACTCTGAATCTAACTGTTTTAACAGTCAATTTGTTGATTAACTCAAATGTACCAGCAGCATATTCTAGATTTTGTTGTTCCTCCTTAGTTGAAGTAATAGTCAATTGGTTAGGCTTATAAATAACTTTATTAATATGCTCTAGCACAGTATCAAAGGTATGCAACTTTAATCCTCTTTTTATATTTCTTAATATTTGTCTATTAAGTTTTCAAATTGCAACGTCAAGCCAGTTTGGCGCTCAGTTGGCGTCTGAACCGCTTTTTCAAACGCGTATTTTGTACTATATATGGTCACTTGTTTTTTAGCCCGTGTCACTGCTGTATAAATAAGCTCTTTACTGAGCAATCTGGCATGACTATTGTCAAAAGTAATGGCAACATGATCAAACTCAGATCCCTGTGACTTATGAATGGTCATCGCATATGCGGTAGCAATTACCTCTTCATTTAGCAGGTTGACAGCGATACCTTGCGCTTTATTCTCAAAAAACACTTCCAACCGACCTCTTTCGTCGCCTGTCTGCAAACAAAAACCAATATCACCATTAAACAATCCTAGCTCATAGTTATTCTGTAGAACCATAACAGGACGACCATGGAACCATGTGTTCTGACCCAGTGGTAGCTTAAGTTCAGTAAGGTGCCATTGGGTCAGATAGTTATTGATATAGTGATCGCCCCATTCGCCATTATGACCAGCGCTTAAGACCCTGAATTGGTTAAATACTTCCACCAGCGAGGCGACTGTTGAATTTACTAATGCTGGCACGGATTTTTCTATCGAATTCTCTAGAAGATTTTTAATCTTTCTTATGTAGGGATGGTAGTTTTTGGTTATCTTTAAAATATTTTTTCTTTGCTTAGGCTATTTTTTATCTTATTATTAAGCTCGTCTATCTGCAAGGTGTTCACGTATTGAAAGCTCAATGCATCATCTTGTTTCAACAGTTGCCAAATTTTTTGGGTATCTACCTCTGTTTGATTGATTTGATTCGCAAGTTTACCAATGCCCGATTCGGCGCTAAAACGGCGGCTTTCGAGTAGCTCTGCATGAATGGATTGCAATATCGGAATATGACACAAATCAGCCAGAACTGCTCCTGCATCTACTGCTGCTAACTGGTTGGCATCTCCCAACAGTATCAGCCTTGCACCCGGCTTTATGGCGCTAACAAGATAATTGGCCAATTCAACACCGAGCATTGACGCCTCATCAATAATAATGATGTCCTCACCCAATGGATTAGTGGCATCATAACGCGGTCTACCCGTTCGACCAATTCCCAGTAAGCGATGGATGGTTTTGGCTTCTTGTAATTGCATTTTAACGTCTGATGCATCTAGAGCCGCTTGCAAAGACTCTTGCATTCGCTGTGCTGCTTTACCAGTCGGTGCTGCGAGCGCTAGGCTTGCGCTATCTGTACTGAATTTGATGCTCTCTTGCTGCGCATCCCTACTCTCTGTAGCTTGTTGTAACGCAATAACGAGCTGGGCGACAGTATAGGTTTTGCCTGTGCCTGGACCTCCAGTGATGATACTGAATGCATTATTGTTGGCCACGTTAATGGCTTTTATTTGTTGTTCGTTTAAATGTTTAGGTATTGATAATTTTAGAGGGGTGATGGGCTGATTTAAAATAGTACTGATATGCTTTGCTAGGTTAAACTCCGCTTGCCAAGAGCGATGTAGCCAAAAAGTTATCGATACTGCTGATTCTTTTTGATTTTTAGTTTTTTTATAGATAATAGGTTGATTATTTTTGCTTAGGCTATTTTTTTTGGTAATATTATTGTCAACTTCTGCGAATAAAGTGTGTTGACTGACCAAATCTATGAAAAAATTTAAATCTGTATTTTTCAGTAGTTGGTATAAGCTGGCAATCGTCATAAAGCGCTTGTTTAGTATCTCCTTTTCGTGATTACTAAGGGCAAGTTGCGTCCAGAGCTGACCTCCCTTATCAAATAAAATATCGAGCAAAACAAATAGTGATATTTCAGCTGTCGAATCATCTTCTACTTGCGTGTTCATCTGAGGTTGTATCAAGGCAAAGATTGGTGTTGCTAGCATTGTTAACAACGCTTGTTGCCACCCATATAGCGCAACGATCTCATTATTGATTTGGCCTTGCAATGGCACTTCATCCTCAGCTTCCTCAATAGTTAATACCGTATGCCCTTCTTCTAAATGCCTTGCTAACATAACCAAAAAAGCAGTGAATAAATTACTGCTTTCTGCTTTATCAATTTGATCACTATTGGTGTCAGCTTTTGTATGTGTCGCGTTATACGCTGCATAGGTCTGCTGACGGCGTAATAGAATGTAGTCGCTGAGATTGCTGGCCCAGCTTTCTTGTACGCCAATCGCTGCCTTGCTTTTATTGTCATTACTCATTGTATGCTTGTCTCTATGTTGGTCTGCTTAATCGATATGATCTTTTTTGGATGACTAGTTTGTATTGAGCACTTACGAATCAGGCAAGCCAAATAACGTGTCTAACCCTTTAATAAAATCAATTGGGATATCCCAAGTCACCAGTCCATAGCGGTTATTATGTGCTGTGCTACCATCAGGCTCCCTCGTATTAGATGATGTGTTATTGATCGCTTGGGAACATGGATCGTATACGCCACGTAAAAACACATACTCTACAGGGCCTAAATACTTATCTTCGTTGCCTGCGTAATCCTGAATTCTCATGGAGAGAAACCGATGCAACGCTACTTGGTAAATGGCTGCTTGTAACCAATATCCTGCTTTGGACATGGCCTGCTTTAGTGTACTTTCATCGTAATCGCTTAGGCTATTTCCTAAGAAATTACTTTTGTAATCGACCACGTAATATCTGCCCGCATGCTCATACACTAAGTCAATTTCGCCGCGCAAATAACGATACAAATGCGTTTTATTCTGCGCAACAAGGTTGACGTGTTTGTCTATGTCATTAGGCAGATATTGTTGAAACAGCTTATTGATATCCTGTGCTTTAAACCGCTCTGACAACCCCATATTGAACTCTAATTCAGCAAACCGCTGACTGGCGCTAAGAGAACGTAAGGGTTGATTGGATGCCAATAACGGCGCATCTATCACTTCTTCAATCCAATTAATTAATGCGTCATGTTTCGTCGTATCTATCGAATCAAGATCAAGCAGAACGCCCGCTATGTCCTTATTGCTTTGTAATCGACGGCTTTGCTGCTCGGCACTGCTATAGACCAGCGGCAACTGATAGCTATTAACCGCTCTATCAATCACCCCAGACCACTGCGATTTATTGGTAAAATCAATTTTTTCAAATATCTCGTGCAAAAATGTACCAGCATTAGCGCCTTTAACAAAGGTAAAGCGGATATCATCTTCCAACTTGAGAGTTAGTTCATTGACGTCTTTAGGAGACTCACTGCTATTGGATAATGGCTCATCCGAAGCGGATGTGTTTCTCATGTCAATATCTATGGCGTCATCAATACGCTCATCCACTATCACCATCGCTTGTGTGGATTCGTCCAACTGACGGGCCAGCGCAGTAAAACTGGTCTTAGCCCAGCCATAAAAATAATTGGTTTTCATGACCTCTGAAAAAGCATCGTACTCAATAGTCTCTGTCATGGGTTTGATCGTAGTAAGCGGAGTCGCATCGTTCAAGCCTGCTGATTTGGCATGGTTCGCATAGTTGTCATTATAGAACTCATTGACTTTGTGTCCTCTGATCATGCCTATCGTACCCTTAAGTCTATCAGGCAATTCAAAAGTTGCTTCTACCGAGTCAAACCAATAAAACACGGGTTTTAACCCAGGATTCACATTTTTTTTCGGGTCTTGCAGTACTACATAGAGTTGCTCACTGGCGCGCGTAAATGCCACATAACCAAGCCTACGCAGCTCATCAAACCCCTCATTTGTCTCGATGTCAGTGTAGTAATCGTCGGTGGTGGCAGAGCCTTGTAATGGAGAGAAGCGGCGCTTATTGCCAGTTAATTGATTTTGTAGTGATTGCTGCACCATTGCAGAAGGGGCTTGTGCGGCATTATATAAATAGAGGCCATAATTTTCTTTATTACCAGATTTTCTACTGGCATTACCCATACCCAATACATAGACAATGGGGAACTCAAGTCCTTTTGACTTATGAATGGTCATGAGCTGCACGCCAGACTCTGTCGGTAGTGGATACTGCTTGGCCCAATCACTATTGGGCGCGGCATCTATGTGCTGCCTAAACCAAGCCAACAACTCGTGCTCACCCATGCCTGTACCATACTGCGCCAATACATCCATTAAATGGCGCAGATCCATGATATGCCGATCGCCTTCAGTGTGAGCCGCCAAAGATTGCCAAACACCTTGTGGCTGCAAAGGGCTTTTGTCAAGTAAGTAATGTAACGCCGACAATATGCCAAAATGCTGCCATCGCTGCGCCCCTTCTTTTAGGTAGGTAATAAAGTCCTGATAGCTTTTGTTATTATCGATCGTTGACGCATTTTTTGAATGAGCGCGTGTTGTACTGCTGGCCTCGATAATACCTGACTCATGGTCCGTCATCATCGCTTTAACGTCTTTGATGCTAAGGCCATAGAGATGACTGGTCAATACCCGATTAATCATGTCATGGCGATACGGATATAGCATGGCGCTAAGCAGTGCTGCGATATCTTCTGCCATAATAGTCTCCAAGATACTGACATCACTGGTGGTCAAAGTCGGCACACCCAGTTTCACCAACTCATCTTCAACTCGCTTTAAATCTTTTTTGGCACGTGCCAGCACACCAATATCGCTAGGCTGGATGGCTTTGCCTTTTAGTGTCTGACCACTGCTGAGCAAAGTGGCAATATGACGCGCGGTGATTTCATGCTCATCGTACTCAAGCTCTACGTCTTTACCACTAGGCAAGTGCAATACGCTTACTGGCTGAGCAGAGAGTACCTCTGTCACCAAGTTATTGCCTTGTATGTCTAAATACTTAAACCAAGACAATTCATATTCTAGCTTTTCTGCTTTGATATACTGGTAATAAATACCGCTACCCAGCTGCGATAATTTATTATTATCAGTTGTCGCCGTTGGCATGCCAAACCAGCAGTTTAGCGCATGAATCACGCCTGCATTTGAGCGGCGGTTGGTATCGAGCGTCCAACGACTGCTGGTGTCAAACTGAGCTTTCATATAGTTATAGTTGGACACATCGCCACCACGAAACCCATAAATGGCCTGCTTTGGATCACCCACCAATAGCAAAAACTCACGATTGGTTTTACTAGATCCTGACGGTTTATCTTTTTCTTCTTGTGTTTGCTTATTTTTTGGCAAATAAATGCTTTCAATCATAATGGCTTGCTCACCATTGATATCTTGCGACTCATCAATCAATGCCACTGGATAATGATGACGAATATAACGTGCCAGCTTATGGCCTTGTCGTCCCGTTAATGCTTGGTTTAAACGCACCATTTGTAAGCTAAAGGTCGTCTCCCCTCGTTCCTCTAAAATCACTGGCAATCTATCACGTACGGCAAGCACAATGTGACGGTTAAGATTGGCTAATATCAGAACAATATGCTGATTTAATCCTTCAACCATGTCTAAAAGCGTCATTAACTTGCTAATGGTCTCCAATTCAAAAAGCGTCTGATGCTCTTTCTCTTTATTCTTATTGAAGTTTTTAATTTTGCCGTCTTCATCTGGATATCTAGCATCCTGTAATGAAGTCAAAATCTTACGTTCGCTCTCATTTAAATAACTATTAAATGCCAACTGATATTTTGCTATCTTTTGATGTACCTCAACGAGGGCATCAAACTGTTTAGTTAAGTTAGAACGTCCATTGAATCCTTGCGACTTTCTGTAATCAGGATTCAAATAGGGCTGAATATCTGCCAAATCTAACTGTGCAAATTCAGCAATAAGCTTTTCATACGCAGTAAAGTCAAAACCTTCTTCCAATCTTATCTCATCAATCGGTGCAGAAATAAAATTGAGCGAACGAGAAACAAACTTTTTATGATCGCTCACTGCTGTCAGATTGCCTTGCTGATCCATCAGTGCGTACAGTTTGGGCTGCTCATGATATAAGCGGCTTTGAAATTGGCGCAGCTCATCATGAATAATACTGTCGGTCACTTGCTCAATGCTGCTGTCTTCAATGATCGCCATACCTTGCTGGTGACCAGTCTCGCTACTGTATTCGGTCAACCATTTTTGTGCCAAGCTATCCAGCGTACCGACAAAAAGCTTATCCAATGTGGTTAATACTAGTGCGGTGCGTCGAAGCGCCTCCGCCATTGGGTAGCTATACACATGATCTAATAAATAACCGACCAAGTGCAGATTCACAGGATCTTGCATAATTTTATCTAAGCGTACATGTTTGGCTTGCTGTATTAACCACTCGTCACGCGCTTTTCTTACCTGTGCGCGCTTTTCCTTAGCCGCCTGTTGGTCATGGTCAAGATCTTGATTGAACGCATCAATGTCTGTCTGAGCGTTTGAATCGATACTTAAATCATTACCTGCTGGTCTATCCTCATTACTGTCAGGCATCACCTGCAATATATTGGGATATAAGCTGTTTTT
The DNA here is from genome assembly GCF_000471625.1 of Psychrobacter aquaticus CMS 56. Taxonomy (GTDB): domain Bacteria; phylum Pseudomonadota; class Gammaproteobacteria; order Pseudomonadales; family Moraxellaceae; genus Psychrobacter; species Psychrobacter aquaticus. Next base: position 387,243 of record NZ_AUSW01000035.1, read on the forward strand.
ATTGTTGGTATTCGCACTCAGGTTATTGATCCATTGTAGAAGCTGATAGAACTCTACCAAACGATCATGAATGCGCTGACGCATCTCCGCTGCAGCTGCTCGCGTAAAAGTCGTGGCAATGATTTGCTCTGGCGCTCGCCGTGCTTCAATCAGCAAGCGCAGCACAATACCAGTTAGCGTCCACGTCTTGCCCGTCCCTGCTGAGGCTTCGATAAGATGCTTACCCGTTAATTCAACGGCCACCGCTGGTGTCACATCTGCTTTAGGCTCAGCCATCGCAGTCAAATCATCACATTCACTTGAATACTCATCAAATAAATGCGGCTGTGTAGAGATATCAGTTGTGTCACTAAAGTCTGTCATATAGGTGGATACTTTTCATTATTATCTACAAGGTCAAAATCTATGAGGCCAAAAGAAACTAAGCGAAATAAACTGGGCGTTAGCCGTTCTAGCTAATTATCTAAACCGCTTAATGCAGCAAACATCGGCTGATACAATGGTTGCGCCAAGGTGGTTAATGCCCCTGATAAAGCTTGAAAGGCATCTTGATCACGCAATACGTATTGCCAAATGACATGCTGTGAGCAAGTATCGTATACCGCGTCTGAATAATAACTGGGTCTTAGCCAATCAGAAAAATCTGCTCGTTTTGGCCAATAACGCTCAGTTGTACTCTCATTTTCTTCAGCTTTTGCGCACTTACCAAGGTAACTGAGTGCATACTCAGGCAGTAGCGTAATCGGCACTTGACCTGACAGGTTGCCAAAAATCGCCCACTTAATCAGCTCAATGACCGCATCTTCATACACAATGGGGCTTAGCTTAAATGTCATCGCATTTTTATAATTATCCACTTGCGAGCTGGCTTTATTAAAGCGCCAAATACTGACCCCATCACTCAATGCCACTTGTTCATTAGTGGTACGTCTGGCCACTTGCCAATATAAATGTGACAACCAAAACTTGAGTAAATGTCTGGGGCTGGCAGAGTTCGGTAAGATATTCAACCATTGCTTGGGTGATTGCTCAGCATAAGACAGGTTTGACTGATTATCCGTGTTTAGCGATACTGATATCGGTACTAAGCCTTTTATTTTAATAGAGGCAGGCAGCAATTTACGCCATGCTTCTGTTTTTGCCTGACGATCTGAGTCGCTGTCTGCTTGATGATGGCTCGCGTTCAAAACCGTTGCCACATCTCTGACTTCGATAGGTTTTTCTATCGTTGGGGTAAGCAGTTGCAAGCCATTGCTAACTGATCTCTCTCTATAGCCACTACCTATGTCGAAACCATCGAAGCCATTAGCAATCAATTGCTCTCTAAATTCGGCACATTGCTGTTGTAGTTTTTGCTTTTGGTTGGGTATGCTGGTTTGGCGAGCCACCCCTGCCGGTATCATTTTTTGATACATCATAGTGGCGTTGGTATTTTCAATGGCCGTATTGCCATTACTTGGCTCGGTTGCATCGGCAACTAATGACTGAATCAAATGTTCTTTAATCTGATAAGTCGTCAGGTTATCCAAAAACAATGGCTCTTGGTGCGCCATCGCTGCTTCGCCTTGTACCACATGCACCTTCTGAGTACGTAAAAATGCTTTGGCAGGGTGACGTACTTGATAGACTAATCCCCCTTCAATGTCTATCTCCCCAATATCAAATAAGGAATCAAACACAGTTGGGACAGCCGCTTTAGTCGTGTTATTGACATCAAGAGCACCCTCTAGTGCTAACATATCAGCCAATACAGACAAAGTTTGCTCATCTATTTCCCCCAATTGACCCAAGCCTTGACCAAGCATCGTAGCGATTGCTTCGTATTGCGCTTTATTAGGTAAGCCAACCAATTGCGTGTACTTGCTAGCTATCTTACCGCTTAAGGTATCAAACACGGCTTGCCATAACGGCGCGGGGGGAAATTGTTTTTTCTGTGCCAATTTGGTTTTACGCATGGCCTTATTTAATAAAGTATCTAGCTCATCAGATACCGTGATGGCGTTATTATTCTGAGCATCAGCAGTGGACTGACTCTCATTAACACTGAGATTGGATAGGTTGGTCTGTTTTTCCTGCTCAAATGTGTCATCTTCAACTTCTGTCTCAAACAGACTGCGATGAAAAGGCAGTGCTGGATGTTCCGTCACCAACCACTGTTTGATCAGCTTAGGTAAATAGCGTTTGAGGCTCTCAGTCGTTGGATCGATATTTTCAGGCAAGGTTTCAAGCGAATTCACTTGCCACTGTACCTCACCTTGTAAGAATTGTAGCAACTCACTGACAGGATTGGCTGGCAAGTGCTCATGCATATCCGTCAGGCTTTGACCATTATAAAATATCCAGCACGCGCTACGTGCGCATAGCAGCGCATCCAAAAATGCACCATTGTCATCATCTTCACTGACTCTATCACCGCGACGAGCATTGGTGGCTTTTATCAAATCATATCGGTTATCACGGTCACGCGCAGGAAACTCCGAGAGATCCATATTAAGCATCACCACTAATTCAAAAGGCACGTTCCTAAGCGCCCCAAATCGACCAAACGTAATCACGCCCGTTGGCTCAGCACTGACTTGCTGACTTTCTAGCTCGTCTTCGATACTATCTAGCATAAAGCTCAGTTTTAATGGCAATTGCTCAACGCCTGCCAGCCTTTGCTCAACTTCCTTATTGGCGCTATCACCGCTAGAGTACTGTCTATAATGACGATTGGCTCGCAAACTTGATTTAAAGCCATTCATAGCATTATATATGGCGCGCATCGTACGAGTTTGATCGACATCGCCAAAATAGCGATGGATCACTTGCGTCTCAATCTGATCGAGCCAATCTTCCGCTTTCATTCGTTGGGTATGATCGTCACGTCGTTCAACCAAACCTACATAGATACGGCTAAGCGCTTCAACAACCATTGCATCATTTAGGCTCACTTGTGGCAATGGCAAACTCATCTCAGGCAAAGCCGTACTCGCCCAGTCATCCTCATGCAAAGGATATAAACAATCACTCAAACTGGCCTCTGGCATCACTAATCCTAAGGCCAATCTGTCTAATGCTTGGGCAAAACTAAAGCGATAGTCGTAGTCATTAGCGTCTAAGGTTTGCTTAAGGTGTCGCTCATCAAAACCGCGGATAAAGCCCGCCTCTACCAACAAATCGCAACCACGGCTCATTTGCTCATGAGTCAGACCAAAGCTTTCAAACAAAGGAGGTAACATCAGCCAATCTAAAACCTCAGCTGCTTCAAAACGAGCGCTATGACTACCCAACAATTTGTAAAACCCGATAATCGCTTCCCATAGCTGACGAATATCAGTATCGACAACACCCGTTACTTTTGCAGGTAGGGTCAAACCATCCTGACCTTTACCATTGACAAAAATAGAGCCAATGAGCGCGTGGTGACGCTCAACATCAGGTAACAAAACCACAATGTCGGATATATGGCGTTTTTTTTCATTGGCTTTAATGGGTTCGTTGAGCCAGCGTCCAATCATGATACGCAGTACTTCAAGCTGACGCTGTAAATTGTGACACGAATGAATGCTTAGGCTATTGTCTTGCGATGATATGGCCCAAAAACGATCCTTTTCAAAGCGTTTATTTTCTAATACCTCATCGTCGTACCAAGGCGTATCTGACGCTTCTTGCTCAAAGCCCAATTCTATTTGCTGACTGACCGCCTCTGACACTTTTGCCGCTGTCGCCTGTTGTGTCGATTGCTCATCCAGCATCAACACATCGTTTTGCAAACGTCGCAACAAGCTTGGGCTATTTTGCGTCTGCTGATAAGTATTGTCATCAATATCGTAGGCATCATGAGCAACACCTTGACCTGCCTCATCACCAAACCCATCATCAAAATTGTCTTGCCACTCTACAAGCGCCTCTTGGTACTGCTCATTACCTGATAGATTGGCAAGCATGGCAAAGGTATCGCGAGATTGTTTTCCCAAACGTGACAGCAAACTGTGACCATAATCACGTAAAAACACGCTTTCAGGATTGATGATCTGTTGACGCTGTAACCACGACTTATCGACAATATCTGCCCAAAACAGCTTTGAGGGATTGTAATGTAATAAGGTAATATCCATGTATTGCGATAAGCGCTGTAAAAAGTCAAGCTCGGTCTGAGGCAATTGCTGAATGGTAAAGATGCGCAATACCTTGGGCAATTGATCACGCTCATTTGCCTTATTGTGCTTCAAAGCTGACCAAAAGTTGTCCTCAATGCTCACACGGTGCTGATGAACATCGGCAAACAAATGCGACCACAAGAATCGCTGCGAAGCTTCCAGTTCTACATAATGTTCAACCAACCACTCAGGCGTACCGCGCGCATACTTATCAAAGCGCAGAGACAACGCGTCTTTGTCTGCTATTAACTCATCTACATTAAGCGGCTTGTTATGTGACCATAATGCCAGCCAATCCTCACGGTGAGTTAAGTAGCGGTTAAACACTCGGGCCAAATCACTTGCCAGCTGCCAAATGCGCGCATCTTGTTGCGGCTTATCTTGTTGTGCTGCGTCTAGTTTTAGAGCCTCTTGCTTCACCCCTTCTTGTGGCTCATCAATCAAAGAGGCCAGTAGTGGATGTACTGGATGTGCCTCATTTTTGACAATCAACTCTTGATAATAAGTCAGATATCCAAACAGTCGCCACTGCATCACTGTTGGTGATAATACGGCAACTTCAGGCACATTTAAAACGGCTATCTCAGGGTTGTGCTCTAACAAATAGGCATTGTGACGGCTTAGCACGTCCTGCATCAGCGTCCACTGATACTGACCCCAAAATTTGGTACGCACCAACGTACTGATGCCAGCACGACTGGCAATCGTCTTGTCCAACCAGTCACCCAATACCATTGAAGGTACAATGACAATAAAAGGCTCGAACACAGATTGATTCTTTGACTGATATTGCACAAGCAATTGATCAACGAGTTTTTCGGTACGGTGCGACTGAATAATGGTAAACATAGCGGATAATCTGATTAAGGTAATAGAAATTGAAGTAACAGCATAGGAAGTCTGATAAGCACGCGCTAGATAAAATCAGTTGCTCAGTCAAAAGAACCTGTGCTTGATGGCCTTGATAAACGTAAAAACCAAGCCGCTTACGACACTCACCAATACATGTTTGGCAGTCGTCACTGGGCTACATTTCTGCTAATATAATGACAACTTTAAAGAACAGTATAGGGCGTGTCCTCAATTCAATCGATATAAAAAATTGATAACGCTGACAAGGCGCGCTGGTTATCAGTGTGCCATTGAAAGTGAACGTTTACTAGTAGAGACGCCAGTATTATAATACCTTGCGACAGTCAGTGTCGCTTTGTGCCATGATTGCTATAATTATATCGCCACCATGATTACATTGTGATGCTACCCATATTAAAAAAAGAGAGGATGAGGTGGGTGTTTTTGATAAATCAACGCTTACCCTTTATCGTTAGCACCTCACTTTTTTGCCAACGAGATGACTAAATCCTATGCCTTTGCGCCCCATTGATGCCATTTTCGTTTGTCCCAAACAACGTTTATATGTTGTTTACTATCGCGGTGAATTATGGCAATTGCCGCGTATGAAAATTGATGATAGATCATGGCAGAACAGGCGGCTCTATACTGGTGAGAGCAGTGCGCTTTACCTTAGTAGTCGCCAAACCATTAAAGACCCTGTATTAGCACAAAAATTACGAACGTTAAATTTCCCTGTTGCCTTACGTGGCAGTCCATTACCACGCTTTGAGGCATGGTGGGAAACACATGGTTTTAAATGGCTTAAAGACAAACTTACGACAGGTCAATCCCCACTGGCAGCGCATCAAGCGACCGCCTCCGCGAAAGCCATTGACAATCTGCCCACTTCCCCTTCAAACTATCAACCTGACGCACCCAATGCTAACGACAATGCGGGTCAAAAAAGTAGTGAGCAGCCAATGACGGCGTCTGCAAAAACAGATATCTTTGCACAAATGCTGGCGGATTTGGTGGATGAAGTGCTGCATCAACAGCTTTGAACCAAACGCCGCTTTACCCTAAAGGCGGCGTCGCATACCTCACCTTATTTAAATTTTAAAATAAACGAACTAATAGAAGAGCGGTAATATATGAGAGACTACAAGCTGCTACTGGCTGGGCTGATTTTACTGCTGCTGATACTCTTTATTGCTGTCTTCACCTGGTTATGGATTCACAATCGTAAAAATATAGATCCGCTGCCTATCATGGCAAACCAAAACGAGCCCACAACCATAACCGAGGGCGATGCCGAAAAGACCGTCTCCAAAAGTGTCTTATATGTGCAAATAGAAGAAAACTTACAAGCGCCATTAGACGAAATCATCGTCAGCTTTGAGTCTCGCTATCCTAATGTACAAGTAATGGCCAACTACGTCCCTGCTAATAAGCTTTTAACCTTGCCAAATAACACTGCTAGCAAGAGTGAGCACTCAAACGTTGGGGTGGGCACAGACATGATTGTCGCTAATGACACTCTAACGACAGAACGTCTTGCGCCATTACAAGCAGAACTAAAAAATTCTCAAAAAGAATTTGCTCAAAATAAAGCAGATACCAGTAACGCTGATGCCAACACTATAGACAACGAAGCCAATAACGCTAAAACCAATAGTACAGAGACGCGCACATTGAACTCTTTTAGCTATGCATTAAAAGATGAGCAAGCGCTTGAAGGCGTAATTTTGACAAACAATACGGCGGCGATTAATTTCCGCAATTTTTTGGTTTCAAGCGTAGGCCAAGATGTATTAAAAAAATACGATTACGATAATATCGAGGGTTATAAAAACAGCGTAAACGACTTGTTTAATCCCACATCACAAGCAAAACAAGTATCAGGTGATACTTCTGTAGATGTTGCTGACGCCCTTAGCAACGGTGATTGAGCGTAAATTGTTTTTATTTAGATTTTGCTGATTGCTTTTATAGCGGGTTTTTTCTACAATGTCACTCCATAATGCGCCTATAGCTCAACAGGATAGAGCAGTTGCCTCCTAAGCGATCGATCCGAGTTCGAGTCTTGGTGGGCGCACCATCAAACACTATCTTAATCTATCAAATAACCCCATAAGCCTTACGCTGTGGGGTTTTCTGTTGTTTTAATATATCGTATCATAACTTGATATAACTTATGATACCTTTTCATATCACTATTTTAAGGGTATTCTACAGGGTATCGATCGATACCCCTAAACAGGATACCTTTATTATGGCTAAAACCATCAAAGCTTTAACCGACACACAGGTTAAGCAGGCAAAGATGCAAGACAAGGCTTATAAGCTTGCAGACGGTGGCGGCATGTATTTATATGTCACTGCAATGGGAGCTAAATCTTGGCGAATGAATTATGTAAGGCCGGTTACTAAGAAGCATGCAACTATGACGCTTGGACTTTATCCTGACGTATCACTGGCACAAGCACGCGAACAACGTAAAGAGATACGCGCGTTATTAGCAGAAGGTATTGATCCTCAGCAACAAAGAATAGAGGATGAGCGCGAGCAATTATTGCAGTCAAATAATACTTTTTCAGCGATAGCAGAAGAGTATATGAGCCGAAAAACACACATAGCCAAGTCAACGACAGCCAATAACCACAGGCAGTTAAGGCGATTAAACAAGTTTATTGGTGATATACCTATCAGAGATATCAAACCTATTGATGTGCTCGACGCTTGCCGCAGTGCTGAAGCGCAAGGTTACTTAGAAACAGCAATTAAGATGCGCACTATGGCTGGTCAGGTATTTAGGTATGGCGTGCAAACCGCTAGATGTGAGCGCGATATCACCCAAGACTTGATAGGCGCGTTACAGGTTCCAGTGACAAAACACCACCCTACTACTATCGATCCAAAAGAGTTGGGTGTACTGCTAAATGCTATCGATGACTACCAAGGATCGTTTGAGGTTAGGACTGCTATCAAGCTAATACCTATGCTGTTTGTGAGGGCTGGTGAGCTGCGTTATGCTCTATGGAATGACTTTTGTTTAGACGAGGGTACTTGGACGTTTACGCCTCGAAAAACGCAACGTAGGACGGGCTTATCTCTTATTGTGCCACTACCAAGACAAGCGATTGATCTGATACGCGAGCTGTCTTTACATACTCGCAGTAAATATCTATTCCCTGCTGTGCATACGACTGTGCAACCTATGTCAGAAAATACAATGAACCAAGCTTTAAAACGCCTTGGTTATGACGGTACTAAGCAAACTATACACGGTTTTCGAGCGACAGCCAGAACTTTGATTGTAGAAAAACTCAAATACCCTGAAAGCTTAGTAGAAATGCAACTTGGCCATAACGTGCGTGATATGCACGGTCGCGCCTATAATAGAACGGTTTTTTTGGACGAAAGGCGTGACATGATGCAGGCATGGGCTGATTATTTAGATGAGTTGAAAGCAACTAATGATTAATAACTATTGCTGAGCCTAAAATTGAACTCCTACCCTACTACCTCAGACAAAGATTGTTCAGGACTTCCAACAACATGTGGTCAAATATCATCATATGTGTAAGCTCAAAAAGCATTACAATGTGGCAATGTCAGATGATTAGCGTGATAGTTGAAAATTATCATTGTCGACTGTCTGTAAATTCATTATAGTCTAAGGTATGTTATTCATAGTAAAAAACTTTTGTAAAACTGAGAAATTGCTTTCATATGTTTACTAAGGCAAAAAATATTACTATGCGTATTTAATAACAAAGTAAACAACTTTTAGAGGGAATATAATGAACGAATTTGCTAAGAGCAATGGTTTTACCGAAGAAATTCTTGAGATTCTCAAAGAGATTATAAATAAAGATTTTGATAGGTTTTATGGTCTTACGGACCCTGATTTAGCATATGATGACGGATCCCCTAACATTTTTGAAAAGTCAGCGACAGATTCGGGTTTGGACCTGTCACGGCTTGAGTGTTGGGAGCTAAGCGAATATGTTATAGAAAGAATTGATGATCAGGATATCGAAGACGCTTACTGGAGTATGCGTGATGCAGAGTCTGCAGGAAGTCAGGATGAAGATGAGAATTATTATCTAGGTAGCATTGCAGATGACGCATTTAGACATTTTGATTATCTCCTCAAAAATTCTCTTAAAAACAAAATAAAATATTTTAAAGTTGTTGTAGTCGAAGGCTCTGGAAAAAATGATAAAAACGTTGACTACATTTTCTTTATAGAATAAGCACAATACTGACAAAGCATTCTAATAAAGTCCACCTCATAAAGGTGGGTTTTATTAGAGGATTATAATCATAATAATTATTTTTTTCGATATCCTTTGAGCTACTCTAATATAGCTGGACCGCCCCACACCTACTCGCTTTTTACATGTAATTATCAGAAAACAATTTATTAAGCTCTAATTGCTCATCATCAAAGAAAATACTAGGTGCACCAAAAATAGCATCCATCATGACTTGATCGGCAGTGGCGTTCTCAAAGATTTTCTCGCTTTTAATCACCTCAAACAAGTTCTTAAAGGCCAAATTGATTTTTTTACGTTCATCGCCTTCAGGATAAGCTTTGTGAAATCCACTATATA
>NZ_AUSW01000036.1 GCF_000471625.1 Psychrobacter aquaticus CMS 56
TAGCACACAAATATTCAGTTTTTTCAGACCTAAGAATTAATTAGTTAACTAACCAGTAGATAATAAAAAACGCCATCACAGTCGTGACAGCGTTCTTTGCTAATACAGATATCTACTTTTAAATTACAACGCCTTTAACTGCTCCATCTGCACCGTCAACTGCCCTTTTAGCTCAGCCAGTTTCGCCTTCTCAGCATCGACCACTTCCGCAGATGCTTTACTGACACAGCCTTCATTGCCTAGCCTTTAGTTGTTTTGGTTATGAAATAAGTCATAAAAAATACAAGATTTACCAATACTCAGGCTTTAGAATTGGTTTTTTTGCGGTAGGCACTTTATCAGGCAGATGACTGTCTGCTAGCTCATCATCGGTAATATACGAGCGCGTCCAGTCTGCATATTTGCTTAGCCTCTCATTCTGTGGGCGACGACTATTAGAACGTATGGGAATGATGATACCAATAATAATTGTATCTCCCATATCTTCTCGTAGTGCTTTAAGCGCTGGCTCAATATCGGTATCATTGGTGACAAAGACCACTTGCTCTGCCTTGTTCTGTATCGCATCTCGGTAAGCGGTCAATGTGATATTAACATCAGTTTGCTTTTCCTCCAGACGCCATACTTCAACACGGTCACTTTTATCAGGTGGTTGTTTGTATCTGAGCAAGTTACCCTTCTCTAGCGCATAATACCCTTTTATAATTTTCACGTTATTAGGATACATTTTTTGCAATGCCCTATGATAGGATTGCTGAGCGTTTTGGGCGGCTTCTCCTTGCGTTGATATTTTCGACTTAATATCTGCGGTAAAAAAGTAGACAGTCTCAATCACCGCATTTGGATCTTGTGCATGAATAATACGATTTGCAAATAGATGATATAAGTCCAACCATTTATCATCACTGTGCTTTAGACAGCCATAAAACAGGTTATAGCCATCAATATATACATTGGTTTTCAAGTTTAATCGCCTAACTTTTTTGTCGATATAAAAAAACCGCTACAGCATGACACTGTAACGGTTTTTTGCCCTATGCAAGCTAAAAACTTAATTTTAGATACTAAGGGTGAGTTGTAATTTCATTATAGCTACCCGAAAGGTATTATGCAAATATACTTAGCAACTTTATTAGCAATAAAATTACCCAGTTATAACGCCTTCAACTCTTCCATCTGCGCCGTCATCGCCGCAAGCTGCCCTTCTAGCTCAGCCAGTTTCGCCTTCTCAGCATCGACCACGTCCGCAGGCGCTTTACTCACAAAGCCTTCATTACCGAGCTTACGCGCGATACCATCGGCCTGCTTTTGTATCTTTTCATGCGCTTTGCCCAGACGTGCCAGCTCAGCCGTTGGATCGATCAGACCTTTCATTGGTACGAGTACACGCAGCTGACCGACCATACTTGATGACGACAGTGGCACCTCATCGCCCTCTTTGACGATCTCTAAGCTCTCGACTTTGGCAAGCGCTTTGAACTGGTTTTTGATACGTGATAGACGCGCTTCTTCATCGCTAGAGACATTTTGTAATAGCACTGGCAGACGTACCGCGTTACCCAGTTTCATCTCACCACGGATGTTACGGACACTCGCGATCAGCTCTTGTAGCCATGCCATATCCGCCTCAACCTGCTCACTGATCTGGCTGTCATCGGTTTGTGGATAGTCAGCGATCACGATGCTATCGGTATCTTTACGACCGAGTAGCGGCGCGATGGTCTGCCAGATTTGCTCAGTCAGATACGGCATGATTGGATGGGTGAAGCGTAGTGCCGTCTCGAGCACGTGCAGCAGTACATAGCGGATTTGCGCTTTGCGCTCATCCGATACCGAGTCATCATTTAGGCTGGCTTTGGCAAGCTCAACGTACCAGTCACAGTACTCGTTCCAGATAAACTCATAGATATCTTGACTGACCATATCTAGACGATACTGAGCGAAATGCTGATGAATGTCTTTGATACTAGAGTTAAGACGACTCATGATCCATTTTTCTGGTAATTCCCAAACGTCAGGGTTTGCCGCTTGGTCGATAGGCTTGGCATTGCTGTCACCATCGACACAGTTCATGAGGACAAAACGGCTGGCATTCCAGATTTTATTACAAAAGTTACGATAGCCCTCGACCCGCTTTAGGTCAAAGTTGATATCGCGGCCGGTACTGGCTAATGAGGTAAAAGTAAAGCGCAATGCGTCCGTACCGTAAGCTGGGATGCCTTCTGGGAACTCTTTACGCGTTTGCTTTTCGATCTTGGCCGCGTCTTTTGGGTTCATCATGTTGCTGGTGCGTTTTTCGACCAGCGCTTCTAGCTCAATACCGTCGATGAGATCAATCGGATCTAAGACGTTGCCTTTTGATTTTGACATTTTTTGACCGTTGCCATCACGTACCAGACCATGCACATAGACGGTCTTAAAAGGTACTTGCGGCGTGCCATCTTCGTTTTTCACGAAGTGCATGGTCATCATGATCATGCGTGCAACCCAAAAGAAGATAATGTCAAAACCTGTCACGAGCACGCTGGTTGGGTGGAAGGTGTCCATCACGCGTGGATCAGCATTCACGTCCGCCCAGTCAAGCGTACTAAATGTCCATAGACCAGAGCTGAACCACGTATCGAGCACGTCATTATCTTGGCGCAATTTCACATCGTCGCTGAGACTGTACTTAGTGCGCACTTCCGCTTCATCACGCGCCACGTAGATCTCACCAGTGGCATCGTCATACCATGCAGGGATACGATGACCCCACCACAGCTGACGGCTGATGCACCAGTCTTGTAGATCGGTCATCCACGCCATATACATGTTTTTGTACTGCGCAGGGACGAACTCAATGCTGCCGTCTTCTACGGCATCAATCGCAGGCTTGGCAAGCTCTTTGACCGCGACATACCACTGATCGGTCAACCACGGCTCAACGATCGTACCGCCACGCTCAGCACGCGGGGCTTTGAGGGCGTAGTCTTCGATGTCTTCTAGCCAGCCCTGATCCCTTGCTTGCTCAACAAGGAGTTTACGCGCGACAAAACGCTCAAGTCCTGCATAGCTGTTACCTAAATGGTCGCTCGGCGTAGTTTCTAACTCTGGCTCACGGGTTTGCAGGTCAGGATAGACTTCCATGGCTGGTAAGATATTGGCGTGTTCATCGAGGATATTAATCAACGGTAAGTTATGACGACGACCCAATTCATAATCGTTAAAGTCGTGTGCTGGGGTGATTTTCACGCAACCCGTACCGAAGTCTTTTTCAACGTAGTCATCAGCGACGATAGGGACAACACGACCAGTGATTGGCAAGGTAATGGTTTTGCCGACCAAATGCGCGTAACGCTCATCGCTAGGATTAACTGCAACAGCAGTATCACCGAGCAAGGTTTCAGGGCGCGTGGTGGCTACGACCAGATAGTTTTTGCCATCTTGAGTCATCAGGTCTTTGTCAGTGAAATGATAGCGGAAATGCCACAGGCTACCTTTTTCATCATGGTTTTCTACTTCTAAATCAGACAATGCGGTTTGGAACTTAGGGTCCCAGTTCACCAAACGCTTACCGCGGTAGACCAAACCGTCATCGAATAGACGAACGAATACTTCTTTGACCGCATTGGACAGACCGTCATCCATGGTAAAGCGCTCACGTGACCAATCAACCGAGCTGCCCAAACGGCGAATTTGGCTGGTGATATTGCCGCCCGACTCTTCTTTCCATTCCCACACTTTATCGATAAAATCTGCACGCGTCATGTCACGGCGCTTGATGCCTTGCGCCTCCAAACGACGCTCAACAACCATTTGCGTGGCAATACCTGCGTGATCCGTACCCGGCTGCCACAGCGTATTGTCGCCATCCATGCGGTGATAACGTGTGAGCGCATCCATGATCGCATTGTTAAACCCATGTCCCATATGCAGTGAGCCGGTGACATTGGGCGGTGGCAGCGCAATAGAAAACGACTCGTCTTTGTCAAAGCTTGGTTTGAAATAACCACTTTCTTCCCAACCTTGATACATGCCTTCTTCAACTTCCGCAGGGTTGTAGGCGTTTTCTAGTTGATTCAAAGCCGCTTGAATCGATTGGGTTAGGTTGGTTTTGGTATTTGTGCTTTCAGGATTGCTCATAATGAAATGGTCTTTTGTTAATAATGAATGTGGTCAAACACATAAGTGAATAAATGAGGAAAATGATTAATAGCGTGATTTTAACGCAGATGGCCAGATTTTGTTAGAGGTTAAGGCAATTTATCAGGCTGGAAAAACGGTATGGAATAATTAATAACCCCAATAGGCTAAATCTTCAACAGAACATAGCTGAGCCATGCGATAAAATATTAGCTATGCGATGAAATACAGACAATACCTTTGTATCGAAAAGTATTCAAATCACCCTCTGACCAACAGCGAGCCGACCGTGTCCCAAGATACCGAGCATAAAAACAACTCTCAGTCTGATACTATAGTGGACAAGCGGCTCATGACTGATGCTGACAATCGTGAGTGTAGCGCTAAAGATGGACTTGCAGATAACGAGAACGATCGACGAAACATATCAAACAGCAACAGCGCCACTCTAGGCAGCATTGATACAACTGAGACTTTAAAAGACGAGGATTTTTCTGAAGAGATCAGCCAACAAGACCGAGAGACCATCAAGAAGGTCGCCAATGATGACAATATGAGTCAAGCAAAAAGCTACGCCAGCATTTTGGTTGAGCAAGTAATGGATGCCAAAGAGACGTTTGAGCGCTCGCTTGGGTCACTATTTACCAGTGCCTTTACAGCAGGGCTTGAGATTGGTATCAGCTTCTTTATGATTCTGTCCGCTTTTGCGCTGCTCAGTGGCGTATTGCCCAGCCACTACGCGCTTGTACTCGCCTCTTTGCTTTATCCGATTGGCTTCATCGTCGTGGTCATTGGTCAGTCGCTATTATTTACCGAGCAAACCTCCCTTTTGAGCCTGCCTGTCCTCAATGGCATCGAACCTTTAACCAAACTGCTGCGTCTTTGGGGCATTGTCATCGCGGGCAACATCGTCGGTGGTTGTTTATTTGCCGCTTTGATGGTGGGTTTGGGCTTAAACATGCAGCTGTTTAGCGCGAGTGATATTGACGCTTATGCCGAGCATATTTTGGGATTTAGGTGGTGGGTGATATTTGGTAGCGCCATATTGGCAGGTTGGATGATGGGCATGACTGCATGGCTTGTCACCTCGGCACGCGACACACTGAGCCGTATCGTTTTGGTCAGCCTGATTACGGGTAGTATTGGCTTTTTGGGTTTGCATCACAGTATCGTTGGCAATATCGAGATATTTTCGGCTCTGCTATATGGTAATACGGTCAGTTTTTGGCGTTACTTATTGTTTTTGGCAGTGGTATTGATAGGCAACACCATAGGCGGTGTGGTGTTCGTCGCGGTACTCAAAAACCGTACCTTTTTATTTGAAATCAGAAAAGTAAAAGAGCAAACAGCAGAGACAAAAACGAAAATAGATGATTCTCGTCTTTAGTATTTCACGATACAGTCGCTAGCAATAAACGCACCTGTATCCCAAAACAAGCGTAAAACCTTAAACTTGTTCTGGGAGTTCCTGCTTAAACGATTTATCTCAATAGTTTACTTATTTTACTCACATGTACCTAAAGTCTACGCGCGGCCAAAATACCACTTTCCACTTCAGATTTTTTTAGCTTATTATACTTGGCGCTGAAAACCCTGACTAGAATACCTGCGGTTAAGAACATGATTAGCGTATAAATGGCGGGCATCAATGACATTTTATAATTGGCCAATAACGTCAGTGCCATGAAAATCGACAACGTGCTGTTTTGTAAGCCGACTTCTAATGTCACTGAGGCTCTTTGTGCTAAGTTCAACCCAAACCATTTACTGCTGTAATAACCAAGCGCCATGGTTGAAACATTCAATAATAAAGAGACCGGCCCTGTGGCCAAAAAGGCCTCAACGATGATGTCTCTTTGCACATAACTCAAAAAAGCCACCAAAAAGGCCAGAAATATAACGCCAAATCTAGACACATATCGTTGTGAGTTGTCCGCGACCCTAGGTGCAAAGCGTTTGATCAACATGCCCACACTGATAGGTATGATCGTCAGCAAGACCAAGGTAAGCACCGTCTTTAAGACGGGCAATTGAAACTCGCTCCCTGCCCCCATAAAGTGAATCAATGAAAAACTCAGAACGACAGGGATACTAAATACCGTGATAACACTGGCAATCGCCGTCATAGTAACCGATAGCGCCACATCACCTTTGGCAAGATACGTAAATAAGTTGGAAGTTGTGCCGCCTGGACATAAGACCAGTAACATAACGCCGACAGCATATTCAGGCTCTAGCGGCATGATATTTGCCAACGTAAAACCAATAATAGGCAACAGTAATAGCTGATTGGTCAAGCCAATACCAACGGCTTTTGGGTATTTTAGAACGCGTTTAAAATCGTTTGCGACGAGGGTCAGACCCATACCCATCATGATTAAAAATAGGCAAATGGGAATGACAACTGAATTTACTAACGTGACTATCTCAAGACTTTCCATAGCTACATCCATGTAGATAAGACCCTTCTTTGGGTCGATTTATGACAATGCCGTGATGCTTAATCAGCCAATCCTGCTGATTATTTTAGGTAAAAGCCATCAACGTCATCAGCGTTTTTGTGTGATGCTTTTTTGTACCATCCAATATTTTTTATCATCCGATGTCTTGTACCGTACTATTTTCGCAGGACAACGAGGTACACGTCCCACCATAATTTTGGAACAAGGAAAGTCAGTATATCGTTGTGAAAGTCTCTTTATTTGCTTTATTCAACTACTCGCCAGTCAAATATGAAATATTGTCTTGTAAAATACGTAAAGAATATGCGGGTGAACATTTAAGCAGAAGGTCTAAATAGAGGATTTGGAATGAGCTATAGCAGAGCCAGCACTGTCGATACTGATGACCGCTGTGCCATAAGCAATGGCTTCTACCATGCTACCCAATTGGTTGATATTAGTAACCTCAAGGCGTACGCCATAGATATGCGTGTATCCTTTAGCGTTGGCCTCAGTACGCATACGCACGATAGCCTCACGGCG
This sequence comes from Psychrobacter aquaticus CMS 56, assembly GCF_000471625.1. Classification (GTDB taxonomy): domain Bacteria; phylum Pseudomonadota; class Gammaproteobacteria; order Pseudomonadales; family Moraxellaceae; genus Psychrobacter; species Psychrobacter aquaticus. Next base: position 7,107 of record NZ_AUSW01000036.1, read on the forward strand.
AGCACGATCTAACAATGTCTCATAAGTGGTTAAGTTTTTGCCAAACAAACTTAATACCCGAGCGATAATCATTTTAAAATAATCTTGGGCAATGACAACGCTGCCCAGTACCAATTCGCCCTCGCTATTAGCCGCAAGTTTGGGGCGATAAAAACGCTCGCTTGAGACAATAATATGACCCAGCTCTTGCTCTGCAACGCGCAGCTGCGCTAAATGCTGACGCTCATGACGCGACCCAAAAAACCAACCAGCGGCGAATAATAAAACAAACGGCGCATAGTTGATAAGAAATTGAGTGAGGGAGTTATTCATGGCACGTCTCTTATCATAAAAAAGCATCAATGCTTTGAAATTCGGTTAATTAACCAAAAGGATTGAAACGTGGCAAATCATCAGTCGGCACAGGCGCTGGGGTTTGAGTCGGCGGGTACTGGTCAGATTGTTGATGACCATTCGTTGGCGGATTTTGATAAGACTGCGGTTGCATAGGGATAGCTTTGACAGCCGTACCATAAACAAACAGCTCAGAAGCGCCTTGCGCAATGCTAGAGGTCGAAAAGCGCAGACCAACGACGGCATCCGCGCCGAGTGCTTCGGCTTTGACAATCATCCGATCTATTGCTTCTTGACGCGACTCTTCTAGCAGCTCGGTATAAGCCGTCAACTCACCACCGACGATGTTTTTTAGGCCAGCAAACAAGTCTTTGCCGACATGCTTTGAGCGCACGGTACTGCCATACACCACATCGAGGCGCTCGGTGATTTGATAGTTAGGCAAGTGCTCAAGGTTGGAGAGTTGCACAGTCATAGTACGCCCTTGTCGGTGACTTAATAGGATGATTCAAAAAGCGTTAAACAGCGCGCTCATAACGAACCAAATGGGGATCAGTCAGCGCCGCTCATCAGTTCAGTGGCTAATCATTGGTATGAAACAACAAAAACAATTCTGTCAAATTGCCTTCAATGCTATTGGCCATTTGCACCAATTTATCTTCATCTTTACGCATCTCAGCAAGCTCTGGATCTTCATCATCAATACCGCTCAATACAATCATCGGCAAGGTCAATACTGCCACATCTTCTGCGGTTTCTTCATCTTCAAACCAATCGCTGGCTTCATCACCATACATCGCATCTACAAAACCGATCGACCAAGCGACGATATCCGACTCATCTGAAAAATCGACCGCCACCTCTTCGTCACCCGCATCTTCACCAAACGGCAATTCAATAGGCGTCTCGTTTTTTAGCTCAGCCATAATAGAATCGCGCCAGCGCTTGATACCATCGATGACATTGTCTGGAATCTCACTAACATGACCTTCAAACAGTGCATCCATCCAGTTGGGCAACGGACGCCCAATCACAGTGGCTGTCAAAAAGCCGTGAGCGGCAACACTATCAAGCACAAACTGGCTCTCTTGATTGTCCAAATAGTCTAGTAATTCATCGAAACTTAATGGGTTACTCATATTGTTATTGTCCTTGAGAGAGTGCGTCACTCACCACAAACGATTGGTTAAATGCCGTATAGCGGATAATCTGAAAATAAAGGTCATTTGGACAAAACAGCCAAACAACCGTTATAAAATAAGAACGATTGAACAGAAGGGCTTGCTAGCAACCGTAAAAGTCACCAAACAAGATATCATTAGCTTAACACAATCCAATAAATATCTATCAATAAAGAGCTTTAGTCGGCTCAAACACTTTAGCCTCTATAACCCCTATTATAAGTTAACGCTAACCACTAAAGATCATCATCCCAGTCATCGCCATCTTCGTCGAAGTTATCGATATCATCTAGATCATCTTTTAGCTCTTTGGCCAGACGTTTTTCTTCTAACAAATTGTCGATTAATCGACGTTTCTCAAGGCTGCTCAAGCGTGTACGCACACTTGTTTCGGCCTCTTCTACCATCTTTGCATCATCATCGTCGACAAAATCGTCATCAAAATCATCGTCAATATCAGCGTCACTCATGAAAAACTCCTGTCGTTTTTGGCAAAGGGATTAATAATACATCAATATATATATGCCTTATAAAGTCTCTATTGAGCGTTGTCAATCCTTTTTATCACGGTAAGAGGTTTTGTGTTCAATACCAAAAAAACAATATGGACAATATAACAGACAATTGTATATAAATAATTGAAAATAAGTAGGGTTAACTGGGTGACTCTTGCTCATTTTCAATCATTAACACGGCATTACGAACGTCTGCCAAACGCTGAATCATTGCGTCATTACCGCCATCGAATATCGCACATTCGCGTTCATAGACAGTCGTTGGGCGCATGATGCTCTGCACTTGTACATGGTGACTGATTTGCTTGAGACCTGCATTCGGCAATAAAATCAGCATTTGCTCTTTTTTGCCGATACTGTCTAGCAATTGAGTCATTACCTCTGATTGTGCATCATCGCTGACGCCCGCTTTTGCCGGTAGCGCAAAGCGTGAGAGTTCGATGTGTTTATCGTGGATGATTTTATTCAGCATTAAATATAATTTGCCAAGCATCACGCCTGCTAACGCGACTTTTGCATGGCTATTGTCCGCTTTTAACAACACGCTAGCACCACTGCCCTCAAAGCGTGGTTCATTCATCACACTCACACCCAGCAACAAGGGTTGCTTAAAGAGCTCGGTGACGGCTTGGTTTAATAGCTGTGTACATAATGCCAAATAAGGTAAGCGCTGAGCGGGTGCGAGACGCTCAAGCATATTAAATTCGTCATGGAACACAATGTGCACTCTGACACTGTCAAATGACCGTGTGGCGGACAATCTAGGAGCGCTATTAGGCTTTTGGTTACTACTGTTAGCACCGCTTATTTGATCTTGTTGACGATCCGCTGCTCGCACGTCAGCCGCATCTTCGTCAGTGCTGGCAACAACACCTGTAGCATCACTCGCTACCGTTTGATGCTGCTGTGCTCTTAAATATTGATTGACTTCATTATGGACATCAAGCTTACGTACATGAGATGAATCGTCGCCCGTCTTATGCTCAGAGGAGTTGCCAGTGCTTGCACTATTTATGGAGTCGGTTGAACGGCTTTCATGATCGTAGCGGCGTTGATCGATTTGCTGATACTGCTCACGATGCAAATCTTGAATCTCGCGGCTTAAGGCATTGATTTGCTCTTTGGTTGGGCGAGCAAGGTAGCCATAAATGAACCACAGTAATAAATGCAGTAGCATGGTGCCAATCACAAACGGCCACTGCATGGCGATAATCTCACCTTTGCTCACATCCTTCAAAGTCAAGGCTACGCTGCCGATTACGGCATCGCCTTTGGTTGCAATTTGACGAATGGTCTCGCCTTGCTGCATAGGTGCATTACCAACAGGCACCAAAATTTCATCATTGTTGTCTTTAATCAAAATCCGTGTGACGTCTTGTTCGCTGGTATAGCGATTGGCAATAACGCTGAGACTGACACGGTCTTTGTTTTCTAGAGACAACCTTGCTTCATCAATCAGCTGGGCGACCATCTGCTCGCCTTTTAACGCACGACTTTCGCTCAGCTGCTGATCTGTACTAATGACCAATAGCAGAGTTTGCAAACAAAAACTAACCAGAAGAATAATGGCAAACAACCCTTGCCGCGGCGCTAAATACGTCATGATATGGTAAACTTTTTTAGATAAAAGAAATTAAAAAACAAGGCTATGGCTCATTTTTTGGCTAAGTTAAAAAAAACGGTACTACAAAACGGTTATTCAAAAGACAACTACTTAACATAAGCGGACGCATTTTGGGATGCTGCGAAAAATTCATACCAGTAGCACGGCATCTTTTTAAATTGGCTCGACCACTGACACCCTTCATCTCCTCAGCCCATTCTCTCCACTATATCACCATAATAAACCTTGTAGCGTTAGCAACTTTATAAATTTATCACAATAAAGCTATTCAATTTTATCTGCTTTTTGAGTGACAATAGCGGTTTTTAGTGAACCATGATACTTTGCGTGTCCTCTATAGGCGCTGCCCAGTAAAACTGGTATTATTCCTAATCTTATATAAGCATACAAGGGACAATTGAGCCATGCCAAACAATACATCTTATTCGTTACCAAAAGACAGCAAAGCATGGCAACAAGCCGTCGATTCTATTGCGTCACTATTACCTGACGATACCAATTTGCAAGATTTTGATGCGCTACAGTCTCTGCCTGTTTTTGCCCTAATTGTCGTACTACCTAACAAAGTGTCAACGCTTGATATTCATCAATATGTGCAATCTTGGGTAGATGAGCAGCCAAGCTGGCATTTGGTCACTGTCACAGAAGATACCGATGCAAGCTTTGTCGATATCACCGTTGCGGATACAGAGCCCATGGCAGGAGGCGCACAGCGTCTGCCTTTTACGCAATCGCAAGTATTCCGCTATTTGCTGGTGCCAGTGACTGATACGCTCATGCATCCTGGCAAAAAAACCGCAGCCGCTCACATTATCGATGACCAGCTGACGACACGCTTACGTCGTGATTTAACCGAAGAATATAAAAACACCAACAGTGCCGACAAATTAGATGTCGTCGATTGTCATATTTTATCCGTCGGTCATATGTTACGCACTCATAAGCTTGCCTGCTTTGATATGGATTCAACCTTAATCGAACAAGAAGTCATCGTCGAGCTGGCCAAAACTGCAGGTATCGGTGAGGAAGTCGCAGCGATCACTGAAGCGGCAATGCGCGGTGAGATGGAATTCGATGAGTCATTCGCGCAGCGTGTGGCGTTATTAAAAGGTATCTCAACCGACGTGCTTGATGACATATGCAGTCGCTTAACACTATCAACAGGGGCTCGCACCACGATCAGTGCGCTAAAAGCATTGGGCTATCATACGGTGCTGGTATCAGGCGGCTTTACTTATTTTGCGCGTTATATCGCTGAGCAGTTGGGTATTGATGAAGTGCATGCCAACGCATTAGATATCGAAGAAGGTGAAGTGACCGGACATGTACAGTTGCCCATCATAAATGGTGCCAAAAAAGCCGCTATCGTCGAGCATACGGCTCAGCGTTTGGGGATTGAGATGTCACAAGTCGTTTGCATTGGTGATGGTGCCAATGATTTACCGATGATGACTATTGCTGATTTAGGCGTCGCTTACCGTGCCAAGCCAATCGTCCAAGCAAGAGCAGATGCGGCTGTCAATGTGACGGGGCTTGAGGGCACGCTTTATGCCCTTGGTTATCCATCGCTTGCGCCTACTCAGTAATCACTAAGCGCTCAAAATCAGAGTACAAACCAAAACATAAGCCAAATTACGTTTTGATCATTGGTATTAACCCTCAACACTTATTATTAGATAATGAAGGACTGTCCATGACGGTACCACAACCACCACTTCCAAACGAGCCGTCAGCGCCACAGCCATTGGATCAAGATACCACTCTTACGACGAGAGATACGCCAAAGCAGTTATTTGGTGTTTATATCAAAGGTATGGCCATGGGCGCAGCAGATATCGTGCCGGGCGTCTCTGGCGGTACCATTGCGCTGATTGCTGGTATTTATGAGCGCCTGATTAATGCGCTGAGTAGTATCGGCCCCAATCTTTGGCAAGTATTTCGGCAGCAAGGCGGTCTCAAAGGACTAATGGCTGTTTGGCGCCAAGTTGATGCGACATTTTTGCTGTTCCTGCTGCTAGGGATTGCCACCAGCTTTGCCACGCTAGCGGGTATCATCAAGTACCTGCTAGACAATGAGCCACTATTTATTTGGTCGTTCTTTTTTGGCTTGGTGGTCGCCACAGTCTTGATACTGTTGAGTGAAATTGAGCGCTGGAATATAGGACGGGCGGTACTATTCGCCGTTGGACTTGTCTTTGCAGTGATTGTTAGCAGCTTGCCTTTACTGACGGCCACGCCAAGTTTGCCGTATTTGTTTTTTGCAGGAGCAATAGCCATTTGTGCCATGATATTGCCCGGTATATCGGGGTCTTTTATCCTATTGCTATTGGGCGCTTACGACACGGTACTAGAAGCGGTACACACCCTCAATTTTTCGATCATCTTGACTGTCATGGCTGGCATGGTAACTGGGCTGTTGCTATTTACTCGCGCCCTTAAATGGTTGTTATCACGCTACTATCAAGCAACCTTGGCGTTACTGACAGGCTTTATCGCCGGTTCTTTGGTCAAAGTGTGGCCGTGGAAAGTAGACGCGTTAGGCGCTCTAAACAGTGAAGCAGTGACTAACGTGATGCCATGGCAATATCCTACTGGTCCGCATTGGTTAATCACAATTGGCCTGATGCTACTGGGTGCCGTTCTGGTATCGTTGTTGTCTTGGTGGGGCAACCGTCGCAGCTGATTTTATAAGAAGTATCCTTAAAGTATTTTTCTCAAAATCTCAGATACCATCAACCCCATATCAAATCAATATATAGCTAGCTCTGTACGACTGGGATAAATTTTAAAGAATATATCCCAGTCCGCCGACTCTTTTTATATCAACCTAACTATAAAAATCAGTGCCCAATCTTGCGGTACTTAGTCTCAAAATCTGTACTAAAAAATCCTCAAATACGCTAAAAAATCAAACGTCAACGGTTGTCGCAAAGTCGCCTCTCCCCCCTTTAGCTTTGTTCAGCAAGCTCTCATAATAGCCTTATTGGAATTCACCTTATGAATAGCGAGATGAATGATGTTACTGACTATATTTTCTGTTATTGGTGTCGATACGTGGAGCAGTGCCACAGTGCTGGGTTATGGCTTACTGGCAGGCTTGGTGGTGGCACTCGCGTTATCATCACAACGTTGGCTGCTTTGGTACTTATTCGGTGGTATGGCATATTGGCTAGCGGTCGAAGCCATCCAATACGTACTAGCAAATCGTCCTATGCTGTCAGCTTTATCGGAGTGGCATCGCTATGTCATTGCCATGGGTATCAGTTGGTTGCCGCTGTTGGGTTGGGTATTGTATCGGGCACTTCGTTATGAGGATGTCAGTAAATCAGTGCAGCAGCAGCGCGCATTGGAAGCTGCACGTTATATCGAACATACCCCTGTCTATGACGACGATTATCAGCCACGCTTTCATTAATCTATACTCGATATTAAATAAAATAGATACATGACGCAGGACTGGAATGAATTTTTCTTGCTTGCTGTGCCTACGCAGCTCGATGCTGCAAAAAATTTATTCCAGTCCTGCTGTATTCTTTTTATATTGATCTGACTATATGGTAATTACGCTTATTTGTTGCAATGTTACAAGATACTTAACGCTCTCTACGTAACTACTAAAGAATTGAGACTTATTAATCGTTTATAATCTATTTATATATTTGTCACAAAAATTGTTATAAAGTACGCGTTATTTTGCGTCTCATTTTTAGGAGTTCAATTATGTTTACTGTTCCTGTACTAGATATTAAGTCTGATCCGTTAGACGTGCTATTGGCTGTGATTGGTTACCGCTTGTCTATGCTTGCTGATAGCGAAAATGAAGACGTGAAAGCGCTATTCGCTGATCGTCAAGTTACAATCGAGATTGCTAGTACTGAATCTGGTATTGCACGTTATTTCAACTTTGATAATGGCGAGTTTAGTCAGCATAGCGGCCATGCCGAAAAAGCCGACCTTACTATCAACTTTAAAGACTCTATGACGGGTGTGAAGCTATTAACCAAAGGCGATCTTCCTGCCTTTATGACTGCCGTACAAGAAGGTAATCTGAGCATTGAGGGCGATTATAGCTTAATGATGTGGTTTAATAAGCTGGCCAAACACATCGTACCAACGATCCCTGATGAATATCAACCATATTTCCAAAAAGCCAAACCATACGCTTATAAAGCACAGAAATTTGCCAACCATTGGATTGGTGTCGCCAAGCACAAACTGGGTAAATAAACCCAGTCTAATGATTGAATAGCTATAAATACTATATCCTAGTGTTCTGACTTTCCAAAAAGGTTGCGTTATACTATACCGCAACCTTTTTATTATCTTAAAAATGACAATAGACCAAAGTATTTGGATTTATCTGATACCGTTTAATATTATTGTAAAAGGACTTATATCATGGCAGGATTACTTAGCATCTCAGAACCTAACGCCAGTAACCCCACTGACTCATCTGATAATCAAATTATTAATCAAAATAACACCAACAATGATTTTTTGGCCAGCCTAACAACAGACATTATGAATACAGATCAACAAACCACCAGTACATACAGCCGTGAAGATATCGCCCAACTGTTTGACTTGCCTTTGATGGATTTGTTATTAAAAGCGCAAACGATTCATCGAGCGCATTTTACTGCCAACGAAGTTCAAATCAGCACTTTGCTATCTATTAAAACCGGCAACTGCCCTGAAGATTGTGGCTACTGTTCACAATCGGGCCATCACCGCGATACCACCAAATTGCAGGCAGAAAAACGTTTAGAGATTGACAAAGTAATTGCTGCCGCTAAACGTGCCAAAGCCACTGGTTCATCACGTTTTTGTATGGGAGCGGCGTGGAAACATCCGAGCGCTAAAGACATGCCCTATGTGGTTGAGCTGGTCAAAGAAGTGAAGGCGTTAGGGCTTGAAACTTGTATGACGCTTGGAATGCTTGACACTGAGCAAGCGACTCAGCTGGCAGATGCAGGACTGGATTATTACAATCACAATCTAGATACCTCGCGCAGTTATTATGAGCAAGTGGTCAGTACGCGTAGCTATGATGAGCGTTTAGACACAATTACCAATGTCCGCAACTCAGGCATCAATGTTTGTAGTGGTAATATCGTGGGCATGGGCGAAAGTCGCGACGATCGTATTGATTGGGTACATGAGTTGCTCAAAATGCCAAAAGCGCCTGAGTCTATCCCTGTCAATTTATTGGTTCCTATTGCAGGGACACCAATTGGAGATCGAGTGATTGCAGAGGGTCAGCTCTCCGTACTTGAGTGGATACGTACTATCGCTGTGACACGTATTTGCTGCCCGACCAGTTATGTTCGGCTGTCTGCTGGACGTGAAAGCTTATCCGACTCTGAGCAAGCATTGGCATTCATGGCAGGTGCCAATTCATTCTTTTATGGCGATAAGCTATTGACCACAGGCAATGCCAGTCAATCAGGTGACGACAGACTCATGCGTGAGCTTGGTCTAACAAAGCAGTTTGCTGCACCCAGAGCGCCTAAGCAAGTACCCGTCATGGATGCGATGAGCGGTCATCAATCGCAAGTGGTATTGGCAGAGTAGTTTTTGTACTTTGTATGACACTACTATTATTGGGTAATCTGCGCTAAGCTTGCCAGCATCATTTACTGCACTAATAAGCTGGAATACACACAAGAGAGACGATCATGCCAGATTATTTTAATTGGATTAAAGCGGCACACATTATCTCGATGGTCTGCTGGTTTGCGGCGATATTTTATTTGCCGCGCCTGTTCGTTTATCATGCGATGAGCGACGATAGCATCAGCCATGAGCGCTTTACCATTATGGAGCGCAAACTCTATCGCGGTATCATGACCCCAGCGATGATAGCCACATGGGTCTTTGGTCTGTGGATGTTGGGAATGGGCTGGGAGGTTTACAAAACCCAAGGCTGGTTACATGTTAAGCTGCTATTGGTAGTACTACTGTCTGGCTATCATGGTGCGTGTGGTTTTTACCGCAAAAAACTGATAGACAACCCGCATTATAAATCACATAAATTTTGGCGTTGGTTTAATGAAGTACCCGTTTTTGCGTTGGTTATTATTGTGATTTTAGCGGTGGTAAAACCCTTCTAAAACTTAATTAATTGATTTATATAGAGTACCACCCCAATTTGCAAAAAAAGCGTCCGTCACTGATAGAAGTGGCAGACGCTTTTTTATTTGCTATTCTTTCTCGTTAACTAAGTGACTATAGCTCTGATACTCACGCTTTTAGACATGCGGAATTTTTGGAATTGGTACTACACGCTAGGACGCATGATTTGATAAACATTGCTTAAATCATAAACCCGATAACGTGCGGGTTCACGTCGGTTTTGTCCAGCATAGCTCAGTATGAGCGCTTGCTTAGCACGCTCATCAACCCAGCCTACAAACAAGCCACTATGCTCAACACCATTATAGCCATGATTGATATAGTACAGCCAATCGCCCGCTTCAATCTCATCACTACTGGCATAAGGGCCTTGACCGTACGTGCCTTTATGAATGGTATCACGAGACACCCCTGCCCGTTTGAACACAGCATTAAGATAATCCCAGCAACCGCCTTGAACAATCGCACGCTCATTTAGCGTCATCTTACGTGCTGTACTGATTACCTCACGCACAGCCAGACTGCCTTGCATCTCGGCCGTGCTTAAGAGCGGTAAATGCTCACTGTCGACATTATCATAGTTACCGGACAAAAACGCTGGTAGCACCGCAGGTATTTGACGCTGTACCTCAGGATAACGATAAGCGGTATTAATCGTTGGCGAATTGCCATTACTGGTTATATTTGACACATTATTGTTTGAATAAACGGTATTGGTCGTTGTTTGAATATTGATAGGATTTGAGCGATGTGTGCCAGCACGTTGAATGGTAGAGCGAGTACTGACTTTGGCAGAGGGTACTGACGAGTTATAACGAATACTGGTATTAGACTGAGCAGATTTTTGAGCAATAAGTGCACTCATATTATCGGCATGGGCTTGACTTGTTAGGCCAAAAGTAAACAACAACAAACTGCACGACGCTGTAACTAACGACACGGTCGAACACGACATGACCAACTCCTTGTCAATAAGAGATAAATGACAAAATAAACAATGATATCAAGGAAGATTTTTCAATATTACTTATAAACTATTTAGACAGGCATCTGCAAGCATTATTACACTCAGATAGCCGATAGAAGGCATTAACATTAAGATAAATGGTTAAGACATGTTTGAACATTCGACCATGGTACTGACAGAGATTATTACATTGTCCTAAAATAACATAAGCGTTTTTAACACATATCACTTAATAGATAGTGAGCTAAGAATGGGGCTCATCATTGCCCATCTTAATATTCACATGGCGTTTGCTCAATGTCTGCCCTTGTAAGATAGCTTTGGTAGCGGTTGCTTCTTGGATACTTTCAAAGCCGCTGATATGGTATTTACGGTTATCATCACCGTCAACAATCTGTAACTGCTCGTCAATAAGATGAACTTTATCGCCATCAGCCAGATGGATATGCTCACGTTTGCCTTGATTGTCATGCACCAGCTCACCAACACGTACCCACAAGATGCCACTGCTAATGACACCTGTCATGGCTTTTTTGCGTTGTTGACGTTGCCGATTAAAAACAAAACTGCCAATGATAAGCAATGCCAGCGCACCAATAGCCAGACGTTCAGACAATAGACTCATTGCCAGCGCTACCGCCACTGCACTCACCAATAATGCTGACCCAAACCAAAACAAGCCATTGTCCGCCGCTTGTGGCTGACCCTGTAAAGTGATTTTGGCGCCATCATCAGTCAGCTTGAGCATACGTTAGTACCTATTACAAAAATTAGGGTGATTGTCTATGAAAAAACTGCCTATCAAGAGCTAACAGGCAGTTATTGGAACGAAAAATCGAGACAGCGTGCTGAAGATAAAAACAGATTACCAGCCAAGCGCGGTCTGTTGCATTTTAATCAATTCCGCAATGCCTTTTTCGGCAAGAATCAACATATCATCGGCTTGCGCACGAGTAAATGGCTTCTCTTCCGCTGTGCCTTGTAGCTCAATAAATTCACCTTTTTGGGTCATAACAACGTTCAAATCGGTATCACAGCTGGCATCTTCTTCATAGTTCAAATCTAGATACGCTTCACCATCTTTCATACCGACAGAAACAGCCGCAACCAAACCAATTAATGGATCTGCTTTCAGCTTTTTGGTTTTTTGGATGCTTTCTAACGCATCAATAAGCGCAATGGCCGCACCCGTTACACTAGCGGTACGAGTGCCGCCATCGGCTTGTAAGACATCACAATCAAGATAAATGGTATTTTCACCCAACTTACTTAAGTCAATCATGGCACGTAAACTACGACCGATTAAACGCTGAATTTCTTGGGTGCGACCTGATTGCTTGCCGCGTGCCGCTTCACGTTGATTACGAGTGTTGGTCGCCCGTGGTAACATGCCATATTCAGCAGTGATCCAACCTTTGCCTTTGCCTTTTAACCAGCGCGGTACGCCAGACTCAACACTAGCGGTACACAATACTTTGGTATCGCCAAAACTTACCAACACTGACCCTTCCGCATGCTTAGTGTAATGGCGCTCAAAGCTAATCGAGCGAAGTTGGTCGAGCTCACGATTGTCAATACGCATAAAAATTCCTAGTAAGATGTTTTAAAAGCAGTGTCATAAAAATAAGAGGTCTATGGCTATCGGCCTGACCAATCTATAGTCGGTGAAAAGTAATATCGATACAACACGTACTGCTGGTGCAAATAAAAGTAATCGAATACCTTAGCACACTTAAATATTGAGATATCCTAACGTGACAGCGGCGCAATAGCAAGATTCAGTCAAGCTATGACGCCGCTACGTAGCCATACAGCTGGCTTACCAAAGAAAGAATAACCGTAAAATTATTCTAGCCCTTCCATCTTACGCAATTCTTTACGTAGGATTTTGCCAACGTTCGATTTTGGTAATTCATCCACAAACTGTATATGGCGTGGACGCTTATAGCCCGTCAATTGCTTTTTACCAAAATCCAGCAGCTCTTGTTCTGTAACGTTGCCTTTTTTGACCACAAATAATTTTGGTTCTTCACCGCGCTCTTCATTGGGTACACCAATGGCACCGCACTCCGCTATGGCCGGATGCTCACTCATGGCTTCTTCGATCTCATTGGGATAGACGTTAAAACCAGAAACCAAAATCATGTCTTTTTTGCGGTCGACAATTTTGATAAAGCCTTTTTCGTCCATGATACCGATATCACCTGTTTTTAGGTAACCATTAGCCGTAAAACTTTCTGCCGTTTCTTTTGGACGATTTTGATAGCCAATCATGACCTGCGGCCCTTTGACACAAATCTCGCCACGATCACCTAGGGCGACTTCGTTTTCGTCATCATCGATTAGTATGATATCCGTGCTAGACGCAGGAATACCAATTTTATTGGTGAATTCAGCAATGGTCATTGGGTTAAACGCAACCACTGGTGAAGTCTCAGACAAACCATACCCTTCTACGATAGGCAGGCCTGTGATTTTATGCCATTCTTTAGCCACGCTCGGCAACACTGACATACCGCCACCAATTGAGGCTTTTAGGTTAGAAAAGTCTAAGTCCGCAAAACCTTCTTTATGCACCAAACCATTGAACAAGGTATTGACCGCAGGGATAAAAGAGGGTTTGTATTTGCCCATCTCTTTAATCAAACCATCAAGATCACGAGGGTTCGGGATGAGCAGACCAGCATAGCCTTGGTACATGCCATACATACCGCACACCATAAATGAGAAGACGTGATACAGTGGTAACGCGGTCAAAATAACGTCACTTGCATCCGCATCATCTTCAAACGCACTGTTCATCAGCGCGCTAATCTGCAACATATTGGCGACTAAATTACCGTGAGACAACATCGCGCCTTTAGCAACGCCTGTCGTACCGCCCGTGTATTGTAGCAAAGCCACATCGCTCAAATTCAAATCAGGGCGTTGATAATGGCTGGCTGATACCTCGCTTAATGCATGCTTAAAACTCACACTATTTGGCAAACTGTAAGCAGGAATCATTTTTTTGATATAGCGTGCGACAAGGTTAACCACGGGCCCTTTGATCGCTCCTAGCATATCCCCAATTTTACAAACGATGACATGCTTAACTTGACCTTTATCTTCTGCTTCTTGGTACGTTTTTGCAAAATTTTCTACAATGAATAAGGCTTTAGTGCCACTGTCATGCAGCTGATGCGATAACTCGCGGCTGGTATACAAAGGGTTGACGTTGACCAACACCATACCTGCGCGGATAACCCCCAAAGCAACCACTGGATACTGCAAAAGGTTTGGCATCATTACGCCAACTTTATCGCCCTTAGCCAATCCTAATGACTGCAAATAACTGGCAATCTGGCGACTGTATAAGTCTAATTGCTTAAAGCTAATGGACGCACCCATACAGATATAGGCTGTTTTTTGTCCATAACGGCTAAAATTGCGCTCAAACACATCAAGTAAAGAGGTATTGTCATCTGGCATATCGATAGTAGCGTCAATACCATAGCGCTCATAAGCACTCAACCATGGGCTGTCACTGGGTATCGTCGGCATAGTAGGAAATACATTGTCTTGATGAGCATTGTCTTGATGAGGATTGTCTTGATGAGCATTGTCTTGATGAGCACTGATTTTATGGGTACTATTTTCTTGGGTACTGTTTTCTTGAATACTATCAGACGCATTGCTTTTATTGCTAGTCGCAGCTTTATCGTTTGTCGTCTTTTTATCGATTGTGTCGGTCATAATTTTCCCTAAATGTTACCGTTAAAAACGTAGAATGATCTAATGAAAACACCATTATTTTTGTGAGTGGGCAATGACAGCAAAAACTTGTGAATAATAAACGTGGTAACATTCTAAGGTTTGTCATTCACAAGCTTTGTCAATCAAAGCGTCAGTTAAGCCAAGCATAATAGATGGCGTCATACTTCGGTAGCACCGAATCAAACATCTTTTTTCCATGACAGTTTTACCAGAATCAGAGCGTAAAACTGATGACATTTTGTAGATAAATACAAAAATATGTCGCTGAGCACTATAGCAGTTTTGCTAAACATTCTCTATCTATACTAGCGTCGTCCTAAGGCTAGCAAAGTGGCAAAGACAAAAAAATGATAAGGCAGCCTATAAGCAACCTTATCATTTTTGATTGGACTGTCATTCTGTTTGGTGCCTACCACTCATAGGCACTCGTAATAAACGTTATAAGTTCAATATGGATGGATTAACCGTGATTCTTTTCTTCAAGCGTGCGTAAATCTTTATGTAAAATCTTACCGACGTTTGACTTCGGCAACTCATCGATGAACTCAACATAACGAGGACGCTTATAACCAGTTAAATTTTCTTTGCTATAAGCAAGCACTTCTTCTTTAGTCAAACTGTCATCACTACGGACGACATAGATTTTTGGTACTTCGCCGCTCTTTTCATCTTCGACACCGATGACGCCACATTCCAGAATCTTTGGATGACCTGACATTACATCTTCGACTTCGTTTGGATAGACGTTGAAGCCTGATACCAGAATCATATTCTTTTTGCGATCGACAATCTTAAAATAACCTTCTTCGTCCATCACACCGATATCACCCGTACGGAAATAGCCATCTGCTGTCATGACTTCAGCAGTTGCGTCATCACGTTTCCAGTAGCCTTTCATTACCTGCGGCCCGCGGACACAAATCTCACCGCGCTCTCCAAGTGCCACCTCATTGCCTTCTTCATCCAAAATAGCCATATCAGTCGTAGGCATCGGTAGACCAATATTACCAGAGAACTCACCAGTGCCATGTGGATTTGCTGACGCAACAGGCGATGTCTCAGACAAACCATAACCCTGCACGATAACGTTGCCTGTTATTTGTTGCCATTTGGCAGCGGTGTCTTTGAGTACCGCCATACCGCCGCCCATAGACATCTCAAGCCTGCTATGATCCATACCTTGGAACTCTTCATTATTAGCAAGCGCATTAAACAATGTGTTTACTGCTGGGAAAAACGCTGGCGGATAATCTTTGTAGGCTTTGATTAAGCTTGGTAAATCACGCGGATTCGGCACGAGCAAACCGATACAACCACGGTACAGACCATACATACCACAGACGGTAAATGAGAAAATATGATACAACGGCAATGCGGTCATAATTACTGGCTGTTCATTTAGCGTTTCAAACTTATCGAAGGCATTGCCCAAATAAGTATCACATTGGATGAGGTTGGCGACCAAATTACCGTGGGTGAGCATTGCACCTTTCGCCACGCCCGTTGTACCACCGGTATATTGTAGGACAGCCACATCGTCAAGATTAATATTATTGGGACGCTTGTAATTTTCGGCAGAAAAACGGTTTAGGGCTTTTTTGAATTTTACGCTGTCTTTGATATGGTAGTCAGGAACCATTTTTTTGACATGACGAACGACAGCATTGACGATAAAGCCTTTTAGTGGGCTCATTAGATCGCCCATCGATGTGATTACCACATGGTCGACCAAATCTTTACCAATGTCGTCATACGTTTTGGCAAAGTTCTCAAGCAAAATCAGCGCTTTGGTATCAGAGTCTTCTAACTGATGGGCAAGCTCTTTTGTGGTATAAAGCGGATTGACATTGACAAGCGTCAGGCCAGCCCGCAGCACACCCAACACAGCAACAGGCAGCTGCAAAATATTGGGCATCATCACCGCCACTTTATCGCCCTTTTGTAGCCCAAGTGACTGTAAGTAGGCAGCAACTTGTTTACTGTAGCGGTCTAATTCTTCGTAAGACAGTTTGACATCCATACATACAAATGCAGTTTTTCCTGCATGGGTAATGAAGTTATGCTCAATGATATCGATTAATGAAGTGTTGGCAGCTGGCATCTCAATATCGTACTGAATGCCAAGTTTTTCATAAGTATTAACCCATACTTTATCATTGCGACGAATTAGGTTACCGTGATTTTCCATAATCTTTTTTCTCCTAGTAATGGTGCGCTACCGTCAATCCATACCAATCACAGTGTGATAAAAATACGACAACTCGGAACGCAAACTTGTCATCATAATGGCAAGCAAGGCTGCGTCGTAATCATATAGTGACGGACAAACTGTATAGCGGTAAATAGCCCTTTATTAATTAACATACACACTTTATATAGACTACTCAATACAAAAGATTGTTACTTGAGTTCGCAAACCGGCTTGACTAACAATTATCCAATACATATCAATTATTTAACCATAATTATTCAACAAATTACCAATGATTTTTTGATGAACATTTATTCATGAAAACCTGTGAATTTTAAATTGAATCGCTTAGTACAGATGACATAATGGGCAATCTATATTATAAATAGAAAACCATATGAGCACGTCATACACTGTCGTCTATTATGACTTATGCCTTTTTAATTCGGCCAATATCCTTTACGATAGCACTATTCTATTTGCTCGATTGCCCCAGTTATTAATACCTATTGAAACTCATAAGTGAATCCTATTTTATGTCCGATGTTATTGATTATACGATTGACCCAGTTATAGCCACTGAACCGATGGATACGCGCTCGGTCGCGGAATTTACTGAGCAGGCCTACCTCAACTATGCCATGTACGTCATCATGGATCGGGCGCTACCCAATATCGCTGATGGATTAAAACCTGTCCAGCGCCGTATCGTTTATGCCATGAGTGAGCTGGGGCTAAAATCGACAGCCAAGGCAAAAAAATCAGCACGTACGGTCGGTGACGTCCTAGGTAAGTATCATCCGCATGGCGACAGTGCTTGTTATGAGGCGATGGTATTGATGGCGCAGCCGTTTAGTTATCGCTATCCGCTCATCACTGGTCAAGGCAATTGGGGCAGTCCCGATGACCCAAAGTCATTTGCGGCGATGCGTTATACCGAAGCCAAAATGTCTGCATATGCCAATACTCTACTCGCGGAACTTGGACAAGGCACGGTTGATTGGCAAGATAACTTTGATGGCACGATGCAGGAGCCAACCACCCTACCTGCCCGCCTACCTAATATTTTATTAAACGGTACGACGGGTATCGCGGTCGGTATGGCAACCGATATCCCGCCGCATAATCTGAATGAAGTAGTACGCGCGGCTATTCGTTTGCTCAAAAACCCTGAATTGTCCGTTAAGCAGTTAACCCAA
Source organism: Psychrobacter aquaticus CMS 56 (assembly GCF_000471625.1). Classification (GTDB taxonomy): domain Bacteria; phylum Pseudomonadota; class Gammaproteobacteria; order Pseudomonadales; family Moraxellaceae; genus Psychrobacter; species Psychrobacter aquaticus. The sequence goes on from NZ_AUSW01000036.1 coordinate 25,008, forward strand.
TCGATACCAGCGCCTGATTTGCCAACGCCAGCTGAAATTATTACCAGTAAAAAAGACTTACAGGCGATGTATGAAACGGGGCGTGGCAGCTATAAGATGCGTGCGACTTTTCATATTGACCCCAAAGAGAAGAATTTAGTCATCATTGATGCACTGCCTTACCAAGTCTCAGGTAACAAAATCCAAGAGCAAATTGCCAAGCTCATGACCGACAAAAAGCTGCCTTGGATTACCGATATCCATGATGAATCAGACCACGAAAACGCGTGCCGTATCGTGCTTGAACTGCGCTCAACGCGAGTCGATGTCGAGCGAGTTATGAGCCATCTATTTGCCAGTACTGATCTGGAGAGTAATTATCGGGTCAATATGAATATGATTGGCCTAAATGGCAAACCGCAGGTCAAAAACCTCAAGGAAATATTAGAAGAGTGGCTAATCTGTCGCCGTTCAGTGGTCACGCGCCGCTTGCAATACCGACTCGATAAAATCGATAAGCGCTTGCATATCCTCGCGGGCTTGCTGATTGCGTATCTAAATATCGATGAAGTCATCCGCATCATTCGTGAAGAAGACGATCCAAAATTGTCTTTGATGCAAGACTATGATCTCACCGATATTCAGGCTAACGCGATTTTGGATATTCGTCTGCGTCAGCTAGCCAAGCTCGAAGAGATTGAGCTACGCCGTGAGCAAGATGAGCTGGCTGCCGAACGTGCCATTATTCAAGAATACTTGGACAACCCAGACAGTCTGACCAATCTGATGATCGATGAGATGACTGCCGATATGAAAGAACACGGCAACGAGCGTGTATCGCCATTAGCAGAACGCGAAGAAGCGCAGGCATTAAAAGAATCCGACCTCGTCCCGAGCGAACCTATCACCGCCATCCTATCAAAAGCAGGCTGGATTCGTGCTGCCAAAGGTCATGATGTCGATGCCGCTGGTATGAGTTATCGCTCAGGCGACAGCTATCAAACGCACGTGCGCGGTAAGTCTAATGAAAAAATCTATGTGCTCGACAGTACCGGACGCAGTTATAGTATCGATGCGCACAGCTTAGCCTCTGCCCGTGGTCAAGGCGATCCACTGACCAGTGTCCTAAAACCGCCAGCAGGTGCCAGCTTTGAGCAATTATTAACCGGTGAAGATAATCAGCGCATCATCCTCGCCAGCTCAGCAGGTTATGGTTTTATCAATACGATTGGCAATTTGGACAGCAATCAGAAAGCGGGTAAAAACATCATTAACTTAGCAGATGATAGTCGTCTGCTTCCCATTGTACGTATCGATGCACCAGTAGATATAACGGCTAATAACAGTGCTGAAGGCGAAAACAGCAACGCACGTATGGCGCCTGACCATATCGCTGTCGTCACCAATGCGGGATACTTGTTGATGTTTGCCCTTGATGATTTGCCTGAACAGGCTCGCGGTAAAGGCAATAAATTGATTAAACTGAAAGATGGTGAAGAGGTATTAGTGATCACACCACTCAATCAAAAAGATAGCCTCGTCATTACTGCTGGCAAACGGCATGTGACGCTAAAGCCTAATGATTTAGCCAACTATACCGGCACTCGTGGTAATCGCGGCGGCCAGTTGCCAAGAGGCTTTCAGAATGTGACGAGTGTTGAGGTTAGGTAAAGCGTTTAAAGATAAGTAATAAGATTTTAATATCAAAATTATCAATTAAAGTGCAAAATAAGTTGCTTCATTGAAAAAACCCGCTCGCGCTCGTATTCTTCCTATGAGCCTAGCATTAAATATAATTCTTATTATCAAATATTCACATTTTCCAAGGAGAAAAAAATGGGTAAGACTACTGAACAACTAGTTCGTATTGCAGCCGCTGGTGGCGGATTCTATGTAAGTAGTTCTAAAACTACTGAACAACTTGTGCGTATTGCAGCGGCCGCTTCCACAAGTGGTGCCAAAATAGTGGTAAAAGGTGCTTCAAATAAAACTACTGAACAACTTGTACGTATTGCAGCTGCTGGGAAAGGCTCTGTAATGTTTGATTTATCTGAGTAGTAACAAATTCGAAAAATATCTAAATTGCGAAAGTGCGTTGGGTGGGCTAGTTTTATTAAACTCCCATAGAAAATACTTATGAAACGTAATCCACCACACCATCTAATCAAGTATTCAGTGGTTACGTTATTACTGAGCCATCCTACTTTTTCTTTTACCTGTAAATTTTGTAAAGTTAATGTGGGCTGGACTTCCAACCCAGCGAATCATTATCAATAACTATGTTTTATATCGTAAATCAATCGTATTCTACAAATATTTATTTCATGTAATTACAACAAGAAAAGCCGCCTACACAAACGTATAGACGGCTTCTTTATACATTAGCTAAAACAACCAAGGCATCAATATCGACCCATCTCAACCGTTGTCTCAGCAAGTACCATATCGCCTTGCCATGCCTGCACATCTACCGTATACAGATGGTTTTTACCGCCTGAACAGGGTGGTTTATACGCTCCTCCCACTTCGCCTGCACGGCTACGATATTCCGCAACCATCTCAATACCGACTGGCACCTCATAAGTATGACCAAATACTCGTGGTATTTCTGCGCTCGTGGCACCTTTTGGTAATAAAAACTCTACAATGCCGTGTCCACCATTTTGCATACGTTTATTGCTCACATCGTTGTAAACGAAAACCAAGCTCTCCGCGCCTACCGGAATATCTGTGACTGTCATGCTTGGCGTTGCAGGACTTTTGCCATCATAGTTTAGGCATTGCTGGCCTTCAGGTATTTTTTTACCGTTCCAAGAGGCATCAGCAAACTTAACATCCATTGCAAAAGCATTGGCAGATAGTGTCAATGTTGCCAGTGCCGTCAATGCGATGACTGATTTTAAGGTAAAAATGTTCATACTTCTTCCTTTAGGTAGTTGATGCCTTAATAAAGACAGACGCTATTATCTTGTTAACCGATATTGATAGTTAATCCTAACCTTATAATAAATAGATACTGTTAAGATAATAAGAATATGAACATGCTCCGGTAGTAACATCATAGTATCAAGTTAAAAATCATGGTTTTTCGGTAAGTCGATAAGCGTTGCAGCATTTATTGATATGATTTATGAGAAGCAGGCTCTGCCGATTCAATCAATTTATGATCAAAAAATAAGAGATTTTTTGGTCTTATATCTGATATAAGTTCTTTTAAATTATGCCTCTCAAATTTTTTCTTAAAAGTTTGGGCTAAAATCTCAGCCTACGCATAATTCTATCTCATATATTTTTTATTAAATTAAATGACAGTCACAGTTAATTGATATCGCTATCTTTAGATATGGTTAGACCTTTCTCTTCAAAAATCGATTGCATAAAGCTTGTGATTTGATTTTGTTTCATTAGATAGGGGTTGAAGTCAGCACCTGCTGAGAAACTCTTTAATGTATATTCTTCATCTTCAGCACTTGACGTTAAATATTTGATTAAATAGCCACTCCATTTACGTACTTCTATCTCCTCAACCTCAACGATATGAGGTAATACAGACAAATATTCGTTAATCAACTTTGCCAAAACTTCGTTGATAGCAGGCCTTGATCCCTCGAGACTTTGAATAAAATAATGATCATTAATGGCAACCGCTGAGCTTACATCCATTTCCATCAAATATCTTCGCCAATGCTCAAGAGTGCGAGCCAGTTCTATTCCTGAATTTTCTTCGTTGTTTTTACCAATATACGTCAGGCTCATAAGAATATGTTCGCCATCCTTATTGCTGTTTTCTGAAATACTTTCTGTGATTGTTTGCATAAAAAAATCCAATTATTAGAAAGTGAATTTAAAATATTCTTTACAACAGCATTACCTCAACAATATTTTAAAGTGGAATATAACACTCAAGCCTTCATCGGTTAGAGCTTATGAAAGTAGATCACTAACGTCAATTAACGTCTGATGCCGTTGATCGGAAAACGCTTCCTTAAAACCAATGCCAGTTAAAAATAGCTAACCTCATCACTTTGGGAATCTCTCTCTTCAAAGATTGCTTCCATAAAACTTGTAATTTGATTTTTTTTCATTAAATAGGGATTGAAGTCGGCACCTGCCGAAAGGCTTTTGAGTGTATATTCCTCATCTTGGGCGCTTGAGGTTAAATATTTGATTAAAAAGCCATCCCACTTACGCACCTCTATTTCCTCAACATCAATGACATGAGGTAAGAAGTACGAGTATTCATTAATCAAGGTTCCCAACACTTCATTGATAATAGGTCTTGAACCCTCGATATTTTGAATTACATAATGATCGTTAATGATAAGGGCTGAGGTTATATCGCTTTTTTCGTTATTTCTTCGCCATTGTTCAAGGATACGAGTCAACTCTACTCCATTATTCTTTTCACTGTTTTTGCCAATATATTTGCCAATATAAGTGAGACTAACGAGAATATGTTCGCCCTCTACATTATTACTTTCTGAATTATCGTTTGTAATTGTCTGCATAAAAAGCCCCATTTATAAAAATTTTTATTTAAATTAAGATACCCTTTAAAGTAGAATATAATCAATAACATTTTTTGTCTTTTACTGTACTTTTGTCTTTTAATGACAATAAAACAACCTCAAAAAAATTTTCTAATCCTATTGAT
>NZ_AUSW01000037.1 GCF_000471625.1 Psychrobacter aquaticus CMS 56
CGTCAGGTTGGCGTACCATACATCGTCGTATTCATGAACAAATGCGACGTCGTTGATGACGAAGAACTGCTCGAACTCGTAGAAATGGAAGTTCGCGAACTTCTTAACGACTACGACTTCCCAGGTGATGAAACCCCAATCATCCATGGTTCAGCAACTGAAGCCCTAAAAGGCTCACAAGAAAAATACGGCCAACCAGCTGTCGTAGAACTACTAAACGTTCTTGACACCTACATCCCAGAGCCAGAGCGTGACATCGACAAAGCATTCCTAATGCCAATCGAAGACGTATTCTCAATCTCAGGCCGTGGTACTGTTGTCACTGGTCGTGTTGAATCTGGTATCGTAAAAGTTGGTGACGAAATCGAAATCGTCGGTATCCGTGACACTCAAAAAACCACCTGTACTGGTGTAGAGATGTTCCGCAAACTGCTTGACGAAGGTCGTGCAGGCGAAAACTGTGGCGTACTACTACGTGGTACCAAGCGTGAAGACGTACAACGTGGCCAAGTACTAGCGAAGCCAGGTTCAATCACGCCTCACACCAAATTTGACGCAGAAGTATACGTACTGTCAAAAGAAGAGGGTGGTCGTCACACACCATTCCTAAACGGCTATCGTCCACAGTTCTACTTCCGTACTACTGACGTAACTGGCGCAATCCAATTACAAGAAGGTACTGAAATGGTTATGCCTGGTGATAACGTTGAGATGGGCGTAGAGCTTATCCA
>NZ_AUSW01000038.1 GCF_000471625.1 Psychrobacter aquaticus CMS 56
AACACGCCCTAATAATCATTGGGATCGTTGCTGGGTTCTGGCAGCTCAAAATTGGGGTTTTGTTGATCCTCATCGATACCAGCAAAAGCGGCATCTTGTGGCTGGCTAGTACTCGCTAACATCGCCGTGCTTTCTTGAACCGTTTGACCGCTAGCATCTGTCAAATATAGAGCGCCTTTTTGTCCACATCCTGATATACCTAGCATCACAACACTACCCATAATAAAAGTAGAGAGAACACGACGACTGACACGGGCGGCATTAGAGTGCTCGGTTTTTAAAGAATGGCGTATAGTAAGCATAAAGTAGATAACCTGTAACCTTGTAATGGTATAAGTATAATAGAAAAAAGGCGACGCATACAGAATATAGAAATAACCAAATATAATAAAAGCCGTCATCAAAAAACGGCACAGATGGCTGCCTTGAATAATAGCATTATTATATAAAGCTGTGCGCATACTGAATACGACTAACCAATAAATTTAGAGAAGGTGAACACTTGGCCTTACTAAGACTTATTGTTTTACTGTAATAAGCGGTCGTTGCTAAAAAAATCCATACATAGCACCACTCATTAAAAGGATTTATATTCATTTAGAAAAATTTTCTTACAATTTTTATCATCGCTGATTTTTTGCTTTAGTGCCTGAGCAACCCTAGCTACAATCGGTGTACAGTTGTATTCGACAAGCAATCGTCTGTCGCTATAACCCTTTTAGTTATCGTGGTATAACCACAAAAATATGTTACATTATGCTCAACCTTGTGGCTGTACTAAGGCGCTAGTATGCGACTTAGCTAACACTTATATTAATAGTGCCAGCCCAAACACGATCGAAATCAGCAATATACTTGCTCAACGTATATCAGCATGGATGTGGCTGATTTTTATTTATTTAACCGGTATTCATCGATGATGAATCACCATTTATAAAATACAATCTAAGGATAGAGTATGAGCGCCAGCCCAACCACCACTTTTGATGACAACAATACTGACACATCAACCCTGACCAACCCTACCTTAGTCCTTAACTGCGGTTCTTCCTCCATCAAATACGCACTGATTAGCGATGACAATGCTACTCGTATCACTGGTTTGGCCGAAAACCTAGGACTGGATACTGCCCGTATCAAACACACCACGCTCAACGGGGAAAAGCTTGAGATTTCTATCCCAGGTGGCCGTCATAAGTTAGCGCTACAAAAAATCCTTGAGCTATTAGAGCAGTATCATTTCATCGCGGTCGGTCATCGCGTGGTTCATGGCGGCCGTGAGTACTCAGAAGCCGTTCGTGTCGATGAACATGTGCTCGACGAAGTAAAGCGTCTAAAAGTATTGGCACCGCTACACAACCCAGCAAATGCCTTGGGCATCGAAGCCGTCCAAGCTATTTATCCTGATATGCCGCAAGTGGTCGTTTTTGATACCGCCTTTCACCAAACCATGCCACCCGTTGCTTTTCGCTATCCATTACCAAAAGCGCTGTATGAAGAGCATAAAATCCGTCGTTATGGCTTTCATGGTACGTCTCATGCTTATGTCTCAGAGCGAGCAACTGAAATCACGGATGCGAGCGGCACGCATGGTTGGCTGACCGCGCATCTCGGCAACGGCTGTTCAGCGACTGCCGTTTATGATGGCAAAAGTCTCGATACCAGTATGGGTCTGACTCCACTTGAAGGCCTGATGATGGGTACGCGTAGTGGCGATGTGGATCCAAGTCTGCACATACATCTAAAGCGCCAGCTCGACATGAGCTTAGAAGATATCGACACCATGCTCAATAAAGAAAGCGGTTTACTCGGTATCTCAGGATTGTCTAATGACTTGCGTACCATCGAACAAGCGGCTAGCGAAGGTCATAAAGACGCAGAGCTTGCCATTGAGATGTTCTGCTACCGCGTTGGTAAATACCTTGCCAGCTTGAGCTGTGCGTTGCCTGAGCTTACTGGTATTGTCTTCACAGGCGGTATCGGTGAAAATTCTGTCACCACGCGTACCCGTATCTTAGAAGTGATGCGTCATTTCGGTATCAAAGTAGATGTGGACAAAAACGCAAAATTAGTTGGTGGCAATGAAGGCAGCTTCCATAGCAGCGATAGTAGCCTTGAGCTATGGGTTATACCAACAGATGAAGAAGGTCGTATCGCTCAAGAAACGCGTGAAGCTTTGAACTTAGTCTAGGCTCGATAGTCTTTGGGTGTTTTTTACCCAGCGCTTCTTATGAGTCAATGATGAGAAGCGCGACGTTTTGCTCATTTCAGCAAGGATGACTTGAGCTTTAAAAATATAATAAACCGTAGGATACACTATGCAAACTATTTTACTTGTTCCCATCAGCCGCGGTATTGGTGTCACATCAGCCGCGCTGGGTCTGATTCGTGCTTTTGACTACAATGGTATAAAAGCGGGCTTTATGAAGCCGTTTTTGCAAGATGACACGTTAGATAAGCAGCGCAGCTTAGACAGCTCAAGTGCCTTGACCATGCATGCTTTTGGTCTAAATCCACCCAAATCTATCAGTCGTCAACGCGTAGAGCGCATGATTGGTGATGGCAATATTGATGACCTGTTAGAAGAGGTGGTCGTCAATTATCATACGATTGGTGATGGTCATGACGTGGTCATCTGCGAGGGACTAGTACCGACTACCGAGACCTCTTATGCCTCGCAAATCAACCGTGCCATTGCTCATGCACTAGATGCCAAAATCATTTTTGTCAGTACCGCTGATACCAGCAAACCTGCCTATTTGGCCGACAAGCTCGATGTTCACGCTCGTGAGTTTGGCGGTATCGCCAATGCCCGTACGCTCGGCGTGATTTTGATGCGTGTGCACGATGTTCCCAATACTTTTGAGAACCAGCCTGTGGCTCCTGGTGAGGCAATGGTTAGCTTGGACAAAACGTTCATGCAAGAAGTCCAGCGCTTGTCACCACATTTCGATACTGAGGTGTTTCGCTTGATCGGTGTGGTGCCATTTAGCGACTCATTATCCGTGCCGCGTACTTGGGATATTGCCACTGAGCTTGATGCCAAATGGCTCAATGTCGGTGACGCAAAAACGCGCCGTATCAACCGTATTAGCCTAACGGCACGCTCCGTTGCGCGCGTCGATGAAGTGTTCAAACGCGGCACTCTTATCGTCGTCCCAGGGGATCGCGATGACTTATTGTTAGCGGCTGGATTGGCCTGTATCAATGGCATTCCGCTGGCAGGTTTGGTCTTGACGGGCGGTGTCGAGCCAAGTGCAACGGTTGCTGAGCTGTGGCAGTCAGCGCTCAAAACTGGCATTCCGGTGATGAGTGTCGAAAGCGACAGTTATGAGACCGTACAGAGTTTGATGCATATGAGCTCTGAGATTCCGAGTGATGATACCGCACGCGCTGAAGAAGTGGCGCGTTACGTGGCGGCACATTTGAACTTGGACTGGATTAAAGAATATTTCAGCCGCGATTATGAGCCGCGTTTGTCACCTTCTGCCTTTCGCCATCAGTTGGTCAAAAAAGCCCAGCACGCCAAAAAACGCATCGTGCTGCCAGAAGGCTCGGAGCCGCGTACTGTGGAAGCAGCTTGTATCTGTCAAAGCCGCGGTATCGCTAATTGTGTCCTACTCGCGAAGCGTTCTGATGTCGAACAAGTGGCCAAAAACCGTGATTTGACCTTACCAGAAGGTCTGGAAATCATCGATCCTGACGACCTAGATATGAGCAAATATATCGCAGCGGTCGTTGAGCGCCGTAAAGGCAAAACCAGCGAAGATGTCGCGGCAGAATACCTAAAAGATACCGTGTATTTGGGCACTACCATGCTACAAATGGACGAAGTCGATGGCTTGGTCTCTGGCGCGATTCACACCACTGCCAACACCGTTCGCCCAGCATTTCAGTTGATTAAGACCGCCCCGCAGTACTCTTTGGTATCGTCGGTATTCTTTATGCTGTTGCCTGAGCAAGTGGTTGTCTATGGTGACTGTGCCATCAACCCTGACCCAACGGCAGAAGAGTTGGCCGAGATTGCCATTCAATCGGCGCAATCTGCCGCTGCCTTCGGTATTGATCCAAAAGTTGCCATGATTAGCTATTCTACTGGCTCATCAGGCGCAGGCGCAGACGTCGAAAAAGTCACTCGTGCCACCCAAATCGTCCGCGAACGCGAACCAAATCTCAAGGTCGATGGTCCACTACAGTATGATGCTGCCTCGGTCATGAGCGTCGGTAAACAAAAAGCCCCTGACTCACCTGTTGCGGGACAAGCCAATGTCTTTATTTTCCCAGACCTCAATACCGGTAACACCACTTACAAAGCCGTACAGCGTAGTGCCAATGTCATCAGCGTGGGCCCGATGTTGCAAGGTTTGAATAAGCCTGTAAACGATTTATCACGCGGTGCTTTGGTCGATGATATTGTGTATACCATCGCCCTGACCGCCATCCAAGCGTATAGCGATTTGATTTAATCGTTGTCACGTTTGCCTAAAAACCATACGTTTTATCACCGACTATCGTAATGATAGTCGGTTTTTTCTTAAGGGTTTTTATTGAAAATGTTATGACTTTTGCGAGCTTTTGATGACAGCCGCCGCCGTGCCCTCTACAATAACGCTCTTCTCTCTCGCTTTTTGCTCATTTATTTATGCCCACTATTACCAATGACCGTCACGACAAACATTCTGCGCCCACCATTCGCGCTTATCTAGGCGGCTCATTTGACCCCGTGCACAGCGGTCATGTACAAATGGCAATGACCGTTTATCACTGTTTGTTACCGATAGCGACGCTACAACAGCGCGATCTGCGCGTGTCATTATTGCCAAACGCCCGTTCGCCATTCAAAACACACAGCACCGACCCTGCCCATCGTTTGGCCATGTTAAAACTGGCAACGCGCAATACACCCTTACAAATTAACGAGCTGGAATTATGGCAAACGCCGCCTGTCTATACCATCGATAGTGTGCGTACCTTAAGACAGCGCTATCCTAATGACTGTTTGATATTTATCATGGGTATAGATAGCGCCCGTAGTTTGGATCAATGGAAAGACGGACTCAGGCTGACGGATTATGTCAATCTTTGGATTTTTAGTCGTCACGGTATGAATAGCGTGTCTGACGTTTATAACGATGTTAGAGCGGATAACCTTGTTGAGGAAAATTTAACGAAGCAAGAGACGGCGGCACTACAAGCCCAGCTGCCGACACCGTTACAAAACCTAGTCATCGACGCACCGACTGAGTTGCTCTTGCCCCCTTCTCAAACGCTTGCAGATAGCAGCGCCTTGAAAAATGCTTATAAAGGCCACATTTATATAGACAATCGTCCTGTAATGGCCATCTCAAGTACTGAGCTACGTCAGCAATTACAGTCAACGACAAATCGCTCAAATACGACAGCGCCAGCCGAAACGCAAACTACCTTTGTAACACCAATAAATGCTATCATTAGCAATACTACATCCAATCCATTCGTTAAATGGCTAAATCCTGCTGTTTATCATTATATTATTGCCCATCAGCTATATTCTGCGGCGCAATTCCGTTAAAATCACTTTATCATTTTTCCTATTTTGTCTTTATACGTGACTGGTGATATCCGGTCAGTTGGACAATACCCATCAATGATTTACCTTTTTATTTTATATATTGACGATTCAAGAGATTAAAATTTATGATCAACACCATGACTGAAGAACGCTTAACCGTGTGCTTAAACCTTGTCCAAAGCGCGCTAGAAGATATGAAAGCTAAGAACATCACTGTACTAAATGTAGAAGACTTGACCGACGTCACCGAACGCATCGTCATCGCTGACGGTACGTCAAAACGCCATGTGCGTGCGATGGCTGATAGTGTCGGCGCTGAAGCCAAGCAAGGCGGCTTTATGCCACTTGGCCGTGAAGGCGGCCTCGACTCTGACTGGACGTTGATTGATTTGGGTGCGGTCGTCGTTCATATGATGACGCCACAAGCCCGTGAGTTCTATGACTTAGAAGGCCTATGGTCATCACCTGAACAATTGGCTGAACTGGTCGCTGTGCCACGTGAAAAGAAAACAGCCGGTCGTCGCAACAAAAACAAATAAGACTATTGAGTGCGATGCTCGTATAAACTTGCAACGCATAAAATCAAAAAGACCAGAGGCTTATTCTGGTCTTTTTTTATGTCTGCATATTGGTACATATCTCTATAAATATGTGCAGTATAAATAAGCTGAAAGCCGCCCATGATTGCGCTAAGATAATGGTAATCATGAAATCGTATTTACTTAAAAAACGACCAGCCATTAGGAAAGCCAATGTGCACAGAATTTGCCGACACCAGCACAAAAAAACAAACCGACTCCAACTTCAATACGACTCTGCCGCTACATATCGCCAATTTGACCTGCGTCCGCGCAGGCAAAGCCATGCCGTTCACCCGTGAGCAAATGAGCGCCATTGATAAAGCGCCCATCAAAGCGCCCGTTGCCGTCAACTTCATGGGATTAACCACCGATGAGCAGGCCGACCGCAAGCATCATGGTGGCCCCTTAAAAGCGGTGCATCAATTGCCGATTGCAACTTACGAGAAGATCAACGCAGAATTTGGTTTAAAAGTGCGTATCGGTACGTTGGGCGAAAACCTCACCACCGAAGCAGTCAATGGTTTGCCTGAAATGGACGAATCTACCGTTTGTATCGGTGACGTCTATCATTATGGGCAATTGGATGGAGAGAGAGTTGTTAATAGTGATAACTCTGTCCAATTACGCATCGTCCAACCGCGCCGCCCCTGCTACAAAATCAATGACCAAATCGGACAATTTACCAAAGTGCCAAATATCGCCTCTTGGGTCAGTAAGCAAGGTATATCGGGTTGGTATTTTCAAGTGGTTCGTGATGGCGTGATTAATGCTGACTTGCCCGTATATCTGGTCGAGCGCCCCTATCCGTTTGCCACGCTTGAAACACTGTGGCAGCTGGCGAATAGTAAAGAGAAGTTTGATGCCGATGTGATTGAGCCGTGGCTGGCGATTGAGTGTTTGGAAGAGAGTTGGAAAAAGGTGTTGGCTAAAAAGATTCGGAAGGATTAGAGGTAATTTTATTCAGTGTTTATGAAAACGACAGTAATAAGGTCAAATAATGAATGACATAACTATTCCTTTTTATTTTTTGGATGAAAATCATATTGTCTTATCTGCGAAGGAAGTCGACTATGCTATTAGGTATGAGCTAATCTACTTGAAAGACTTAGGTAAAATTGTCGATGTGTCACTGGTTAAATACCCTAACGATGGCAGTCTGCTAGAATTGGCGCTTGATTTTTTGTTAGACAATTTCTGTATAAACACTGATGTTAGTAATGATGTGGAGCTAGAAAGCGACTTAGTAAGCAGTAAATGGAGATATATCCTCTTGCTTTGGTTATATGAAAATAGAAAAGGTAGTACTACTGACTACGATAGAATCAATATAATTTATGCTGACTTCGGTTACCCTTTGGATATGGAGAGATTCATAAGTTACATGCCTGCTCATGATGATTATGAAACACTAGGCTACCAAAATATTTTGAATAACTGGAATGTCTATTTGAATACTTATAAATACCTAATTGAATCTTAAAAATAATTCTATTTAAGTTACTCTCTACCTATCCTTTCCTACACAGAGCATTTCATGGCAAAAAATATTATATCGACGGCATTGGCATGCGGATTAACACTCTCCTTGATTGGTTGCGTGACAACAGCTCCGCACGTAGCAACGACCAAAAACTACATCGTAGATAGCGATACCTACCAAGCGACTGGCAAAAGCGAGCGCATCAAATTTATCGTCCTACACTATACAGTCTCAGACAATGAGCGCTCAATCAAAACCTTGACCACTGGCAACGTGAGTGCGCACTACCTTATCTTGTCCAATGACGATAATAAAATTTATAACCTCGTACCCGAATCTGAGCGCGCTTGGCATGCAGGCGACGGCGGGTTTTCAGGACGAACGATATTAAATGACACCTCTATCGGCATCGAGATTGTCAATAACGGCATCAAGCCTGACTATCGAGACGCACTCAAAAATGGCGAACTCGACTATCACCCTTACGACCACTATGTCGAATTTGATGAATTGCAGATTAAAAAAGTCGCAGAGCTGGTGCAAGATATCGCCACGCGCTATGACATCTCACCCAAAAACATCATCGGTCACTCGGACATGGCACCCTCGCGCAAGATCGACCCCGGTGCGAAGTTCCCGTGGGAGCGTCTCTATAAAGAGTATGGTATCGGCGCTTGGTATGATGAGGCGGACAAGCAAGAAATTATGAGTCGGCGTACCTTGGTCGCGCCAAGTGTGCAAGAAATCAAGCAAGAATTCCGCAAATACGGCTATCAAATCAATAATAGCGATGAGTGGGATAAGCCGAGCCGCGATGTCATTTATGCGTTTCAACTGCATTTCAGGCCGCAGCAGCCAACGGGTAATATAGATGCTGAAACCTATGCAATATTGCAGGCGCTAAACCAGAAATATGCTGGTCGGGATGATTTTTATTAAGTGTTGAAAATATTAAGAGACATAAGCTATGAGTCATTCTAAAAAAGATGAGCAAGACGATCTGCAAAAATACCTAGAAGAAAAAGCCAAGCAAGAGCAGGAAAGCGAAAAGGAATCTGAGCCGCTCTCTGCTTATGAAGCTTGTGTGGTAAAAGAAAGTGCTAAAATTCATGAGTTGATCGCTGAGGCTCAAAAGCATTCAAAAGATAAATAGTTGAATGAAAATATTTTTTATCCTCTAATCATGCGTTTACGGTAAAATCAACCTATGTTGATAAGTAATATAAAACTCAAACATCATATGTAGAAATTAAAAGGGACTTACCATGAGCGCAGGATTAATCAAACATCTAAAAAGAAAAACCGAAGAAGACAGCAATACAAAAATATTGATGTCGCAATGGGAATTTGATGAAAAGCTCGTCGGTAAGTCACTTGAAAATGTGGGCAGTTATTACCCACACTTTAGTAGTCATAACAAATCACACTCACAGCAAATACTCGTCAATATCGAACGTCTACTCGGTAGCAATATTGAAAAGCTAACAGCGACAGACACATGGCTAATATTGGAGGCAGCCTACTGGCATGATATCGGTATGCTATTCAATGCGGATGAGGTTCAAGATGTAATTGAAAATGAGCATTTTAAAGACTACGTTGAAGAGCTTGCTAATAACAATGTTCAAGACTTACATGAGTTTGCCAAAGTTTGGCATAACGATGGTTGGGAAGCTGCTCTTATTCACTACGACAATCCGTATAAGGGTGTAGAGAAGTACCGTCAGATGGTTGCGGAATGGTATCGCAAAGGTCACGCTAAAAACTCAAACGATGTTGTTTTAAAGCCATTTGAAAAGCTCAATATTAGCTCTCCGCGTACTGAATTACTTCCCAAACGTATCTATCGTTATCTTGGCCAAATCTGCTGGGCGCACGGTCTTGGTTTTGAAGATTATGTAATGAAAACATTACCCTTCCGCCAAACGGGTATGGGTACAGAAAATTGCCATCCTCGTTTTGTCGCGTGCTTGCTACGTTTAGGTGATTTGTTTGATATCGATGACAATCGTTTTTGTCCTGTAATGGCAAGGCAAGTTGGTAATATGCCATCTCTTAGTAAGACACATGACCATAAACATCAAGCTATTCGTGAGTTTCAGCTAGATAATGAAACAGTAAGTATAACGGCTATTTGTAGTACAGAAATGGCATATATTGAATGCCGCAATTGGTTTGATTGGATCAAGGAAGAGATTCAAAACCAGATGTCACAGTGGAAAAACATCGTGCCCAGTCGTGAGTTTGGTCTTCTCCCGACTATTAATAAGTTAAATGTTGAAATGGATGACTCAAAAATCTTACTTAATGATAAACCGATGAAGTTTTCATTGGACGAACGTAGTGCAATTGAGCTTTTGCAAGGAAAGAACTTGTATGACGATGAAATTAACATTTACAGAGAGTTGTTTCAGAACGCTATCGATGCAACTTATATTAGAGTTTGGACTGAATTTGGAGATAGCTCTCCTAAACCTAAACTGAATAAACAGTCAAATCCATACAGTGAAGAGTTTTTGAATGTAATTCGTGACTATCCTATTTCTGTAAGTTTCACTAAAATTAAAGATGAAAATGATTCAGACTATAGCATTTGGAAGTTTAGCATTAGCGATATGGGTACTGGAATTAGTATTAAAGATCTCGAATATATGCAAAAGATTGCTGGTTCTAGCAAAAATCTAGAAAGAAAGAAAATTATTAATGACATGCCATTGCCTATACGCCCTTCAGGTACATTTGGTATTGGCTTACATAGTGCGTTTCTCCTTTTAGAAGGGAACGAATCTCCATACAATAAAGTCTATATTGAAACGAGAAGTATTTTCGATAGTAATTCCTATAATATTGAAATGACTTCTCCAATTTCTAATAATCAAGGTTATTGCTTCATCGAGAAAATAGACAGCAATACTTCTAGGAGCTTTGGGACTACATTATCTATATATCTTAGGCTTAAAAGAAGAGGAATGAGATACAATTCGCGTCTTTTTGATCCAAACGACGAAGAAAAATTAGTTGATGAAGTTCAAAATACATATGATCCAATTGAGCAACCTATATTTGATTATTTACAAATAATAACTAAAATAGGTGACCTTAAAAATAAAATTATAAAAAACATTCCTGTATCAGTTAGTTTGAACAAAGATTTTAATAATTATGACAGCATATCTCGTCACAAAGACGAATTGATATGGGATAGTAAATATAATTTATTTTTTGGAGTATCTAATTGTGAGAAAGTTAATTTCTTAAAGGGGCCAAGTTATCGTCTGAATAATTTATTTAAAGGACAACGTGTTGAGCCTTTGACTAATTTTTTCATAATGCCAATATTTATTGATTTTTATGGATTCGACGCTAAAGATGCCCTACAGTTAGATAGAAATAAATGGAGAAAAGAGTTTCAGGAAAAAATGAATAGAGATGATTATTTTGAAGACCTCATCGAGCATCTTTTAAAAAACCATCTGCAAGCTATTAGAAATCAACTTAAAAATGATAAATTTCTTAGCTCTATACTGTCTATCTTCAGTATAGAAGATCCTAGTATTGATAAAGACCTATGGACTGAGTTGTCTTTATTTAATGACTCAGAAATTAAGTTTTCATCTGATCTCAAAGATAAACACTCGTTTAAGAAACTATTGAAATTGTCTAAACTTGATATAATTAAAGTTAATTCTAAAAACAACCTTAATTATGTCGATTTTAATACTAGCAGCCATAAAAAAACTATTATGACAACCGAGTTTAAAAAAGATTCAATTTGGACTAATAAATTTTTAGAAAAATGGTACTTAGATTCGGGATACATGGTTAGCGACGAATCTAATAAAGACATGATTACATATAGTTTTAAAAAATCATCTAGATTAGAAAATAACCTGTTAATGCTTTTATGTCAAAAGTTTTTGAATGACGACAACTCAAGAATTTCCTTATCTAAATCTAGTCTAAAACGTGCAAATTTAGATAAATTTACTTACCTCTGTTGCTTTAGTAGGGCTCACAAAAACATATTTGGTAAAGATAATACAAACGTTTCGAAGGAGTGCCTTCTACTACCTTTTACGAAGCTTTTCAAGAACGATAATAAATATCTTAACACCTACAATTTAGAGACTCTTGTTGACTTAGTATTCGAAGAATTGAAACAAGAAAACCCCACATTGAAAAAAGAGCAAGTCGAGGAGTCTTATAAAGAAATTATAATTTTAATTGATGAAAAGATGAAAGATGATGTGTTATGGAAGAAGGCTCGCAAACATGAAGATGGTTTTGAACCACATAATATTTCTGAGCTACAAAAAAAGTATAATTTTAAATAGTGACATTAGTGTGGAGAATAACTCCCCTTATTTTTTAAACCCCCAAACACAAAAAAGGTGAGCTTTGCGCCCACCTTTTTTATTATCTAAAATAACTCAGTCAATTTTAACGCAACCAAGCTCGCGCATTGCGGAACATACGCATCCACGCACCGTCCTCGTCCCACTCTTCTGGTTTCCAGCTGTGGTTATACGCTTTTAGGTTACGCTCAGGATGCGGCATCATGATAGTGACGCGACCATCGGTGCTGCATAGACCTGTGACACCGCCAAGTGAACCGTTTGGATTGAGCGGATACGTCTCGGTTGGATAACCGTGGCTATCGACATAACGCATGGCGAGCTGACCGTGTTTTGCCATACCGTCGATCCCGTTATTGTCCAGCGTGGCATAGCCTTCACCATGCGCCACAGCGATTGGCAAGATGCTGTCTTGCATACCTTTGAATAGGATCGACTTGGTACGCTCGATTTTTACGTTGACCGTACGCGCTTCAAAACGAGCCGATTTATTGGCGATAAAGCGTGGGAAATTTTCCGCGCCTGGGATCAGATCTTTGAGCTGCGCCATCATCTGGCAACCGTTACAGACGCCTAAGCTAAAGGTGTCCGGACGGGCAAAGAAGCGTACAAACTGCATGCGTAGCTCATCATGGAACAAGATAGAGTTTGCCCAGCCAGAGCCTGCGCCGAGTACGTCACCATAACTAAAGCCACCACAAGCGACTAGACCGTCGAAGTCACGTAGATTGATACGACCGCTGAGTAGATCACTCATATGTACGTCGACTGCTTCGAAGCCTGCTCGGGTAAAGCCTGCTGCCATTTCCGTCTGACCATTGACGCCTTGCTCACGCAAGATAGCTACTCTTGGCTTAGTATCGCGACTAGCCAAGTACGGCTCTTCGACTTTTTGATTGAGATCGTAGTTTGGCGCGGCGATAAGACCTTGATGGCTGGCATCACTGATCAAGTCATACTCTTGCTGTACGCAGGCAGGATTGTCACGGCGACGTGCGATTTGATAGCTGACCTGAGTCCATGCTTGCTGTAACTCACTACGGCTAAAGCGTAACGTGTCGTCACCCATAAGCGTTGGCGTTTGAATCAGTAGGCTGTCTTCTTCACTGCTTTGACCGACGAGGCTCATCATGTCGCTGACATTAAATTCTTCTGCCAATTGCATGAGAGCCGCGACGTTTTCTGGCAATACTTGGATGACCGCGCCCAGCTCTTCACTGAACAGCTGACCGAGTAAATTGTCATCGGTCAATGACAGCTTGATGCCTTGACGGCTGGTAAACTGCATCTCAGCGATGGTAGCTAGTAAACCGCCATCACCGATATCGTGATAGGCGCTGATGACGCCTTGCGCATTACCCGCTTGGATAAAGTTAAAGAAATCGACCAAGTCGCTTGGCTGCGCCAGATCTGGGCAATCATTACCTAATTGGCTAAGCGTTTGTGCAAGGATTGAACCGCCGAGACGCAATTGTCCTTTAGACAAGTCAATACGGTAAAACGCGCTGTCGCCATTGATCAGCTCAGGCGTTAGCGTTTTTGCCACATCAACGACAGGAGCAAACGCCGTCACGACTAGGCTCATTGGCGACACGACTGATTTATCTTGGCTTTGATTATCAGCATCTGCGTCATTCCAGTTAGCACGCATGGATAGCGAGTCTTTGCCGACTGGAATGGCGATACCCAGTGCTGGACACAGCTCTTCGCCAATGGCATGTACGGCATCAAACAATGCCGCATCTTCCGCATCGTCGCCACACGCTGCCATCCAGTTAGCTGACATGGTGATATCAGACAACTGAGCGATACGCGCACCAGCGATGTTAGTAATCGCCTCACCCACTGCCAGACGTGCAGAGGCTTTTGGGCTAATAAGCGCAACAGGCGTACGTTCACCAACACTCATGGCTTCGCCGCTCATTGGCTGACCATCTAGTGCTATCAAGCCTGACGCTGTCACCGCGCAATCTGACACAGGCACTTGATAGCGACCCACATACTGATCACGCACGACCATACCGGTGATCGAACGGTCACCAATGCTGATCAAAAATGATTTGCTCGCCACGGTTGGGTGACGCAATACATCGGTGATTGATTCGGCTAAGTTCACATCGCCAAGCTCTAGTGCTGGCAGTGTGCGCTCAGAACGCTCAAAGCTACGCTGCATTTTTGGTGTACCACCGAGCAATACTTGCATCGGCATGTCGACTGGTTGCTCAGCCAATAACTCATCATCAACGATCAACTGACGGATATCCGTCGCCTCGCCCAAGATGGCATATGGGCAGCGCTCACGGGCACAGATGGCATCGAACTGATCTTTGCTCTCTGGGCGAATCGCCAGCACATAACGCTCTTGCGCTTCGTTTGACCAGATGGCCATTGGTGACATGCCAGCTTCTAGCGATGGGATCTTACGCAAGTTCAGATGCGCGCCCATTTCATGGTCATTGACCAGCTCTGGCATCGCATTAGACAGACCACCTGCCCCGACGTCATGCAATGAGACGATTGGGTTGCCGTCTTTGCTATTGTTACTAGCGTCTACATCATCACCAGCTAAGGCCCAGCAGCGATCGAGGACTTCTTGACAGCGGCGCTCCATCTCAGCGTTATCGCGCTGAACTGAGGCAAAGTCCAAGCCTTCATCAAGTACGCCACTATCGACTGAAGAAGCTGCTCCGCCACCCAGACCGATTTGCATAGCAGGGCCACCAAGGACGATGAGCAAGTCACCTTTTCGGATGGCATTTTTTTCGATGAGGTTGCGTTTGATATTGCCGTAACCACCTGCCAGCATAATTGGCTTGTGATAGCCGCGCATCTCACTACCATCTTTTGCCGCAGAAGTATCAAGCTGAAAACTGCGGAAATAACCGCATAGGTTTGGACGACCAAACTCATTAGAGAAATTGGCGCTACCTAACGGCGCTTCCGTCATAATCTCAAGGCTGGTGGCCATACGATCTGGCGTGCCATAGTCTTGCGTGCTCAGCTGACCTGACTGCTCCCACTTCTCGCTAAGCTCTGGGATATGCAAGTGTGACACATGAAAACCTGTCAGACCTGCTTTCGGTTTACCGCCGCGACCAGTCGCGCCTTCATCACGTATCTCGCCGCCTGCACCTGTCGCTGCGCCAGAATAAGGCGCAATCGCTGTCGGGTGATTGTGCGTCTCAACTTTCATTAAGATATCGATGTCTTCTTGATGAAAGCCATAAGGATGGATTGAGCTGGCGTCCATGGCATCAGTCGGGATAGGATAAAAACGCCAGCCTTCAGACCCTGCCATGACCGCAGCATTGTCTTTATAGGCCGACAAGATACCTTGTGGATTAGACTGGTAGGTGTTTTTGATCATTTGGAACAATGACTTGGGCTGTACCTCGCCATCGACTGTCCACTCAGCATTAAAAATCTTATGACGGCAATGCTCTGAGTTCGCTTGGGCAAACATCATCAACTCAACGTCCGTTGGATTACGCTTTAGCTCATTAACATAAGCATTCATCAAATAATCAATGTCTTCAACCGATAAAGCAAAGCCAAATTCGGTATTGGCTGATTCTAGTGCTGTGCGACCTTGTCCAATCACATCGATATGATGCAATGACGCTGGCGACTCGTCGTCAAACAGTTTACTCACATCGTTCAAATCATAAACCAAGCTTTGGGTCATGCGATCAAACAATAACTGCTCAGCAGCAGTTGGCAGTTTGTTATCAGCCGCACTGTCAGCCAATTTATTATCAAGCGTTAGCGTATAAACAATGACGCGCTCAACGCGATTGATCTCAATTTCACAGTTATTAAAAATATCGGTCGCTTTACTTGCCCATGGCGATATCGTACCAAAACGCGGACTAACAATGACTTGTAGCTGGTTGTCTTGAGGGGCATCTAGCGTTACCGCTGGTTCAACCGCCAGTAAATCTAGCGCTTTTTTATGCTCATCACCACTTAACGCTCGTGATAGCACATACACTTGCTGAGTGTTGATTTGACTGACATTTAGCTCGGTTTTTTGCTGAAATTGACTGATGAGTTGCTGCGTCTGAAAATCGGTAAGAAACGGTTGTCCGGCGATGGTCATCATAAAGGCATAATCCGTAAGATCAAGGCATCTCTGCCATGCAAAGTAAATGGTCTGCGTATTATAACAAGAAGCCTTATAAGAAGCAGGACTAAACCAAGATAAATTGCCTTTAACGACTATAAATTGACTGGAAATTCAATGGTAAATATATTTTCTATACGGGATCTTTCTACAGCAGCAAGCTTTCGCTTTGCTGGTCACAGTCTTTACTTAACCTTTATATACCTTACAAACACTAACATCGCATTACGCTCAAACTATATAACTGCATGGGTGTCTATCGGTACTCTACAACCAGTCAATTCAATAAGTAAAAAGACAATAATTAAAAGAGTAACAGCAATACCTCACTATAACTTTAATGCAATAAGGGTATACCATGAATAAGCAAGAACAACTCGACAAAATCCAAGATGTGATCAAAGACGTAAAATTTGCCATGATGAGCACTGTCAACAGTAAAGGCGATGTCCATGCTTGGCCGATGACGACCAGCGAAACCAGTATTGGTGCCAAAGAAATTTGGTTTATCGGTGATAAAACATCAGACGTCGTCAAAGACATTCAAGACAATCCAAAAATTGGTCTTTCTTATGCTTCTGAAGATGAAAAAAATTACGTTTCTGTGAGTGCCGATGCAGAGCTATCAACAGACCAAGACAAACTGGATGAGCTGTGGTCACCTGTTTACAATGCATTCTTTGAGCACGGTAAGGAAGATCCTAACGTACAATTGATAAAAGTCGTACCACATGGCGTCGAGTGTTGGTTGAGTGGCAGCTCTACAATTAATATGTTCAAAATGGCAGCAGCAGCGCTACAAGACGGCAAAACAGCTGAAGGCATGGGCGAACAGTTCTCAGTGTCTCTATAACTCAGAGCCTGTTTAGTAGAAAACAATAGAATATAAAAAATATTCTACGATAAAATTATTCATTTAAAGCGTCAATAGGCAGTGGTTTATTGGCGCTTTTCATAATTTAAGATTGGCTGATTGCATTTATGAAACTACGGTAAATACGGCATAATTAAAGGTGGTATTACAAACCTTCACAGCGTATTACACACTGCCTGTATAGTTTTATTAGATGATTTGGCTATATTGAATTGATCATTAACCACACTAAAATTTTAAATAATAAAGGATAACTATTATGAGTAAACAAGAGCAGATGGATACCATTCAAGCAATGGTAAAAGACATTAAGTATACGATGATGACCACGCGTACTCATGAAGATCATCTTCATTCTTGTCCGATGAATACTACTGAAACCAGTATTGGTGCCAAAGAGATTTGGTTTATCGGTCATAGTCCTTCTGAAACGGTCGATAACATTAAGAACAACCCACAAGTGAATCTGGCTTATGTCAGTCAAGATGACAAGAACTATTTGTCTATCACTGGTAAAGCTGAGCTGGTAGAGGATAAAGAAAAACTGAATGAGCTGTGGTCAGTGACGTACAACGCGTACTTTGAGCAGGGCAAAGAAGACCCAAAGGTTCAGCTTATCAAAGTCACCCCTCATGGCGCGGAATATTGGGCGAATGGTAATGCCATTACTAACGCGATCAAAATGACTGCTGCTGCAGTAACGGATACGGCAGTTGAGAGAAGTTTGGGCGAAAATTTCTCGATAGAGCTGTAATATGTTCATTGTTAAGTAATATATTCATTGTTAAAACGTTAAAAGCAAAGCATAAAAAACGCCAGTGGCTCAATGCGACTGGCGTTTTTTGGTGTTTGCTATCATCGTTTCAATTTAAAAAACACGAAGACACTTTTATAATTTTACGATCAATATTATGACCTTAGCCACTCTGCTTCAAATAAGGCCATGCCGCTCGTAGATAAATCATCATTGACCATAAAGTCAAAATCACAGCGGCAACCATCAGCACATACCCAATCATTTCAAGCGATTGCCAGTTGAGCAATAATACCGTAATCGCCACCATCTGAAACGTCGTTTTGAGCTTGCCCACGTAAGATACTGCTACGCTGGTACCTTTGCCCAACTCTGCCATCCATTCGCGCAGTGCTGATACTGCGATTTCACGAGAAATAATCACAATAGCAGCGATTGCCATAATGATATTGGGATGCCATTGTACTAAGATAATGAGCGCTGCTGCCACCATGAGCTTGTCAGCGACCGGATCCAGAAAACGACCAAAGGCTGACACGACATTGAGCTTGCGAGCAAAGTACCCATCGAGCCAATCGGTAACCGCGGCAATAACAAAGACGCTGGTCAATAATAGGTGACGTAATAGGCTGTCACTAAACTCACTCATGCCCACCCGCGCAATCACATTATCTGAGATCGCTGGCATGCCAATCCCCATAGCAGGTGGCCAATAGGCAATCGCTACAAATAGCGGAATCATCAAGATACGCGCAATCGTAAGATTGTTGGGCAAATTAAAAATACTTTTTTCACTTTGCACGGGTAATGGTTCCTGCTCTGGCGTATGCAGATGTGTACTCTCGGTCATGGCAAACCCAGTTTATGATAGACATAAGAATGCTGCTAGCTTAGCATTTTTCACAGATGCCGTCATGCCCTCTCTGCATCTTCCTTATGGCTGATATTTTTTTGCGATATTAATGGCTTTTTTATTCAAAGATACAAGGATGCTTACCTGATGATCAGCAAACGAGTGATTGCCTATAATCCCAAACCACCATGACGTCTCAGTGAATTTGGACAAAATACATAGCTTTCCTCCTTATAAACAAATATTTTTGATACAGTTGTATACCAAAAGTTGTAAGCAGATGTAAGAATTTATTGAAATAAACCAGTTTGGTATTATATTTACTGTAAGAATAATAAAGTTTCATGCACTTACTTGTAGTTTTACTGCATGATAAGTTTTCCTCAGTCCACAGTCTCCTCCTCTGTGGGCTTTTTTTTGCCTATCATTCCTTGATTTATAATGTTCAACACGCCCTAATCAGATAAATATTATCACTCATAGAGAACAACTAAACATAGCCTGACATAAATGTCTGAAATACTGACTCCGCTACCTCAACCTTTATGAAGGTTTTTTTGTCTTAAAAGGCTCCGAAAACTGCAAAATTAAAAAACCAACGATAGATAAGATAATAGCAATCTCATAACGACCATAAGCGACCGAAATCCCGATAGCACCCGTGTTCCATAGACTGGCTGCCGTTGCTGTGCCTTTCGAACCTTTTTCATTTTTAAAAATAGCACCACCGCCGATAAAGCCCATACCCGTAATGATGGCATACATAATTCTCGCCTCACCAGCCGAATCATAGATGTCCATCCCCACCAACATAAAGGCACATGAAGCAATCGTCACTAATGGGAAGGTTCTGAGCCCTGCGCCATCCTCTTTCATCTCACGGTTAAGGGCAATCGGCAAGGAGAGAATAAAGGCAACACCCAATTGAAAAAAATGATAACCCATCAGCTCTAAATCTATATCGAATCCAAACATAGCCCTGCCCTCCTTCTGTAAAATCAATATTTTTAAACCCACTCTTAGCTAAATTGAGCCAATGGCTCTCTATAGGCTAAAATCGTATTAATAGTTATTAATACATTAATGAGAAATAATAGCTTCCACGGCTTCCTGTGCCATTTGGTAGCAGCTTTCGATATTGCCTTGGCCGCACCAGTCACCACTGACAATCCACTGATGCTGCTCATCAATCAATATACCCAATACCTCATTACTGTCTTTGTTTTGCGTCTCCCTCATCGTTGCTGCATAACGCCAGCGATGACAGTCAATTTGACTGGGTGCACTGTCAGCAGTCCAATTCAATAGTTGCTGGGCGGCCTGTAATAATTGCGTTTTTATCGTGTCTATATCATCATCGACATGTGCTTCTGACCAGTCATTACGGGCATGAATGGTGATGCTCGGCAGCAGTTCATCATGAGCAGGCTTTTGGTGTTCGATAAATACTCTATCTAAGGGCGAGTCACTTACGTAAGCTACGTCCCAACTGGCTGTGGATTGATTGTTCAACATTTTAGGCAATTGCTGTTCATTATCCCAGCCTAGCATCAAGGTATAGCAAGCCAGCATTTGGGGTTTAAGGATGTCCGTTTGCCGTGCAAAGCCACTGTCAGCCATTAGCTCTACCGCCTGACCATTCGGTGCGGTACAAATCACCCAATCAAACCAGCCAAGACTGGCGCCAGTCTCATCAACTAGTTCGGTTCTTTTATCGATTTGGGTTGATGAGACTGGCGCCAATGGAGCAACACGAGTTTTAAACTGTATGGTCGTATGCGTCAATTCATCAGCCAATACTCGTCCCCAACTGGTCATCTTTGGGGTGCTAATGTAGCGAGCTTGCAGGGTGTTCCATTTTTCTTTACTTTGAACTTCAGGCGATTTAGTGTCGTCATTCGCTGGCGTGACACTGACCACGCGTGCACACCATGGCTGTAATAATCCTGTCTCTAACCACGGCGCAATGAACTGCTGGAAATGAGCGGTCTTCGCCGTAAAAAACTGCGCGCCAAACGCCCATTGCCAATTCTTTTTATTATTATCAGCGGCCTGAGTATCCGTACGATAACGAGTCGCTAAACGTCCCACACTACGAGACTTCTCAAAAATAGTAATGTGCGGGCTGCGTGGGTTTTTTTGGTCTTTTTTTGCAATAGAGTTATGTCCTTGATTAAACGCACGCTCTAGTAATGTCGCGGTAAACAGCCCTGTCAGTCCTCCACCGATGATAGCAATGTTCAATGATGCGAGGTCAGCGGACTGCGAAGAATGGTTGGTCATAATGACGCTAAGCCTTATAGTTGGTAAAAGATTGGATTGGTCACCATATAGTCAAATCCCTTTAAAAAGAATATCGTGCTGCTAGGATAACTTTTTGCAGATGGTTTTTTTAAATAATATTGAACATTATAAAACGAGACTGGGATAAATTTATCCCAGTCTCGCTGATTTTTATATTGACCTGACTATATCCTTGTAACATGGTTTTTTATGACGACATTGGCCGATCAAAGTTGCCGCTTATGCGTTACGCTCGGCTTTGACCGCCTCGACCAAGGTATTAATCACTGAGCTATCAGCAAGTGTGGATAAATCACCCAACCCAACATATTGCCCTGCGGCAAGATTGCGTAGGATACGACGCATGATTTTGCCAGAGCGGGTTTTTGGCAGCGCATCGACAATGTAGATCGTGTCTAAATTGGCAATTGGACCAATCTCAGCACGCACATGGCGATTCAGCTCCGCTTTCAATGACGCTGTTTCTTCTTCACCAGACTTTAGAATAATAAACGCACAAATACCCGTACCGCGAATCTCGTGCGGCATACCGACAATCGCCGCCTCAGCTGTGGCAGGATGAGCAACTACCGAACTCTCAATCTCGGCTGTACCCAAACGGTGACCTGAGACATTGAGTACATCATCGACACGCCCAGTAATCCAGTAATGACCTTCCTCATCACGCTGCGCGCCATCCCCTGTAAAGTAATAGCCAGGATAATCACTAAAGTACGTGGTCAAAAAACGCGCATGATCATTATAGATCGTCCGCATTTGCCCCGGCCAGCTACTATTAATCGCCAAATTGCCTTCGGCAGCGCCTTCTAGAGTGTCACCATCCTTATCCATAATTTCTGGTTTGATGCCATATAGAGGATTCATTGCCGCGCCCGGTTTCAGAGCGATAGCGCCAGGTATTGGTGCCATTAAGATACCACCCGTCTCGGTCTGCCACCACGTATCAACGATAGGACAACGACCTGCCCCAACGACATGATAATACCAATCCCACGCTTCTGGATTGATTGGTTCTCCGACCGATCCAAGTAAGCGCAGGCTTGAGCGCTTCGACTCACGCACAAAGGCATCGCCCTCCTTCATCATCGCGCGAATCGCTGTCGGTGCCGTATATAAAATCGTCACATCGTGCTTGTCAATAATATGACCAATACGCGCCCACGTCGGATATTCTGGCACACCTTCAAACATCAGGGTCGTCGTGCCGTTGGCAAGTGGCGCATACGTCGCATAGGTGTGACCTGTAATCCAGCCCACGTCCGCTGTGCACCAATAGATATCATCGTCTTTGACATCAAAGACATCTCGGAAGGTAGATAAGGCGTAAGTGATATAGCCACCAGTCGTGTGCACCACGCCTTTTGGCTTGCCCGTAGAACCAGAGGTGTATAATAAAAATAATGGGTCTTCGGCATTCATGACTTCAGGCTCGCAATGAGCTGACTCACCATCTACCAAACTATGATACCAAACATCACGGCGACCACTCATCGGTACAGAATTGCCCGTACGATGAACGACAATGACGTTTGTCACGCTTTCTGTACCATCCATATCTAATGCCCGATCGACATTGGCCTTGAGCGGTGTCCGCTTATTACCTCGTATGCCTTCATCGGCAGTAATGACGATTTTTGAGCGGCTGTCTATCAAGCGGTTGCCCAAACTCTCAGCAGAAAAACCGCCAAAAACCACGGAATGCACAGCGCCAATACGGCTACAGGCCAGCATCGCAATCATCGCCTCAGGTATCATCGGCATATATAGCGTCACGCGATCGCCTTTTTTGACCCCAAGCTTGCGCATTGAGTTGCCCAAACGGCAGACCGCTTCGTATAACTCTTTAAACGAGATAATCTTATGTAATGAAGGATGGTCGCCTTCCCAAATGATGGCAGGCTTATAAGGATTTTTTTTGAGATGTCTATCAAGACAGTTGACGGAGATATTTAATTCACCATCTTCGAACCACTTGATGCGAAAATCGTCTAAATCATAATTAACGTCACTGATTTTGGTAGGTTTTTTTATCCAATCAATCAATTCGGCGCGCTTTGCCCAAAAATCATCAGGGGACGCAATCGACTGCCGATAATCTTTGGTGTATTGTTCGACAGTCGTATTGGCAGCGGCGAGGAATTCGGCGGCAATAGGAAATGATTTCTGTGTCATAGTATTCATCCTTTTTAATTATTATCATCTGTAGCAAAACCGTCGATAATGACTGTCCGCACAGGCAATAAGCGTCATCTTCCATAACGTTTAACACTTTCTATAACATGTAACACTTAGCAATAGTTTGACAAATAAGCAAGAGGGTTGCAAGGCATCAACTGCCAAACATAACAATTTCACTGTACAGCAGTATCATTAAGCATTGCCATCGTTATAACATTTAATCCTTGTAACCTGAGATGAAATATGGACAATGGCTATGGTCAAAACAGCTTAATATATCAGTCAGTCAGACGTGTAGTCGATTCTAAATAAAACAGATATATGATATTGCAACGCGGAACTGGTATAAATTTTTCTTGCTTCTTATTCCCCTTTAATGGTCCCCTTTTATATTTATAATTTTATGAGATCACAATGAGTAATCACCGCCACGCACCATCCCAGACTCACTATGATGTCATCATCATCGGCGCGGGCGCGTCAGGGTTATATTGTGCGCTTACTGCGGGTCGCCGTGGTCGCCGCGTGCTGGTATTAGATCACGCCAATAAAGCCGGTAAAAAAATCCTGATGTCAGGCGGTGGTCGCTGTAATTTTACCAATTACGTCGTCGAGCCTGAGCATTTTATCGGTGCTAATCCGCATTTCTGTAAATCTGCGCTGAGCCGTTATCCCAGTTGGGAGTTTATTGGCATGGTTGAGGCACACAAAATCCCTTATCACGAGCGTGAGCACGGTCAGCTGTTTTGTGATGATTCTGCTCAAGATATCTTGACCATGCTCCTTGATGAATGTACCGCGGCAGGGGTACAAGTACGCTTGAACACACAAATTGAAGCCGTCCAAACTTTTCAGCAACAGACCCCAGCCCGTTTTCAATTAACGACCAGTAAAGTGCTTAATAAAAAGGATGTCGCTAGTGACATTAAGCCTTCGCAAGCGCACTACAGCTGCGAGTCATTGGTGGTGGCCACGGGTGGATTGTCTATCCCAACGATGGGAGCAACTGGCTTGGGCTACGAGCTGGCACAGCAGTTTGGTCACACACTGATTGCCACCGATGCAAGCTTAGTTCCTTTTACCTTTACTGATAAAACAGGCGAGCTGATTCGCGCCTTGGCTGGTATCAGTCTGCCAGTGATTGCCAGTAATGAGCGCATCGCTTTTAAATTGCCTGTGTTATTTACCCATCGCGGGCTGTCTGGCCCTGCCATGCTGCAACTATCAAACTACTGGCAGACTGGCGAGATCATTAGTATCAATCTACTACCAGATACCGACGTGACAGCGCTACTGCTTGACCGAAAAAAATCGCACCCGAAGCAATTGATTCGGACGGTACTGGCAGACAGCACAGACAATGCATTACCCAAAAAACTACTGGCAGCACTGCAAACGCATTTATGGGACGATATAAAAGACACTGAACTTGCCAATATAAAAGATGAGCGGCTGATTGAGTTAGGTACTACGCTCAACGGTTGGCGACTAAAACCCTCTGGTACGGAAGGCTATCGCACTGCTGAGGTGACTCGCGGTGGCATAAAAACCGATGAGGTCTCCTCCAAGACCATGCAGAGCAATTTGCAAGATGGCTTATATTTTATCGGTGAGGTGCTCGATGTCACTGGCTGGCTTGGCGGTTACAACTTTCAATGGGCTTGGGCAAGTGGTTTTGTCTGCGGAGAGGTTGTCTAACCGTCGATAGGATTTTTAGCATGGTGTAATTACAGTTAGGTCAATATAAGCAGAGGCTGCGAAAAACTTGTACCAGTCCCACGTCATGACATTGTATCTCGATATGTCTCGAGTTTATTTAGTACCGATATTACTTTTCAACGACTATATATACAAAACATAAGTTCGTTTTACTGTAGAATGATTTAACGGTATTTTGTTTACTAGGGCGTGTTTTATATTCACAAATAGTCTCTGTCAGTACCATGATTGAATGTTCAAACACGCCCTAGTATTGATGTTACTTAGACTTGCGAGGTAATACATGCGCCCTATTAAAAACATTCATGGCGATAAAGCGCCGCACTGGGTTGGTGATGGTTTTTATGTAAAAACCCTAATCAATCATCTAGAAGATAATCCAGACTTTAACTATAGCCATACCGATCCGTTTTTGTTGTTCGATTATGGCAATCCGACGACCTTTGCGCCTAACCCCGAGTATAAGTCGCAGCCACATGGGATTGGACAGCATCCACACAAAGGCTTTGAAACCGTCACCATTGCGTATTCCGGTGAAATCAGTCACGCAGACTCAACGGGCGGGCGCGGCGATATTTTGGAAGGGGATGTGCAGTGGATGACCGCAGGGCGCGGCATCTTGCATGAGGAGTTTCACTCAAAGGCATTTGGTCAGCGCGGCGGCGTTTTTAGTATGGTGCAATTGTGGGTGAATCTGCCGAGCGCGCACAAGCTTACCGAGCCAAAATATCAATCTATCAAACGCTCTGAGATGCCTATCGTCGAATTAATAGATCATAACGAAACTAACAATCAGACTGCTATCGGTAAAGTCGCTATCATCGCGGGCGACTGGCAAGGTGTACTCGGCGCTGCTAGTACGTTCACGCCCATTAATTTATGGGATATCGAACTACATGCAGCAGGATCGACGACGCTGCCCATTCCCAGCAGCCATAATGTCTTACTGCTGGTACAAGAAGGTAGCTTGTTGATCAATAGCACACCTGTCAACGCGGGTAATTTGATTCAATTCGCCGCGCCGTCCCAAAGCAGTGTAGACGATCAGTCTGAGCAAACGTCTGACGTTTCTACTCTTTCTACCGATACGATTGAAATACAGTATCCAATGCCTACAGATAATACAGAGACGCGAGCGCCTATCAAACTCTTGCTGTTAAGCGGCGAGCCGATTGGCGAGCCAGTGGCAGGTTACGGGCCTTTTGTGATGAACACTCAAGAAGAGCTGCGCCAAACGTTTCGTGATTATCAAACGGGTCATTTCGGTAAATAGTCCGCATTTTCCCCTAAAAAAAGCCCCCTGACTGTCTGAGTCAGAGGGCTTTTTACGATCCGTTGTTTATCTTTTAGCCGTTAGAACAGACCGATAAACCCTTATGCTTGATCCAAAAACGGATAATCTGTATAACCTTCAGTACCGCCACCATAGAAAGACTCTGGATGCTGCTCGTTAAGCGGTGCGCCTTTTTGGATACGTTCAGCCAAATCGGGATTGGCAATATAATCACGACCAAACGCAACCGCGTTGATATAGCCTGCCTTGACGTTTTTCTCTGCTTTTTCAGCCGTATAACCACCAGCCGCGATAATTAAGTTATCAAAAGCATCACGGACGTTTTGACGGAATTCATCATTATAAGGCGTGCCACCTGCCCAATCTGGCTCTGACAGATGCAAATACATCAATCCGCGTTTGTTGATCTGCTCAATCATCCAGATGTTTTCGTCTTCATTGTAGCCCGCTTCTACATTATTAAATGTGCCAAGCGGTGAAATACGAATACCGACATGATCGGCATCCCAAGCATCCACACAAGCATCGATAACATCAAGCGTCAAGCGCGCGCGCTTTTCGCGGCTACCGCCGTACTCATCATTGCGCTGGTTGGTTTGTTCAACCCAAAACTGATGCAATAAATAACCATGCGCACCATGAATCTCTACCCCATCAAACCCTGCTTCCTTGGCATTTTTGGTGGCTTGAGCAAAATCAGCAATCACTTGCTTGATCTCATCAAGAGTGGCTGGGCGTGGCGGCGTGGCGTCAACACGAATGGCTTGATTGTCGCTATCACGCAATGAAGTCCGTATACCAACGTCGATATCAGAGGCAGAAATGGGTGCTTTGCCATCAGGCTGTACGCTTTCGTGCGATACCAGACCGGTGTGCCACAACTGCACCACTATCTTGCTACCTTTGGCATGGACATTGTCAACGATGGTTTTCCATGCGGTAATTTGATCTTGCGTATGAATACCTGGCGCGCCAGCATAGCCTTTTGCCTGAAAAGAAATCTGAGTTGCCTCAGTAATCACCAATCCAGCACCTGCGCGCTGTGAGTAATACTCACCAGCAAGTGCGGTCGGTACATCACCTGGTTCAATCGAACGCAGACGAGTCAATGGTGCCATAATAATACGGTTTTTAAGGGTTTGGGTGCCCATTTTCACGGGTTCAAATAAGTTGTCATGTGCCATAAAGTGTCCTGTTCTTTCCAATTATAAAAATTATTTATCATCAAAAAATATATTAAAAATGCTGATAAAAGCATAGGTAAATACGCTTTCATTGGTTTTCTTTATAAGGGATAGATAAGGTTATTCAAGGAAAATTTACAAACAAAAAGACCGATATGGCATGATATCGGTATTGATAATACTCATTATTCAAGTTCTCTTATCAGGATATTAAGCGAATGACTTTAATGAAAACGGTAGATATAGTCAGGTCAATATAAAAGAGAGTCAGCGAGACTGGGATAATTTTTTTAAATTATGACTTAAACATTTTTTTGATAGAGATCTCTAAAGACAAATACGTACCAAACAATATCACCATCGAACCGATAATCGCTGGCATATCCAAAGCCTCGCCAAGCAATAGATAACCCAAAATAATCGCAAAAATAGGAATGACTAACGTAATACTGGTCGCTCGCATCGGCCCAATGCTTTTAATCAGCTGATTCATGAAAATCAGAGCGATGGCGGTTGAAAACACGCCAATACAAATGACAGAAACCCACGCCGTCACACTGATGCTTTTGCCATATGGAAATTCATACAGCGCAATCGGCAGCATGATGACACTGGCAATGATGAGCGAACCTGCGGTGATCGCCACTGGTGAAACGTTGTTCAAATAATTTCTGGTGATGTTTGCCCCAACTGCATACCCAACGCACGCCAATAACGCATAGCTCATCGGTAATAATCCAGACCCAGACGTGGCGCCCTGCTCACCAAATAAATTTTCACTCATCAAAATAATGACACCGATAACCCCAATGACCAAGCCCAAAATTTGCTTTTTTGACAATCGATCTTTAAAAAATGTGCTAGCGATAAAGCCACTCATCATGGGAACTGAGGCATTAAGCACTGCCAGTACGCCAGCGTTTACTGAACGTGCCGAAAAAGAAAATAGGATGAATGGCACAGCCGCAGAAAACAGTCCGACCAGCGTCAGTACTTTCCAGTTTTCACGAATGCCTTGTCTGTTTTTCTTTTTTAACAACACAAAAACCAACATGGTGAGTCCAGCTAATACCACGCGCAGGCTTGCAAAAGCCAATGAGCCAAACTCAGGCACACCAATACGATAAAAGATAAAAGACAGCGACCACATAAAGGACAGCGTGATGAAAATAATGAGGTCGCGGTTGGTCATGGGTTTATCCTATCGAGCGTTGGACGGCATTGCTAAATGAAAAATGCGCAGTCGTGAAAAGTGATATATGATAAAAAACCATGATGATAACTTTTTAAGCACTCGATAGGTGTTGTATTTTTTGTATTTATGGCGGATTTTTTATCTATAAATTGACCTTGCCCAAACTATTCTCACTACCAAGCACCCATTGAATTCCAACCTCGCATCGGTAAGAATGGCTTTATCCAATTCATAAGCTTATTGATAACATCCAAAACAAAAATACATTCTAAAAAGGATAAATAATGAACCTGCGTATCTTAAAGTCTGCCGTGACCAACCCTTGGTTTAACCTCGCGACCGAAGATTGGATATTCCAAGCACTTGATGCAAATTCACACACGCTATTCTTATGGCGCAACAGCGAAACTGTGGTCATTGGGCGCTCACAAAATCCATGGGTAGAATGTAAAATCGATAAAATGCAAGCGGACGATATCTTTTTGGCGCGGCGTCAGAGTGGCGGTGGCGCGGTTTTTCATGATTTGGGCAACACCAACTTTACCTTTTTATCACCCAAAGACAGCTACGACCAAGAAGCGAACTTCACCATCATTATCAACGCTCTAAAAAAGTTGGGCATAGACGCTGAGTTGTCTGGACGTAACGACATGCAAGTGGGCGACCGCAAGATATCAGGCAGTGCTTTCAAACATGCAGCCGATCGCAGTTTTCACCACGGCACATTATTGGTGAATGCCAATATGCAAAAACTGGGCGATTACCTCAATCCGCATCCACTAAAACTCAAAGCCAAAGGCATCAAATCTGTGCGCGCGCGCGTCGCCAACTTGATTGAGTTCAATGAAACCATTAATCACGAGACGTTATCTGAGGCAATTATTGAGGCGTTTTGTGAGTATTATGGCGATACTGCACCAGTAGAAGAATTGGATGAAGCCAGCCTTGCGAAGCAGCCGACGCTCAATAAATACTATCAGCAAATGGCTGACTGGGACTGGCGCTTTGGCAAAACACCTGAGTTCAGTCATCATATTGAAACGCGTTTTGATTGGGGCATTATCGATTTGCATCTTGATGTAAAGCAAGCGGTCATTACTGATGTGGTCATCTTCTCTGATGCGTTGAATGTTGAATTGATTGACTTGCTAAAAGACACACTGACTGGCGTGAAATATAATGAAGACGACATCAAATCTCAGCTCGATGAATTGGGCAAAGCCAATCTTGAATTGATAGTACAAGTTAACGATGTTTCTAACTGGTTGATTGGAGAGATAAAGGGCTAGATTTTTGCTTATTTTCACCAACTGATAAAAAGTTCAGACTTTCAGCTCAGTCAATATTCAAAAGCTTTTGTACTTAATGTGAATTAAGCCTGCCACATACATCGTATATTTAGATGAACTTAAGTTTGATATTTTATGCTTTAGCCCTCTATAATGTCACACACATAAGACTCGCTATCAGAATTTAAACTTTGGACATTTAAGCAAGGTGCAACATGGCAGCCTATATCACCGTTGGCGCAAAGACTTCTCATGGCGGGACAGTAATCACTGGTTCACCACACACCACTCATAACGGTATTCCTGTCGCTCGCAAGGGCGATAAAGTCATGTGCAAAAAATGCAAAAAGGTGACCACTATTGTTAGTGGCGACGCCTCTTTTATTGTCGATGGTGCACCCATTGCCCGTGGCGGTGATGTGACCAGCTGCGGCGCTAAGCTGATTGCCAATCAGCAGTCGTTTGCAGAGTCGGACTTTAGTGTGGGCAGTATTGAGCAGGCTGCGCCTTTGGTGTTTCCTAAATCTGATCCAGAAACTGTATTTTCTAGCTTTGCAGCTTCTGACAATAAAGATTCTGAAGATGAAATGTCTGATGAGGAATTAGGAATATGGGTTGACGTATCTACTGAACAAGCATTGAAAGACGGTGGGCTTTGGGCAGGAGCAGGTACTCCCGAAGAGCTAATTTATCAAGAACGTCTTAATTCTCTCTG
This sequence comes from Psychrobacter aquaticus CMS 56, assembly GCF_000471625.1. Lineage (GTDB taxonomy): Bacteria > Pseudomonadota > Gammaproteobacteria > Pseudomonadales > Moraxellaceae > Psychrobacter > Psychrobacter aquaticus. The sequence goes on from NZ_AUSW01000038.1 coordinate 30,450, forward strand.
GATAGATGTCAATGGTGATCGTACGAAATACCATGAAGGTGTGCAAAAAATTGGAGATGAGGCGGGATTGGTTTTTGACATTATGTCATTTCCGCTAGGTTTGGGTGCTTTATCTGCTAAGACTAGTGTTAAAGCTGGACAGTACGTGATTCGAAAACGAGCGGTAAGTAATAACAATATCTACAGAGACTCTGAAAAAGGTTTCGACTGGACTTCTACTAAGAAAAGATCTCCTAATACAAACCTAGCAGAGCATTGGAGTAAACATAGCAAAGAATTTCCTGAACTAAAATCTCAAAATGACTACTATCGTCATGCTCAAGAGTTTGTCAGTGACCCTCCGCGTGGAACTTTAAATAAAACCAGAAAGAATGGTGATACGATTTTATATAATCCGAAAACAAACACATTTGCCGTCAAAACGAAAGACGGTGCACCTCGAACAATTTTTAAGCCTGATGCTTCCACACATTCCTACTCAACTAATTTGGAATATTTTCATGCTCAATAGAGAGTTACACAGTTGTAAAATATGCGGTTACTATGATGAGGATTTTTTGCCATGGGGTCTTGACGGTGAATTCCCATTATATGAAATATGCCCTTGTTGTGAAGCGGAGTCTGGTTATGAGGACTTTACCTTAGAATCAATTATTCATAATCGTAATAAGTGGATTGACTCTCCAAAATTTAAGTCGGATGAGAAATACAGAGAACAATTAGTTAACTACTTAGAATACTTAAAACAGATTAAATAACTTAGTTTTGAAAAATATTATTGAGTATATAGAAAAATAATCGATGAAAGTGGGAGGTAAAGAGTATAAGTTAT